>DFZO01000037.1 GCA_002383495.1 Syntrophaceae bacterium UBA4054 | reverse complement strand
GTCACTCCACCTGACCGCCAACAGCTCGGCGGTTTTTGAAAGGCTCTGCCCCGCATCAAAGCAGGTGGTTATTCAAGGTTCAGTGCTCCGCAGTGTTGGCGGCAGGTGAGCTTGTCGTTAGCTGTAAAGGAGAATGATATGACTCGTAATTATATCAATGCATCATTTTTAGTCATTATCTTTTGCCTTCTGTTTTCTGAAGCTATTTTTGCTCAATCAAAAGAAACTATTAACGCCAGCTATAAATATACTTTAGGCGATAGCGACACCAAAAGCGATGCCAAAAAGATAGCCTTTATTGAAGCCAAGCGATTATGTCTTGAAAAAGCGGGTAGCTACATTGAAAGCAAAACAGAAGTTTCAGAGTTCAGGTTGACAAAGGATGAAATCAAAACCTATACAGGCGGAATTCTGAAAGTAGAAATTATTTCTGAAGAATTCAAGGCAGTTGGTGAAACCCTGACTCTATTTATGGAAGTTAAAGCCGAAGTCGATTTGAAGGAGGTGAAAGAAAGTTTAAAGCGAGTCAAAGAAGACAAAAATTTCGCAGCCAAAATAAAAGACCAAGAAAAACAGCTTCAAGAGCTTGAAGACAGAGTAAGAAAACTCCAACAGCAGCTATCAAACAACGATTTTGATAAAACAGCAAGAATCAGACAGGAAAGGAAAGAAGTTTTCATCAAGATAGATGAGCTGGAAAAAATAAAAACTGAAATAAAATCCAAAACAACCCTCGCAATTGAAAATATAGAATTAGGGATGACGCGAGAAGAGGTAAAGAAAATGCTTGGCAATCCAAGATCTGTAGATTTTGATAATTATAATTACGGAAATGTTTGGATCATATTTAGCGGCGGAGTTGTAGGTTGTATAATTGATGCAAAATCGTATTTTTGGGCCTCGACTTGCGATTCCTATAGGCGCGAAGGTGCAGTTGTCAAGTGATGGAGCGTCTCAAAAGATGGTTCTGATCCCAAATCTACAATGGGAAAAATTGAGGGACGCTGTTTACTTATTAACTTTCTCCTTGGGCAGAGCAGATCAACCGCAAGAGTTTAGAGTCACATCTTCCTTTTTAAACCCCCGCCAAAATAAATCCCGTTTCTAGTTTCTGGTTTCTAGTTTCAAGTTGTAAAGCTAACTGAGATATCGGGGTCAGATCTTTAATCTTGACATCGCATGTTCACCCCTCCCCGGCAATACCCTCAACATCAGCATGTTCTTGCCCCTGTGCAGTAAATAGCATAGAGTACTACCCATAAAAAAAATGGCGACAGGGGGGGGATTCCTTCCCGGAGGCGAAAAATGATACCGAGATGTGAAACCTGCTGGATGCGTCTTCGTGCCGAAAAAAAGCCGGATTCGATTATCTCAAGAATCTGGCGATGGCATACAACGTGGTGCCCGGGCTGGAAGAAATATCAGCAGGAACTGGCTAAAAGCAAAAAGGGGGAATAAAGGAGGAAGTTACTCTGTTGACGTGAGATACGAGGTTACGTCCCTGACGCCTGCCACGCTACGGGCATGGGCTACGGCACGGGTGATTTCCTCTTTCGACTCCACGATGCCCAGCAGCACGACATGGCATTGAACCACCTTCACATCGATATTCGTTGACCAGACTTCCATGTCGGCGACGAGCTTGGCGTCGACCTTCGTCCGGATGGCCAGGTTTTCGACTGCTCCGCACGTATCGTCCTTTTTCTTCGGCAGAAGATGTGTCGAAATTGGGGACGCTGTTAACTTATTAACTTTCTCCTTGGCAGAGCAGATCAACCGGGCCGACCACCGGGAGAGCCCATGGCACGATCCCTGCGCATCGAATATACCAACGCAGTCAATCACGTCACCCCATGGGACAACGACCGATGGGACATCTTCAAGAAGCCCCTGGACCGGGACAGACAGCCGGTTACCCTGTCAGCAGGACACACTAAAAGAAAAGACCTGAACCTGCTTCCCCGGCAATACCTCAACATCAGCCTTCTCTTGCCCCTGAGCAGTAAATAGCATAGAGTACTATCCATAAAAATGGCGACAGGGGGGGAGATTCCTTCCGGGAGGCGAAAAATGATACCGAGATGTGAAAACTGCTGGATGCGTCTTCGTGCCGAAAAAAAGCCGGATTCGATCATCTCAAGAATCTGGCGATGGCATACGACGTGGTGCCCGGGCTGGAAGAAATATCAGCAGGGACTGGCTAAAAGCAAAAAGGGGGGATGAAGGAAGACGTCACTCTGTTGACGTGAGATACGAGGTTACGTCCCTGACACCTGCCACGCTACGGGCATGGGCTACGGCACGGGTGATTTCCTCTTTCGACTCCACGATGCCCAGCAGCACGACATGGCATTGAACCACCTTCACATCGATATTCGTTGACCAGACGTCCATGTCGGCGACGAGCTTGGCTTCAAGCTTGGTCCGGATGGCCAGGTTTTCGACTGCTCCGCACGTATCGTCCTTTTTCTTCGGCAGAAGATGGGTCTTCACGGATTTGACGCCTTCAGTGGCCTCGGCGATTTTCACGGCCCGTTCCTTCTGCTGCGCCTGATCGTATTCCCCCACCAGATACACGTTCCCCTTATAACAATAAACGGAAATATCCAGGACCTTGATGTCGCGGTCCTCAACGAATTTTTTCTGGATCATGGCCGTGATCTTGGCGTCTGAAACAATCGTGCCTGCTTCCCGTTCATCGGCAGCCACGCTGTAGATACTTCCATAGGGTGAACAGCCGCAAACCAGGGATAAAAGAACGAAAATATGGGGACGCTGTTAACTTATTAACTTTTTCCTTGGACAGAGTTGATCAACTTGGCCGACCACCGGGAGAGTTCATGGCACGACCCCTGCACATCGAATATCCCAACGCGGTCATTCACGTCACCTCATGGGACAATGACCGATGGGACATCTTCAAGAAGCCCCTGGACCGGGACAGCCGGTTACCCGGTCAGCGGGCACGCTAAAAGTAAAGACCTGAACCTGTCTCACCGGTAATACCTCCAACATCAGCCTGCTCTTGCCCCTGAGCGGCAAATGGCATAAAGTACTATCCATAAAAATGGCGACAGGGGGAAAGATTCCTTCCGGGAGGCGAAAAATGATGCCGAGATGTGAAACCTGCTGGATACGTCTTCGTGCCGAAAAAAAGCCGGATTCGATTATCTCAAAAATCTGGCGATGGCATACGACGTGGTGCCCGGGCTGGAAGAAATATCAGCAGGGACTGGCTAAAAGCAAAAAGAGGGAATAAGGGGAATGACTGAAAAACTGGATTCCCGCGGGATGAATTTCCCGCCGGTGATGGTGAAACAGGTATGACGGGAAAAACATTGAAAGCAAAGCTTGTCTTTTTATTTGCGGTATGTTGGCTGTCCACTCCGGCCTTATCGTCACAGGGCGCAGCTCAAAGGCCGGAGATTTTCGTGCAGATGGGACATACCGGTCAGGTGTTTTCCGCCGCTTTTTCTCCGGACGGCAAATATATTGTTTCCGGCGGCGATGATCATACCATAAAAATCTGGGATGCCGCGACCGGCCGCGAACTGAGAAAATTTGCCTGTCATGACTCGAATGTCCGTGCTGTCGCCTTTTCTCCGGACGGTAAAAAAATAATTTCCGCAAGCTGGGATAAATCCATCAGACTCTGGGACATCGAAACCGGCCGTGAAATCATGTCACTGAACGGCCACAATATGATGGTAAACGCCGTTGTATTTTCTTCCGACGGCAGATTCGCGCTCTCCGGAAGCATCGATGACAAAATGAAACTCTGGGATGTATCCTCCGGCAGGGAGATGAGAACATTTTCCGGCCACGCAGGTATTGTCTATGCGGTGGCTTTATCGCCGGACGGGAAATACGCCCTGTCGGGATGCCACGATAAAACCATGCGCCTGTGGGATGCAGAGACCGGCCTGCAAATCAAGTCATTTAATATACATGAGGATCTTGTTTCCGCAGTTGCTTTCTCTCCCGACGGGAAGCACGCCCTGTCGGGCAGTTTTGACGGTGCCATTGTCCTTTGGGATATTGCCTCAGGCAAACCCCGCAAGGCATTTACCGGTCACGAAAATCCGATAAGCTCGGTCGTTTTTTCTCCGGACGGGAGGTATGTCTTGTCGGGAAGCGGGGATAAAACCGTCAGGCTGTGGGACGTCGCATCCGGCAAGGAAATAAAGAAGTTTTCCGGCCATCAGGGTGCCGTGCGTTGCGTTGACTTTTCCGCCGACGGCCGATACGCGCTTTCCGCAAGCGCCGACCGAACGCTCATCCTCTGGAATATCGCTTCGGGACGGAAGGTTAAGGTGTTCAAAGGATATGCCAATTTTGTGGAATGTGCGGCTGTGTCCCCCGACGGCGCCTATGCCCTGTCGGGCGATCATGGCAGCGCGACACTGCGGCTGTGGGAGCTTTCCACAGGCAGACTGCGCAGGGAATTCAAAGGCCTTGCCTACGGTGTTATCTTTGCCGATTTTCTGCCGGACGGCAAATCCGTGCTTGCCGGAAACGGCGAAGGAATTTTCAAAATCTGGAACATTGAAACCGGCGCAGAAGAAAAAACGTCCGGCGGCCACACTATGGTCGTGGATGCCTTCGCTATGTCCACCGACAAAAAGAAAATAATATCCGGCGATAGAAACGGCGTGATCATTCTACGCGATGTTGTGTCCGGTGCCAAAATCAGCGAGTTCAAAAATCAGAAATGGGTCGGCTCCCTTGCCTTTTCACCGGACGGCCGGTACGCGGCGGCGGGCTGCGATAACAATCTCCTGAAGTTGCTCCATCTTGCCACGGGCAAGGAAGAACTTGTTTTCAAAGGCCATGAGCGGCCTGTCAGTGCGGTTGCCTTTTCGCCCGACGGGAAGCATCTTCTTTCTGGCAGCGGGGACCGGACGATGAAGCTCTGGGATATTGCCGCCGGGAAAGAAGTGAAAACATTTCTCGGACACAAGAGCTCCGTGAATGCGGCTGTATTTTCCACAGACGGCAAAATAATCGTCAGCGCCGGAGGAGACGAGGTGAAAATCTGGGATGTATCCACCGGCAGGGAATTAAAAACGTTTGCAGGCCATTCTTCCAATGTCGAGGATGTTGTCCTGTCGGCAGACGGAAAAAAGATTTTGTCGGCCGGCTGGGACGGCGCACTGAAGGTGTGGGAAACGTCCTCCGGGCGGGAATTGGCTCAATTCACCGGTTTTTCCAACGGCGAATGGATTGCCATAACGCCGGAAGGTTATTACAACTCGTCAAAAGACGGCCATAACCATCTCAATATCAGGCAGGGGATGAAGGTTTACGTCATCGACCAGTTCTATGATGTGTTTTACCGCCCCGATATTCTTCAGGCGAAATTGAGAGGGGAAGAAATCGCGGGATTGGTCACTCTGACGATTGACGAGGCGCTCCGGAACCCGCCGCCGGAAGTCGCCTTCACAGCGTTCCCCTCAGCCACCGGCGCGGAAAAAGTGAAAGTCGGCTACACGGTTAAAAGCACGGGCGGCGGCATCGGGGAAATCAGATTGTTCCACAACGGCAAGCTTATTCAATCCGACGGCTACTACCGGGATATGGCCCGTGACGCAGGTGAAAAAACAAAATTAATCGCCATGAACGGCCGGAGCATTTACGAAAACATCCGCGGTGTAAATCTCCGCATGAAGAAAGACACAGGGCAGATTGTCAGCAAATCCAAAGAAGATTATTTTTCGGGCTATGTTGAGATTGATGCGGTGTCCGGCGAAAACGAGGTGAGCATCTCCGCTTTCAACAGATATAATAACGTGCAGAGCATCATGAAAACCGCCGCTTTCAAATCTCTTAAGCCTGCCGACTTGCCATCTCTTTATGTGCTTTGCGTGGGGATAGACGAATACCGCCTGTGGACAATCAACCTCCGATACGCCGTTAAGGACGCGCGGGATTTCGCCGGCCGGATTGCGGAACAATCTGCAACGCTTTTCCGCAAGGATGCCGTTCACATTGAAACCGTCTTCAACGAAAAAGCGACAAAGAAAAATATCAAGGCAAAGGTGGCGGAGTTGGCCGCAAAAATGAAGCCTGCCGATTCTTTTGTCCTCTTTATCGCAGCGCACGGCGTTCTGTTGGAAAATCAATATTACATCGTCACATCAGACTACGATGGAAAGGCGGCTGCCGGCAATTTGATCAGCTCCAATGAAATAGTGGATTTCTCAAAAAGCATCAAGTCCTTGAGCCAGCTCATGATTTTTGACACCTGTCATGCCGGCGGCGTTGATTACATTGTCAGCGGGCTGTATGATGCGCGCATGTCCGTGCTGGCAAAAAAGATGGGATTGCATATTTATGCCTCGGCAAGCTCGAAGCAGGAGGCGATGGACGGATACAAAGGAAACGGCCTTTTCTCTTACCACTTGATCGACGGCCTCAATAACAACAGAAAAGCCGACAGCAATCAGGACCATCGCATCTCCGTCATTGAACTTGGCGCTTACGCAAAAAAACAGACCGAAGAAACATCCGCCAGAATTGGGCACCGTCAAACCCCGCTCATTATCAACTTCGGCAAAGATGCGGTTTTGTATAATTTAAGAGATTAAGGGAACGCTGTTGCTTATGAACTGATGTGCGTAGGATACGGAACGCCCTTGAATGAACCACGGGAATAGGGATAGACACAAGACGCAACAGACTCTACAAACGCAACGAACGCGATGGACGCATTTGACTGTTTCACCCCGGTCGGGTATAGTGCGCGGAAATTCGCAGACAGGAATGATGCGCCCATGCATTTGAACGGCGTTGCCCTCCATTCGTCGGACTATCCGACGAATGAGCATTATCCCTTCAATCTTCCCGTCCTTCGCCTGACGGAACGGATTCCCTTCACCAGTGCGGTCACTTTCTTCGTGGGGGAAAACGGCTCGGGAAAATCCACGCTGCTTCAGGCGATGTCCCGTGCCTGCGGCATCCATATCTGGCAGGAGCAGTTTGCAACCCGCATCAGGCATAACCCTTATGAAAACAGGTTGTCCCGCTACCTGGGGATGGAGTGGGCCGACGGCAGGGTTCCGGGGTCTTTCTTCGGTTCGGATATTTTCAAGAATTTTGCGCGCATCCTGGAGGAGTGGGCGGCAGCGGATCCCGGCCAGCTCGACTATTTCGGCGGAAGGTCCCTGCTGACGCAGTCCCACGGCCAGTCCACCATGTCCTTCTTCAGGTCGCGCTTCCGGGTCAAGGGCCTCTATCTCCTGGACGAACCCGAGGTGGCCCTCTCGCCCCGGAGCCAGCTGGAATTGATAGACGTTTTAATGGAAACGGGCGCTGCGGGTCATGCCCAGTTCATCATCGCGACCCACTCGCCGATTCTCCTGGCCTGCCCCGGGGCCGTCATCTACAGCTTCGACGATGCCCCCGTCCGACCGGTGCCTTACGAGGAGACGGACTATTACAAGATCTACAAAGGCTTCCTAGAAGACCGGGACAGCTTCCTGAAAAGATCGTGAGAGAGTACGGAAGCCCCGGCCTCATTGACTGCTGCAACCGCGCTTTCATAACGCGCCTTGTTCTCGCGATACCAAACCTCGGGTAAGAACCTATTTTCATGAAGTTGCCTTGCCGGTCTCTCGAGATGCCGTGTTCCTGCATGGTAACGACCGGCGGGTCTTCGGGCTATGATCTTTTCTCCATGAAGGCATAGACGGCAAGGTGGGAGGCGCCTTTGCCGCTGATCTTGATCGTCCTCAATTCATCGATGCGGAAATGAGGCTCGAAAAGGTCTCTCATCTCATCTTCGGAGGAAAAATAGAGAAGGGTGTCCAGCGGCGTCTTTCGGTACTTTCCCGTGCCGCCGAACCCGGGATCCTGTTCGCTGAAGCAGAGTGATAAATAGCGGCCTTCCGGATTCAGCAGCCCATGCACATTTTCAACATATTTCTTTCGCTGCTCCGGAAAGATGTGATGCATCAGTTCCCAGTCATAGGCAAAATCGAAAGTCTCTTTCAATTCTTTCAGATCACCGAGAACATCGGCAACAACAAAACGGCACGCGACACCTTTCTTCTTTGCATTCTCGTCCGCAATCCGGATCGCCGCGGGGGAAATGTCGACACCCGTGACGTCAAACCCCCTGCCGGCAAGATAAACAGCGTAGTTGCCGGCGCCGCACCCGAGATCGACGGCTTTGCACGGCCGCACTTTCCCGCTCTCAACCAGCACCACTAAAGCTTCCGGAGGCACCTCTATATTCCAGGGGATCTCCTCCGGCGGCAGCCTCCTGTAGATTTCATCGATGATATCGACCTGCTTCATCAAAACACCTGCGGGAGTGTGGGGTCAAATCTTTATTCTTGAAATTCAGTCCTATCGCGTCCGGAACGTCTCCTCCATCCCTGCCTTCACGGAAGCCTCGGCCTCATTGACTGCTGCGACCGCATGTTCATAACGTGTCTTGATCTCAAGATACTGAGCCCCGGAGAATAGCCCGTTTTCATAAAGTTGCCTGCTGCGGGTGTAATCCCTTAGAGCTGTGCTTCTCGTAGCCAGCGCCGATTCAAGTTTGGCCAGCGCTGCCAGCGATTGGGAGGCCCTGTTGAATTTCTTCTCAAGACCGGCGGATTCCCTGGCGGGTCCCTTGAGGCGAATGTTTTCCGTCTCCAGATCGGCTATCCTTTGCAGAAGAGTTTTTTCGCGAGCGCGCGCGTCCGTGAGCTGTTCCAGGTACATCCTGTCCTCAAGCACTTTCTTCACACGATCTTCGAGCAGGGCGGTATCCACTTCCACCTTGACCGCGACTTCGATTCCGAAGGCGTCTCCGGTTAGATAATTTTTCTGGGAAACGACTTCCGCTTTGAGGACCCCTGCCGAGAGAGCGAGGATTTCGTCTCTGTCCACGCGGGAATGTCTGACAATGGTGGTGCTCTCGATATAGGTCCCGGCCATTTCCAGGACCTCCCGCTTGGCCTTTGCGACCGCGGCGATCCTGGCATCGTCGGGAGACTGGCTCCCGCCGAAGACCTGCTTCACGGTATGGGTGACAGTCTTGATCTCTCCCAGGGCTGAGACGGGAAGGAGAAGGATCATGAGCAGGACCATGAGGAAACGGAACATGGACACTCCTTTAATGTAAGATGGGTTGAAGAAGAAGGCAAAGCGTTAAAGCTGTTTCTCCTGCCGCGAATCTTCAAGGCCGCTAAGATGCCTCACGTCGTTCAGCATTTCGAGATGAAACTCCCCGTTCCTGCAATCGATGATCGTTCTTGAAGCCGTGTCCACACAGGCACTTCTGAATTCCGAGAGACCGATATTCTGAATTTTGCACAGAATCGAGGCAATGGTGAAATTATGAGAGACCACCAGGACATTTCCAGGTTTGCACAGGATCGACTCCATGACCCGCCAGGCCCTTTCCTGAAGTTCCGACAGCGATTCTCCGTTGGGCATTTTGACGAGACCGGGGTCAGCGATCCATTGCTTCAGGAATTCTCGATGCCGGTCCATCAATTCGTGATATTGAAGGCCTTCAAAGTCCCCTTGATTCATTTCAACCAGCCCGTCTTCAACATGAATGGATCCCCCGTGAAATTGTCCTATGATCCGGGCCGTCTCGTAAGCACGCTTCAAAGGGCTGGCATAGATGGCATCAATTTTTTCATCTCTGAGGGCTGAGGCGAGTCGCTGCGCCTGCTTTACTCCCACCTCATTCAATTCGATGTCGCTTATCCCCTGAATTTTCTTCTCCCGGTTCCAGAGGGTTTCACCGTGCCTGATCAGGATCAATCTCATAACGTTCTTTCGCGCACTTTCATCCGATTTATTTTCAGCCGATGAAAGTATAGGCCGAACGGGTTCTGTGTGTCAATGCGGGAAGATGAATCGCTGCTTTGTCCTTCCGTATAACCGTACATGCTCCCTGTGCTTCATTCTTCGCTTCCCATGGTCTCCTGATAGATTTCGAATCAACCTTGCAAACATAAACTCATTCCCATTCGGGACGGTTTCTGATACCGTACGAGTCACTGAGCAAAGCAGTGGGAAAAGGTGTAACAAGTACGGCCAAAACCGATAAAAGTGAAATTTGATCACGGAGATTCTTCACGATGAAAAGATCAATTCATGATGGGGTGCGTCGTAAGGTAGAGAAGCCGAAAGCAAACTCCTTGGAAAACAGCAGCGTCGATGGAAAGTATCGAGAAAGTGACGGGCTTTTCCAAACGTTGACAGAGCGGTCTCTTGCCGGCATTTACGTGGTGCAGGATGGGAAATTTTATTCCATCAATCCAAACGCTGCATCCTATGCCGGCTATACGCCGGAGGAACTCATCGGGAAAAAAGCAAGCTCCATTCTCTATCCCGAGGACGTGAAACTGGTCAGGAAAAATGCCCGGGAGATGCTTAAGAATCAGCGTGTTACGCCCCATGAATTCAGGATCATCACAAAAACGGGGGATATCCGGTGGATTATGGAAACCGTTACGGCCATTACCCATGAAGGCAGGCGGGCTATTCTGGGCAACTCCATGGACATCACAGAGTACAAGCTGGCGGAAGAGGCCCTCCTGGAGTCCCGGCAGCGGCTCGGGGATATTATCGAGTTTCTGCCGGATACGACGTTTGCCATTGATCTAGAAGGAAGATTGATTGCCTGGAACCGCGCTGCGGAAGAATTGACGGGGGTGAAAGCGAAAGACATCCTTGGAAAGAGGGACTATCAACACGCCCTGCCGTTCTGGAAAATCAGGAGACCCATGTCCATTAACCTGGTGCTCAAGTCGAACAAAAAATATGAAAAGACCTATACGGTTTTTAACAGGGAACGGAACCTCCTGATTGTGGAAGTGGGTGTGCCGGGCATTCAGATAAACGGGAGGGACGCTTATTTATGGGGAAAGGCAAGCCCTCTTTACGACAGCAAAGGCAACATCGTGGGAGCCATCGAGTGCATTCGCGACATCACCAAGCGCAAACTGGCGGAGGAGGCTATCGTAAAGAGGGAGCGTGAATTGAAGATCAAGTCCCATGAGTTGGAAGAGCTTAATACCGCTTTGAAGGTCCTTTTGAATCAAAGAGAAAGAGACAAAACCGAGCTCGAAGAAAGGCTTCTGGTCACTATCGAGGAGCTCGTTCTGCCCTATGTGGACGAATTGAAGAAAAAGCGTATAGACGATAAAGGCACGGCCCTTGTCAACATTCTTGAGACGAACCTGAGAAACATTCTTTCCCCATTCACCCATAGACTATCATCAAAATATCTGAATCTGACGAGCCGAGAAGTTCGAATCGCGGATTTGATAAAAGAAGGGAGGTCATCAAAAGAAATCGCCGATCTGATGAATGTGACGCCCAGTGCCATTAATATTTACAGATACCGCATCAGAAAGAAACTCGGGATGAACAATAAAGATAACCTGAGGATGTATCTCTCATCGCTCGCATGACCGCATCTTCTTTGTAGAACCTTCCAACAGAACAGCTCCTTCCCGTCCCCCAACGATGTCCAGGAACATTCTTTATATACAAATCATGTATATAAAATACTAATAACATTTAATATTGACCGTTTGGGGGTCATCCTTATAATCGGAGAAAAGTCAGACACTTCAAATAATACCTTGGAATCACGCTATCGGGGCAGGATGGATAATCCCCCAAGGCTTGATGCCGGTTGGCAAATATCTTATCCGTCTTTGAACATTTAACCCACATATAACGAGTCCATATCAGATCAATGATCTTGAGAAAGGGGGTGAGAGGAAGCCTTAAGGGGTTTAGTTTTCCTAAGTTTCATGGACTTTGACAGTAGCTGAAACAAAAAAGGGAGGAACAAGTATGGCTGAAGAAACGAAAGTCATGACGATGAAAGACGCGATTTCAAAATATGTCAAAGACGGGATGACGCTTTTCATAAGCGCTGTCTGGGCCAACCATGCGGCCGCAGCAGCCCATGAGATCATCCGGCAGGGTAAAAAGGACCTCACTCTGATTGAGAGTTCCCCCGGAGAGATATTCGACCAAATGGTCGGAGCGGGCTGTGTGAAAAGGATCATCCTGTCATGGTCAGCGAACGAGGCCTTTGGACCAGGCTATCGCTTTCGCCGGGCCGTTGAAAAGGGCTTGATCGAGGTTGAAGATTACTCAAACTTCGGCCTCACGGCAAAGTTAATGGCCGGAGCTATGGGTATTCCGTTCATGCCGATCATGTCTCAAAAAGGGTCCTCCATTAACGAGATTAAAGCCTTCCTTGGTGAGAACAAACTCAAACATATGGAATGTCCTTTCACAAAGCAGAAGGTAACACTCATCTCGGGCATTAATCCTGACGTCTCCATCATTCACTGCCAGCGAGCTGACCTGGAAGGAAACATTCAGACCTGGGGTTCACTCTTTTCAGCGAAATGGGGAGCACTTTCCGGCAAAACGATCATCGCCAGCGTGGAAGAGATTGTTGATACGGATACCATCAGGCGGAATCCGGAATTAACACTTGCTCCCGGTTTCAGAGTGGCAGCCGTCGTCCACGAACCATGGGGCGCTCATCCGGGACATCTGTTCGGGTATCATGACGATGACCGTTGGTTCAGATACATGTATGCCAATTTCGTTTCCGACGATGACGGTAAATTCAAACAGTTTCTGGATGAATGGGTCTACGGCGTAGAAGACAGGGCTGGGTATATTGCCAACTATATCAAAAAGTATGGATATAAACGGCTGATGAGACTGAAGCCGAAGCCGTTTTACAGCGATCCGATCAATTATGGCACCTATCCCTTTGACACAATGCATATGGACATATAGGAGGTGGAGATATGACCGATCAGAAATACGCCAAAGACTTTACGCTGCCCGAGTTAATGATCGCAGCCGGCGCGAGAGAAATAAAAGATGGTGAAAGAGTTCTCATCGGAGTGGGTCTTCCCCTCCTTAGTGCCATGCTGGCCAAGAGAACTCACGCCCCCAACAGCAAAATGGCATACGAAACGGGGTCTTTTGATTCCTTGCCATCGAGGACGCCTTTCAGTGTTGTGGACCCGGATCTGGTCCCTAGGGCTATTTTCGCGGGGCAGTTGACAGATATCATGGCTCTGTTCTTACAGAGAGGTTTTGTCGATGTTGGTTTTGTCGGCGGGGCACAGGTTGACAAATACGGTAATCTCAATTCGACGTGTTTTGGAGATTATTTTAAACCCGATGTCAGGTTTCCCGGCAGCGGCGGCGCCCACGATTTTGGCACCTTTGCCAAGAGAAGCTTGATCGTCATGGTTCATGAGAAGCGCCGGTTTGTCGAGAAATGCGATTATGTCACAACGCCCGGATACCTGAGGGGCGGAAACAGCCGATATGAGGAAGGCTTGCCGGAAGGAACAGGGCCGGCTGCCGTCATATCCACGCGCGGGGTGTTCCGGTTCAGTCCGGAAACGAAAGAGATGTATTTAGAGACTTTTCATCCGGGCCTCACGGTTGATTCCGTAAAAGAGAATGTGAACTGGGATCTGAAAGTATCGCCAATTGTGAGGGAGACCGAACCGCCGACGGAAGAACAACTGAGAATCACCAGAGAGCTCGATCCGGAAGGTTTCTTTTTAAGAAGGGGCGAGTACAATAAAAAAATAAAAGCACAAGCCGAAAACATGGGATGGCTCTAACAACAGGGTTCTGACCTTCACTTGTGATTTGCGAAGGACTGGGCAGCATCGGTCAGCAGCATGATTCTCACGAAAAAATGCGCTGCAACCAGCTGCCCAGTTTGGTCTATGCTGCGCTCTCTGGTTGATAAAATTTCAGAATTATGCGAGATTCTCTCCGATCACTCTTCAATGGTGTCCCCCTTGAGTTTAAAAAAAACACCCGAAATCAGATTCCTATGGAATCGTTTCTTCTGGACCGCGGGTACAGGATCATCATGCACCTCACGGCAAGTGAAATGGAAAAGAAATATCTTTCTCTCCGCGACGGCTTCTCCGTGGGGAAAGTCCTGCCGCTGTTCTGTTTTGTCCACGCGGAACATCAGCCCTAAAAAGACAAGCCATAAGGAAGGAGCAGAAGAGCCATGAACAACACCTCCGTAATCGACGTCTGGATGCAGCACCCGACACTGCGCTTCATCAACCTGCCCATATTCGAGTCCCTCCGCCGCTGGACCGGGATGGAGACGCTCAAGGAGGAGATCCCCATCGACTTCACCGTCGCCGCCATGGATCAGGGCGGCGTGGATAAGGGGCTCATCTGTTCCTGGTGGGGACCGCAGGGAGCGCACATCACCAACGACGAGGTGGCGGGCTTCGTCCGGAAATTCCCGGACCGCCTGATCGGCATAGCCTCGGCGGACCTGTACCGACCCATGGCGGCTGTCCGGGAGCTGCGGCGCTGCGTCCACGAGCTGGGCTTCAAGGGGCTGCGCGTCGTCCAGTGGCTGTGGGACATCCCCGTCACGGACCGGCGCTATTACCCGCTTTTCGCCGAGTGCGTCGAGCTGGGCATCCCCGTGTGCCTCCAGGTGGGCCACACGGGCCCCCTCTGCCCCTCCGAGCCGGGCCGGCCGATTCCCTACATCGACGTGGCGGCCATCGAGTTCCCGGAGCTCACTTTCGTCTGCGGCCATATCGGCTATCCGTGGACCACGGAGATGATCGACGTGGCGACCAAGCACCCCAACGTCTATATCGACACATCGGCCTACACGGCAAAGCGCTACCCTCCGGAGCTGGTGGCCTACATGAAGACCAACGGAAAGAAGAAGGTGCTTTTCGGGACCAACTACCCCATGATCACACCTAAGAAATGCCTGGAAGGTCTTGATTCCCTGGGACTGGACGAGGAGACGAGAAATCTGTTCCTGCACGGGAACGCCCGGCGGATTTTCGGGCTGTGACCTGATCCGACAGCCTGAATGAATGGGCACTATATGAAGAGTCGGCAGTACAAAATATTCGTTCCTGTTCTCTGCATGGCCTTTTTAATCCTTGGCGCCGGAATAGACGCGGGGGCGGCTCAACTTTCGTCAAACCCGTTCCATTCCTATCTCAGGAACGGCATTGAAAAAGCGTTCAACCTGGAAACCCGCAACGCCATTGCTTACCTGCAAAAGGCCGTGGAACTGGACCGGGAAAATCCGACGGGGTATGCATTCCTCGCGCTGGTTCACTTATCTTCCTATGAGATGAGCTTCGAGCCGGGGGACCGTGTCAGAAATCAAGCGGCAATGATGAGTTACATCAGGGAAACCCTTGCAAGAGGGGAAAAAAGAATCGAGGGGAATTCCAGAGACGGCCAGGCTTATTTTGCCATGGCCCTGGCCAAAATCGCCCTGGTTCGCCTGGCGATCATTCAAAAACATTATTCCACCATGGCGGAGGAAAGCTCAAGAGCCTGGGATTATCTGGAAAGAGCCAGGAACGAAGATCCCCTGAATTACGATATTTACTATCTCAGGGGTCTTCTCCACTATCATCTCAATCATCTCACGGGCCTGACTCGATTTGTCTCTTCCTTGCTGATCACGACCGGAGACCGCGAAAAAGGTCTCCAGGAATTGGAGCTGGCGTCACAGAAGGGAGATCTTCTCAAGGTCATGGCAAAGGCCGATCTCTCCTCGACTTATACGAATTACGAAAAACAGCCCTCCCGTGCCTTGCCCATTGCGCAGGAATTGAAGAAAAGGTATCCCCGCAATTATAATTTTGCCTTTGTACTGGCCAATACGCTTTCCGACCTCCGCCGATTCGAAGAGGCCTTTGCCGTAGCCCGGGAGATTGAGAGGGGAATCCAGACCGGCAAACCGCCTTATGTTCCCCAGCTCCGGCCCCGGTACGATCAGCTCATGGGCAGAATTTTTTTCAGCCAGGGGGAATATGCAAAAGCCGCGGAACATTTCCAGAGAGCCCTGAAGGATACTTCTCTACATAGAGACCGGATTCGGGCTTTGAGTCTGGTGCGGCTGGGGATGATTCACGATGCCCTGAACGAAAGGAAGCAGGCCGAAGAGTACTATTCAACGGCTCTGGAGATAGACGGCGGGGGAGATATCCCCAGAAAAGAAGCGAAGAAATATCTCAGGGCACCCTATACGCCTCCCCCAAAACCCTGAATGATGCCGGGGGCAGCCTCTTTTAGATACATGCGCACACGACACCCATCCCGTGAATAAATCGCACCTATCTTGCAAGTATGTTGCCTCTTGAAACGCTCAATCCCTTATCACACGCCATATTCCTGATGTATCACTTCGCTTAATAAGATTAATAGTCGCTCCCATCGTCGAAACCCTCCTGTGCTATTCTTCGCAACAATCAGGCGCGCATTGCGAATAAATTCTTATTCAGAACATTTAGATGCAAGGCGCGCATGGTTCGACACGCTCACCATGACAATTAGGAAGCCTGTCCTGAGCTTGCCGAAGGGTCGAAGGGTTGCCGAAGGGAGGGATGAGGATAACGCAGCAGATAAGCGTTTTTCAACAGCTTGTTCTGAAAGGAGGGATCCGCCATGTACTTCGCAAAGGACGTGCTGGAAAAATCCAGCGAGATGCGGAAAAAGTGGGAGGACGAGGTGCGGAGGATTGTCGCCAAGGCCCCCGATCAGAAACCCGCAAACTTGTGGACGACCGTCTCGGACCTGCCCATCCGAAGGCTTTACACGCCGGAGGATATCGAGGATCTGGATTTCGAGCGGGACATCGGCTATCCGGGGCAGTTCCCCTTCCTCCGGGGAAATCAGGCCACAGGTTACCGGGGAAAATACTGGACCTTCCGGATGTTCTCCGGGATGGGAAGCGCCCGCGATACGAACCAGCGCTGGCACATGCTCCTGCGGGAAGGGAATGCCGGATTGAGCACGGCCTTCGATTTCCCGACCCTCATGGGGTATGACACGGACTCGCCCAAGGCCCGCGGTGAATGCGGGAAGTGCGGCGTGGCCATCGACACCCTGGAGGATTTTCTCGTCCTGGTGGACGGGATCCCCATGGACAAGGTCACCACCTCCATGACGATCAACCCGCCGGCGACAGCCCTCTGGGCCATGTACTGCGCCGCCGCGCAGATCAGGGGCATTCCGCTCGACAAGATCGGCGGCACCATTCAGAACGATATGCTCAAGGAATTCATCGCCCAGAAGACCTTGATGTGCCCACCGGAGCCTTCGGTGAAACTCATCAGCGACACGGTTGAATTCGGCGCCCGGTACGTCCCGAAATGGAACACCATCTCCATCAGCGGGTACCACATCCGGGAGGCGGGCTCCACGGCGGTCCAGGAACTCGCCTTCACGCTGCGCGACGGGATGGAGTATGTGGAAGACGTCATGAGGAGAAAGGGGCTCGATGTGGATTCTTTCGCGCCGCGGCTCTCCTTCTTCTTCAACTCTCACATCGATTTCTTTGAAGAGATCGCCAAGCTCCGCGCCGCTCGGAGGATCTGGGCGAAGGCCATGCGCGACCGTTACCACGCGAAAGATCCGCGGTCCTGGTGGATGAGATTCCATACCCAGACGGCAGGCTGTTCGCTCACCGCCCAGCAGCCATACAACAACGTCATTCGGACCGCTTATGAAGGCCTCGCCGCCGTTCTCGGCGGAACGCAGTCTCTCCACACCAACTCTCTCGACGAGGTCCTCTGCCTGCCCTCCGACCACGCCGTGCAGATCGCGCTGAGGACTCAGCAGATCATCGCCGAGGAAACAGGCGTGACCAGCACCATCGATCCCCTGGCCGGTTCCTACTTCGTGGAAGCCCTGACCAATGAAATGGAGGAGAAGGCCTGGGACTATATCCACAAGATTGACGAGATGGGAGGGATGATCGCCGCCATTGAGAAGGGCTTCCCCCAGCTTGAGATTTCCGACGCGGCGTACAAGTACCAGAGGCAGATCGATGCAAATGAAAAGATCATGATCGGTGTGAACAAGTATGTCTCCGAAGACGTGACGCCGATTCCCTTCCTGGAAATCGACGACAAGGTGGAGACAGAGCAGATCGAACGCCTGAAGGCCGTCAAAAGAAAACGGGACAACAAGGCCGTGAAGAAGCGCCTCGACGACCTCAAGAACGCCTGCAAAAAGGGCGAGAACGTCATGCCCTACTGCATCGAGGCGGTGAAGGAACTGGCCAGTGTCCAGGAGATCTGCGACGTCTACCGCGAGGTCTATGGCGAGTATCGCGACCCCGGACTCTACTGACAGGCTGCTGAAAAACACTCATCCCCGCTGGAGTCTATCCTGAGTTACTCGAAGGGCGGGGACGGCGTCTGCTTGCTGCGCTGCATGGTTCGCAGTTCGACAAAGCTTGTCCTGAGCTTGCCGAAGGGCTCACTGTGACAGTTCACCATGACAGTTTCAGAGCCTGTCCTGAGTCAGTCGAAGGACGCCTTGCATCTAAGCATTTTTGAGCAGCCTGCAACAAAGGTGTTTTTCAGTACCCCTGCTGATGGCATCATAGAGAGGAAATGAAAGATGGAGAAGGCAAAGAAGATCAGGGAAGGCGATGTCCGCACCGCTTCCCGCCTCATCAGGAATATCGAAGATAACATTCCCGAGGCGCGGTCCACCATCAAGGATCTCTTCCACGACACGGGGAAGGCTCATGTGGTGGGCATCACGGGTTCGCCGGGAGCGGGGAAGAGCACTCTCGTGGACGGGATCATCGACTGGTGCCGCAGGAAAGGGAAGACCGTGGGGGTGCTGGCCGTCGATCCCACAAGCCCCTTTTCAGGCGGGGCCATCCTCGGGGACAGGATCCGGATGCAGCGCCACGCAGACGATCCCGGCGTCTTCGTGAGAAGCCTGGCGACCCGGGGATTCCTGGGAGGGCTTTCAAAGGCCGTCGGGGACGCCATCCATATCCTGGACGCCATGGGAAAGGAGGTCATCCTCGTTGAGACCGTGGGCGCGGGGCAGCAGGAGGTGGAGATCATCAATCACGCCCACACGGTCGTCGTCGTTCTGGTCCCCGGGATGGGCGATGAGATTCAGGTGATCAAGGCCGGCATCATGGAAATCGCCGACATCTTCGTGATCAACAAATCGGACCGCGAGGGGACGAGAAAACTCCAGAGGGAGATCCTTTCCATGCTCGAGATGTCACCCTCTTCCGCGGGCGGGTGGAAGCCGTCGATCCTCACCGTTGGAAACGCCTTCGATCGTGCCGTTTTCGAAGCGGGCATCGAGGTCCTTTCCACGAAGATAGAGGCGCATTATCAGCATCTCGTCTGCAACGACCGGATGGAGGACCGCATCCGGCGCAAGGCCATGCATGAGTTGAGCGAAGCCCTCCGCGCCTGCATCCTCGAACCGATCCTGAACGGGCTCGTGACCGCGGGCGATTTGAACTGGATGATAGGAAAGGTGATCAGGAAGGAAGCAGACCCTTATACCCTGGCAGAAGAAGTGGCGGGAAGATGCCTGCAGAAAGGTGCGGCGCTGAAGTAAGTTGAGACAGACATGTTTTCAATGTCATTCCGGACTTGGAGACTGTGTCGTAATCACAATTTTGTCATTCCGTGCAAGCGAAGCGCGACACGGAATCCAGTATTTTCAATAGTTTCTGGATACCGGCTTTCGCCGGCATGACATCGTTGAAGGTGTTTTCTACTATTATGACACAGTCTCTTGATCCGGAATCCATGGTTCGACAAGCTCACCATGACGGTATCTTTTGTCACCCCCAGCTCGTCGAAGGGTCGCAGGGATGACAAATATTTTCATGCCAATGTGGTGTCCCCACGGAGAATGAGATTTAGAGAATTGTCCCGAAAGATGCTATAAACAAGCGGTAGATTCATTGTGAGGACGGGTCATGTATTTCGCCGGTGAACTGCTGGACCAGTCCGGGGCACTCCGCAGGAAGTGGGAGGACGAGGTCCGGAAAACCATTGCAAAACATCCCGACCAGAAACCGGAACGGGCGTGGACCACCGTGTCGGGCCTGCCCATCGAGAGGCTCTACGCACCCGAGGATAACGAGGGCGTGGACTTCGCCCGGGACATCGGCTACCCGGGACAGTTTCCCTTTACCCGGGGGATCCAGCCGACGGGCTACCGCGGCAGATGCTGGACGCTCCGTATGTTCTCGGGGATGGGAAACGCCGCAGACACCAATCGCCTGTGGCACATGCTCCTCAAAGAAGGAAACACGGGGCTCAGCGCCGCCTTTGATTTCCCGACCCTCATGGGCTACGATTCCGATTCCCCCCGGGCCCGCGGCGAATGCGGGCGGTGCGGCGTGGCCATCGACACCCTGGAGGACTTCCTGGTGCTGGTCGAAGGACTGCCCCTGGATCGATTGACCACCGCAATGACGATCAACCCGCCGGCGACGGTCCTCTGGGCCATGTACTGCGCCGCCGCGCAGATCAAAGGCGTCCCCCTCTCCAGATTAAGCGGGACACTTCAAAACGACATGCTCAAGGAATTCATCGCTCAGAAGACCCTGATGTGTCCACCCGAGCCGTCGCTGAAACTCATCAGCGACACGGTTGAATTCGGCGCCCGGTACGTCCCCAAATGGAACACGGTCTCCATCAGCGGGTACCACATCCGGGAGGCGGGCTCCACGGCCGTCCAGGAGCTCGCCTTCACGCTCCGCAACGGCATCGAATACGTGGAGGATGTCGTCCGCCGCAAAGGCCTTCCCGCTGATCAATTCGCGCCGAGACTCTCGTTCTTCTTCACGACCCACATCGACTTTTTCGAGGAGATCGCCAAGCTTCGCGCGGCAAGGAGAATGTGGGCCAAAATCATGCGCAAACGCTTTCAAGCCCGAGATCCCCGGTCCTGGTGGATGCGCTTTCATGTCCAGACCGCCGGGAGTTCCCTCACGGCCCAGCAGCTTTACAACAACATCACCCGGACAGCCATCGAGGCCCTGGCCGCCGTCCTGGGCGGAACCCAGTCCCTTCATACCAGTTCCCTGACGGAGGTCCTGAGCCTGCCCTCGGACTTCGCCGTCCGGGTCGCCATGCGCACCCAGCAGATCCTCGCGGAGGAAACCGGCGTCGCGAACACGATCGATCCTCTGGCCGGCTCCTACTTCGTGGAGGCCCTGACCAGCGAAATGGAGGAGAAGGCCTGGGAGTACATCGACCGCATCGACCGGATGGGCGGGATGGTTTCCGCGATTGAAGCGGGATTCCCCCAGGCGGAGATCGCCGATGCGGCCTTCCGATTTCAGAGGCAGATCGAGTCCGGCGAGAGGGTCATGGTCGGCGTGAACAAGTACGCTGTCGATGAGGAGACCTACGTGCCGCCGCTCGAAATCGACGATGCCGTCGAAACGGAACAGATCGCGAAGCTGAACGCCGTGCGCCGCAGGCGGAACAGCAAGGCCGTCAAAAGAAGTCTGGAGGACATCCGGCGAGCCTGTGAGAAAGGCCAGAACGTCATGCCTTACTGCATTGAAGCCGTTAAGAACCTGGCCACGGTTCAGGAAATCTGCGACGTCTATCGCGAGGTTTATGGGGAGTATCGGGACCCGGGAATCTACTAGCAGCCTGTGAGAATAGATATTCTTAAGCGCCTTGTCATATGAAAAAGATTAAAACCAAAGTTTATCACATCACCTATTCGAGGGATATTGGGATCTGCTCCCTATACTTCTGGGGATGCAATATCCGGTGCCGGATCTGTCTCCTGAAAAAAGAGGCCTTCGACTGCCATCTCCCGGAGAACCGCCTCCGGATCTATGATCCGGATTACCGCAGTCCGCGACCGAGGAGATTTCTCTCATTGAAGGAGCTATGCGAGCGTCTCTCGAACCTGACCCTCAAGACCACCTTTCTCATGGGGGCCGAGCCGCTTTGCGACACCGCCCTGGAGGATATCCTTGAATATCTGAAACAGCAAAAGCGCTCGCATATCTCCCTCCTGACCAACGGATTTCAACTGCCGCCCCTCGCTCTTCTCGACGAGGTCATCTTCAGCATCAAGGCCGTCTCGCCGGATCTTCACAGGAACTACACAGGCTTCGACAACGCGGACATCCTGAAAAACTTCAGGACCATCAACAGTGCTCCGGGCATTCGCCTCTACGCGGAGACGGTCTTCATCCCCGATTACGTCGACGAAGGGGAGGTCCTGAAGATCGCGGCATTCATCGCCTCCGTGGACAGGGAGCTTCCCTTCCGGATCGATGCCTACCTCCCGATACCCGGCCTCCCCTGGCGGGCACCGTCGGTCGGGGAAATCGAATCCCTGACGGAAAAAGCTAAGGAGATTTTGCCGCGGGCAACCTGTTTCTATGGCGATCAGGGAAGGACGCCTCTGGCTTATGACATCGAAAAAATATTCTAACCATGCACCCATCCGGCAAAAAAGCGCACCCATTTCCTGAACAAACCGCACCTATCGGGGAGGCATGTCGGTTCCTGTTTGTTGAAAGCCTCATTCAGATCGAAAGGTTCTTTGATCGCTGACATGGTTTATAAGTATAATAAGTATTAATCCTTCAAGAACGCCCCGAGCCCTTTGAACCCTCATGATATAGGCGCAGGAAAATACATGACAGGGAGGGAACAGCGATGAGTTTTTTACAGATCAGCGAAAAGGCGGGGATCGCAAGGGTCGCACTGAGCAGGGGAAAGGTGAACGCCGTCAACGAAACGGTGGTGGACGAGCTGGCGGAGTGCTTCCGCAAGCTGGAGGAAGATCGCAATATCCGGGCCGTCATTCTGACGGGGACGGGGAAGTTCTTCACCTTCGGATTCGACATCCCGGAATTTCTCGGCTACGCAAAGAACGATTTCATCCGCTACCTTACCAAATTCACCGATTTCTACACCTATCTTTTCACGTATCCCAAACCGGTGATCGCCGCCCTGAACGGCCACACGATCGCGGGCGGATGCATGATGGCCATTGCCTGTGACTACCGGATCATGGTCCCGGGAAAGGCGAAGATTTCTCTCAACGAAATCGAATTCGGCTCCTCCCTCTTCGCCGGCAGCGTGGAGCTGATGAAGCTCTGGCTCGGCCAGAGAAATGCCGAAGCGGCCATGCTCGGCGGCACGATGTTTTCCGTGGAGGAGGCCCATCGGCTGGGTCTGATCGACCGAATCGTCCCGCCGGAAGAACTGGAAGGGGAGGCCGAAAAGACCGCGGCGCGGTTCGCGGAAAAGGACGCCGCGGCCTTCCGGAGCATCAAGAAGCTGCTGCGGAAACCGCTGGCCGACGACATGAAAAAGCGGGAAAGGGATTCCATCCTGGAATTCGTGGACATCTGGTACTCCGAAGCGACATGGAGGAGGTTGCAGGAGAAAGTTATTCATGGTTAACTAACAAACTGCTTGAAAACACTCATCTGCTGCATTGCGCTGCATGGTTCGCAGTTCGACAAAGCTTGTCCTGAGCTTGCCGAAGGGCTCACCATGACATCCTTCTTGTCATCCTGAGCTTGTCGAAGGACGCCTTGCATCTAAGCATCCCGTATCGAGTACGGGACAAGCTTTTAAGCAGTTTGTAATAAACTGTTTTTTCAGCACAACGCAAGAAAAGGGAGGTGTTGGAATGGAAAGGCAAAAACGGATCAGGGTTTTGCAGGACAAGATCGGTAAGGCGGGGTTCGACGGCGCCCTTCTCTGCTATTCCCGCGATATCTATTATTACACGGGGACGGCGCAGCCCTCCTACCTGGCTGTCTCCCCCGATGATTACCGCCTCTTCGTCCGAAGCGGCCTCGACTTCGCTCTCAACGATGTCTTCATCGGAAAAGACCGCGTCCGGGAAGAACGCCGCCTCGCGAATATCTTCAAAGACTTTTTCGCACCTCTGAAGACCGGGCACGGGCGGGTCGCGACGGAGATCGACGTTCTCACGGCCGAGCAATTCAAGGAGATGGAGAAGATCTTTTCCGGCTATGAACTCCTGAACGTCTCACCCCTCATTCTGGACCAGAGAAAAACGAAAGAGCCCCGCGAGATCGAGGAGATCCGGGGGGCCTGCGAGGCGCTCCACGCGGGACACGAGGCCGTCCTTACCCATCTCCGGGAAGGAATGACGGAGCTGGAGCTTGCGGCCGCCGTTGAAAACGCCCACCGCCTGGCCGGTCACGAGGGGATCTTTTTCATCCGTCTTCCCGACTTTTACATGAGCCGGGGCCCCATCGCATCGGGACCGAACCTCCTCAGGAACAGCGGCGTCGTGTACACGATCACCGGCGTGGGACTGAGCCCCGCCGTTCCCGCGGGTCCGAGCCGAAGACGGATCACCAAAGGGGACGTCATCATGATCGACATTCCGACCCTGGTGAACGGATACCACGCCGACCAGACGCGGACTTACGTTCTGGGGAGGGCAAAGGACGAGATCCGCGCCATGTACGATGACCTGAAAGCCATCGCCGACCATCTGATCGCCGCGATGAAACCCGGCATGCGCTGCAGCGAGATCTATCGCCTCGCCTTCGAAAAGGCAAAGGAACTGGGGAGGGCCGAACACTTCCAGAGCTTCGGGAAGGGGCGCCGCTCGCGCCTCATCGGCCATGGGATCGGGGTTGAACTCAACGAGCCGCCCATCCCGTCGGAATACGATTCATCGGAAATCGGCGAAGGTTACGTCATCGCCCTGGATATCCACATGATGGATGAGACGGTGGGCGTCGTCAAGCTGGAGGACATGATCCTGATCGGCAAAGACGGAAACGAGATACTCACAAAAAGTCCCCGGGACCTTTTCGAGGTCTGATCAGGGCTCCGGCGCCCGGCCGGCGGGAACATTTTCCTTTCTTCCCATCGCCGTCTTTGATACTATTTCAACACTCTTCCAGTATCGTGTTTCAAAAATAAATTGTCATATCGACCAAAGGGAGATATCTTGTGCCGAGATAAAATGATTAAGATTTCTCGATGCGCTCGAAATGACATTTCTAAATGAATTTACGAGACACAACACCAGTCAGGCTGTTCAAAAACGTCCATCCGCGCTTCTGGATGGGCGGCGTCTGCATGCTGCGAACTGTAAGGAGGTAACATTCGATGGCGGAAAAAGTGATCATTTACGGAAAGGCGGGCTGACCCTATACGTTGGATGCCAGGTCGGCCTATCCATCGGCTCAGTACATTGACGTCTTATCAGACAAGACAAAGCTTGAGGAAATGCTCAAGCTCTCGGGCGGCGCGAGGAAAGTTCCCGTGATCGTCGAGGGCGGCAAGGCCAAAATCGGCTACGGCGGGACCTGAGGGGTATAATAGGGCCGGTCGGTGACCGGCTCAGGCTGCTGAAAAACACTCATCTGCTGCGTTACCCTCATCCCTCCCTTCGGCAACCCTTCGACGGGCTCAGGATGACAAAAATGGTTGTCATGGTGAGCGATGTCACAGTGAGCCCTTCGGCAAGCTCAGGACAAGCTTTGTCGAACTGCGAACCATCAAAGCCTTGCATCTGCACATTTTTGAACAGCCTGTACTTGTAAAATTTCGGCGGCCCGCCTACTTCACTTCCCGGTAGAGCTCGGAAGGGCTCTGGCAGTTGGGACAGATCTCGGGGCGGACTCCGTCTTCCACCCAGCCGCAATTCGAACAGACATAATAAACGGTTCGGCGGTCGCTCACCATCTCGGAGAGGGCCAGCTTGTACAGCTTCGCGTGCCTCTCCTCGGCGTTCCTGGCTTTCGTGAAGGCCCAGATGGCCTGCTTGTTTTCCGCGGCCCAGGCCTGACGAAGGAGCTCCGGATAGGCCACCTCGTTCACAAACGTTTCCTTTTCAAAGGACAGTTTCAGGTTCTCCTCCGTTGTCCCGACTCTCTCCATGAGGGCAAAATGATTTTTCGCGTGAACGCTTTCCGCCATGGCGATCGCCCTGAAGAGGGAGGCGACCTGTGGATAGCCTTCTTCTTCGGCCCGGTTCGCAAAGGCCAGAAGACGAAAATAAGCCTTCGCCTCACCAACGAACGCCTGCCCCAGATTCTCCATCGTTTTGTCTGACATGGAATACGCTCCTCCTTCCCGTTCGCTTTCCAATGATTTCTTTTTATCATACCATCCCAGGACCTGATAAACAACGTCTTCCGCCACATGAAATACGTTTGCACTTTTAAAACCAATAATGCTATTGTGTGCCGCATACCAAAATCAGAGGAGGGAATCATGAGATACGCTCCCATAAAAATGCTGCTTGCGCTTCTGGCCGTCGCCTTTTTATGTTCCGGCATCGCCCATGCCGACGAGAAGGAGGTTCTCGCGAAGATCGGGAAAAAAACGATCACCAGCGCCGACCTTGAGATGATCATCAGTTTTTATCCTGAAAACCAGCAAACCCTGATCAGGAACAGCCCCGAAAATCGGGAGGCCTTCATCAAAGATCTGGTCACCATCATGGTGGTGTCCAACGTGGCGAAGAAGAAGGGCTATGAAAAAAACAGGGCGATCAGAAAACAGGCCCAGATCATGAAAGATCAATTGCTCGCGCACGCGTACCTGTCGAAAGAAATCATCGAAAAGGTCACGGTCAGCGATAAGGAGGCGGAGGACTATTACGGAAAAAACAAGAAGGTCTTCGAAAAACCGGAACGGGTCCGCGCCAGGCATATCCTCATCCTCGTGAAGCAGGGCGCCGGCGATGACGAAAAAAAAGCGGCGAAGAAAAAGGCGGAAGGGCTCCTCGACCGGGTCAGGAAGGGCGAGGATTTCGCGAAACTCGCCGGGGAATTCTCTGATGACCCGGGTTCAAAACAGAAAGGGGGGGATCTGGGATTCTTTCAGAGAAACAGCATGATCCCGGAATTCGACAAGGCGGCCTTCGCGCTGGAACCCGGCGGAATCAGCGGCATCGTGGAGACCTCCTTCGGCTACCATATCATCAAAGTGGAAGAAAAAAAGAAAGCGGAGATACCGCCCTACGAAACGATCAAGGAAGAGGTCCGGACGCTGGCGCTTCAGGCCGCAAAACAGGAAAGGGTGAGCCGCTTCATCGATAAATCCTTTAAAGACGCGGGCGTCAAATTCTACCTGAAGCCCGCTGAAAAGAAGGAATAGCGGACCGGAATAAAAAAACGGGCAGGGCCCCTCCTCCCCTGCCCGCAACATCCGCATCCATTCAGGATGCTCTTTCGCCCTTTGCCTCTCGCCTTTTGCCTCTCGCCTTTTGCCTTTAGCTCAGCTCACCCTCGTAAGGCAGGGCATACCGGAAGCTGCCGCTGGCCGCGTAAAGATGCGCGAAACTTGCGATACTTCTTTTGGTTTTTATGATTTGCTCGAGTCCCCTGGACATATCGGTTCGACCGGAACCCATAACGGAAAGCTCGGGGAAAAGGCTGATAATCTCGTAGCCGCTCATGAAGTAATAAGAATCGACATCGTCGAGATCCATCTCTTTCCCGTACCAGACGCCATCCATGCCTACTTCGAATTCATCGAAGAACGTGACCAGTTTCTCGCCCCACTGAACCGGAACCTGCTCGACGGGCATTTCCGCACTCTGCTTCATGACCTTTTCCTTTTTCGATGTTCTCTTTGCCATTTCGCCCTCCTTATTTATTGCCGGCCCTCAATCCTTAACTATGATCAAACGCACCTGCGCGTCCGTCTCTTTTCCCTGTGCTTTAAGTATAATCACGTTTCGTGCCAAAGCGGCAGGCTCAGGAGGGAGAGGTTGAAGGACTTGATATGATTAATGATCTGATATGGAATGTCACGGCGGCGATACGGGGATTCCGCTCTACAGATGCGTAATGTGCTACGCATCGGGAATGATGCTACGCATAAAAATGGGCTTCGAGGGGAACCAATGCCGAATGGAAAAGGGCGGCCATGGCCGCCGGCGGGAGGATGAAATCAGAACTTGCCGAAGAAATCCTGAAGTTCCCGGATGAAGGCCACTTTCGTGTCCATGGTGACGTCCTCCTCGAAGGAGAACTCCAATGTGAAGACCATGTTGTAATCCACGGCCGAGGTCTTGTATTCCTGCGTCGCTGTTACAACAATGTCCTTCAATTTTTTGAAAAGGTCGCTCTTCAGAAGTTCTGTTTTTCTCAGGATGAGGCTGATCGCCTCTTTCGCGTCCGCCACATTTTCGAGGACGATTTCGATGCCATCGATCTTTTTCACCGCCTTGACGATCTTGTCTTTGTCCACCCTGATCTTCATATCGACCTCACTTTATCATGGTAAAAGCGATTGTTCTGCTTCGGCTCTGACATAATCATCATAATGAATGGCCGGCGTGCCGGTCAAGAGAAATATCCGGGAAAGCTCAGAATACCTTTTAGCCTTTTTATCTTTTTTTCTTTGATCGGCCGGCCTTCAGGACATCTCCCAGCGTCCCCATGGACCGGGTATCTTTACCGAGGTAGCGGCGGTAATCGTCGCCTCTCTCCGGCCTCTCTTCCTCCGCGTCCGCTCCAACCGGAACAAGAGAAACCCGTTTTTTCCCGCTGTCCACCGCCTCAACTTTCACCTCCAGGACCTGGCCCTCCGTGACCGCATCCTTTGGGTGGCTGATCCGTTTCCCGCCGCCCAATTTGGATATGTGGACAAGACCGTCCACTCCCGGACCCAGGGTGACAAAAGCGCCGAACTTTGTCAGGCGGGCGATCCTGCCGGTGTGGATGGACCCCTCCGGATACTTCTTGCTGACCTCTTCCCAGGGATCGGGAAGGTTTTTCTTCAGACTCAGGGTGATGCGGTCCTTATTCAAATCCAGCTTGATAATGGTCACGTCCATTTCCTGACCGACGGAGAGCGTCTCGCGGATATCCGCCGAACGATCCCAGCCGACTTCGGAAACATGGAGAAGCCCCTGGACGCCGCCGATATCCAAAAAGGCCCCGAAATCCAGAATCGACACGACCCTGCCCCTGACCGTCATACCCTCGCTCAGAGAGGCCTTCAGCGACTCCATCTCCTTCCGCCGCTCTTCTTCCAGGAGCGCGCGGTTGGAAAGGATGATGTTGCGGCCCTTTTCTTCGTATTCCGTGATCCTGAAGGACATCGTTTTACCCAGCAGGGCCTTTGTATCTTCAACCCTTGTCAGGCCCATCTGGGAAAAGGGACAAAACCCCCTTACGCTTCCCGCTATCTTTATCTCAAAACCGCCTTTGACTTCCTTCTCCACGGTGCCTTCCACCGGAATGCCGCTCCGCCAGGCGTCTTCGAGGTACGCGCGTCCGGCCTCTCCGGAGCCGACACGGGTCGTAAAGAGCTTCTCGTTGTTGCGCGAGGAGAGAAAGTAGGCGCTGATGACATCGCCTTCCTTCACCGTAACGCTGCCCTCCCCGTCGAGCAATTCCCTCACGTCCAGATACCCTTCGCTCTTTCCGCCGAGATCGAGAAAAACCCATTCCGGCGTGATCTTCACAACGGCGGCCTCAACCTTCTCGCCCGGTTTGAGCCAGCCCGGGTCCGGCGGGCTCTCCTGGAGCAGTTCAGCAAAACTTTTTTCTTCAGTCCTGTCGGTACCTTCCTGTTTCTCTTCAACCATTTTCTTCTTTCAACCTCTTCCAGCATCGTGTTTCATTCTTTCATTGAATCCTGTCATTTCGAACACTATGACTTTGTCAAGCGGAAACAAAGCACATAGGGTAGGGGCGCCTTCAGGCGCCCCGGGAGGCTGAAGCCTCCCCTACCCGCGACTGCAATATGGCAAGCTCTAACCGACAACAATGTTTCTTATGAGAGCAGAGAGAAACCCTCCTGACTAATGTTTGGGTTTGGCCATCATAACTTTCAGATCCGCAAGCTTCTTTTCGATCTTCCCGTCCCTCGTGAGATCGAACAGGATATTGTAAAAATAACAGGCCGCCGGGTAGTCTCCATCCTCTTCGCAGTTCGACGCGAAAGTGCCCGCGATATTCAGGAGATCTTTTGAAGGACCGACCTGTATTTTTCTCTCCTCCAGGATCCCCCTGAAATGTTCATGATAGTACCGCTCATCGATCTCCCGCCCCGTCAGGCGCGCAATCCGCTGAAGCTGTCCCCTTGCGAGGGCATGCTCCTCGTATTCCCGGCTCAGCAGGTAACAGCAGGCGGCTCCTTCGTAGTCGCCCTGCTCCGCGAACATGTAGCCGTAGTTCCTGTAAGCCCTTGCGATGCCCGGTGATTGGCAGGCATAGGAGAGACAGAGATCGGTGATCTTCCTGAAGACCGCCCAGTCCCGCCTGATTTTAAAGATCTCAGCTTCCTCGAAGAGGAGTCCCGTGTCGATGGGGTTGTGCCGGAGTCCCCTTCCTAATACCCGCAGGGCTTCATCGAATTCCCGCTTCTGAATGAGGAGGTACGCATAAGTCAAAAAAGTGCGGCCCACGGCGCAGGAGTGCCTGCCGATCTCCCTCCCCGGTTTGAATCTGAACCGGTAATAGATCTCTTCAATGGGTTCATTGAAAGATAAATAAAGATGGGTCTCATCTTCTCCGATGGAATCTTCGTCAGGCAGGAGGGGTTTCAGAAGTCTTTCCGCTTCAGCAAATTTTTTTTCTTTTATCCTGATAACGGCTTCGCTTAAGATTCGATCCCTTTCTTCTTCGGCCGCGTCTTTCCTGCGGCCCTTCGTTTCCCGTGTCATACCGTGCTCATTTGAAACATCTCCCTTTTGGGGGGGCTCTTTTTACCCTTTTACCAAAAAAATTGGAAGCATTTTTTTAAGAGGACTCATTGTGTTAGATTTTTAGGCGTTCCTGTGCAATAGTCCATACAAGAGGTACGTTCATCATGAGTTCTCTGATTGGTCTGCTTGCCGGCATCTTCGGCGGCCTTGTCGGTCTGGGCGGCGGCGCCGTTATGATCCCGATGCTCGTGCTCAAATTCAAATTGCTTCAGCGCCAGGCTCACGGAACAAGCCTCGTGGTCGTCATCTTTTCCGGTATCGCCGGAACTGTCACCTATGCCATGAAGTCGTCCGTGGATGTCGGCGCGTCACTGATTCTGGCAGCAGCGGCCATTACCACCGCGCGGTGGGGCGCCCGATACTGCAGCAGGATGCCGGAGCATCAGCTCAAGAGGTCTTTCGGGATCTTCATGATTCTGGTTGCCTTTCTGCTGATCATGAAACCCTACATCACGGCGCACTCGGCCCCCGTCACGGGATGGCTGAAGATTATCATTTTCCTGGCGACCGGTTTCTTTACCGGTTTTATCTCCGGATTGATGGGGGTCGGCGGCGGCGCTCTCATGGTCGGCGCCATGGTCCTCTTCGCGGGGATGAGCCAGCACGTCGCTCAGGGATGCTCTCTTCTTGCCATGGTTCCCACCGCGGCGGTCGGCTCCTTTACCCACTGGAAGCTCGGCAACGTGGTCCATTCCCTTCTGCCCGGTCTGATCGCCGGGGTTCTCATTGGAACGTATATCGGCGGAAGCATCGCCCTCATGCTGCCGGAGACGTCCCTGAGAATCATCTTTGCCGCAGTCCTTGTATGGACGGGTATCCAGTATGTCCGATCCCCCGCCCCGGCCTGCGAAGATTAAGCGTTTAATCGGAAAAACCGTTGTAAACGGCCGGTCAAGTAAGTTAGAATGCCGCCATGATTTTATTTCTTTCAACGTTCTTCCTTCTGTACGGCGCCCTGCACCTCTTCGCTTTCATGAAGATCAAGGCCGCCTTCGCGCTGGGCGCGCGGAGCGGATTTTTCCTTGCCCTTCTGATGGCAGGGATGACCGTCGCCCCCCTGATCATCCGCCTCCTGGAAAGACAGGGTCACGAGAGCACGGCCCGGCTCCTCTCCTACGTGGGCTATACGTGGATGGGGGTCATTCTGCTCTTTTTCGTCGTCGGCATCGCGCTGGATCTGTACCGTCTGTCCGTCCACGGCGTGGCCATTCTGCTGCGAAAAGATCTCACCCCTCTTTTCCCCTCGCCGCGGAGCTGCTTCGTCATCCCGTTCGTCTGTGCCCTTTCCATTGTTCTATACGGATATTTCGAGGCGGGGGACATTCGTGTTGAGAAATTCACGATCAGGACCCCGAAGATTTCGAAGTCGGTGGGAAAGATCACCATCGCTCAGATCTCCGATGTCCATCTCGGACTCATCGTCCGGGATGAGCGCCTGAAGAGAATCCTGGAACAAGTGAAAAGCGCGAAGCCGGATATCCTGATCTCCACGGGGGACCTCGTGGACGGCCAGATCAATAACCTCTCGGGCCTCGCGGAGCTCCTGAGGGAAGTCAGGCCGCGATACGGAAAATACGCCGTCACGGGCAACCACGAATTTTACGCGGGACTGCCCCAGGCCCTGGAGTTCACGAAGCAGGCGGGATTCACCATGCTCAGGGGCAGGGGAATCACCGTTGCCGGCCGGATCAACCTGGCGGGAGTGGACGACCCCGCCGGCCTTGTGTCGGGTTTCTACAGGGGCGTCTATGAAAGAAATCTCCTCTCCAGAATGCCCCGCGATAAATTCACGATCCTTCTAAAACACCTGCCCATCGTAGACGAATCCGCCCTCGGTCTTTTTGATCTTCAGATCTCCGGCCATACCCACAAGGGACAGATTTTCCCGTTCCGGTTCATTACCCGTCTCACTTTCCGGTACAACTCGGGCTGGTTCGATCTACCGGAACACTCGCGCCTCTATGTCAGCCGCGGGACGGGGACATGGGGACCGCCGATACGTTTCCTGGCGCCTCCGGAGGTTACGATTTTTGAATTGATCCCCGAATAATCGTTCAGAATTCAAAGTTTCAAGTCTATCCATCGGCCGCCTGTCGCGTTATGTCCCACAGGCTGCTGAAAGAAAAGTTCCATCAGGCTGTTCAAAAACGTTCATGGTTCGACAGGCTCACCATGACAACCCTTGTCACCCTGAGCTCGTCGAAGGGTGAGCTTGCCGAAGGGAAAGACGAGGGAAGCATGCAGACGCCGTCCCCGCCCTTCGAGTAACTCAGGATAAACTCCAGCGGGGATGAGCGTTTTTCAACAGCCTGACAAACTTCTTTATTGACCGCCCCTTCCCATCCATGATAGCGTTTCAAGTATCATAAACTTCAGGCTTTCCCGGACAAATAGAAATTCCAGGAGGTTCAGCATGGAAGTGGCTTGCCGCAAGGAAAAGAACACGGTAATCGTTTCCGTCAAGGGCAGAATGGACGCCGTCTGCACAACGAATTTTGAAATGATCCTGGATGAACAGATCGCGTCAGGCGAAACGCGCTTCATCATCGACTTCGGCGGCCTGGAATATATCAGCAGTGCAGGGCTCCAGTGCATCCTGACCACGGCCAAGAAACTGGAACCCCGCCAGGGAGATCTTGTTCTCGCCGCCCTGAAGGGAACGGTGAAAGAGGTCTTCGAGATCTCCGGTTTCAACTCCATCTTCACCATCTCGGAATCCGTGGATTCGGCCCTGGCCGTGGCCTGATCTGCCGGGATAATCACCCATGTCAAAAATAACGCTGCCTGCCAGAATTGAGAACTTGAGGCGCCTCGTACAGTTTGTGTCAGGATGCGCCCGTCATCAGGGTTATTCGGAATCCAGAACGAACGAGATCGAACTGGCCGCGGAAGAGGCCCTGGTCAATATCTGCCGCTATGCCTATCCGGGAGGAGAGGGCGACATCGCGTTGAGGTGCAGGCGGAGCGGCCGCGACAGGATCATCATCGAGATTGAGGATTCCGGAATACCTTTTGATCCCCTTTCCGCATCCGAACCGGATCTCCGTCCCGATATCGCCCGGCGCGCGGCCGGCGGGCTCGGCATTTTTCTCATCCGGAAAATGGTCAACGAAGTTCATTACCGGCGCGATGTAAACAAAAACATCCTGACCTTCATTGTTTCCCCGGAAAGACGTCCTCTTGACGCCCGCAAGGAGCATGCCCGTTCCACTCAAGGGAGAAAAAGCGCATGAGGGAGGCCCATGAACGATAAGCCCAAAGTGCGGATCGAAAAATATCTCCGGGAGTCCATCCTCAATGACGTGGTGGAGCTTGAAAAGCGTGTGTGGAAAAAAGAAGGGTACCGGGAAGTAAACGCCCCCATGCTTTATTTCGAGCTTGCCTATCTCACCAACGGTCTCGTGCTCACCGCCTTCGACGACGGCATTTATACCCCGGAGAAGCGGGCGAAAATGGCCGAAGAAGACTCCTGGTACACGGGGGACCGCCCCATAGGCTTCCTCGCCTGCTTCGCCGATTTCGACAGGCGCGGGTCTTTCTGGTACGGTGCCCGGATGGGTGTGGACCGGCTTTACTGGGACAAGAATATCGGCGACGAACTGGTCAGGGCCATGTACGAGTGCGCGAAGGAGAGGGGCGTCCCGCGCATCCGCTGGACTTACGATCCCCTGGTTTCCAGAAACGGCTATATCTACATCCACAGGATGGGGGCGACGGTCAGAGAAATCGGATTCAATTACTACAGCGCCGTCTTCACCAGCGATGAATTCAACCGCGGCATCTCCACGGACCGGCTGATCGTGGAATGGCCGATCCATTCCGATCGCGTCCGGGAGAGAGTGGAGAAGGGGATCCTGCCGCCCCTCTACGATGCCTCTGAAATCACATCCGAAAACACCATCAACAGTGTTGAGATGGACGAACAGGGGCTTGAGAAACCGGGCGAGAAACTGGTCTTCAATCTGACCGTGTCGCCCCTTTTCATGGAAATCCCATACGATCAGGACAAACTGCTGAGAGCGGACCGCGCCCGGGCCCAGATTCTGAGGGACAAGATCCGGGGCCTTTTCATGCATTATCTGGCCAGGGGCTACGTGGTCAAGGGATTCGTGGTGAAAAAAGAGGCCAACGGACGCAGGCGGCCTTTTTACAGACTGGACCGGGACGCTGAATGGCGGTTCCTGAACCTGTGACATTTCGGAAACCGGAAATGGAAAAACAGACCACCGACCGGGTCAGGCAGCCTCGAATCAGGATCCGGACCAAGATGCTGATCGCTTTTCTCGGCCTGCCCATCCTGTCCATCGCCGTATTCGGATACTTTGCCCTGAACGACATCCAGAAGATAGGAGAGTACGCGCTCTCCAGCGGCACCGTCCTGGGAGAAAGCGCGGCGACGGACAGTTCGCGGGCCCTGGAAGCCCTGGGTGAAAAAATCATCCGGCAGAAGGCCATGGATGTGGCCCTGCAGTGCAGAATATTCCTCGACGCCCACCGGGAAATGACCATCCAGCAATTGCAGCGGAGCGGGGAATTCCAGCAGATCGCCGTCCAGTCCGTGGGGGAGACCGGCTACACCATCCTCTACGAAAAAACGGGTATCATGAGGTTCCACCCCAATCCCGAGCTCATCAACTTCGACATGCGCTACTGGCAGAAGAAGCTTCCCGATTTCTGGAGGATCTTCGAGCATACCTTCGGCGGCAGAGCAAACAGCGGATACTACGACTGGCAGGACGTGGACGGCAAGATCCGGCCGAAGTTCATGGCCATCGTCCCGGTCAGGGGCACACACTACATGGTTGGGGCGACCACCTATATCCACGAATTCTCCATCCCCTCGGAGGAGACAAGAAAAAAAATCGCCGTGGCCACCCATAACACCAACGCCCAGGTGAACCGGACCCTGAATGATGTTTACACGGCCTTCCTGATCTTCATGATCATCATGGCCATCGCCGTTTCGATCATTTCCTTCTGGCTGGCCAGGACGATCACGACCCCTCTCGTCGCCCTCACGCAAGGCGTGAAGGCGATCGGCCGGGGCGAGCTGGACTATCGCGTGAACGTCACGACGGATGACGAACTGGAGGCGCTTGCCGCGTCGTTCAACAAAATGGCCGCAGACCTCAATGAATACATGTCGGAACTGGCGCGCACCACGGCTGATAAAGAAGGGTTTCTGAAAGAGATGGAGATCGCCCGGCGCCTCCAGAGGAGGCTGCTGCCTGAACACGCGCCGACGATCGAAGGACTGGACATTGCCGCCGACAACCTGCCGGCGAGGGAAGTGGGCGGGGATTTCTATGATTTCATCCCCGTGACGAAAGACCGGTGGGGGTTCGTCATCGCCGATGTTTCCGGCAAGGGGATGGCCGCGGCCATTTTCATGGGCCTTTCACGCACCGTTATCCGGGCGAGCGCGACCGGCAGCCTTCGCATCACGTCGGCGCTGGAACAGGCAAACGAGCTCATCTGCCGGGATTCCACATCGGGGATGTTCGTCACCCTCTTTCTTGCCGTCCTGACGCCCGGGGAAAATAAATTGACCTATGTCAACGCGGGCCACAATCCCCCTCTTCTTTTCAGAGCGGATTCGGGTGAAATGATAAGGCTGAAGACGAAGGGAATCGCCCTGGGAGTGAAATCCGGCATCCGCCTCGAAGAAGCGGAGGTAGACCTTGAAAAAGGAAATATGCTTGTCCTTTACACCGACGGGATTACCGAGGCCGTCAACGAAAAGGGCGAGGCCTTCGGAGAAGAGCGGCTGATGGAAATCATCCGAAAGAACAGCCGGCTGACCGCGAAAGAGATGATCCTGAAAATTCAGGATGACGTCATGATTTTTGCGGGCACGCAGCCCCAGTACGACGACATCACCCTGCTCATCATGAGGGTCCAATAGCCCCTCCTGTCATACTCGTGAAAACGGGGATCCATCATTACCCTTTCGAGAATTATCGTTCAATTCAGAATATTTATGAATGGCTCGTTTAAATCGCACTGCACTTCTTTATCGGCATTCATATAATATAAAATTATATCCCTTGACATACAACATAAGATAAAATATTGTGAACTTATGAAAGGAGGTGTGCCTTATGCCCGATAGCGAGCTCGCTTCCCGTCTTAAGTCTGCCCGCGAATCAGTTGGCCTTTCCTTGACTGAAGCAGCCAAGCGCCTTGGGTTCATTAATTATCAGACACTCAGCACGATTGAAAACGCAGGGAGAGAAGTAAAAGTTTCAGAATTGGCCAAGTTCGCCAGGGTCTATTTCCGGGATATCAGTTACTTCCTTGAAGAACACACTACCGAACCTGTTTATTCATTTCTGTGGCGAAATCCCCCTGTAAAAAATGAGAAGAGAAAAGAAACAGAAGGCAAAATCTTCCTGAAGTGCGAGCAATATAATCTGTTAGAAAAACTTTTGAACCTTTCCATAGATCGGGGATTTGTTGACGCCTCGAAAGAAGATATACGCAATAATCACCAGATCGGCAGTCTGGCGCTCCGCACGAGTGACATGCTGAAACTGGGCAGCCGGCCTTCTTTTACATTGCAGAAAGTCCTGGAACAGGATTACGGCGTCAAGATTCTTTTCCTCCCCCTGGAATACGGCTCTGCGGTCTGCACCGTCCACCCTCAATGCGGAAAGGCAATCGTTATCAATTCAAAGGAAGCGCCATGGCGCAGAAATTATGACATGGCTCATGAACTCTTCCATCTGATTTTGTGGAAGGTGTTTCCTCCGCGAGAACTTGCTGATGAAAAATTGTTCGCTGAAATGGAAAAGAAGGCGGAAAAGTTCGCATCCATGTTGCTGCTGCCGGAAAATGAGGTCGTAGAAGAAACAGCCAGATTTCTGGAATCCAACAAAAAAATCACTTACTCCGACCTGGTGGATATCGCCATGGATTTCGGCGTTTCAACCAGAGCGCTGCTTTACCGCTATGCCTATTTGCAATATCTTGACTGGGGAAAAGCCGATGAAATCGCCAAAGATGAAGAACTTGCGGAATTAAGTCGAGAGAGAAGATACGTCGGGAAAGACCGGGCTACATCCAACCGATTTATAACACTTGCTGTCCGATGTCTCCGCAAAGGACTTTTGTCACGCGGCAAATTTGCGGAAATAGTGGAAATCGACAGAAGTGACATTGACAACTTCATAGAGAATAAAGGAATGATGGAATCGGAAGGTAAAAGAATTGAAATTATGGCTTCTTGATGCGGACATCATCATCGACCTTTTATCGATGGGTGTATTTGATTCCCTGGTCAAAAATCACGAAATCCATGTTGTTTCGGCCGTCATAGGAGAGGTGAAATATTTCTGGCGGTCAGGAAAGAAGATATCTGCTGATTTCAGAAAAAACTATGTGGATCAAAATCTGATAAAAGAAGTCAACGCCACTATGGACGACGTAAAGGTTTTACTCCAAAAGTTACCGCCTATATGGCGCTCAACAATTCACTCCGGCGAGATCGAATCCATTGCCGTTCTTATAAAACACCCCGACCTCATTTTCTGTACTTGTGATGCAGCAACCATCAAAACATTGCCTATTATCGATCTCTCCGACAGGGGTATTTCCGTTGAGGCTATGCTGAGGCAATCCGGCCTCGGCAATCCCAAAAAACTGCTGGAAAGACATACTGAAAAACATTTCAGAGACAATTTGAATAAGGGGAAGGAGGAGAAGATCTATTATGTTCTGAAGGATGGCCATACTTAATTTCTTGACAGCCTCCCTCGGTATCAGTATTGTCCAACCATGGTCGTAACAAGCCGACCTGTCTTAAACTCAACACAGCAACCAGAAAGTAAACCTTCTTCTACGGCGAGGACTGAGAATCGTTGTTGAAATCCTACCTGAAAAAAATATCAGAGACTGCAGGCCATGCCGATGCGAGGGAGGAAAGCTATTACCCCGCTCTGGCCGGGCTGCTGAGCGGCTTTGCTGAATCCATCGGCAAAAAACACATCGCGATTACGACACTGCCCAAAAAGACCGAGGCCGGAAATCCGGACTTCCGTGTCTGGGACGGCAAACAGCACATCGTCGGTTACGTCGAAGCCAAGGCGCCCACCGTCGAGAACCTGGACTACGTTGAAGATAGCGATCAGCTTAAGCGTTACCGCAAGACCTTCCCGAACCTCATTCTCACCAATTATTTTGAATTCAGGCTCTACCGGAACGGCGAGCTTACCGATAAAGTCCTAATCGGCAGGCCCTTCGTCCTCCACAAGCTGAAAACCGTTCCGCCGGTGGAAAAAGAAGCAGAATTTTCGAGTCTCCTCGATAAATTTTTCGCCTTTGCTCTGCCTAAAGTTTACGACGCGAAAAACCTCGCAGTAGAACTGGCAAAACGGACGCGTTTTCTGAAGGAGGACGTGATCACCGAAGAGCTGAAGGAGGAAGAAAAGGAGGGGAAAGGTTACATTTCCGGTTTCTATGAAGCATTCAGACAATATCTTATCAATGGGCTGACGCCGGAAGATTTTGCCGACCTTTACGCGCAGACCATCACCTACGGACTTTTCGCGGCACGCACCCGATCGGAAAACAGCTTCAACCGGAAGCTTGCCTACGCCTGCATCCCGCCTACCATCGGAATCCTGCGGGACGTTTTCCAGTTCATCTCCCAGGGCAAGGTCCCCTCGCAGATGGAGTGGGCCATTGACGATATTGCCGAAGTCCTTGCCGTTACGGACGTCAAGAACATCCTCCATCGCTTCTTCCATGAGGGCAAAGGGAAGGACCCGGTGGTCCACTTCTATGAAACCTTCCTCGCAGAATACGATCCGAAGACGAGGGAACGGAGAGGCGTCTATTACACCCCGGAACCCGTCGTCTCCTATATTGTGAGATCCCTCCAGCAGATATTGAAAAGCAAGTTCCGGAAGGAAGACGGATTTGCTTCAGGCGGGGTCACCGTCCTCGACCCTGCGGCGGGGACGCTCACCTTCCTCGCCGAGGCAGCCCGACTGGCCGTAGACGAAGTCACTGCAAAATACGGTGAAGGAGTGAAGAATAACTTCATCCGCGAGCAGGTCCTGGAAAATTTTTATGCCTTTGAGCTCATGATGGCGCCATATGCCGTCGGACATTTGAAAATGTCCTTCCTCCTGGAAGAACTTGGCTATCAGCTACAGGACGACGATCGGTTCAAGCTTTACCTTACGAACACCCTGGAAATGGAGGTGCTTCCAGACACACAACTGCCCGGCATGTCCGCCCTTTCAGAAGAATCCCATCTGGCGGGAAGAGTGAAAAAGGAGCAGCCGATCCTTGTTGTCCTCGGAAACCCACCCTACTCGGGGCACTCTTCGAATGTAGGCGACTGGATATCGAAAGAGATAAAGACCTATTATCAGGTGGATGGAAAACCCTTGGGAGAAAAAAATCCCAAGTGGCTTCAGGACGATTACGTGAAATTCATCCGTTTTGCCCAGTGGAAGATCGATCAGGCGGGAGAAGGGCTGCTCGGATTCATCACCAACCACGGTTATCTTGACAACCCAACCTTCCGCGGGATGCGGCAGTCCCTGATGAAGAGCTTCGATGAAATTTACATCCTGGACCTCCACGGAAACAGCCTGAAAAAAGAGAAATGTCCCGACGGCTCGAAAGACGTAAACGTTTTTGACATCCAGCAGGGCGTGGCTGTCGGCCTCTTTGTGAAGAATCGCGGAAAGAAAAAGAAGGGCATTGTCCGCCACGCGGAGCTGTGGGGGTTGAGGGAAAAGAAATACGACTGGCTCCTGAGCAATGATCTCAAAACCACTCCATGGCGGGAGATCAGGCCAAAGTCCGGATTTTACCTCTTCATCCCGAGAGACGAGGCGCTGTCGGAAAGCTACGACCGCTTCCCTAAGATAACAGAGATATTCCCTCTCAACGGCGCTGGTATGACAACAGCAAGAGATCATTTTGTCATGGATAAAGATAAAAACACTCTATTAAACAGAATACGTCTTTTTAAGAATAGCAGCTATTCTGATGATGAACTTCATGCTTTTTTTCAGATTAGGAGGAAAAAAGGGTGGAGTATCAGGAAGGCATGGAATTCACTACAAGCTATTTCTGATTCCGATTTACCCAACTATATTGTGCCGGTTCTTTATCGACCATTTGATATAAAGTGGATTTTTTATCATGACGCAATAGTATGGAGAACTGTGAAGCGAGTCATGTTTAATTTAATGTACGAAAATATGGGATTAATTGCGCCCAGACAATTTAAGGAAGAACCCGGTTCGTTTGTTACTCAGAACATTATGTGCCATAAGACTGTGAGCGCTTATGACATCAACTATCTCTTTCCCCTCTACCTTTACCCGAGTACTGAGAAAAAAGATCTCCTCAGTGACCTGTCCGAAAAGAAGACCAGAAAGCCAAATATCGACCGGAAGATTTTCAAAACCCTCTCCGAAAATTACGGGAGTGAACCCACTGCCGAAGAAATCTTTTATTACACTTACGCCGTCCTTTACTCAAACATCTACCGCACGAAGTATGGCGAATTTCTGAAAATCGATTTTCCGAGGGTTCCTTTCGCGAAAAGCTCCTCGTTGTTTTACCGGATGGCCAAATTCGGCAAACGGCTTGTGGACCTGCATCTCCTGAAGTCTCCGGAACTTGACTCACCGATAGCAAAGTTTCAGGGGACAGGTGAAAACAAGATTGAAAAACCAAAGTATGATTCAAAAGAAGAACGAATCCATATCAACGCCGATCAATATTTCGAAGGCATCCCGGGAAAGGTCTGGAATTACCGCATGGGCGGCTATCAGGTCTGCGATAAATGGCTGAAGGATAGAAAAGACCGGCGCCTCTCGCTCGATGAGATCAAGCAGTATTGCCGGATAGCAACCACCCTGCAAAAAACTCTCGATATCCAGAAAGAGATCGATCACATTTATCCTGACCTTGAGAAAAACACCATCCTTTTTGACTCATCAAAATAGACATCTGACCTTGATATCGACAACAGGAAAGCAATGGTCAAAAAAGAAATCGAGTCATTAAGATCCCTACCGAATAGAAATTGCATGAGAAACTGTAATCAGGAAGATAGAACATCAATTACTGAAGAAGGAATTTGCAAAAAGGTATCGTCTGTTATTGATGAAAATATAGTTCGCTGTGTGGGTGCATGGTCAGATGAGAAAATACATTGGTTGACTCGTTATTTCAGCATTTTTACCATAGGCATGCGTAAGAAGTGGAATCTTAATTACATTGAAATATGTTGCGGACCTGGAAGATGTATTATTCGTGAGAGCGGTCAAGAAATTGACGGAACATCGTTAGCCATCATAAATCACGATTTTTTTGACTCGTTCAAGAAAGCTATTTTCATCGACAACAATAGTGATTCGATAAGAGTATTGAATAAACGCATACAAGATTTGGGGAAGTACGCGATAGCGGAGGGGGTGGTCGGCGATTACAATGACATTGATGGAATAAAAAGGATTTTATCGGATATGCCGAGCAGATGCCTTAATCTGGTTTTTATAGATCCTACAGATTGCGGTATTCCTTTCACTTTAATAGAAGCAATAAGCGATAGTTTAGTCACTGCGGATTTTATTATAAATGTCGCTATGGGAACGGATTTGACTCGCAACATAAGACAGGCAATACTGGAGCCTCGCTACAATAAAGTAAAAAAGAAGTATGCTAGATTTCTGGGAAGTCCAGATTATTTCAAGCGCAGGGAAGTCATTGCAGCCGCAAAAAGCAATAATCAGAGAAGAATGAGATCCTTGTTTATGGAGGAATACAAAAAAAACTTAAGCGCTATCGGGTACCTCCATACTGATACCGAAGGAGTAGAACACTATTATGAATTATTATTCGCATCAAAGAATTATAGGGGGCTTGATTTCTGGCGTAAAGCTCAAAAAATAGAGCCTAGTGGTCAGAAAAGATTCGATTTTTAAGGGCAAAAAAATGAAACCAGCATCTCGTGATCTTGGGAAGTATTTCAAAAAAACTTTTGGCACTTATGAATGGGCATCATTTAATGCAAACTTCATTTCGGGATGTAAACACGATTGCAAATATTGTTATAGCAAAGAAATGGCAATAAGATTTGGAAGAAAAACTAATGGAGACTGGAGAAACGAAGAAATCAGAAAAGAGATGTTATTTAAGAAATTTAAAAAGCACAATGGAACAATTATGTTTCCTTCATCACATGATATTCATCCCAATCATCTGGATGAAGCGCTAATTTTTTTACAAAATATTTTATTTCATGGGAATAATGTTCTAATAGTAAGTAAACCGCATTATGAGTGCATTAAAGCAATTTGCTTTAGATTTAGCAGAGATAAAAATCATATCATGTTCCGTTTTACTATCGGATCAGCTAATTCCGGCGTTTTGAAATTTTGGGAACCCGGTGCTCCAGATTTTTCCGAGCGACTTAAATCATTGAAGTATGCATATAAGAAGGGTTTTAAAACAAGCGTATCATGCGAACCTATGTTAGATAATAACATTGACAAGGTTATTGAAAAAGTATCCCCATACGTAACTGATGCCATATGGATAGGTAAAGCTAATTTTTTATCAAGAAGACTGAAAACGAATAATTGCAATGACAGGGAAACAATCAAAAGAGCCCGCGAGTTAATGAAATGGCAATCTGATATGAATATTCATGAGCTTTATAAGCAATATAAAAAAAACAAAAAAATCAAATGGAAAGACAGCATAAAAAAAATAGTTGGAATTGAAATACCAAAACATAATGGCATGGATATTTAGAAGCATCTTCGGATATAAATTCTTATCTTTCGAAAGTGTGGACACTTTTTATAGTTTCGAATAATGGTGAAGATGTTCACAGTAAAAAATTACACCACGGGTAATACGCTCTTGAAAGAAGGGACCATGGAATGATTTTTTTTGATGAAAATGAAGCCCTGTCGCAAGAAGCAAGGCTCGGATGGCACGGCAAGCGGATTCAGGAAATGGCAGATCGGGGATACCGGACCTCCCGGCGCCTGAAAAAGATTTTCGATGATCTCGGGATCAGGCCGGGGGAGATCCGATCCGTGGATGATCTGGAAAAGCTGCCCGTCATTTCACGGGAGAAGCTCGTGGAAATGGAACTCGCTGAGCCGCCCTACGGCGGTTTCGAAGATCCCGCGGCGCCGGTGGATCGCATCTTCATTTCCCCCGGCCCCGTGTACGAACCGCATCTTTCGGAAACGGATGTTCTCTGGGCGAGGGCTTACCACGCCGCAGGCATCGGCCGGGGCGACGTCGTCCTCAACGCCTTTCTGTATCACATGGTGGCGGCGGGACTGACCTTCCACGGCGGTCTCCGGCGCGTCGGCGCGACCGTCGTTCCCTCGGGAACCGCAGGCACCGAGGCCCAGGTGCAGCTCATCCGCGATCTTTCCGTGACCGCCTTCACCGGGACGCCCAGTTTTCTCATGGCCGTCATCCAGAAGGCCGGGGAGATGGGGCATGACTTCCGGCGGGACTTCAAAGTGCGAAAGGCCTGTTTCGCCGCGGAACCCCTTCAGCCGTCCCTCCGCGCGCGTTTTGAAGAGGAATACGGGATCGACACCTACCAGATGTACGGCGCCACGGAAGTGGGCGACGCGGCCTACGAGTGCCGGGAGAAGAAGGGCTGGCACATCTGCGAGGAGGTGCTCGTGGAGATCGTGGATCCCGCCACGGGAAAGCGGGTGCCCCACGGTCGCCTGGGCGAGGTCGTCGTGACCCGGTACAATCCCATCTTCTTTCTCATGCGATTCGGAACGGGCGACCTCTCCAGAATCGTGGAGGAGCCCTGCCCCTGCGGCCGGACTTCCTTCCGTCTGGACGGCATCGCCGGAAGGGTGGGGGATGCGGTAAAGGTGCGGGGGCTTTTCGTCGCGCCGAGCCAGCTCAGGAAGGTCGCGGAAAAATTTCCCGGGAACCGTTTCCAGATGATCGTCGGACGCTCCGGCCACGAGGACCTGCTGACCGTTCGGATGGAGGCAGACAAGGCCGATCCGGGTCTCGAAAAATCGTTCCGCGATTATTTCCGGGATATCTGTACGGTCCGGATCGATCGCTTGGAGTTCGTCGCGCCCGGAACGCTGAAGGAGGGCGACAAGCCGATTGTCGATCAGCGGACCTGGACGTAGTGCGGCGATAACGTCTGATTAAAACAAAAAAGGGGGCAGGAAAAATGAAAAAAACAATCATTGCATGCGCAGCCGTTTTTTTTCTTTTCAACGGAGTGGTCTTCGCCCAGGAGGTGTCCGTCCGTTACTCGGCAAGGACGGGCGACCGCAGCTTTGACTCGAACCTGAGCCGCATGAACATCGAAGCCCGGTCGAACATGGACGGCTTCATGACGCGGTTGAGCGTGAACCATGGTGTCCCCAGGGCCAAAATCGAGATGATGATCCGGGATATGAACATGCCGCCCGCGGATGCCTACATGACCTGCAAGATCTCAACCATCGCGAAGAGACCCGTGGATGACGTGCTGCAGGAATACAAGGCCAACAGGGGAAAAGGCTGGGGTGTGATCGCCAAGAGAATGGGAATCAAGCCGGGTTCGAGAGAATTTCACGCCCTGAAGAAAGGCGATCCGGATGCGGCCGGTCCGGGAAAGGGGAAAGGCAAGGGCAAAAAGAAGGGAAAAGGCAGGGGCAGGGGCTGGGACCGGGACGAGGATTGAAGGTCAGGGTTCGATCCTCTGAAGTCCTTTGATTCGCGACATATGTTTCTTGTCAAAAGAATAAATTCGCTGGATTCCGAGTTTCTCCATGAGTGCGGCGATGTAGCCGTCGACGAAATCGATCTGATCATCACGGTAATGTTTTAGCGCGCGCGCAACCAGCGCTGCGTTTGTGACTTCGAGACCCGGTGTCGCCAGAATCGCGCTGATCATCGGCGCGATGTCACCGGGTTTCAGGTTGTAGTTGGATTCCAGAACCCATACGGCCTCCGCAAGAACCATCTCCGCTGTGACAAGCCGGACCTTGCCGCTCGCCGCCTGCTGCAAAAGCTTGTCCACCCTGTCGGCTTTTGCGGGGTCATCGTTCGTCAGGTAACGGATCAGAAGATTGGTATCGATGAAGCAGCGCTTCATTTCATTTCCTCTCCGACCCGTCTTCCCACCGAAGCCTTGGCTCTTGCCCTTTCGGTTTCAAAATTCCCGGAGCCTTTCGATTTCACCGCGCCCCTGAAATCCTTCAGCGTTTTCAGCGGAATCATGACGATCCTGTCGCCCTCCTGAGTGAAATCGACCTTGTCGTTGGGCCTGATTCGGAGGGCGTCCCGCAATTTTTTTGGAATGGTCACCTGCCCCTTGGTCGTCACGGACGAAAGCATATTCCTACCTCCTTTTATATTCTTACTTCACAGTATAGGTAAGAATTATGAGCGCGTCAAGGAAAGAATGCCCGTACGGCCTAATAGGGTTTCACGTCCTCCTCTCCCTTGAGGACGCGCAGACCCCCCTCGGCCAGGGCCGACATCTCGTCCTCGCCGGGGAAGACGAAGACAGGGGCGATGAAGCGGACGCGCTTCATGATCCAGCCGGTCAGCATCTCCGAATGGGCCACGCCTCCGGTGAGGACGATCCCGTCTATCTCTCCTTTGAGAACCGTCCCCATGGCGCCTATGTCCTTTGCAATCTGATAGGCCATGGCCTCGTAGACCCGCGCCGCCTTTTCATCTCCCGCCTTCACCAGATCTTCCACCTTCTGCGCGTCCGTCGTGCCCAGATAGGCAAAAAGGCCGCCCTGCCCGACCAGGCGGCTCATGATCTGTTTTTTGTCCCGCGTTCCCGAAAAGGCCATGTCCAGCAGATCCGTCGTGGGGAGGGAACCGGCTCTCTCCGGCGTGAAAGGTCCCTCGCCAAGCCCATGCGTGCAATCGATGACACGACCCTTTCGGTGCGCTCCGATGGTGATGCCGCCGCCGAGGTGCGCCACGATCAGGTTCAGCTCCTCGTAGGTCTTCCCCGCCTCCCGGGCAAAGCGCCGTGCCGCGATCTTCTGGTTCAGGGCGTGAAAGGCGCTCTTGCGCTCGATCTCGGGGATGCCGGAGATCCGGGCCGGGGGCTCGAATTCATCCGTGCTGGGCGGATCGATGACGATGGCCGGCATGCCGTATTGTTTCGAAAAATCCAGGGCCATGGCCGGCCCCAGGGCCGAGGGATGTTTTCCGTATTTCCCCTCAAGGAGGTCCCGGCACATGGTCTCATCGATCCTGTAAGCGCCCGCGGGCGCCGGGTTCCCCAGCCCTCCGCGGCTCACCACCATGTCGATCTCTTCGAGGCGTATCCCGTTCTTGTCCAGAAAATTCAGGACGTCCTCTTCCCGGAAAGGAAGCTGATCCCCGAGCGTAGAAAAGGACGCCAGGGCTTCGCTGCTGTACCGGATGGTTTCGAGCGCCACGGGCTCTCCTCCCTTGAAGCAGGCAACCTTCGTGGAGGTGGAGCCCACATTGATGACGAGAAGGCGGTGTTCCTTATCCATTATTGCCCCCTCCTTTCCCGCACATCAGAGAGGCCAGGGCGATTTCCACGAGCCTGTTTTCTCCGGAGACAAAGGGGAGGTTCAGGATCACGGGTTTCACGGTTCCCAGGAGGACGCCTGCCGTTTTCATCCTCCCGAAGAAAACAAGGGCTTGAACGAGAAGATAACCCGTCTCGATTTCGGGCACGAGATAGATATCCACGTTTCCCGTCACCTCGCTCTTGAGTCCCTTGCGGGATGCCGCGACCGTGCTCAGGGCACAGTCCATGTCGAGAGGCCCCTCGACGACGGCGTTTCCGAACTGTTTCCTCTCCGACATCTTGGAGAGAACCGCGGCGTCGAGCGTCGAGGAGATGCTGGGGTTCACCTGCTCGATGGCGGCGAGTGCGGCGATCTTCAGCGACCCCATCCCCAGCAGACCCGCCAGCCCGATGGCGTTTTCGAGGATCAGCTGTTTTTCGGCAGCGCCGGGAAAATTGTTCACGAAGGTGTCGGTCACGAGGATCAGCTTGTCTCGCTTCATCAGCTGAAGGACCGACGCGTAACTGGCCAGCCTGCCCTTCCGAAGGCCTGTCTTCGCGTCAAGAACAGCGCCCAGGAACGCCTTCTGGTCCAGGCCGCCCTGCATCAGGATGTCGGCGCGACCTTCCCGGACCAGCCTGATCGCCTCCGGGAGCGCCCCGCCGGACTCCCCGACATCCAGGATCTCATGCTTCAGAGACGCGAGAGGACTCTTTTTCACCAGGGCTTCCATCGCTCTGCCGTCACCGATGATCACGGGAACCGCAATGCCCCCTTTCACCGCCCGGGAGAGAAGATCAAGATCACGTTTCTTCGCCGATGGAACCGCAATGCGTTTTCGTGCTCCTCCGTCTCTTGCCGCGTCAAGGATTCCTTGAAAGGTATTGATCATGTCACTTCACCTCCTTCTCCATCCTGTCGGCCACCACGGCCCCCACCGCCACCTGTTCCACGATGGACTCGCTGAAGTCCGAACGCGCGGGGATAATCACGGGCCCCCGGGTTGTGACCAGCAGGGAGCATCGTTTCACATCGAGAAAGAAATCGAGCTTGCAGATGATGTTCCCCGTGTCGAGGCGGGGGACAAGGATGATATGCGGCATTTTCCGGATGTCTATTTTGCCGTCATCCCGCAGACGGCCCCGGGAACCCATGAAGATGTCCGTGAAGGAGGTTGCCCCGATGATCTCACACTCCCCGAATTCTCCGGCTGCCGCGGCTTTCCTGAGCTGCCTGTAATCCCGGTGAGAGGGCAGCGTTCCGCCGAAGGTCCGCTGCCCGGAGAGGACGGCGATTCTCGGTTTTTCGTATCCCAGGACATGGCACAGGAAGACGGCGTTCTTGAGGATTTCCACCTTCGTTTTATAATCGGGGTAGATGCTGACGCCGGAATCGGTGAAGGCGACGAGGTGGTCGAGCCCCGGGACTTCCCAGAGAGAGGCGACGCTCACGGTCATACCGGAGCCCGCCTTCGCCTCCGCCCGGATGATGGAGCGGTAAATGAAGGATGTGGGGATCTGGCCTTTGCTGACAACCGGCAGCTGTCCTGAAAAGAGCATGCCGATCCCGAGATCGGCGATGGACTGACGGTCGTTCTCAATGATTTTGTCGAACCCGGCGATGTCGAAGCCGACCTTCTCCGCCAGCTGCTCCATTTTTTCCGCGTTTCCGATGAGAACGGGCTCGATATATCCGAGCTCCCAGCTCTTCTTCACGGCGAGCATGAACTCCTCATCTTCGGGAGCGAGCACGGCCAGCTTTTTCGGCCCTTTCTCCCGCGCCAGTTCGGAAACATTCAGTGACGTGATCGCATTTCCCATGACAGATCTCCTTTCACCGGTACGCGCAGCATTCACGCGTTTTTATTGCAAGGCAGGAAAAGAATATTATTTGGCCTACCATTATTTGGTGGGCCTAATAATGTCAAGAAAAAATATAAAAAATATGGAGACGAATAATCAGCAGAATGCTGAACCGGATGGAGCTTACCCCAAGGCGCCTGAAGGCCCCCTGCATTCTTTTCACTTGAAACCAGAAACTCGAAACTTTAAAAAGGTGGTAAAACACACATTTTGATCAGGCTGTTCAAAAACGTTCAGATGCAAGGCGCGCATGGTTCGACAGAGCCTGTCCTGAGTTTATCGAAGGGCTCACCATGACAATCAGGAAGCCTGTCCTGAGCCTGTCGAAGGGAGGGACGCAGTGCAACACAGCAGATGGGCGTTTTTCAACAGCCTGCTACAGATTCACCCGGCGCTGCTCGTATTTCAGAACCCGTCCCGGAAGCCGGCCCGTGTGTTCTCCCCGGTCGATCACAATCTCGCCGTTCACGATGACGTATTCAATACCGCGGCCGTAGCGGTGGGGGCTTTCCCAGGTGGACAGGTCCATGACGGTGTCGGGATTGAAGAGAACGAGATCGGCGAAGTAGCCCTTCATGATCCGCCCCCGCCCCACGATCCCGAATTTTTCAGCGGTCATGGAGGTCATCTTTTCGATGGCATGGCCCAGGCTCATCAGCTTCTCGTCCCGCACATAGCGCCCCAGCATGCGCGTGAACGTCCCGTAAGAGCGGGGGTGGGGTTTGCCTTCGGCGAGTTTCCCGTAAGGGGCAAGGGCCCAGCCGTCGGAACCGATGACGACGAGGGGGTGGGCCATGATCCGCTTGAAGGTCTCTTCGTTGAGGGAGAAATTGATCATGCCCACCTGATCGTTTTCCTCGATGAGGAGATCGCGGATGAAATCGTAGGGTTCCTTCCCCGCCTCGCGGGCGGCCTGGAGAATGCTCTTCCCCGGGAGATGCCGGTTCTTCTCCGTCAGCACCGAACTGATCAGGATATTGTCCCAGGTGCCGATCTTTTCTTCCTGGGCTTTGATGCTCTCGCGGAGTTTTCTCTCCACGGTCGTTCCTTTCGTTTTCAACAGGAATTCCGTGATCGTCCCTTCCCTGGCCCAGCGCGGGAAAAAAACGCTCAGAAAGGTGGACGTGGCCGTGTAGGGGTAACGGTCCGCCATGATATCAACGCCCGCCGCCCTGACCTCCGAGATCCGTGAGAGGACGGCGTGGATCTTGGACCAGTTCCTCGGGTAGGCCAGTTTCAGGTGGGAAATGAGGAGGCTCACCCCGGTTTCACGGGCGACCTTGATCGACTCCTCGACAGACTCCATGAGGTAATCGCCTTCGTCGCGCATGTGGGTCGTGTAAACACCGCCGTGGTGCGCCACAACCCGGCACAGTTCGGTGATTTCCTCGGACTGCGCGAAGATTCCCGGCACGTAGATGAGGCCCGAGGACAGACCGAAAACGCCCGCCCTGATATGCTCTTCAACGAGGGTCTTCATGGTTTCGATCTCGTGGTCTTCCGACTGGCGGTCCTCGTTTCCGATGACGGCCTCCCTCAGGGTACCGTGGCCGAGAAGCGTGGCGTAGTTGAGGGCCATACCGCCTTCCCCGAGCCTGTCGAAAAAACCGTTCATATCAACCCAGTCCAGATTGAGATCGTACTTTTCCTTCAGTATGCGTTTTCTTTCAACGAAGGAGTCGAGATTCAGGGGAAAGGCCGAGAAACCGCAGTTGCCGGAGATTTCCGTGGTCACGCCCTGCCGGATCTTGCTCTCGGCCCTGGGATTGACCAGCAGTTCCACGTCCGTGTGGCTGTGAGGGTCGATGAATCCGGGCGCAACGGCCAGCCCAGCGGCGTCGATCACCCAGGCCGCGCGCCTCTTATCCAGGCCGGGGGCGATGCGCAGGATCCGGTCCCCCTTGACGGCCACATCCGCCTCCTGACCGGGAGTCCCGAGGCCGTTATAGACAACGCCTCCGGTGATGAGGACATCGTAATCTTTATCTTTGCCCGTTGGATTGACCTGTGGTTTCTCTTTCATGATTTCCAGTTTCAAAAAATAAGCGCCCAGAGGACGGCATAAACCAGCGCCGGGAGGAGATTTCCCACGGGTATCTTTTTCAGTTCCAGTATGTTGATGCCTATGGCCAGGATCAGAATGCCCCCCGTCGCCGTGACGGCATTCAGAACCCGGGGATCCTGAAGAAAAAGCAATTGCGAGGCCAGGAGCGTGATGGAACCCTGTACCACGAGCACCGAGAGGGCCGAAAAGGCGACCCCGATGCCGAGCGTGGAGGCGAAGGCCATGGAAGCCACACCGTCCAGGAGGGCCTTGACGTAAAGCGTGCCCGCGTCCCCCGTCGTCCCGTCCTGTATGGAGCCCACGATGAACATGGCACCCGAGAGGTAGAGGAGCGACGTGGTGACAAAGCCCTCGACAAAGGTTGAGGACTCGGAGCGGAAGCGGGCCTTCAGCCATTCCCCGATCCTTTCGACCTGTTTCTCAACATTGATAAGTTCCCCCGTGACCGCGCCGAGAAGGAGACAACCGATGACCGCGATGATCTCGCGCCCGGCCAGGGCCATCTGAAGGCCGATGATGACCACGGCGAGGCCAAGGGCCTGCATGAGAATTCTTTTCATCCTCTCGGGCAGGCGCCTGCCCGCCGAGAGGCCGATCAGGCTCCCAACGAGAATCGCTCCGCTGTTGACCAGGGTCCCTTTCAAAAAACCTCCTTCGCCGAATCCCCCCCTATAATAGATGACAGCGGTTCCCGGCATGATAATTCATATACCACCGAAAGAAGGAGAGAGACAAGAAACAAAGCGGGATGCGCGGAAGCAGAGTTGACAGAAAGCGGGAAACATGCGAGAAATTATCAGCAGGAGGAACTATGACACAGCACACCTTCTTATTCCAGGAGGGGCTCTGGATTGCCGGGGGTGTTTATTTTGACGACAGAGACCGCCCTCTGCCGCTTGAAGGAAAGACCCGGGTTTCCCATCTCGACGGCCTCTGGGTGAACGAAGGGGCGATGGAATTGAAATCGGGCGCCGACCCTCTGATCATCCACAACCGCTACGAGATTATCCCCTTCCAGGAAGGCAGCGCCATGACCACGTGGAAATCCTCCAACCCGGCTGCCGGCCTGCTCCTGGGGCGCTTTGTCATCGTGGAGGACGCCATCCTCTCCGCCTGCCTCTCCGAAAACGGCGACTTCTCAGGATCCGAATTCCTTCTGAAGATCACCGATACGCACTATTTGAACCGGGGAGTCTTTCTGAAGGGAGACGAAAAGCTGTCGTCCTGGGCCGTGGAACTGAAAAAAGTGAAGGATGGTCCCTTTCCGGAGTCGCTCTGACGGAACAGGAAAACCCTCATAGGAGGCGAAAATGAAAATATCCCTCATCGAGCTTTACCACGTCTCCATACCTCTCAGGCATACCTTCTGGCCCTCGTGGATTCCCGGCTATCCCCAGACCCACAATAATTTTACGCTCATCCGTCTCGTCACGGACGACGGCATCGAGGGATATTCCGCCGGCACCGCCATGGGGAAGGAAAGAGAGGGACTGGGAGAACTGATCGGCGGGTACCTCCTCGGGTCGGACCCCTCCGACATCGGGCAGATCCAGGGGCTCCTCAAGCAGGCGGGAATTCTCGGGTGGCGCAACTACTGGATCGAGCCCGCTTTCTGGGACATCCTGGGGAAACAGGCGGGAAAGCCGGTCTACGAACTGCTGGGCGGCGAGGCGAGACCCATCGATCTTTACTGTTCCACGGGAGAGATGCACGCGCCGGAGCACAGGGTCGATGAACTCCTGGCCATGCGCGAACGGGGATTCAAGACGGCCAAGCTGCGGGTGAAGAACCGGGAATTGAGAGAAGACATCCGCCACATCGAGACGGTCCGAAAAGGTGTGGGCGACCGCCTCGCTCTCGGCGTTGACGCCAACCAGGGATGGCTGGTGACGATCGTGGACAAGATACCGGCCTGGGACCTGAAGCGTGCGAAGGAATTCGCCGCGGCCTGCCACGTCAGCAATATCGGATGGCTGGAGGAGCCCCTGGACTCCCATGACTACGACGGCAACGCGGCCCTGAAAAAGGTCTCCCCGGTGAAGATCTCCGGGGCGGAGCTCAATTACGGCTGGGACGAGATCAAGATCATGCTGGAAAAGGACTGCTTTCACGTCTATCAGCCCGACGCCACTTTCGCGGGAGGCATCGCCCAGGTCAAGCAGGTCATGGACGCCTGCCGCGCCCGGGACCGGGAATACTCGCCCCACACGTGGACCAACGGGATTGGTTTCCATGTCAACTGGAACATGGTTCTTGCCGACAGAATGAACCGGCTGCCACTGGAATACCCGCTGGAGGAGCCGTCGTGGACACCGGAATTCAGGGAGGGCATCATTGCTCCCATTCTCCCCGACGCCGACGGTCGTCTTCATCCATTCCGGAGGCCGGGACTCGGATTTGAAATCGACAAGGGTCTTTTGAAAAAATATGGAAAGCGGTTCTTCAGACTGACGGAGTGGCGGCTGAAGCTCAAGGTGATCCGTGAGAAAGGTCTGAAGACGGCCCTGGACCTTAAAAAAAGAAAGGAAGAACGGGAAAAATAAAAAGCCCGCCGGGAAAGCGGGCTTTTATCATGTCCTGCGAATCGGTGCTTTCAGAGTTTCACGATCATCCCACGGCGGACTTGATGAGTTCCACGACGGGCGAGGTAAAGAGGGCGATGAGCACCGTGTAGAGGGCGAAGGCGCCCATGGCCTCGCTCATGTAGAGCTTGTCATATTTGTGCCGGAGAGAGATGATGATCAGGCCGCCGATGATGAGGGCGCCCAGATGGAAATAGGGGAAGTTGCCCGCTCCCGCGGTGCTGTATTCCGCGATCGCGAAGGTTCCCGTGGTCAACACGACGAAGACCGAGATGAGCAGGGTTGACAGTGTCTTTTTCATTTTCAATTCCTCCTTTTTCTAATTTATGAGTTCGGGGTTCGTTCTTTTTGAACTGTATATATGAAATTATCGTGCCAGATTGCGGCCTCTCCTCAGGCAATCATTTAACCCCTTGACAAATCAAATATATTTACGCCGGATGCTCTTCTGATCTCTCTGATCCAGAAAAAGAATCCTTCCCGAATTTTGAAAGATTCGTTCAACGGCGTTGAATGAATCTTTCAATCTGTGGTAAACGAGATATCGCCATGAGAGAAATCAAGCCTGATATATTCCTGTTTGACGGAGAAAACAAATCCCTGTTCCCCTTCTGTAAGTGCCTCTATCTTCGGGGCCGGAACATGCGTGTGCTCATCGACGCCGGCATGGGAGACGCCCGGATGGACGCCTGTCTTGAAAAAGGGGTCGATCTTCTGATCCTGAGCCACTGCCATCTGGATCACCGCTATTCCATAGGCCGGATAGGGGATATCCCCGTCTGGTGCCACGAAACGGAGTCTTTCTACCTCCAGGACCGGGAGCGCTTTCTGGAAGGCATCGGCCTCACGCGGAGCGGAATCGATCCGTCGCTGCTCCTGAAAAAAATCCGTTTCCCGAAAATCAACATCGAGAGAATCATGAAGGGAAATGAAGAGCTGGACCTGGGAGGAATGACCCTGAGGGCGATCCACGCACCCGGCCATACACCCGGACACATGGCCTTCCATGTCCCCGAGCAGGATTTTCTCTTTTCCAGCGACGTGACACTCACCGCCTTCGGCCCTTTTTATGGAAACGACTTCGCCGACATCGAGGACTTCATATCATCAATCCGCACCCTGAAGGACCTCGGGGCATCGATGGTGGCCACGAGCCATTCAGGGCCCTACCTTGAGGGGCTGCCGGAGAGATTCTCACGCTATGAGAAAATCATCTACAAGAGGGATCATGTGATCCTGAAGGCCTTGAGCGAACCTCGGACGCTCACCGATCTCATGGGGAGAAATCTCCTCTTTCCCGACTACCCGAACCCCCGGGAGATCATGATATGGATGGAGCGGATCACCATCGAAAAGCACCTGGAACGGCTCCTTGGAATGGGCAGGATAAGAAAAGAAGGAGAATACCATGTCAAAGAAAAGCCTTGATGACAAAGAAATAACCGTACTATAAAGGATAAGATTTTGCCGGATCATTCCATGAAATCGAAAAAACCAGAAAAGGAGGTTTTCATGATGAAATACACGGGCAAGACTGTGACATCGCATTTCAGGGGCGTCATCTCTTTCGTGATCCTTATCCTGTTTTTGATTTCCGTTTCTTTTCCGGCAGCGGTATCCGCCGCCTCAAAGACGGAAGGAGAGATAAAGGCGGCCATGAATAAATTGAGCAAGGCATACAAAAATAAAGACCTGAAAGGCGTCATGGCCATGTACGCGAAGGGCCCCGGGACCATCGTCATCGGTTCGGGAAAAGAGGAAAATGCCGTGGGCCATGAGGCCATCAAGAAGTTATACGAGAAGGATTTCACCCTCTGGAAAATGAACACCGCCATGGATTACAAAATCTTCTCCCTGTCCTCATCGGGAAAGGTCGCCTGGCTGGCGGCGGACATGTCCGCCACCTTCATCACCAATGACGGCGTGATTGATGTTGCGGGCCGGTTCACGGCGGTGATGAAAAAGACAGGGAAGAACTGGCAGTTCGTCCAGACCCATTTTTCCTTCCCCGCGGATCCCCCCCAGGTGATTGTCCTGGATTTCAAGCAGCTGGATACCAACAAGGATGGCAAGCTGGACGTCAAGGAACTCAGTGTCATCATCAAGGGTTTCACGGCTGAGGATTTCAAGAAACTGGACACGAATGGTGACGATTTCCTGAGCGACGAAGAATTCAGGGCCATCTGGGGCCGGTAAATCCTGGAACCGGTTTCAACCCAAGCGGCAAGAGACCCCGCGCTTCTTCCGGGAGCCGGGGTCTTTCTGGTCATGATTCGCAGCTTTCGTCCTGCGAGGAAGATCTTTGAATAATACCCACCATACCAAATGTGTCATGCCGGACTTGATCCGGCATCCAGTATTTTTAATATATCCTGGATTCCGGCTGGAGTTTATCCTGAGCGGAAAAGAGAGATGCTTCGACAAGCTCAGCATAACATAGCGAAGGACCGGAATGACGGCTTTGACGTAGATTGTTGCCGCAGTAATGAAAACGCAAAGGATATGATGGAGAGAGACCGATGAGACAGGAGATCAGCCAGGGCCGGAAGGCCGTCCTGGTGGACGGGTGCCGCATCCCGTTCCTGAGGTCGGGCACGGCATACAGGGACTTGACCCCTTACGACCTGGGAAGGCTGGCCCTGAAGGCCCTCCTCACCCGGACCATGATCGAACCCGCAAAGGTCGGACAGGTGATCATGGGAACTGTCATTTCCCGCCTCGCCACGAGCAACGTGGCCCGCGAGTCCGCTCTGGGGGCGGGCTTCCCCATTCAAATCCCGGCCTTTACCGTCACCATGGCCTGCATCTCCGCCAATGTGGCGATCACGACGGGTGTCGACCTTATCCGGACAGGCCAGGCCGACGTGGTCGTGGCCGGGGGAACGGAGAGCATGTCCGACATCCCCATTTCCTACCGAAAACCCATGAGGCAAAAATTCATGGAGGCACAGCGGTACAAAGGCCCCCTGGATTATCTGCAATTCCTGAAGGGCATGAACCTGAAGGACCTCCTGCCGGAAATCCCGTCCATCGCCGAATTTTCCACGGGGCGCATCATGGGCGAAGACTGCGACCGGCTCGCCGCCCGCCTGGGGGTTAGCCGTGAGGAACAGGATGAATACGCCGTCCGCTCCCACCTGGCTGCGGCAGCGGCGACGAAGGAAGGCCTCCTGGCCGGGGAGATCGACCCTGTCATGGTTCCGCCGGACTTCCGGCCCATCCGGGAAGACAACGGTTTCAGGGCGGACACCACGCCGGAGAAGATGGCCTCCCTGAGGCCCGCCTTCGTGAAGAAGTACGGCACGGTCACGGCGGGCAACTCCTCGTTTCTCACCGACGGGGCGGCCGCCGTGCTCCTCATGGCCGAAGACACGGCAAATGCCCTGGGATACACCCCGAAGGCGTCGATCCGCGCTTACGCTTACTCCGCCCAGGATCCCCAGGAAGAACTCCTTCTCGGCCCCGCCTACGCGACGCCGAAGGCCCTTGACCTGGCGGGACTTGAGCTTTCGAACATGGACGTCTTCGAATTTCACGAGGCCTTCGCCGGACAGATCCTGGCCAACCTGAAATGCCTCGCCTCGGACCGCTTCGCCGGCGAAAAGCTCGGGCGATCCCGAAAAGTCGGGGATGTCCCCATGGAAAAATTCAACACGCTGGGCGGTTCTCTGTCCCTGGGCCATCCCTTCGGCGCCACGGGAGCCCGCCTCGTGACGACGGCGGTCAATCGCCTCATCCGGGAAGACGGCACCTTCGCCCTGGTGGCCGCCTGCGCCGCGGGGGCCATGGGAAGCGCCATCATCCTCGAGCGCTGGAAATAAGGGAGGAAGAATCCATGTCCTATGCCCAAATAGAGAAAGAAGGCGGCGTGGCCGTTGTATGGCTCGACCAGCCCGGCGAAAGGGTGAACAAGATTTCCCTCGACCTCCTCGATGAATTCAAGGCACTCCTGGATGAAACGGAGAGGGACGGAGACGTGAAAGGCGTTGTCCTCATCAGCCGCAAGGAAGACAATTTCATCGCCGGCGCCGACATCGACAGGATCAGGGAAGCGGCGGGACCCGAATACGCGGAATCCCTGAGCCGTCAGGGACACGTTCTCCTGAACCGCCTCGAAAAATTCCGGAAACCCGTCGTGGCCGCCATTCACGGAGCCGCGCTCGGAGGCGGTCTCGAATTGGCCCTGGCCTGCGCGTACCGCATCGCGAGCGACGATCCCCGGACGATCCTGGCCCTGCCGGAGGTCAAGCTGGGGCTCCTCCCCGCCGGCGGCGGGACCCAGCGGCTGCCCCGGCTCATCGGCCTGCAGGCCGCCCTGGACATGATGCTCACGGGAAAGAATATCTATCCGCGGCAGGCGAAAAAGATGGGTCTCGTTGACGACCTCGTTCATCCTTACGGCCTGCGCCGGGCGGCCGGAATCGCGGCCCTCGAACTGGCCGGCAAACCGATGGAGCGGAAGATCAAACAGCCCCTCCTCGCGGGCCTCCTGGAAAGCAACCGGTACAGCCGGAACCTCGTCTACAACAAGGCGGAGAAGATGGTGCAGAAACAGACCTGGGGAAATTACCCGGCACCCTTCAGGATCATCGATTGCGTCCGGACAGGGCTGGAGCAGAACAGGACGGCGGGACTCGAGGCCGAGGCAAGCAAATTCGGCGAGCTCTCCATGACCCCGCAGTCCAAAGAACTGGTCCAGATCTTTTTCAGCATGACGGCCCTGAAGAAAAACCCTCAAAAGGAACTTGCCCGGCCCGTGCGGAAAATCGCCGTTCTCGGTGCAGGTCTCATGGGATCGGGGATCGCCAACGTGAGCGCCGTGAACGGTATGGATGTCATCCTGAAGGACATCAGCCTCGACGCGGCAGGCCAGGGGGAAAAGGCCGTCTGGCAGGACCTGAGCGGGAAGGTGCGGAAACGCGCCATGACAACCTTCCAGCGGGACCGCGTCTTCAGCCGGATCACGGGAACGGACCATTACAAAGGATTTGAAAAGGCGGACCTCGTCATCGAGGCCGTTTTCGAAGACCTCGACCTCAAGAAGAAAATCCTCGCGGAGACGGAAGCCGTCCTGCGTGAGGACGCGATTTACGCGAGCAATACATCCTCCATTCCCATCGCCATGATCGCGGAGGCCTCAAGGCGGCCCGGTCAGGTCATCGGGATGCATTACTTTTCCCCGGTTCCTCAGATGCCCCTTCTCGAAATCATCGTCACCCCGAAGACGGCGCCCTGGGTGACGGCCACGGCCCTCGACGCGGGAATCCGCCAGGGAAAGACGGTGATCGTGGTGAACGACGGACCCGGCTTTTACACGACACGCATTCTCGCGCCGCTCATGAACGAAGCGCTGGAGCTCCTGGATGAGGGCGGTGACATCCCGGAAATCGACAGGGCCATGCGCCGGTTCGGCTATCCCGTTGGTCCCATCGCCCTTCTCGATGAAGTAGGCATTGATGTAGGCGTCCACGTCTCCCGGATTCTGGGGAGACTGTTCGCGGGACGGGATGTGAAACCCAGCGCCGCCATGGAAAAACTCTCGCAGGCCGGCTACAAGGGACGGAAAAACAACCGGGGGTTTTACCTCTACGGTGACCCCCCCGGAAAAGGAAAGGAGAAGGGAAAGAAAAAAAAAGAGATCAATCGGGACGTTTACGCTTTCTTCGGCGGACCTCAGAGGAAGAAGATCGACACGGCAGAGATCCAGAACCGGCTTTCGCTGGTCATGGTGAACGAAGCCGCCTGGTGCCTCCAGGAGGGCATCCTGCAGTCGCCCCGGGATGGGGATATCGGCGCCGTCTTCGGGCTGGGCTTTCCTCCCTTTCTGGGCGGACCTTTCCGCTACCTCGATCGCCTGGGTCTCGCGAAGGCCCTGGCCCTCTTCGCGGAGTTCGAAAAGAGGCACGGCCCGAGGTTCTCCCCCGCAGTCATCCTCCGCGATTATGAAAGAGAGAGCAGGCGGTTCTATCTGTAATAGGCTAAGGGCTAAGGGCTAAAGGCAAAAGACGAAGGGCGAAAGGCACGAGGCACGAGGCACAAGGCTAAAGGGAACTGAAAACGTATGGCACAGAATTTCATCCAGGTCCTCCTCAGGAACTTTTCCGAATACGCCGATGAACCGGCCATGATGTTCAAGTCGGAGGGCCGCTATCGGACGATCTCCTACCGCGAACTCGAAGAGATCGTCTTCCGCGTCGCCTCGAACCTCATGAGGATGGGGCTTGACCCGCGGGACCGTATGGCCGTCTTTTCAAACAACCGTCCCGAGTGGGCCCAGGCGGACATGGGCGCTCTTCTGTCGGGAGCCGTATCATCGGCCATCTACGCCTCATCGACCGCAGAGGAGGCGGCCTTCATCATCAACTATCTCGAAGCCTCCTTTCTCTTTGTCGAAGACGCCCCCCAGCTCGAAAAGATCCTCCGGATACGCGAAAGAATCCCCTGCGTCAGAAAGGTTTTTGTCTTCACGGGGCCCTTCGAAAACCCCGATCCCTCGTGGGTTATGCCCTTCTCCGCGCTCCTGGAGGGAGAAAAACCTTCTCTGGAACTGAAAGAGAGAATCCAGCAGATCGCCGCCGGAATCCATGGCGGAGATCCCATGTGCGTCATCTACACGAGCGGCACCACGGGAAACCCGAAAGGGGTCGTCCTGACCTATGACAATTATCTCCTGACGCTCGAGAGCATCGTCGAACACGTCAGGGAAACGGACAAGCTGCGCAGGAATCTGAGCTTTCTTCCCCTCGCCCACGCCTTCGAACGCTTTGCCGGCTACTATCTCCTCCTTTACATGGGCCGGTGCATCGCCTACGCCCAGAGCATCGAAACCCTCCTGGAAAATTTCAGGGAGGTGCGGCCCAATATCTTTGTCGGCGTCCCCCGGGTTTTTGAAAAGATCCACGCCCGGATCACCCAGGGCGTGCGCGCCGCCTCCACGGTCAGGAAGGTGATCTTTTACTGGGCTCTCGGCGTGGGAAAAGAGGTCAGCCGCTGCAGGGTGAACGGTCTTGAGATCCCGCCTTTCCTTCGCCTCAAATACAGAATCGCGGACGCCCTCCTCTTTAAAAAGGTCAAGGCGGCCTTCGGCGGCGAGATCGAGTTCTGCGTTTCGGGCGGCGCCCCTCTGAGCAGGGAAGTGGCTGAATTCTTCCATGCCATGGATGTTCTCGTCCTCGAGGGATGGGGGGCAACAGAGGCCACGACGCCATCGACGCTCAACACACCCGGGGAGTTCCGTTTCGGAACCGTGGGAAAGCCCCTGCCGCGGGTTCAGGTCAGAGTCGCGGCGGACGGCGAACTGGAGGTGAAAGGCCCGAACGTGTTCAAAGAATACTGGAGAAACCCCGACGAAACCCGGGCCACCTTCACGGACGACGGATTCTATCGAACGGGCGATATCGGGACGATCGATGAGGAGGGGTGGGTCACCATCACGGACCGGAAGAAACAGCTCATCATCACCTCCGGCGGGAAGAACATCGCGCCCGCCCCCATAGAGAACCTTCTTCTGAGCGGGCGGCACATCGGTCTCGGGGACCTCTCCTGGCCGGAACTGATGAGCCACCCCCGGATCATCGAGAAGATTCAGAAAGAGGTGGACCACGCGAACGAACAGCTTCCGCGATTCATGCAGATCAAGTATTTTCGAATCCTGCCGAAACCGTTCTCCATCGAGTCCGGGGAAATGACTCCCACGATGAAGCTCAAAAAGCGGGTCATCGAGGAAAAATACAGGGACTTGCTGGACGCAATGTACAATGAATAGGCGAAAGGCAAAAGGCGCAGGGCAAAAGGAAAAAAACCGGGCAGGGGAGCGTTCACGCTCCCGGAAGAGGGAGGCGCTAATTTCCCCCAAAATGTCATCCCCATTACCTGTCATCCCCGCGAAGAGACTGTGTCATAATAGTAGAAAGTGCTATCAACACCGTCATGCCGGCGAAAGCCGGCATCCAGAACTTGCTGAAAATACTGGATTCCGTGTCGCGCTTCGCTTGCACGGAATGACAAAAATGGTAATTGCGACACAGTCTCGAAGGCGGGGATCCAGGAAAGCTGGAGTAGACGAAGCAGAAACAAAAGACGTGAAGCAGGAACAGCAGAGTCAAGGTGGAATAAAAGAATCATTCATATACTGCCGTTAGCCCTTTATTTATTACCTTTGGTAATTCCCCAGTTAGATTGCACTTAGTTCTTTGATAAATAGCTGAGATGATGTAGAAATCAGCTATGAAAAATTGCCCTCGCTGCGACAGTCGAAAATTTTGGTTATTATCAACCGGTCAGAAGCGTTGCTGCCAGTGCGGTCTGACCCGGAAATATGATAAAACGCTGTGGCACTCCACGAAGATTTCTCCGTACTGGAAAGGAAGACTTTTAGAGTTTTTCTGTTTAGGTGTTCCGGCCTATCGTCTTCGTTTCCAAGTACCTCTGAATCCCAAAACGGTTCAGAGGTGGTTCAGGATCTTAAGAGAGGCCCTCTACGATCAGGCCATGAAGGAGCTCTCGACCCTTTCCGGCGAGATCGAGATGGATGAAACCATGTTCGGCGGCAGAGTGCCCGGTAAACGTGGTTGGGGTGCCGCCGGCAAGCATATGGTCTTCGGGCTCTATCAGAGGAATGGCAAGGTTTTGGCGTTCCCCGTTGCCAGCAGAGGCAGAAGAGAGCTTATCCCTTTAATGACCGGTCATACGAAAGCAGGGAGCCTTTACTATACCGATGATTGGCACGCTTATACATTCCTGGACATTCGAGGAGATCATGTGATCATCAAAAAGGAGAAAGGAAGACCCAAGGGCCGTGATCACCTCAACGGCATTGAAGGTTTCTGGTCTTATGCCAAGCACTGGCTTTATCATTACCGCGGAGTACCGAAGAAAAACTTCCATCTCTATTTGAAAGAGATCGAATGGAGATTTAACCACCGGAGTGAAAATCTCGTCACTTTACTCCGTAAACTTTTGTCTCAGCAAGTTGTCAAAGAACAAAATTTAGTGCAACTTTGATGGTGTATTACCTTACCTTTAGCCTTGTGCCCTTAGCCTTTAGCCCTTTTTAAGGAGACTTTATGAAATCACCATACTTCACGGCCGACCACGAAACGTTCAGAGACACGGTCCGGCAGTTCCTCCAGAAGGAGGTCGCTCCCAACGCGGAGAAATGGGAACAGGAGCGGCGCATCCCCAGACCCATCTGGAAGCGGATGGGGGACCTCGGCTTCCTGGGAATCAATTATCCCGAAGCCTACGGCGGCACGGGAGCCGATTTCTTTTACTCCGTCGTCTTCCTAGAAGAACTGGCCCACAGCACCATGGGAGGATTCGTGGCAGCCGTGAGTGTCCATGAGTACATGGCCTCGGAATACCTTTACAAGTTCGGAAGCAACGACCTGAAAAAAAAGTATCTCATGCCGGCCATCACGGGAGAAAAGATCGGGGCCCTCGCCATCACGGAACCGAACACGGGTTCCGACGTGGCCGCCATCCGGACACGGGCCGTGCGGCGGGGAGAACATTACATCATCAACGGTTCCAAGACCTTCATCACCAACGGCGTTTTCGGGGATTTCGTTCTTGTCGCGGCGAAGACGGACGCCGATGCCGGTGTCGGCGGCATCAGCCTCATCCTCGTGGACAGGGAAACGGCGGGGTTCACCGCGCGGCAGCTGCACAAGATCGGCTGGCACAGTTCCGACACGGGCGAACTCCACTTTGATGATGTCATGGTGCCCGCGTCCAATCTCATCGGTGAAGAAAACAAGGGATTCTACTACATCATGGAATGCTTCCAGCTTGAGCGACTGGTAAGCGCCATCGGCTCTCTCGGAGGAGCCTACCTCTGCATGGATGGAACCCTGAAATACATCACCGAGCGGCAGGCCTTCAACAAACCTCTCGCCAAGTTCCAGGTGATCCGCCACGCCCTCGCGGATCTGAAAGCAGAGCTGGAGGCGGCCCGCTGCCTCACCTATCACACGGCATGGCTCCACAGCAATCGGGAACAGGTCGTCCAGGAAGCCTCCATGGCCAAGCTCCTTACCACCGAACTCGCCAAAAAGATGGCCGACACCTGCCTGCAGTTCTTCGGCGGCTACGGCTACATGGATGAATACCTCATCTCGCGGATGTACCGCGACTCCCGGGTGGGAACGATCGTGGGCGGCACGTCGGAGATCATGCGGGAGATCATCGCCAGGATCATGATCGACCAGCTGAGCTACCAGCCCGCCCAGGAGAAGGCCGCTAAAAAGCCCGCGGCGGCGCGGACGGAAGAGCCGAAGACGGCAGCACCGAAGGAGAGTCCGAAAACGCCGGAGGAACCGGCGAAAAAGGAGAAAGACGCTCCTCCGCCGGCGACGGCGCGCGGGATGATCCTGAGCCTGCCCGCGCGTTTTCAGCCTGAAAAGGCAGGTGACTGGGAGACGGTCATCCACTTTGACCTTTCCGGGTCCGAGGGCGGAAAGTTCACCGCCCGGATCAAGGACGGCTCATGTCTCGTGGAATCCGGCCTCAAGGGAGAAGCGAAGTGCGTCATCAAGGCATCGGATAACACCTACCGGGACATCGAACTCGGGAAGGCTAATCCCGAAATCGCTTTCATGATGGGAAAGATCAAGATCTCCAATCCTTCCGAAATGATGCAGTTCACAAAAATGTTCAAAAGATTCAAGAAGGCCTGAGAGCCCTTATACTGCATACTGCCTGTGAAAAAAATATCCTGAAATCCTTTAAAAGATACTTCCGTACCATTAGAAAATATATCATTCTGCTTGACGATGCTTTATTCACTCTATTTTCGTTTGCGCCGAACCCATAAAAAAATCAAGCCGAGCCTTCGCATGTTACAACCCGCACTGCGTAAGATTGATCAATGAAAACACGAAATGCGCCGGCTCTCGTCGCCACCTACAAAGTGTTACCTTGAACGTACATTATAGATTGAAGGTTACGAATTGAAGATCGACATAGGTAGACC
>DFZO01000048.1 GCA_002383495.1 Syntrophaceae bacterium UBA4054 | reverse complement strand
GTTAATTTAATGTGCGAGGCGACATCAGAAAGCGTCAATGTTCCGCGCCCGTGATACTTGTTGTTTCTAAACTCACCTGAGTAATTATCACCATTGGGAAATTTCAGCTTCCCTTTTCCGTTTGACAGGCCCTCCCTGAACTCACCCGTGTATTTCGTGCCGTTGGCAAGAACCAATGTTCCCTGGCCATGATATTTTCCATCCTTGAAATCGCCTTCATATTTTTTCCCGTCGGGGAAAGTCTCAATTCCCTCCCCATGACAGGAATTATTCTTCCATTCGCCCGTGTACTTCCTCCCGCTTGGCAGGGTCAGAATTCCTTCACCCTCCCTCACATCTCTTCTCCATTGACCCGTGTAGACGGAACCGTCAGGAACGGTTAATACGCCATGCCCGTCTCTGCACCCGTTTTTCCACTCACCCATATATTTCGCGCCGTCGGGATAGATCATTGTCCCCTGTCCCGAAGGAAGGTCCTTTTTAAGTTCTCCCATATAACTTCGACCATCGGGATATGTCAGGGACCACTGCCCATGAGAAAGATCGGTTATAATAATCTCGGATGAAGGTTCGTCTTCATCCGGTCTGAGCGTTTCGTCTTTTTCTCTGGATCTTGTCCTGGTCTTGCGACGCACCTCCTCCTCCGCCTCGAGCCGGGCCCAATCTTCCTCTTCTTTGCGGACCTTCTCCTCTGCCTCCGCTTTTGCCCGGGCCTCGGCTTCTTCCTTCGCCTTGCGCTCCGTTTCCTCCCTTGCCCTGGCTTCCGCAGCCAGACGCTCCTCTTCCCCGGCCTTCACTTTCGCCTCTGCCTCTTTAGCCGCAATCCATTCTATGTTGCTGCCATTTTTCCACCCACCCCTGTACATTCTCCCATCAGAATATCTATATTCTCCCTCTCCGTGAGGCAGGCCCTCGAACCATTCTCCCTCATATTTTCCGCCATCGGGCCACTCGCAAACACCTTTCCCATGAGGCAGACCGTCCTTCCATTCACCTTCATATTTACTTCCATCAGGCCACTTGAATACCCCATGCCCACGGTAAGGATCCTTTTCCCATCCAACACTAAACGGTGCTTTATCCGATGAGTCCCGCACTAATCGATAAAACATCTTTTCTTCCATCCCCTCGATTCAGCAGCTTTTTTATCTCTCGTACTTCCCAGCACCATGCATTAAGACATTGGGCGCGCATATGGACCGCTTTTCCCTTTTTCAAACATTTTCCAAAATGTTTGACCTGCAGGACTTTTTTTATCATATTTTAAATCAGAGTTCTAAATATTTCAAAGCTGAATGTAAAAAACAGGTTCAAAGGGGCAGCAAACTATCATCTGTTCCTACGTCCTGTTTTAGGAGATGAATCCAAATATTCCGAAACGGTGATTGCTATCACATCAAATTTTAGTCAGTTGTATTATCTATGAAACTGGATTTTTAACGGGTTTTAATCTATTTTTACCAGATATGATCATGAGCCAGATCCTATCGACTCCAAGTCCGGAAAAAACCGTCGATCTCATCCTGAATCCGGGCACGATCAAAAGAACCCGCATCCTGGATGTTTTAGGCGATCGAATCGTCCTCTCAAACCAGAGAAAGGCTTTAAATGCCCGGAACCTCCTGCATCCCGCTATCCTGACCTACCTTCCCAAAGAAACGCCTTCCGTACGGTACGGTTTTGATATCATGATGATGTCCATTCCAGATGATTACGCTTTAGCCGAAAAAACAATCCCAGTGGTTATGGCCCTGCAGATTTCCCCTGCCCGGAAAATGGATTTGAGAGTCTTTCCCCGGATCAAGATAGACGGCCTGAGACTTTTCCTCGGCGACGAGGAACTGGACATCATGGATATCTCGGCAGGCGGGGCTCATCTCATTCGCAAAAAGAAACGGCATGAAAATGTAAAAGCGGGTGCAACCATTCTGCTCAACCTGAAACGAAGCCGGGATATTATAACGAGGGAGGCGAAAATTCTGCGGTTCTGGAATGTCAGAGGTATCAACGGGTCCGATCATATTGCCGTCAAGTTTCTTCAGCCTGTTGATTTTTAATGCATGGATAAAAATATTTGTTATGATGGATACAAGGCGAGGTTTAAAATGAACAGTGATGAGCATTTGAAAGAGAGCGTTGTTCATCTCTTGGATGACATGCGGCGAATACTCGAAGAGATGAAGGAATCAAAGTCTCACGCTGGAAATATCAGGCGCCTCACGGAAATCGCCCGGACCATGGCCGACCTGGTTGAAACAAGAGATTCTCACAAGGCGGGGCACCAGTTGAGGGTGGCCGATCTTGCCGAGACGATCGGAACAGACATGAACCTTCCGGGCAAACAGATCGAAGGTATCCTTCTGGCAGGCATGATGCACGACATCGGCAAGATGAACATCCCTCGTGACATACTGAACAAACCGGTGAAATTAAATGCAGCGGAATATCAGGTTGTCACGACCCATGTCCAGGCCGGATATGATCTTCTGAGAGATTTAGACTTTCCCTGGCCCGTGGCGAGGATGGTTCTGGAGCATCACGAAAAATGGAACGGATCCGGGTATCCGAACGGGCGGAAAGGCGATGACCTTCTGCTGGAGGCACGGATCATAGCGGTTGCCGACGTGGTGGACGCCTTTGCCACATCCCGGTCTTACCGGCCGGCCTTGGAAATCGATGCGGCTTTGTTTTTCCTTTCCGGAAACATAGGCAGTCTTTATGACTCCGAAGTCGTGAATACCTGTCTGCGGCTTTTTAATGAGAAGGGGTATAAGATGCTTGAAGTGGATTAGTCAGGCTGTTGAAAAACGCTCATCTGCGGCGTTGCGCTGCGCCCCTCGTCATTCAACGTACGTACAAGTACGCCTCATTCCTCGGTGCTTGCGCGCCTTGCATCTAAACGTTTTTGAACAGCCTGAAGAGAAGTGTGTTTTTCAACACCCTCTCAGACCGCCGCAACTGCTCAGTCGGAAAAAAGCGGCGCGAAATCAAAGGCCGTCACATCCACGAGTCCCCTGTCCGTGATCTTGAGTTCCGGTATGACCGGGAGCGCCATGAACGAGAGGACCATGAATGGTTCTTCCAGGGTACAACCAAGATCCGCGGCCGCCCGTCTCATCTTCCGCCATCCTTCCGCCACTTCCTGGAGAGGCCTGTCCGACATGAGACCTCCTATTGGAAGCGCGAGGCGATCCACGACCTGCCCGTCTTTCACGGCCGCCAGCCCCCCTCTCATCTCCTCAACGGCCTTCACGGCTTCGTAAATGTCCCCGTCCGAGCAGCCGATGCATACGATGTTATGCGAGTCATGAGCAACGGATGAGGCCAGGGCTCCCTCTTTCAGCCCGAATCCCTGCACAAATCCCAGTCCCATGTTGCCTGTGGCTCCATATCGTTCGATCACGGTTATTTTGATGATATCTCTTTTCGTATCCGACACGGCAAGGCCGTTCACCCTTGATACTTTTTCCGTGAGATTTCTCGTCAAGATCTGATCACGGACAAGACCGATGACACGGATAAAATCCCCTCGAGCGGGAATTTCGAAAGACCCCGGGCTATAGGGCCGAATGGCCATGGGAGAAAAGTCTTTCAGATCGGCTGCGGAAGGGATATCCCCGATAATAGATTGACCGTCGTAGACGGGTATCCCCGACTTGATGACCGTTTCCACGCGGCATGGCTTCAACGAGGAGAGAACGACAAGATCCGCGCGGTAACCCGGCGCCACCGCTCCCCTGTCTCTCAGATTAAAGTATTGCGCCGTGCTGAGGGTCACCATGATGATCGCGAGAACCGGGTCGAGGCCCGTCTCCATGGCTTCGTTCAGCAGGTAGTCCAGGTGACCCTTCTCCATAAGATCATGGGGATGGAGGTCATCGGTCACGAAGGAGCAGTGCCGCGCGGATATCGGCGTGATGATGGGAAGAAGCGTCTTCAGATTCCTGGCCTGCGTCCCCTCGCGAATCATGACGTGCATCCCCGACCGGAGCTTCTCCCTTGCTTCCGCCAGTCCCGTGCACTCGTGATCCGAGCGTATACGCGATCCGATGTAGGCGCTGAGGTCTTTTCCCGAAAGAAGCGGTGCATGCCCGTCCTTCACGGTGTCGCAGAAGGCGGCAATTTTCTCCAGGACCGAAGGCATCCCCGATAAGACACCCGGATAGTTCATCATCTCGGCCAGTCCCAGCACACGCTCCCTTCCTTTAAACTCCAGAAGATCCTGCGCCGTGAGAACCGCTCCCGACGTTTCCAGGTGAGTCGCCGGCACGCAGGATGGGAGCATGATATAGACATCGAGAGGCAGACCTTCGCTGCTTTTCAGGATATATTCGATTCCCTTCTTTCCCATGACGTTGGCGATCTCGTGAGGGTCCGAGACAATAGCGGTCGTACCCCTCGGAATCATGGCTTTCGCCAGTTCCGGCGGAGAAAGCATGGTGCTTTCGATATGAATGTGTCCGTCAATGAACCCCGGGGCCACATACCTGCCCTTCACGTCCATTCTTTGCGGACCGTCGTAATCACCCACACCGGCGATGAACCCATCGCATAGGGCGATATCACCCTGGAGAATCTCGCCGGTGAAGACATTGATCACCCTGCCGCCCTTCAGCACAAGATCGGGGGCCGCCTCGCCGCGGGCAACACGGATGCGATTCGATAATGTTCTTATTTCATTGTCGGTGTTTTCCCGTTTCACGTCTTTCTCACTTTTTCCGTTCCGGACACCCTCCAGCACCTGCGGCAGACCTGTACTCCATAAAGAAGCGGTAAAAGGCGGCGATGACCAGGGCATGAGCGATCTCTCCTTTCCGGATAAGGTCCGGGATATCGGCGAGGGGGCGCGTCACGACCTCGATATCCTCCCTGTCATCCTGCATGAGATCACCCGCGTGACGGACATTTCCAGCCAGATAGGTGTAACAGAGGTTGTTCTGGATGGCCGGATTGGGATGGACCGATCCGAGAAGGGTCCATTCCGTGCTTTCATAGCCCGTTTCCTCTCTTAATTCACGTCGCGCCGCTTCTTCATGCGTGTCCTCCTTCTCCACCAATCCTCCGGGGATCTCCAGGGTGACGTCCCTTGTCCCGTGACGAAACTGCCGTATGAGAACGACCTGTTGATCCGCCGTGACAGGAATGATGTTGACCCAGGCCGCTGTTTCCATGATGAAAAAATCGTGAATCTGTCCCGTGCGGGGCGATCGGGCTCTGTCCGTGCGGAGACCGAATACACGGTAAGATTTATCCAGAGAACTTGACAGGCGCTCCCAATGTTTCGGCGGCATGGTATTTTCAGTCCTCCTTTATATCACGTCCATCTTGGCATCCACGATGAGACATCCTTTCCCCTTTTCCAGAACAATGAGAGGATTAATATCCAGGTTTCTTATTTCCGGGTGCTCGGCGAGCAGACGGGACGCCCGGACCATACATTTGACCAGAGCAGCCGTATCGGAGAGCGGCTGCCCCCTGAATCCTTTCAGGATCGCGGCCCCCTTGATTTCCTCGATCATCTCGCGCGCCGTTCCGGCATCGATGGGGGCAACCCGGATGACAATGTCTTTCAGAACCTCCACAAAAACACCCCCGAGTCCGAAAAGAATGACCGGCCCGAACTCCTGGTCCTGCTTACCGCCGATGAAGACTTCCTGTCCCTTTGGAGCCATTTTCTGAATCAGCAGCTCGCCGGGTCTGTATCCGCTTTTTCTCAGATCCCTCACCATGGCCCTGAACCCGCTTGCAAGATCCCCGGGACCCCTGAGGCCGATCCTTACGCCGCCAGCCTCTGTCTTATGAAGGATATCGAGAGATGCCGTTTTCAGCGCGATGGGATATCCCATTTTCCTCGCGCTCACCAGGGCTTCCCTCTCACTCCCGGCAATGGCATGGCTGACCACGGGCAGACCATAGCACTCGAGGACATTGAAGATGTCCCCCGCGTTTGCGATCTCTATTTTTTTTCCTTTTCTCCGCACCGGCCCCACCCCTTTGAAGCCCTTGCCGAGTGCCCTCAGACTTTGCGTCCTGTGATGTTCATAGGATCTCGCCAGCGCCTTTATGGCATGGTCTACTTCCTCAAAAACAGGATAATCCCCCGAGGGATTCATAAGAAAACGATTGTCACGATCGGTGATCAGACAGAAGACGACAGGTTTTCCGTATGCCTCGCACAATCTCTTCGCTTCCTGGATGATTTTCCGCGAGGGTTCCAGTTCTCTCTTCTCCAAGTAGGTATGGCTGATCACGAGTCCGTCCACGTCCTTTTCCTGCAGCGCTTTCTCCATCAGTTGGACGTAGAAATCAATATTGAAGATATCCCCCATGTCGAGTGGATTCGTCATCCGGATGACACCCGCTCTGGTTTCTCTTCTCACCAGATTGAAAAAGTCTTCGGAAAATCCGGCCAGTTTGAATCCATAGCGATGAACGGCATCGGCCAGGATCACGGCCAGCCCCCCTGAACGGCCGAGCACCGCGAGATTCCTGCCTCTCAGAATCGGGAGGCCGAATATCCTGACGCAGTCCACCATTTCCTGCAGGGTCTCGACCCGATGGATTCCCGCCTGCCTGAACGCCGAGTCCGCCACGATATCGTCCCCCGCCAGTGCTGAGGTGTGAAATCGCGCGATCTCATTGCTGAATGGATTCCTGTTCGCTTTCAGAACGATGATGGGCTTATCGCATCGGCCGGCAAGATCCATCAGCCGTCTTCCCTCGGCGATGTTTTCCAGATAAAGAACGATAATTTTCGTTTCGCCATCGGAGATCAGATATTCAAGATAGTCCGCCTCCTTCAGGTCCAGCTTGTTCCCCATGCTGATCAGTTTATTGATCCCAATCCGCTCTTTTGAAAAAATCTTGACGCTTTCGGTCATCACACCGCCGCTTTGCGCCATGAGAGAAACCGAGCCCCTGCTCATCAGCTGCTTTTCAAAATGAATGAATGGCACGGCGAGGTTGTTTTCCATGTTGACAACCCCGAGACAGTTCGGTCCCACAAAACGAATCTTCCATCTGCGGGCGATCTCCATTATCTGTTTCTCGATATCTTTCCTCTCTTCACCGAACTCGCTGAACCCCCCTGAAAGGACGACGGCATAACGGACACCCTTTTCCCCGCTTGCTTCCAGGGCCTCCGGCACGGCACGGGCGGGAAGGAGAATGACGGCGAGATCGGCATGCCCCTCCACGGAATCGACACTTTTCAGAATCTCTCTTCCATTCACCGCGCCCCCTTCCCTCCCTATGGGATACACGATCCCCTTGAATCCGAACCGGTCCAGGTTGTCTACAATGAATCGGGCCAGGTTCGTCGGGGCGCTGGAAACGCCAAAGACCATCACGCTCTCAGGGTAAAATAGTTTTTGCATGCTATTACTTTCACCTCCGGTATGTTGTGTGGTGCTTCACGGACAAGCCTTTCAGGCTGGTCATGCGACAGGCTGTTTTTCAACGGCGGGATTCGATGTAAAAATATTTTTTGAACTTCTCGTTTTTCTTCGTCCCAATACCTTTTACCTCCAGGAGATCATCGACGCTCTTGAACCCCCCCTTTTTGCTTCTCGTCTCGCTGATCATTACAGCGGTTTTCTCGCCGATGCCGTCAATCCGCACGAGATCTTCAACGGTCACGGTATTCAGCGCCATGGGCATATCCAGGGTGAGCCGCCTGGCGTTTCCCATCCCGCCCAGTTTCAGCCTCAAGCGGCCCGGGCTTTCCTTCCGAAGGTCGAGGGTCATTCCGGTGACAAGGATGCGTTCAAGATCTTCCGCCCCCACGCCTTCAATTTTCTTTTCCCCCGCCATTTCAAGAAATCCGCGGACAGGGATATGAGAAGGCAGATAATAGATCCCTTTCTTATCCGTATCTCCCGACAGTTCGACGATCGTCGGGCCCGATCTCGAATCGGAACAGGGGTGCATCTGTTTCCGGAAAAAAATATCCCCGGTCAAGACGTCGCGGCCGATATAAAGCGCGATGAGGATCATGACGAGCACGACATATCCATTACGCTGACTCGTCTCGATGGGCATTCCTTCTCCTTATCCGCCGGATGCTTTTATCGTTCCTGCTCAAGGCCGAAGGCGTCATGAAGGACCCTTACCGCCAGTTCCGTGTACTTCGCCTCGATGGCACAGGAGATCTTTATCTCCGATGTGCTGATCATGAGGATGTTGATCCCTTCCTTGGCCAGCGTCGCGAACATCTTTGAGGCGACTCCGGCGTGGCTCCTCATGCCCACTCCGATAATCGATATTTTGGCGATGTTTTCATCAAATTGAAGGCCCGATGCCCCCACGTCCTTTCCCGACTCTTCCAGCAGTTTCCTGACCTGTTTGATATCCTTCCTGGATACCGTGAAGGTGAGGTCTGTATATCCCTCAATGCTCGCATTCTGAATAATCATGTCCACGGGAATATTCTCATCCGAGAGGGGTGTGAACAGGCGGGCCGCCACGCCGGGCCTGTCTGGAACGTGAATGACCGTAATCTTCGCCTGATCCCTGTCGTAGGTGACTCCGGACACAACCTCTTTCTCCATATCCTTATCCTCCTTCGTGACCAAAGTCCCGCCTTCATCGTTGAAAGAGGACTTTACATAAACGGGAACCCCGTATTTTTTTGCCAGTTCCACAGACCGCGGATGAAGCACCTTCGCACCGGCGCTCGCCATTTCCAGCATTTCGTCGTAGGAAACCTTCTTCATCCTTCTCGCCCGGTCATAAATGGCCGGGTCGGTCGTATACACCCCGTCGACATCCGTGTAAATCTCGCACACATCGGCTTCGAGGGCCGCCGCCAGAGCCACAGCGCTCGTATCCGACCCGCCCCGGCCAAGGGTGTTGATGTTGTTCTTTTTATCAACTCCCTGAAAGCCGGCGACAACGACAATATATCCTTTTTTCAGGTCTTCCTTTATCTGGGACGTTTCAATTTTGAGGATTCGCGCCTTCTTGTAATCGCCGTCCGTCAGGACCTTCACCTGATACCCCAGGTAGGATTTCGCCTTGTGTCCAAGTTTGTTCAGGACCATGGCGAGAAGCGAGACGGTGATCTGTTCGCCCGTGGAGACGAGGGAATCGAATTCCCGCGGCATTGGATCATCCGACGCGCTGTGGGCCAGCTGAATCAGCCGGTCTGTTTCTCCGGCCATCGCCGACGCGACGACGACGAGTTCATTCCCCGCCTCTTTTGCCCGGATCACCCGCCGCGCCACATGGTGTATTTTCTCTACGTTCGCCACCGATGTGCCGCCGTATTTTTGAACCATAAGAGTCATATCAACAAAATCCTCCTGCTTTTAATGCTGCACTGATTTTACCGGCTTTACCCGAATCACCCGCAATCCGTATCTCCCGGCTTGATTCGTCGAGATAACGCATCGACACATACAGGTTGTCCGCCGGAAGAATATCACTGATCTTTTCCGCCCATTCAATGACAACCAGGCCGTCCCCGTAAAAATAGTCCTCATACCCCATGTCCGCGAGGTCTTCCGGACCTGTCAGGCGGTACATGTCCATGTGGTACAGCATGACCCTCCCGGGGTATTCGTTGATCAGAGTGAAGGTCGGACTCGTGATCCCGTATTCATCGGGCACCTGGATGCCCCGGGCGACTCCCTGCGTGATGCATGTCTTTCCTGAACCGAGTTCACCTGTCAGCGCCAGGATATCTCCGGCACCGAGCTGCTCTCCGATGATCCTTCCTATCTCCCGGGTCTCTTCCGCGCTCTTCGATATCAGACACAGAGAAAAACCGTTTTCTCTCATTTCGGCCTGTTTCCTGAGAGGCTTTGATCGTCGTCTTTTTCCAGAACCACAACGGCCGCCGCCGTCCGGTTGCTGTGCGACAGGCTCAGGTGATGCGACGAAATGCCCCTGCTTTCGAAAACAATCCGCGCGCTGCCGTGAAGACAAAGTTCGGGTTTCCCCGAATCGAGCACCATCACTTCCACATCCTGAAACCCCACACCCGAGAACATTCCCAGGCCGAGGCTTTTGAGGAACGCCTCCTTCGCGGCGAATCGCGCGGCGAAATGTCCGGCGGAATGAGCCCGGTCTTTGCAATACCGGATCTCCTCTCTCGTATAGACCCTCCTCAAAAAGCTTTGACCCCATTTTTCTACGATTTTCTCCATCCGGTCGATGTCGACGAGGTCAACCCCGAGTCCGCAGATCATGTCACCCCCTCAAGATGGCATCGGCCATGGATACAACAGGCTTCATGAATTTCACATCGTGAATTCTCACCACATGCGCTCCATTCATGACCGCGGCTGTCACGGTTGCCGCCGTTCCCTCCCGGCGCTCCTTCGGCTCTCCCCCCGTGACCCTGCCGATGAATGCCTTTCTTGATGTTCCGATCAGGACCGGTCTCCCGAGCACCTTGAATTCCGCGAGATATTTTATCAGACGGAGGTTATCCTCCGCAGACTTTCCAAACCCTATCCCGGGATCGACCATGATTTTCTCAAAATCAATCCCTGCGGCTTGCGCCCTGCCGATGCTTTCTCCCAGGTACGCGATAATCTCCGCAAAGAGATCCGGGTATGAAAGGCTCCCCCGCTGCATATCCCGCGGCGTTCCCCTCATGTGCATCAATACCATGGACGCCCCGTATCTCGCGACGGTCTCCGCCATGGCCTGGTCGAATCGCATGGAGCTGATGTCGTTGACGATCTCGGCCCCCGCCTCCAGTGCGGCCCTGGCCACCCCGGACTTCGTCGTATCAACGGAAATGGGAACTCTTGCGTTTCGAGACAGTTCCCGCACCACCGGGATAACCCTGCGGATTTCCTCTTCCAGCGGGACGGGATCGGCCCCCGGCCGGGATGATTCTCCTCCCACATCAAGGATGTCAGCCCCCTCGGCTTCAAGCCTGAGTCCGTGTCGAACGGCTTCTTCCGCATTCGCAAAGCTCCCGCCGTCCGAGAAGGAGTCGGGCGTTACATTCACGATCCCCATCAGAAGCGTTCTTTCGCCCAGTTTGATTTCCCGGCGCGGGGTTTTCAGGATGAAGATGTCTCTGTCGAGATTTGAAAGAAGGGCCTTGATGTCTTTCGATATCTTTTTTAATCCGAAGGGCTGACGCGATATCTTTTCTGCGAACCGATTCACCTGCTTCCGGGTTCCCATGACAATGGCATCGGTTTGGTCCACGCTGCAGTCCACAGAACCTCTCGCGACAGCCACATCTCCCCCGAGCGAGAGCATCTCCTGTTTTATGATGTTCGCCGCCTTGCAGGCCAGTCCTTCCAGCAGGATGTTGAGATGGCGCATTTTGGGAGCCATGGACGCGATCCCGTAAGGGTCCGCCCCTATCCTCTTGAGGGCTTCAACGGCTTCAGATTCCGTGTGGATGATTAAATGTCTCATCGAACAATGAATGAAAAACAGCTCCCGGATAAAAATAGGGTGCGTTCATAAACAAACGCACCTTGTCCCTCATCGATGCCGGAATGGAACGAATGTCTTTTTTTGTCCTTGCGCCGGTGGTTCCGTGCACCTCCTGGAGAAAGATGTGTTTTCCAACACCCTCCTAATGGACGGGAGAATCGTCCGGTTTCTTCACCGAGCCGCCGATGATTGAATCCAGTTCCTCGGCCGTCAATACCTCTTTTTCCAGAAGCTCCTGCGCGATCCTGTGAAGGATTTCCAAGTTGTCCGAGAGAAGCGTCTTCGCCCGTTCATAATTCTCGGAGACGATCCGGGAAACCTCAAGATCTATTTTCTTCGCCGTTTCTTCGCTGTAGTCCTTATGGGTCGCAAACTCCCGCCCCAGAAAAATCTGCTCTTCTTTTTTCCCGTAGCTCAGGGGACCCATGTCTTCACTCATCCCCCACTCGCAGACCATCTTGCGGGCAAGGTTCGTCGCTCGTTCGATGTCGTTGCCTGAACCGGTCGTGAAATCATACAGAATCAGTTCCTCCGCCGCCCGGCCTCCAAGAAGAATGGCAACCGTGTTCATGAGGTACTTCTTCGGATAAGTGTGGCGCTCGTCAACGGGCAGCTGCTGCGTGAGACCGAGCGCCCGTCCCCTCGGGATGATGGTCACCTTGTGAATCGGGTCCGTGCCGGGCAGCAATCTGGCAACGAACGCATGACCTGATTCGTGATAGGCCGTGGTCCTCTTTTCATCATCGCTGATGATCATGCTCTTTCGCTCCGTACCCATAATGACCTTGTCCTTGGCATATTCGAAATCGTTCATGCCGACCCGGTCCAGATTCGCTCTCGCCGCGGCGAGGGCCGCCTCATTGACGAGGTTTTCAATATCCGCGCCGGAAAATCCCGGTGTTCCCCGAGCCAGGACGGCAAAATCAACGTTTTCGTTGAGAGGCAGTTTTTTCGTATGAACTTCAAATATTTTTTCTCTACCCTTTATATCGGGTAGGGGAACCACCACCTGCCGGTCAAATCGGCCAGGCCGAAGCAGCGCGGGATCCAGGACATCGGGACGGTTTGTCGCCGATACAAGAATCACGCCCTCGTTCGATTCAAACCCGTCCATCTCCACGAGAAGCTGATTCAGCGTCTGTTCCCGCTCATCGTGGCCGCCGCCGAGACCCGCCCCTCTATGCCTTCCCACCGCGTCGATCTCATCTATGAAAATGATGCAGGGAGCGTTTCGCTTTCCCTGGTTAAAAAGATCTCTCACTCTCGATGCTCCGACACCGACAAACATCTCCACGAAATCCGATCCGCTGATGCTGAAAAAGGCCACATCGGCTTCGCCCGCAATGGCCCTGGCCAGCAGGGTCTTGCCCGTACCCGGTGCGCCCACCAGAAGGACCCCTTTGGGTATTCTGCCTCCGAGACGGGTAAATTTTTTGGGGTCTTTCAGAAATTCCACGACCTCCTGAAGCTCCCCTTTTGCTTCATCGATACCCGCCACGTCATCAAAGGTCACTTTCTTTGACCGGTCCGTCATCAGCCTTGCTCTGCTTTTGCCGAAGGACATTGCTTTCCCGCCTCCGGACTGCATCTGCCTCATGAAGAAAATCCATACGCCGATGAGAAGCAGCATGGGGAACCACGATACAAGGACCGTCATGTACCACGGGGACTCCTCCACCGGTTTGGCAGCGATTTTTATCCCCTTTTCCTTCAGCAAGGGGACAAGGCCTGAATCCTTCGGAGCGTACGTTTTAAAAGGCTTCCCGTTTGTGAAACTCCCCAGCACATTTTCACCCTGAATGGTCACCTCGGCCACCTGGCCCTTGCTGACATAGTCAATGAAATCGCTGAAAATGATTTCTTCCCGGCCGCTTTTGGGTTGATTGAAGAAGTGGTAAAGCATGATGAAAACGAGGCTGACGATCAGCCAGAGGGCTATGTTTTTTTGCAATGGACTCAATGGGCACTCCTTGAACGCATATCCTTTTTGCCGTGACTGAATGATCACAGGCATTAAACACATATAATAACATTGTTCATATATCAATTGATTTCTATTTTCAATACCCTCCAAGTGCGATTCGTTACCCTGACCCGCTCGCTCAACCGGAGCCCCGGGATCCAGATGACGGATTCTCCGTCCACGAGCAGGGGGATTTTCGCTCTTTTCAGACGGGGCACCTTTTCATCCATGAAAACGTCCTGAACCTTCTTCCTTTTTCCTTTCATCCCGAGAGGATCGATCCTGTCGCCCGGCATCCAGTTTCTCACTTTCATGGGGAGATAAATTCGATCGGGATCGACGAACACAACGCGATCCGAACCCACTGCGACCTGAGATCTTTCCACGTACCGAAAAGACATGGTTCCCCCCCGCTCCGGAATATCAATCTCGCCGGGCACTTCAACGTTGTAACTGTATGTATTTCCTCCTATATTATCATCCAGTCTCTTCGTGTCCATTTCGGATGCCGCCCGTGACGACCCCGCTCTCATCTCAAAACAGAGAGCGCTGTATTCCCTTCTGACCCTGACATTGAAAGGCATGTCCAGGACGGCGCCCGGGTTCTCTCCATTTATGATTTTCATGACCGCTTTGACGTGGCGGTATCCGATCCCGCTTTTCAAGGGCGATCTTCTCAGAAGAATCGCTTTGACGATCCTTTGACGGAGCGCCTCGTGCATGAGGCGCAGCTCGTCTATTGGAATATTAAGAATCTCATCCAGACCGGTCACGTTCCATCGATTCAACATATCCTCGACGACCTTCTGGATGTAATCATCCTCCATCCGGATGATCTCCGCCATCCGGCCCAGGTTTTCCACCAGACGGGGGTTGTACCCTTCGACCAGTTCCGGCAGAAGTCTTCTCCTTATTCTGTTCCTCAGGCAGATATCGCGCTCGTTCGAACTGTCCTCAACGAAGGCCGCCCCCTCCCGCTCCAGAAATGCGAGGATCTCTTTCCGTGTCACCTCGATAAGCGGCCTGATGTAAACGTGATCCCGCATGGGCGTCATGCCCCTGAGACCCTCCGGGCCGCTTCCCCTCAACAACCTCATCAGCACCGTTTCCGCCTGATCATCCAGGTGATGCCCGAGAGCAACCCTGTTCATCCCTTCCCTGCTCCTCACTTCATCAAAAAAAGCATAGCGTTCCCTCCGGCAGGTTTCCTCAAGGGAGCCCTTATTCCGGCGAAGAGCCTCCCCGATATCCGCCTTCCTTGTAAAAAGAGGAATTTTCAGGGATTCACAAAGCCTCCGGACAAAAATCTCTTCCTGATCCGATTCAACCCCCCGCAAGCCGTGATTCAAATGCGCCACGGCCAGGGTCAGATCATAATCCTGCGCCGAAAGTCGGTTCAGGATCTTCAGAAGAGCAACGGAATCCGGACCGCCCGAAACCGCGACAAGGACCCGGTCACGCTTATGAAGAAGACCGTGCTTTTCGATGGTTCGCCTGACTTTATTCATCATGATGCGATCGACCCGCTCCCCGGTCCCTGCGCGTCGTGCCGCATGATCCTGTGGGCTCGCGCGGCTTGAAGCAGAAAAACTTCGAGCTTTGCATTGATCATCTGCGGAAACGGATTCCCGTCGCTCTCGACAGCCAGGAACGGGAGCTCCGCAACCCTGTCACGAGTCTCATTTCTTTTTCCCTTCCATCTCCCGAAATATCTATAGCGGTCCCTTCCCATCTCCCGGGTCAGAATCGCTTCAGATACCCGGTTGGGCATGCAGCCGAAAGGTCCGATGGCGATGACACCGCAGTAGGGATGAAAGATCTCTGTAACGGCGGCTCCGATGGTCAGAATCGCCTCTCCTGTCAGTTGCGGGCTGATGAGATGATGAACCTTCCGGATCATCCCGCCCACATTTTCCAGCCGGTATGGAACCAGTCCCGATCGCGCCATGATGCGCTTTATGGTTCTTTCATAGCGCCGCATCCAGAGGGACCTGAGAAAGAGAGCGGCCTTCTCCTTCAGCGCGGGACGGGCACCCGAAAGGTTGTTCTTGTAACACCAGTCCGTGTAATAAACCCATTCCGCGACGCTGGAGACCTTCACCGCGAAACCCTGATCCGCGAGTTTTTCCACAAGATACTGCCTGGAGAGATCGTCATGGCGGACATAGATTTCACCGGTCATCAGGATTTGAGGGACTTCTTCCGGGGGTCTCGCAAGAGGTATCTCTCCAAGATTTTTCGCCACGTCCCCGAGGACATACCTGAGATCATCGAAACCGGGCAACCTCTCCAGGATCTCAACAATCCGCTTCGACTGGGTTCTGAAAATCTCCAGCGCCGAATTTCTGTCTTTCGCGTTCACGAGGAGGAGGGAATAGATATCCTTCATGACATCGGATATCACAATGCAGGTCCAGAGCCTCAGGGTCAGGTCCTTTCCCACGGAACGCGTGTAGCTGTTTTCAGCTTCCAGAGAAAAAAGAGCCACATCTCTTGTCCCGGATCTCGAAAGGAGCTGCCGGATGTAAGGGGAATACTGGCCGAAACGGCAGGGTCCGGAGGCGCTGGGCATGAAATAGACAAGAAGCTCATCCCGGTCCCCTCTTTCGTCCAGATAATTCAACAGGGTGCCCACGGTAAGCTGAAGAGGCAGACATTCCTTGCAGCTCGTGTTTCCTCTTCCCAGCTTGAGGATTTTTTCATCGGGAGGCGGCAGCGCCGTAGCCCTGACACCCATGGCCCTGAAAACAGCTGCCGTAGTCTCGAGAAGAAACCGGCCCATGGACGGAAAGACCAGGTGGACCCTGGGATGGTCGAGAGGATACTCCTCGCCCCGGGAATCAACAACCCTATGACGGCCGTAATCGTAAAAGGCCTGCCTCTCCGGTACCCTCTCTTCGTCGCTCCGGCCGCTTTCCCGGCCTTCTCTAAAGTTCCGGACAATATCCAGAAAGGCCTCGATCCGCGTTTCAAGACCGGCATCGGCGACGTGATTGTCCAGCTCAAGAATCAGAAAGGGCTTCTTCCCCATGATGTGACGAAAGTATTCCAGCAGGAATGAATCCGGCCCGCATGAAAAATTCGTAATGAAGCAGGCGAAAAGCTGCGGGTGCTTTTTTACATAGGATGCTCCTCTGAGGATGAGCCGGCCCGTCGACCAGTACATGTTGTCCTGAACAGGTTCCTCTTCGAGGGGAAGAAAATCATAGGGCAGAACCGGAAAGCCCCGCGAGGCAAACTTATGGGGGATACCCATGTTGGCCTCCGGCACAAAGGCGTTATAGGGCCTGCCGAAAAGAACCACGGCATATTCTCTCCCGTCGCTTTCCAATGCCTTCAGCACCTCACGGCCGGCCTCTTTCATTTCCACCAATACCTGTTTCTGCCGTTCCACCGCCTCTTTGAAAGCGGCGACCGCTTTCTTTCTTCCGTACCCCATGGACCGTGCCGCTTTCACGAAAGACTCCTCAGCAGACCCGAATCCGCCTGAAAAATCGACCACCGGCATCAGGATTCTCTTTTTCTCCCGGAGCTCCCGGTAGGTATCATGATTCTTGAAGGCGCTCGCGAGATAATAGGGTTCGCCCTGTAATATGGGACAGGTTGAACTCCTCTTGTGATAGCTTGTTTCGGTATACAGGGCCTTTACCTGCGGCAGAAAGAGATAGTCGGGTCTCCTTCGAAGCAGGTCTTGCATAAATCCATGGGACAGGTCGGCGGGATAGCAGAAGGGCGCCTGCCTGCGGTCGATGCCGTCCGGGTCCGGTGATTCCGGGGTCACGACACGCAACCCGAGGCCGGTGAAGAACGAATGATACAGGGGATAATAGGAATTCGCCATGAAGGACTTGTTGATCCCGACGGTCCTGCGGTCCCTGTATTTCTCTTCCCGCTGTTCCGGGAATATCATAGATTCATGGAGCTTCACGAGGTTATTCTTGCCGGCATCGACGGGTATCCTGAAACGCGTGTTGTACCAGCGGTTGCAGGCTCCTCCAAAGGGGTAGCTTTTCCCATCGATCCCAATTCTTGCGATCTCGCACTTCCGTTCGCATCCTTCCCTGCCCCCTGTGCAGACGAAGGAAGGGCCGTGTTCCAGCAATCGGTCCTTCAGCGTTCTCAGATCAAAATATTTTTCCTCCAAAAGATTCAGGCCGAGCCGGCGCCTGATTTCCAGGGCCACACCGAAGGCGCCCATGAGTCCCGGCTCCGGCGGGACGATCATCCGCTTCCCCGTCAGGGCCGCCATGGCGATGGGAACGGCCCGGTTGTAACAGACGCCTCCCTGCATGAAAACCCGTTCCCCGACGGGCCTGTTGCCTTTCACGCGGTTGCTGTAATTCATGCACACGGAGTACACCAGGCCGGCGGCAATGTCCTCCTTTTCCATGCCCTCGTGAAAAGCGGTCTTGATGTCGCTGCTGATAAAGGCAGCGCACTGGTCGCTGAAGTTCGGCGGTCTCTGACCGTGTAAAGCCATGCCGCCGATCTCCTCCATCTCCAGGCCCATGGCCTCCTTCGCCGCTTCCTCCAGAAAAGAACCTGTTCCCGCGCTGCAGGCATCGTTCATGGCATAGTCCGATGGAACGCCGTTCCGGATATAGGTGTATTTCGCATCCTGGCCGCCGATCTCGAAGATCGTGTCGACGTCCGGGTCATAATAAAGGGCCGCCGCCGCATGGGCAATGATCTCATTCACGATGCCGCCGGTCAGGGCGTGCAGCCCCGCGATCTGTCTCCCCGAACCCGTCACCCCCAGTCCGAGGATCACGACTTTATCTGCCAGCGCCCCAAGCTGATGAAACAGGCTTTCGTAACAGTCCCTTGAGGCCTGTACCGGATCGCCTTCGGTCCTTAAATAGACGGAAGCCAGGACCCGGTCGTCGTTCCTTCTCATGAGCACCGCTTTTGTCGTCGTGGAACCCACGTCCAGTCCAATGATGCAGCGGTCGCCTTCCCTTGCGATTCCTCTTTCTCCCTTTTTGAATTCCACCCTGCCGGCAAATTTCTCAATGGGATCGAGACTGGAGAAGGAGCTCTCGTCCCTGCGGAAAAGTTTTTCAATGTCCGGCATGGGTTCCGGGTCATGATCAAGGGCCCAGACGGCCGATCCCAGCGCTTCGAAATAAGCTGCTTCAGGGGGAACGATCAAACGGCCGATTTCTTTCCGGATCGACTCGGTCATCACATCGTTCCGGGCCGTTCCCCCGACCAGTATCACCGATTCTCCCCGGACCTGCTTGAGCATTTCCAGAATCTTCCCTGCCATCATTTCACTCAGCCCGGCGACAATCCTTCCCTTCGGCACACCCTTGTTCATGGCGTGGGTGCAGTCGCTCTTGCAGAAAACGCTGCATCGCCCCGAAACCTTATATGGATTTTCCTTCCGACCGTATCGCACGGCATCCTCCGGAGAAAGACCCATTCTCCCGAGCTGCTGCATGAAAAATTCCCCCGTCCCGGATGCACACTTATTGCCCGTCAGCACAGATGAGATTCTGCCGTCTTCTGAAAGGACATAGACCAGAAAGGATTCACCCCCGGCGCTCACGACGGAGTCGACGGGACCCACTTTCCCGTTGAAACAGGTGAGGGCCGCCTCAACCGCCTCCGGTTCCGAAATCGAGGTGAGATTGACCCTGTGCCGGAATTTCCTTCCCGTGACGGCGATCCTGCAATCTCTGTTCCCCGCCAGACGACGCAGCACCTCCAGCAGGACGCTCCGAGGATTGCCTTTGTGCGGTTGGATGCAGACGGAATCCACCTGCACGCGGTTATCCCCGACACGGGAGACCTGAACCGCCGATAATGTCGTGGCACCGATGCAGATGCCGAGGCTTTTCTTCCCTTCCATCTTTCTCTCGGAATTCCTGTCAAACTCTCAGCCGGGATGTCTTACCCCCCTCAGCAAAACAGGGTCTTCAGTTCCAGAATATTTTCACAGGTAAAATCCGGACACTGACGGAGGAGCTCTTTCCTGTCACCCAGCCCGCCCAGAAAGGCACACCCCCATGCGCCGGCATTCCTGGCCATTCCCATATCGTGAACCCCGTCACCGAATACAACCGTGCGTTCCCTTGAAACCCCGTACCGTTCCATCAAGCCCTTCAATAGGCGGGCATCCGGCTTTGCGTACGGGGTGCTGTCCCTGCCCATAATGCCGTCAAAATATCCGTGAATCTGCAAAGCCTCTGCAATTCGTGTCGTGAATTCATACAGCTTATTGGTCACGATCCATTTTTTTTTTGCTTCGAAATGCCTGAGAACATCCTCCACACCGGTATATAAGCCCGTTGTATCGAGAAGGTGATCGCCGTAATAGGCTAAAAAAATATTCCGCGCCTCAGCATAAAGTTTCTTCCCTTCCGCGCCGAGAGATCTCTCCAGCAGCATCTGAACACCGTCCCCTATAAAACCGATGGCTTCCTCATAGGGTCTTTCCGGAAGGCCCAGTGACCGGAGGGTAAAGTTGACCGCCTTTACAATATCCCTGCCTGTATCCACAAGGGTCCCGTCAAAATCGAAAACCATGAGATCCACAATGATCATATCTGTTCACGCTTTATGAAATCGCTTTTTCGAATATAAGAATTTATGCGTTCAATATCAAGGACAAAAAGATGAGAGATGACGGCCGCTTTCTCAAATCCCTGTCCTCTATCTTTTTACACGGCCGGCATGCTATTTGTGTTGACTGATCCCGCTTCCCATGCTAGAAAATCCTCACCGCTTGGATCCAGAATCCATGGACTGAGACGGACGGGGTAGCACCTATTACGGCATAGCTGTATTTTATTGCCTTCCGGACCCGGTCCGGAGGGCTTTTGTTTTTTTATAAGGTTCGTCATGACACCCTTGAAGAAAAGCAGGAAAGACACCATCGCTATTCTTGGTCCCGGAAAAGTGGGCACGGCCGCGGGTTTTCTTCTGCGATCGGCAGGATATGAAATTACTGCACTTGCCGGACGTTCCAGGGAGTCCTGCCGGAAGGCCCTTCCCTATACGGGAGGAAAAATTTATTCAGGGCTCGCCGATGCTGCTTCACAGGCCCGCTGCGTTCTCATCACGGTCAGCGATGATGCCATCAAAAGCGTGTGTGACACGATTTCAGAAGGCGCCCCGCTGAAAGGCAGAAAAGTCATTCACATGAGCGGCGCTGGAGGACTCGATCTCTTGAAATCCGCCCGGGATGCCGGAGCTCATACCGGGAGCATCCATCCGATTCAGTCTTTCGCCGACACCCGAGGAGCGATTGAGAATATCCCCGGAAGCACCTTCGGAATCACCGTAAACGATCAGATCAGAAAATGGGCCGTCCGTTTTGTCCGTGACATGGGAGGTCAGCCCTTTTTTGTCTCCGAGTCCGACAAGCCCCTCTACCATGCCGCCGCGTGTCTGGCTTCGAACTATCTCGTCACTCTGATGCACGCGGCGGAGGAGATTTACATGTCGCTGGGGCTCAGTTCTGATGACGCTGTCCGGGCCTTCTGGCCCCTTGTGAAAGGAACCATCAGGAATATCGAGTCGAAAGGAACGGTCCAATCTCTCACCGGTCCCATCGCCCGCGGGGATATCGGAACGGTGGAAAAGCACCTTTCAGCCCTTCAGGAAAATCTTGAGATCCTGATCGAATTCTATTGCCGGACGGGCTTGCTGACCGTCGATGTAGCTTTAAAAAAAGGAACGATATCCCGCGAAAGGGCCCTGGAAATAAAATCTCTTTTCAACAGGAGGAAAAAGAAATGAGCAAGGAAGTCAAGTTGAACAAGATCACGACCTCCGTGATCCGCGACATGAAACGAAAAGGCGAGAAGATTACCATGCTGACGGCGTACGACCACTCCATGGCGGCCGTCCTGGATGAAGCCGGTGTGGACATTCTCCTTGTGGGAGATTCCCTGGGCATGGTGGTTCTCGGTTATGACAGCACCCTGCCCGTGACCATGGAAGACATGCTCTGCCATACCAAGGCCGTCACGAGAGCGGCGAAGCGCGCCCTCATCATAGGAGACATGCCCTTCATGTCCTATCAGATATCCGTTGAAGAAGCCGTCCGCAACGCGGGCCGTTTCATGCAGGAAGCCGGGGCCCACGGCGTGAAGCTTGAGGGAGGCCGGGAGGTCGCCGAGGTGACCCGCAGAATCGCTTCTTCGGGTATTCCCGTCATGGCCCATCTCGGGCTCACTCCCCAGTCCGTGCATCAATTCGGCGGCTACAAGGTGCAGGGGAAGGAAGACGCGGCAGCTCAGCGGATTATCGAAGATGCAAAAATCCTCGAGGAGGCCGGCGCCTTCTCTGTGGTTCTGGAGTGCGTTCCGGCAAAGCTTGCCGCAACGATCACCCAATCCATCGGCATTCCGACCATCGGCATAGGCGGCGGCATTCACTGCGACGGCCAGGTCCTGGTGATCCATGACATGCTCGGCATGTTTGAAAAGTTCACGCCGAAATTTGTGAAGAAATACGCCAACCTCAATTCACAGATCAAGGAAGCGGTGAAGCAGTATGTCGAAGAAGTGCGGACGGGCGTCTTCCCCGGAAAAGAGCACTCCTTCTGAACAGGCAATGCCTGATTAAAAAAAGAGCTCCATTCCTCGCGGGTGGGGCTCTTTAATTAAACTCCCGATCCTTCTGTCATCCTTCTTCCGCGTACCGGCCGGCCTTGAAGTTATCGATGGCCTTTCCCACCTTGCCCGATGCGCCCAGGTATATCCGTATGCCCGCGGATCTGAGGATAGCCGAGGCCTTGCGGCCGATGTGACCCGTCAGGACGGCATCCACGTTATGACCGGCTACAATATTCCCGGTAGCCGTTCCCCGGGTGACTCATTGAGCGCCGGATCCCGTGTTGGTGACTGCTTCATATTTCAGGGCTTCGGTATCGGCGATGATGTAATACCGGCACCGGCCGAATCTCGGATCAACGAGGTCTTCCAGTTCAGGTCCGGTGGCTGACACGGCCATTTTCATGTTTTCAAGACTCCTCTCTTGAGCATTTTTGTCGGTCCTGCGTCCTCCAGTGTCCCTTTCTGTGAATGGCATAGTCTCTCAGAGCCCTGTGAAGGGCGAGCGCCGCAAGGTAGGCGCAGTGTCTGCTTTCTCCCGGCAATCCATCCAGATAGTCCATAATGGATGACTGATTGATGGCCAGGCATTCGCGAACGGTCTTTCCAACGGCCATCTCTGAGGCCGCCTGGGCTGATGCGACGGTGGTCACGCAGCCCTCTGAAGTGAATTTTGCCTCTTCCACCCTCCCGTCTTTCATGCGCAGAAACATCTCAATGGTATCACCACAATCACTGGAAACTCTGGCATGGCCATCGGGCTGGCTGACAACCCCGTACCGCCCCGGCCTTATCCCGAACTGCATGACCTTCGGTGAAAAGCCTTTTCCGGTCTTTTCGAACAGCATTTCGAGCATCGCCTGCTTTGTTTTCGTTTCTTTATCATCCATGCTTCGTGCCCCTGAAACCTGATCCCGATTGGAACGTTCATTTCTCGACCCGGGCGCCCGAATGAACTTCGGTCTTTCTCGTCACCTCACCTTTAATCCTGTTCACCGTTTCAATCAGTACCGGGAACACGTTCTCCCTGATATCACCCGCCACGGCGACAAGCATGATGTCCTCTCCCGGAACGAGTTTCCCCTCCCGGATCTCCGCGAGAATTTCCACAATACCGGCATATCTTCTCATCTCGGCAAGGATTGTTTCCAGCCGCTTCCTGTCAACATGGATGGCCAGTTCCTCCACGGTCTTTCCATCCCTTGAAGTGGATCTGACCACACCGCAATGAAACAGAACCATCCCCACCCTGTTATAGGAAGGATGCCTCCTTATTTCCCCCATCATATCGTCTATTTTCATCATCTCTTTAAACCTATGGTTTAGACCGTGTTTTCCCCCGCGCCTGAAAAATGAAACCTTGCGCAAGTTATCAATTTTCAGACTGAAATGCAACAGCCATTGTGTTTCGATGATATTCTTTGACAAATCATCCCGAAAAGATTAGAAATTTTCCAGGCATCAGATTCATTTTGAGGGAAAGAGATTGAACAGAAAAAAAGGATTTCAGACAAAGAGCGGCGACCCCCAAAAACTCGGCCAGATCCTCCAGAGGGCGCTGAAACAGCGGAATATCCTGCTTCATTTCAAAGATCAGCATCTATGGGATGCCTGGCACAAGGCTGTTGGAAAAACCATATCGGCCCAGACCCGGGTCGACCGCCTTGACCGCGACACCCTTTTTGTCAAGGTTTCGAGTTCCGCCTGGATGCAGCAGCTGCAATTCGTGAAAAGAGAAATTCTGGATAAACTGAATGAAATTCTCGGGAAAGAATCCGTCAGGAATATCTTTTTCTCAATAGGAGAGGTTTCCGCGGTTCAGAAGAAAAAAGACGATCCACCCTCCTTTAAACTCGATCAGCACCTGTTGAAAGACCGCGACAAAAAGCTTATTGAAGAATGCACGGCCTCCATATCCGATCGTGAGCTCAACGAAATTCTGAAACGGGCCATGACCAGGAATATCATCCGCAGGAAGATGGAGAATCGCAGGAAATCTCCCTGAACAGGGTCATCATGTCTTCCGTGTATCCCCCTTTTTCATCATAGATGGAGAGGGGAGGCATAATCTCCAGTTCTTCACCCCCTTCCTTTACTCCCTCCACAAGAACAAAAGCGCCTTCCGAACAGACCTTCGTGTGAACCATCCTCAGCCTCTTGGGCTCAATACCGTTCAACCTCATCCTGTGCAAAAGTTCCACAAGCCGTCTTGCAGGATAGATCACAAAGACGGAGCCGGCTGCTTTCAGGACATACCGCGCCGCCGCCAGAAAATCACCGAGAGAACCCGCGATCTCGTGGCGCGCCAGGGCTTTCTCCGTGTCGGCATTGATCCTTCCTGATGCCGCTTTTCTATAGGGGGGATTGAAAAAAACAATGCGGCAGAAGCGCGGTTTGCAGATAGTCCTGATCTCCCTGACATCACCGGCAATGATTTCGATCCTGTCCTCCATGGCGTTCATCCGGATGCTCCGGCGGGCCATGTCCGCGAGATTTTCCTGGATTTCAATTCCGATGATTTTCTTCTGTCCGAAACGGCGCTGAAGAATGAGTGGAATCACGGCACTGCCCGTTCCGAACTCAACGGCGGGTCCGCTTCCCTTCAGTCGGATAAAATGGGCCAGCAGGAGGGCGTCCAGTGAAAATCGATACCCCCTCTTTTTCTGCAGGATCTTCAGGCTGCCATTAAGAAGACCTTCTAGAGTCTCTCCCGCCTGCCGCAAATCCTTTTTCATAGTCCCGGTGATCCCTCAACCCCGGACGGACTTTTCCTGATCTTCATCCGTCAGGACGTGGATCAGAATGCCGTCCCTCAGCTTCGGTTCAAACCACGTCGATTTCGGGGGCATGACCATTCCCGCATCAGCCACTTTCATCATCTGATCCATGGTGGGCGGGAAGAGAGAGAAAGCCACTGCATATTCCCCTGAATCAACCATCCTTTCCAGTTCCCCAACTCCGCGAGATCCTCCCACAAAGGTGATTCTTGCATCTCCGCGGGGATCATGGATTCCCAGAACCGGCCCCAGCAGATTATTCTGGAGTATAGAAACATCCAGCGCACCCACGATGTCTCCTTCCTGCCAGGTCCCTTTTCTGGGTCTTAGCCGGAACCATCTCCCTCTCAGGTACATGCCGAACTCCCGGGGTTCCTGCGGCGATTTTCCCCTGTAATCCGGTGCAACTTCAAAGGACTCCCCTATCATCCTCAAATACGACTGCTCGCTCAATCCGCCGAGATCCTTGACGACCCGGTTGTAATCTCTTATTCTGAGCTGATCGTGAGGAAAGAGAACGGCAAGAACGGAACATTGAGCCGAGGCATTTCCATGGTCCCCGGACTCTCTCTCGGCCATCCTCGCAACGGCCATTCCCGCCGCCGCTCTGTGGTGACCGTCCGCAATATAGAGCGCGTCAATCGTTTCAAATTCCTTCTCGATCGCACGGATCGCTTCCGCATCACGGACAACCCATAGGGCATGGGACACCCCGTTATCGGACATGAAATCATACTCCGGAGGATTCTCTCTGATGATGTTGATCCGGAGATTGATGCTTTCACGGCTCCTGTAGGCCATCAATATGGGACCAGTCTGGGCCTTGAGCCTGTCGATATGTCTTGTCCGGTCGGCCTCCTTTTCGGGAAGGGTCAGCTCATGCCGCTTCACGCGCCTCGTTTCAAACTCCGCCGCATGGACACAGGCTCCTATGCCGCACTGTTCCTGATTATTCATGGTCAGGCAATAAACATAAAAACAGGGTTGATCATCCTGAATAAGTATCCCTGTTCTCAATTGTTCCTCAAAATTTCGCTTCGCCTTTTCATAGACTCTGTCATCGTAGGAATTCACATTCTCGGGCAGATCAATCTCCGCCTTTGTGACACGGAGAAAACTCAACGGATTCTCTGCAGCGATTTTTCTCGCCTCTTCCGAACTGACAATATCATAGGGATAGGAGGCCACTTTCGCCACCCATTGTCTGCCGGATCTCACCGCTCTGAAGGGAAAAATAACGGCCACAGGATCTCCTTTCCTTCTGATCTCTAACACACGGGAAGATTCAAAATCAACTCCTTTGAAAAACCGTCTTTTGCCGTGCGGTCCGGCAAACGTCTCTTGCAAAACGGCCTGATCCGGTGTATGGAACGTCGCATCGATTTTCTGGAGGCAAAAGGACCATGGCATTCACGCGTGTCTTCATACACGGTCTCGAAAGCAGCAGCCAGGGCACAAAAGGTGTTTTCTTCAGGGCAAAATATCCGGACATGATCATTGAAGACTTCGAGGGAACCCTTGAGCGGCGGATGGAGAAATTAAACAGAATGCTGTCCGACAAGAAAGACCTCATCCTCGTCGGGTCGAGCTTCGGCGGTCTTATGGCGGCGATCTATGCCTGCAATCACGGCGAACGGGTCAAAAAGCTCATCCTGCTCGCTCCCGCCCTGAATCTCGATGATTTCAAGCCCTTTGCGGAAAAACGGATGAACCTCCCCGTTACGATTTTTCACGGCAGAAACGACGACGTGGTGCCGCCTGCGCCGGTCCGGCAGATCGCCTCTCGGGTTTTTGAAAACCTGTCGTATCACCTCGTTGAGGATGACCACCCTCTGAGGGAAACCTTCACCACCTATGATTGGGACACCCTTTTGCGCGGGGACGCTTGACAGGCGGCCCTTCCTGTGAGAGAATTCACGCGAGGCAAGGACATTCATGTACACCAAAAAGATTGTTATCAGATATCCCGCCGATGTGGTTGATCAGCCCATCGTCTACCGACTCGTGAAGGATTTTGACCTCATCTTCAACATCCTCAAGGCGAGAGTATTTCCGCGGAGGGAAGGCTTGCTGGTTCTGGAGGTCTGCGGTACGAAGGAGAATTTCGACAGGGGCGTCCATTTTTTGAAAGAAAAGGGGCTTCGGGTCGAGCCTCTTTCAAAAAGCGTCAAACAGAACCTGGAAAAATGCGTCCACTGCGGAGCCTGTATCGCCTTTTGCCCGACCGGGGCGCTTCACCTTGATGGAGACTCCATGATGGTTCTCTTCGACGCCGAAAAGTGCAACGGTTGTGAAATATGCGTCTCGGCCTGTCCTCCCAGGGCGATGGAAGTGGATCTGCTCTGAGAAGAAAGGTGCGGGCTCCAGGATCAGAAGTTATTCACTTTCGGCAGCCTTTGATCGGCCCTCAAGAAATTTCTTTTTGTCTTCCAGGGCCTTCTTGCCCAGGTCTCCGGTCAGCTTCTTTCCCCCCTCGACAATCTTGTCCTTGCCCTTCTTTATAATTTCTCCACCTTGGGCTTTTGTCTTTTCGACGGCGCCTTTCATCTTTTCTTTATAATCCCCCGGTGTGGTGATGCCATAGTAAAGCGCGAGGCCGACAATCAGGGTGAGGATGAGAATGAGAGCCAGCTTGATGAATTTCTTGATGAGAAAAAAAACGAGGAGGCCTCCGGCAACGGCAAGAACAGCCATGACATAGGGATGAGTAAAAAAAGAAACGATTGTTTCACTCATGATATTTTTAAACCTCCCGCTTAAATTTATTGCATTTTACCACACACGGCTGGTGAAATCCACCTCCTTTCGCCTTGCAAAACCAGGCGTTAAAGTGTAATTTCAACATATTATGCAGCAATTCTTCTGAGCGGACAAGGAAGCCTCATCACGTGAAAAACGAAACAGCAAAAATGGTCGCCCTGGCAACCCTTGGATGCAAGGTGAATCAGTATGAATCCGCGGGCCTGCGCGAGAAGCTTCAGGCTGCCGGTTTTGTCATCGTCCCCTTTTTCGACAGCGCCGACATTTACATCATCAACACCTGCACCGTGACGGCGCGTGCGGACTATCAGTCGAGACAACTGATCCGCAGGGCAAACCGGAAGAATCCCGCAGCTCGGATCGTGGTCACGGGATGCTATGCCCAGGTTGCTTCGAAGGAGATCGCCGGACTTCCCGGTGTCTCGCTGGTGGCGGGCAACGCGGAAAAGGAAGACATTCCGGCTATCCTGAGTGAGATCGGGGAAGGCAGGAAAAAGGTCTGCGTGAGCGACATGCGCCGCTGTCGGACGATATCGAACTGGAACGGCGGCTCCCTGCCCGGTCGGACACGCGCCTTTCTCAGAATACAGGACGGCTGCGATTCCTTCTGCAGTTATTGCATCGTTCCTCTGGCGAGAGGCGCAAGCAGAAGCCTGCCGGAAGAAAAGGTCCAGGAAGAAGTTGCTTTTCTGGCCGATTCCGGATACAGGGAGATCGTCCTCTCAGGCATCCATCTCGGCATGTACGGCCTTGACCTTCCGACCCGGAGCAGTCTCCTCGGCCTGCTTCGGAAGATCGAGACGCAGGGCCGCATCACCCGGCTCAGGCTGAGCTCGATCGAGCCGATGGAAGTGACCCCTGAAATCCTCTCCCATTACCGGGAATCGCAAATCCTGTGCCGTCATCTGCATATTCCCCTTCAAAGCGGCGACGACAGAATCCTCCGGCAAATGGGAAGAAATTACAAGAGCCATCAATTCAGAGCCCTGATGGAAAATATCGTCTCCACCATTCCCGACGCGGCGATCGGAATAGATGTCATGGCCGGATTTCCCGGTGAGGGGGGAAAAGAGTTCGAGAATACCTTGAATTTCATCGAAGGACTGCCGGTCGCCTACATGCATGTTTTTCCCTACTCGAAACGCCCGGGTACATCCGCCGCGAACCTTCCGGATCAGGTAAAAGAAGACGCGAAAAAGAGCCGCGTGGAGGTTTTGAGATCCCTCGGCGGAAGAAAACGGGAATGTTTTGCCCGGGGCTTTATCGGAAAACGGCTCTCCGTTCTCGTTGAGTCGGCAAGAGACCGCTCGACGGGTTTCATGAAAGGTTTTTCCGATAACTACATTCCGGTTCTCCTCCCCGAAGGAAACGCCTCTTTTTCGAACACGGTCATGGATATCCTGGCCGTTGAGGCGCTCGACGGAAAAATGATTGGAAGGACACTGAAACATGGATAAGGATAGAATGGAGAATCTGAAGGCTTTTGAAAGGATTCTCGGTTACGTGTTCAACGACAGGAGCCTTCTGGACACGGCGCTGATTCACCGGTCGTTTATAAACGAGAACCAGAACGAAGCCCGCGAGGATAACGAGAGGATGGAATTTCTGGGCGACGCCGTCCTCGAACTCTGCGTGAGCGACCTCCTCATGAAACGGTATCGGGATTATGATGAGGGGCAGCTTTCCCGCATGAGAGCTTCCATCGTAAACGAATTGTCTCTCGCCCGGCTGGCCGCGCGTTTCCAGGTCGGCGATTATCTTCTCCTTGGAAAAGGAGAGGAATCCTCGGGCGGCAGAATGAAGACGTCCATCCTGTCCAACACCTTTGAAGCCGTTGTGGCGGCCGTCTATCTGGATTGCGGTTTCGACGCGGCCTCTTCATTTCTGTCAATGGTCTTCCTTCCCCTGGTCGAGACAAGCGAAGACGATCCCGCCTTCAGGGATTACAAAACCTCTCTTCAGGGGCTCTGTCAGAACAGGTTCAAGGTCACGCCCCGGTACGATTTGATGAACGAATACGGCCCGGATCACGATAAGCTGTTTCAGGTGAAAGTGTCCGTTTCCGATGTTCTCTCCGCGTGGGGAATAGGAAAGAACAAAAAGGAAGCGGAGCAGCAGGCGGCCAGGAAAGCGCTCGAGGCCCTTGAAGAGGTCCCGCTGGAAGAACCATGAATACTCGTGAACAACAGCTCCCGTCGCGGCGTTTGATTATCCCCCTTTTCATCACGAACCGGGGATGCCCGCACCGGTGCGCCTTCTGCCGCGGGACAACCGCGGGAAACGGCAGCCCTGAAACCATGACCGCCGCCGTTATGGAGGATATCGTTTCCCGTTATCTCTCCACATCGAAACCCGACAAAAAAGCGTACACCCAGATCGCCTTCTATGGCGGAAATTTCACCGGACTCGACCCTTGTGAGCAGGAAAACCTTTTGAATCTGGCGGGCGCCTTCATCAAAACGGGCGAGGTCCGCTCTCTGAGAATCTCCACAAGACCGGATTTCATCGGTTATGATCATATCGAGCGCCTGAAGCGGGCTCGGGTTAAAACAGTGGAGATCGGAGCCCAGTCCATGGTGGATGAGGTTCTGGATCTCTCATGCCGCGGGCATTCATCGGAAGACGTGAGAAAAGCCGTCACGATACTGAGAGAAAACGGATTTGAGACAGGGGTGCATCTCATGGCCGGACTTCCGGGAGACAGCCGGGACAGGTTTCTTTACAGCGTTGATGAGGTCATTCGTTTGAGGCCGGACATGGTGAGAATTCATCCGGTTCTTGTCTTTGCGAAAACGGCTCTGGCGGACGCTTATGAGAGAGGAGGCTATCGACCGCTGTCCATGGACGATGCCGTTGACCTTTGCGGCCATGCCCTGAGACGTTTTGAGAGAGCTGGAATCCCTGTCGTCAGAATCGGACTGCAGCCTGAGAGCGACATGGAACGGCCAGGGACGATTCTCGGCGGACCCTATCACCCGGCCTTCAGAACCCTTGTGGAAGGAGCCCTTTTTTTCGAGATGGCCTCGCTGCTCCTTGCGTCCATGCCCGATAATCTCAGACAGGCAAGTTTTTACGTATCACCCAAAGACGTCTCATTCTTTCGCGGGCTCAACAACGGCAACATGGAGAGGATAAAGGCCCGGGCACGCTTGACCGGACTGACCGTCACGGCAGACCCCGGACAAATGAGAGGAACATTGAGACTGGTGGCGGAGGACCATCGCCGGGAGATTCATCGTATCCCTGAAAAGGTCGATCTCAGATATACGGATCTGGAATGTGAAGATGTTTAAGTCGGGATTCATCGTCATTATCGGAAAACCGAACGTGGGAAAATCAACCCTGATCAACAGGATCATCGGGGAAAAGGTCGCCATCACGACTCACAAACCCCAGACCACGAGAAATCGCATAACGGGGATCAAAAACATCGAGGATGCTCAACTGATCTTTGTGGATACGCCGGGCATCCACAGGGCAAAGACGATCCTGAACCGTTATCTGGTAGACACAGCAAGAGATGCTTTTACGGATGCCGACCTGATTCTTCTCCTTGTCGACGCCGGAAAAGAGCCGGATGACGATGACCGCTTTATCCTCGAATCCCTGCGTGATATGTCCTTGCCGGTGATTCTTGTCATCAACAAGATCGACCTCGTGAAAAAGGAAAGTCTTCTGCCGCTGATCGAGTCGTACCGGAAACACTATTCTTTCCGAGAGATCATTCCCCTGTCGGCACTGAAAGGCTTCAGCATCGATCGGCTGATCGAGTGCGCGGTCGGCCTCCTTCCCGAGGGGCCGCAATATTTTCATGAGGATCTTTTCACCGATCTTTCGGAGAGATTTCTCGCAGCCGAGATGATCCGGGAGAAACTGACCCTTCTCACGCAAAAAGAAATCCCTTATTCCACCGCCGTGATGGTTGATCAATTCAAGGAGGATGAGGCAAGGAATTTGATCCACATTCAGGCCACCATCAACGTGGAAAAGGATTCGCAGAAAGGGATTCTCATCGGCAGGAGAGGCCTGATGCTGAAAGAGATCGGGAGGCGGGCAAGGCTCGACATGGAGACGTTTTTCAACGCGAAAATTTATCTTGAGCTTTACGTCAGGGTCAGGAAAAACTGGACCCGGGATGCCAAATGGCTTCGCGAATTCGGATACGGAAAGGAAAACCGTTCATCATGACAAAACCGATCATCGCCATCATCGGCAGGCCCAATGTGGGAAAGTCGACCCTTTTCAACCGCCTGTCCGAACTCAAAAAAGTCATCGTCATCGATGAGCCCGGCGCGACCAGGGACCGCAACTACACGGAGACATCCTGGAGCGGAAAATCTTTTATTCTGATTGACACGGGAGGTTTCGAACCGGACTCCGACGAAACGATCCTTGTCCAGATGCGGGAGCAGACGACCCTTGCCATTGAAGAAGCCGACCGGATCATCTTCCTCCTGGACGGAAAGGAAGGATTGACGCCCTCAGACCAAGAGATCGCGAAGCGGCTCCGGAAAACCGGCAAGGATGTCTTTTTTGCTGTGAACAAAATCGACGGCCCGAAGCATGAGATTCAGGCCCATGAATTTTACCGCCTGGGCATTGAACGCTTTTACACCCTTTCCGCCCAGCACGGTCTGGGTGTGGGAGAACTGATGGACGCCGTGACGGACCGTCTGCCCTCCTCCGAAGACGACGGCGCGGAAATGGATGACAGGATCAGGATAGCCGTCATCGGCCGTCCGAATGTAGGCAAGTCATCCCTTGTCAATAAGATCCTGGGTTACGAGAGGACGATCGTGAATCCTGTTCCCGGCACCACAAGAGATTCCATCGATACCCCTTTCGATCTCCATGGAAAGAAATATCTTTTGATCGACACCGCCGGCATCCGCCGGAAAAGCCGGATCAGTCTCAGGCTTGAAAAATACAGCGTCATAGAAGTCCTGAAGGCCATCGGCCGCTGTGACGTGGCCCTCATTCTCATCGATGCCGAGGAGGGCGTCACCGATCAGGACGCGCGAATTGCCGGCCTCGCTTATGAAAGGGGGGTCCTCTGCATTCTCGTGATCAATAAATGGGACATTCTCGAGAAGGACGACAGCACTCTCGGCAATTACGTCAAAGAGGTTAAGAACAGTCTGAAGTATCTCGATTTTGCTCCTCTTGTTTTTGTCTCTGCCCTCACCGGCCAGCGGGTTCTCAATATATTCGATACCATCGATACGGCCTACTCCCAGTACACCCGAAGGATTCCAACAGCAGAGTTAAACGCCCGGGTCCGGGAATTTATCGGAAAGAAGACCCCGCCCCGTTATAAGAACAGGCCGAACACGTTCGGTTATGTAACCCAGCCGTCGGTGAAGCCGCCCACCTTTGTCTTCTTCATACGGGAACCCGGGGCTGTGCATTTCTCATATCAGCGCTATCTCGTCAACCAGATCCGTGAGGCCTTTGGTTTCGAACACACTCCGATCCGGCTCATCTTCCGCAAGAAAAGCAGATGAACCGGATTGAATATTCCGGCCTATAGGAAATGACAACCGAGCATTATATATGCTCAGCTTTCTGTCCCTGTCACCGTCGTCTGCCCTGTCGTGCTGTCGAAGACAACCTGCTTCGTGCTGTTTGATGAGCTCACCGTTATTTTATAGTCTCTCGCGATATTGTTTACAGGACCAATGACCACCGTGTTTCCCGGCGATACGCTCGGCATACCATATGCGGAAAGATCGGCGAGATTGGCCGTGTACTTGTTTTTTTCTATGCCATACGCCTCTTCGGCGAGACGCACGGCAACGCAATCCGACTGCATCGCGGTCACGTAGGCTTTTTCCCTGTAAAGCCCGTACTGGGGAATGGCTATGGCGGCCAGAATCCCGATAATGGCCACGACGATCATCAGTTCTACCAGCGTGAAACCCTTCCGCCCTTTTTTCGATTTTTTCATCATGTCTCGTTCTCCTTTTTTGAATGAGCTATTTCTGAAAATATTTTGGGAAGAAGATTCACATCTGCGGGATGAATTTGCAATGCTTGAACATTATGCAGTATTTTGCTGAGACTCTTCAGGTATTATATTTTACCGTCAGGGGTTTCTCTCCTCTTTCCCCCCACTGATTCATGCGTCTCTTCGTCTGGAACAAAGGATAGAATAATGACCTGAAATGTTGTACAAAGTTCGTTGGCAGGAAACAGAAAAAACAGGAAGGGACGTCACCTCATGGGAAAAATACGAACGGATTATCTGATCTGTGCCGGCCTTCTGGTCTCCGTTCTGATTGTTTTCTGGCCGACGCTTGGTCATGAATTCATAAATTACGATGATTTCTCCTATGTGGTCCATAACAGCCGCGTGAAAAACGGATTCACATGGGCTGGAATCCAGTGGGCCTTCACTTCGACCTACGCGAGCAACTGGCATCCCCTGACCTGGCTCTCCCACATGCTCGATTGCCAGCTCTTCGGACTGAGGCCGGGCGGACACCATTTCATGAATCTTCTGTTTCACGCCGCAAACACCATCCTGCTCTTCCTGCTCCTGAGAACGATGACCGGAGCATTATGGAGGAGCGCGATCGTGGGGTTACTTTTCGCCGTCCATCCTCTCCATGTGGAATCCGTGGCCTGGGTCGCTGAGCGCAAGGATCTCTTGAGCACTTTTTTCATGCTTTCAACCCTTTCGGCATATGTGAGCTACACCCGGCAGCCGGGATGGAAAAGGTACATTCTCGTGATCCTTCTTTTCGCCGTCGGCCTCATGGCAAAACCGATGCTCGTGACCCTGCCTTTTATTCTTCTCCTTCTGGACTTCTGGCCCCTGGATCGCATGGTTATGGACGGCAAGTCTCGCGAGCAGAAGTACGCGGTCATAAAGCGGCTCGTTCTGGAGAAGGCTCCCCTTTTTCTTCTCTCGGCCGTTTCCTCGGTGATCACGCTTTTTGCTCAAACCAGCGCAATCTGGAATCTGGCGGATATTCCGCTTCCGACGCGATTGGGAAATGCGCTGATCTCCTACGTGAAATACCTTGGACTGACTTTCTGGCCGAAGAATCTCGCTATTATTTATCCCTATCCCGATTCCCTTGGTTTTCTGGAGATCCTTTTTGCCTCTGTCGTTCTCATCATCATCTCCATCGGCGTTTTCCTGGCCGCTAAGAAACGCCGTTATCTTCCGTTCGGATGGCTCTGGTTTCTGGGAACCCTGGTTCCGGTTATCGGTATCGTCCAGGTCGGCTCACAGGCCATGGCGGACCGGTACACCTATATCCCCCTCATAGGCATTTTTATCATGCTGTCCTGGGGCGGATACGATTTCTTCGAGCGTTTCAAGTGGAGCGCAAAGATCGCGGAAATCACCCTGGCGGGATTGATCCTGATTCTCATGACGCTGTCCGCTAATCAGGTTGTGCATTGGAAAAACGGCATCACTCTTTTTCAGCACACCATCCGGGTAACCTCTGATAATTACGTCGCCCATAACAATCTTGGAATCGCTTTAGCCCATCGGGGGAAAAGGGATGAGGCCTCTGCTCATTTTCGTGAGGCCCTGCGGATCAACCCCATTTACACGCACGCCCGCTACAACCTGGCCCTCAACTGCCAGAATGAGGGAAAACTCGATGAGGCGATCGTTCATTACAGGGAATTGATCCGCCTGAACCCTTCGGCGGATGGTCGGAATAATCTGGCTGTCGCGCTTATGGCCCGTGGGGAGTACGATAAAGCGGCTGAGCAGCTTTTAAAGGCCATCCAGGACGATCCCAGCCATGCCAGAGCGTACAATAACTACGGTGTCATCCTCCTGCAGAAAGGCGACACCGATTCGGCCGGAATTCAGTTCGAAAAGTCATTGCGTCTCGATCCGAACTATGAAAATGCCCGCATCAATCTTGAGCTTGCAGGCAAAACTGATACACCCTCGACTATAAGTCGAGGGGTTCTAAGATTGGTTGATTGAAATCAACTGTTTCGTCATACCGGACTTGATCCGGTATCCAGAACCTTCATGGTCCGTTTTGCTGGATTCCGGCTCGTGGGCCGGAATGACAAGTCGCTTCGCGACAATTAAAACATCGCTTCGCCTAAAGGCGAGGGGTTTCCACCATCCCCGAAGGGGACACTAAAAAACACCGATAAAAAAAGGGGCTGTGAAAGCCCCTTTTTTCATGTCCATTTGACAGACATTAACTGGTCGTCGTCGCACCCGTCGCGCTGTCGTAAAGGACTGTCTTCGTCGTCTTGTCTGAGGCCGCGGTGACCGTGTAGCCGGTGGTTCCGACCAATGCAACGGTGACCGTATTCCCTTTCGACGCAGCCACGCCGCCGAAGTCCGCCAGCGCGGCGATGCCGGCTGCGTCTGTCGCCGAACCGCCAGTATACGCGTTATTCTGCACGTAATAGGCCTCTTCCGCTATGCGGACCGAGTTGACATCCGCCTGCATGGACGCAATGTAGCCTCTTTCCCTGTATGCCGCGAACTGCGGGATGGCGATTGCGGCCAGAATGCCGATGATGGCCACGACGATCATCAGCTCAACCAGGGTGAAACCCTTCTGCCCTCTTCTCATTTTCATCATCATGCTCATTCCTCCTTCTTGTTAGTTTGTGATAATGTTCATGTAATCCTTCTTACAACCCACCGCTATTAATTTGTTGTTGTCGTGCCGTCCGCACTGGTGTAAACAACCGTCTTCGCCGTCTTGTCCGACGTAACGGTGACTGTGTAGCCAGTTGTTCCCACCAGCGCCACTGTTATTGAATTTCCCGCAGATACAGTCACCCCGCCGAAAGCAGAGAGGTCGGTCTTGGGATCCGTGGTCGCAATATATGCATTGTTCTGCACAAAATAGGCCTCCTCCGCTATGCGGACCGCGTTCGTATCCGACTGCATCGAAGCGATATAGCCTCTTTCCCTGTATGCCGCGAACTGCGGGATAGCGATCGCGGCCAGAATGCCGATGATGGCCACAACAATCATCAGCTCAACCAGGGTGAAACCCTTTTGTCCTCCCCTCCTTTCCACCATGATGCTTCTCCTCCCTTAATTTGAAAATCGAAAAATCCCGGCACTAGTTTGATCAATCACCTTATCCGGCGCGACCCTATGATCAACATAACGCAAGTTACATGCCAGAAAATACTGCAATGATATTAAAACTATTAAAACATGAATTTGCGTTATATTATGAACACATAGAAAATCGATGTCAGCGACACCCCATAGTATTTGTTATTCTTTTTAGATAATAAATTGATGAAAATCATCAATTCAGTTGATGCTTTTCATCAATTACTCAAGACCAGACACCAATTAGAGGTTTCTTACTAAACTTCAAACATATTAGGGCTCGAAAAGACGGGTAGGGGAGCCTTTAGGCTCCCTATTTCGGGGAGCGTGAACGCTCCCCTGCCCGCTTGACTGCAATAAACCAGATCCGGATCTTGCACTGACAATGTTGAAAAGATAAAGGCGATTTTGTGGTTATCTCTTGATATGACAATTACTGAATGTTCAATTTTTTAAGCCTGTGGAGGAATGAAGGAAGACTGACATGAAGAAATTCTGCTGCCCTGGTCTTCGAACCTTTCGCTTTTTCCAATGCCTTTTTTATAATCTGAGTTTCTATAGACGATAATGTCTCATTCAGATCAAGACCCCCTTCCGGGATCTCGGGTTCAGGCGGGAACAAGCTCTCGTGCTGCTGGTCTCTCGAGATGACAAGATTTTCCGGCAGGATGATGTTCGACGTCTCCAGAGCGACACTTCTCTCTATGATGTTTTCGAGTTCCCGGACATTGCCGGGAAATTCATACTCCATGAGGAGTTCCATGGCATAGGCGGATATTTTCTTTATTTCCTTCCCGAATTCCTTTGAATATTTCTCAATGAAATACGTTGCCAGGATCGGGATATCCTCTTTCCTCTTCCTGAGAGGCGGTATCTTTATGGGAATGACATTGAGACGATAGTAAAGGTCTTCCCGGAAGCTTCCGTTTTTCACCTTCTCTTGCAGATTTTGATGGGTCGCCGAGATGAGCCTGAAATCAATCGTTATGTCCTCCGATCCGCCGATCCTCCTGAAGCTCTTTTCCTGAACCGCCCTCAGCAGCTTCACCTGCAGAACAGGCGGAAGTTCGGCAATCTCATCGAGAAAGACCGTTCCTCCGCTCGCGACCTCGAAAAGACCCATCTTGTCGGAATAGGCACCCGTGAAAGATCCCTTCATGTACCCGAACAGTTCACTCTCCAGCAGATTCTCGGGCAGACCTCCGCAGTTGATGGCGACAAACTGCCTGTTCCCCCGGGAGCTGTTATCATGAATCGCACGGGCCACCAGTTCCTTTCCCGTCCCGCTTTCTCCGAGTATCAGAACATTTGCGGGCGTGTCGGCCACTTTCTTCACGTGAGAATAGACCTTGAACATTTCCCTGCTTTTGCCCACGATGTTTCCGAAATACAACGCATCGTCTCCGGATTTCGCGGGAAAGGCATCGTCCTGTTTCCCCAATCCCTTCTTACGCAGGGCTTCCTGAATCATGGTCTTGAGGTCTTCGATGTCGAAGTTTTTTTCAAGGTAATCATAAGCGCCTTCCCGCATGGCTGCCAACGCCGTATCCCCGGAGGCATACGCGGTAATGAGGATGACCACGGTATCCGGAGATATCTCCTTGATCCCCTTCAGGACATCAATCCCGTCTACCCTTGGCATTTTAAGGTCCGTCAAAACGAGATCGTATTTCTTCTTCCGGCACTGATGGATCGCCGCCTTGCCGCTCTCCACGGCATCGACATCATATCCTTCTCTCTCCAGCATGATCTGCAGAAGCTCCTTCATGCCCCTGTCATCATCCACGATAAGAATTTTTCCCATACCGCTTCCCTGTCCTTTGATTGTCCTGCACGTCCATGGTCAGGATTCCACCCCGCCTCCGTGCGACGGCAAGCGGACAGTGAATCGCGTCCCTCTTCCCGTCTCGCTTTTGACCTCGATTTCACCCCCGTGGCTTCCCACGATCCTGTTCACGATGGCAAGACCCAGGCCTGACCCTCTTTCCTTTGTCGTGTAAAAGGGCTCGAAGACCCTTGCGAGATCTTTTTCGTCGATTCCGCAACCCTGATCCTGGATCCATATTTCCACATACTCTTTCCCATTAAAATGGACATCTTTCGTTCCTATCTCGAGCCGGCCCCCCTCCTCCATGGACTGGAGGGCGTTCACGGCAAGGTTCCAGACCGCCTGCCTGATTTCGAGCCTGTTCCCCCGGACATTTGCCCGAACGGACATATCGGCCTTCACCTCGACCTCCTCCTTCCATTCCGGCGTGAATCGGATGGATTCAAGAACATCCGTGATGATGTCGTTTACATCGAGCCTTTCGTTGCTGTCAAGACTGGGTCTTGCGAGAAGCAGAAAATCTTTCAGGAGCGCCTCAAGCTGGTCCTTCCCTCTCAAAATGATTCGCATGAGCCGTTCGTGCATATCCTTATCATCGAGCTTGAGATCACGCCTCAGCATCTGGACGGAACCGCTGATGGACGCCAGGGGATTTCTCATTTCGTGCGCGAAGCAGGCCGACATCTCACCGATCAGAGCCAGCCTCTTGTTTCGTTCAACCTCTTTCTCCATGTCCCTCACAGATGTGAGATCCTGAAAGACCAGTATGTCCCCGATCCGTTCACCTGCTTTGCCGCTCAACCGCGATGCGGACAAGCCCAGAATCCGCTTTCTCTTCTCACCCCTGTCCAGGATCAGTTCAAACCGGTTTCTATCGTTTCCTCTTAAGACATCCCCTTCCTTCCCTTTCAGCCTGTCCAGGATGCCGGGGAAAAGTTTCTCAATCTTGAGTCCTTTCACGTCCTGAAACCTGTAACCCGTGATTTCTTCCGCCGCCCGGTTGAACGATTTCACTTCTCCCTGGAGATCAAACGTCAATATCCCCGTATCAACGGACTCGATGATGCTCCGATGCAGCAAATCAAGCCGGTTAAAAGCGTCTTCCTTCTCTGCGAGAAGCCGGCGGAGTTTTTTTTCGCTGACGACCACGAAACTTGTAAGGAAGGCCACGATGTAGAAGGAAACAAAATGAATGAATATGCGTGAGAACACAAAGCCTGCGCTGTAATTATACGCCGCTGCCGTCCCATGAACGGGCTCGATGAATCCGTAATACTCAAAGTCCAGCAGCAGGCCATAAAGAATACCGCTTGCTGAGGCGATAATGAGCCCGCCCCTCCGTTCGAGAAACAGGACGGAATAGATAATGACCAGAGGGTAAAAAACGGAATAGACGCTTTCGATTCCGCCCGTCACGAAAACGAGCACCGTCACCAACGCCACGTCCATGAGGGTCTGGATGTAGATATTGATCCTGATGCTCGCCAGGAACCGGAGGAGAAGAAGATAGATAAACGTCAGAAAATAGGTTATGATGATGATATAATAAAGATAAACGATCGAGACGCCGGGCAGAGACGTGGTTCCCTTGATCTGAACAAATGCCGCAACACCCAGAAGAAAAGTGACAATGACAACCCTGAAAAACATGAGCCAGCGAAGTCTCCTGAGCAGACTTCCGCCGGGAATAAGATGATCGTTCATTTTTTTACCAACGGCAACTTCACAAGGATTTCAGCATGCCCCCTACACCGGGCACATTTAAAGACTCTCTCCTCAATGATCATGACAGATTTCACTCTTAATTGTTTGAATGCTATACCATTTTCCCTTCTAAATCTATTGAATTCATCCCGCCGGTTCACCGCATGCTGAGGCCTCTGCTCCCGGTCCTCCTCTCCTTCATGGCGGGAATCACGGCAGGCCGCGCCGGCTCTTTCCCTGAATTATTTTTGACCGCCGCCCTTGTTCCCTTGTGTATACTTCTTCTTGTCTCCACAGTCAAACAATGGAAACGCTTGAGCTTTTCAGCCGCGTGCGTGTCCATATTCATGCTGGGCATTCTGAATGTGCATCACGATCTCCATGCGATTCCGGGCGCCCATGATATCAGCCGGTTCGCCGACGGCGAAAAAATGACGATCGAGGGCATCGTCGCAGACAGCCCGAGGGTCTTTCCAGAAAGGGCGGATTTGATCATTGAGACAACAAAGATCATCGAAACCCGCAGCATCGTACCCGTTGAAGGGAGAATTCTGCTGTCCCTCAATGACAACCGCAGGCTGCCGGATTACGGAGACATCATTCGGTTCAAGACAAAACTCAAGCCTCCCCGCAATTTCAACAATCCCGGCGGATTCGACTACGAGAGGCACATGAGCATGAAGGGCATACGCCTTCGGGGGACTCTCGACAAGACCGGTTTTGTCGTCATCCGGACCGGGGACGGCAATCCTCTGAAAATCCGCCTTGAAAAATTCAGGAACACCCTGCGCACGTCCATAAGAGAAAACGCCGATTCCCCCGAAGGCGAAATCATCCAGGCCATGATCCTCGGAGAACAGAGCGAAATCCCAAGGGAAGTCATGGACAAATTCAATCAGACAGGGACAACGCATATCATTGCCATATCCGGATTCAATATCGGGATCATCGCCGCCTTTTCTTTTTTTATCATCAAGGCCCTGATGAAATCCTCGGAATATCTTCTTCTGCGATTCAATATCGTCAAAGTCTCGACTCTTTTCGCCTTCATTCCCATTATTTTCTACGCCTTCATAGCCGGTTTCGGCATATCCGTGATCCGGGCGACACTCATGATCGCGGCTTTCCTCCTGGCCATTCTGTTCGGAAGGGAACGCGATCTGGTGAATACCCTTGCGCTCGCCGCTCTCGTGATCCTCATCTTCTCCCCCCTCGCCCTCTTTGATGTCTCTTTCCAGCTCTCCTTTGCCGCCGTCGCGTCGATCCTTTTCATCGTTCCAAGGTTGACCGCTTTCTTTCCCGGCGGAGAGTCGGACAAAAATAATCCCCATCCCTATTTGAAAAAGGCCTTCTCAGGCTTCATCCTCTTCATGGCCGCATCCCTTGCTGCGACACTGGGCGCAGCACCGCTGATTGTCTATTATTTCAACCTGGTTTCGGTGATCACGCTCCTGGCCAACATTCTGATCGTTCCGATCATGGGCTATCTCGTGATTCTTATCGGCATGGCCGTCATCCTCACAGCTCCCCTGTCCCACGCTCTCACCGTTGTCCTTGTCAAAATTTCTTCTTATCTGACCGGTCTGTCCATCTCCGTCGCTGATTTCCTGTCCCGGCTGCCGAACGCCTACACGTTCATCTCGACACCCACCCTGCTTGAGCTCGCCGCGTATTACCTCCTCCTGATCGCGGTCATGAAATCAATAGATCTGTGGAGAGAAAAAAGGGAGCCGGATCTTCCGAAAACAACGGAGACAGGCAGGGCGCTCCTCAAAGTGTCGTTCTGCATCCTTATCCTGTTCATCGTCGTCGACGGCATCTGCCTGTATTACAAAGACCGTCATCCCGGCCTTCTCAGGACGACCTTCATCGACGTGGGCCAGGGCAGTTCCACTCTGATTGATTTTCCCGGCGGAACAAAAATGCTCCTGGACGGCGGCGGTTTTTACGACGAACGATTCGACATGGGCAGGCACGTCCTTGCGCCCTTCCTGTGGCAGGAAAAAATAAGCAGGATCGATATCGTGGTCCTCAGCCACCCGCATCCCGACCACCTGAACGGCCTCCTTTACATTCTCGAGCATTTCAACGTCCGCGAGGTGTGGTCCAACGGTGACGAGGAGGATTCGGATGCGTACGACAGGTTCAGAAAAATCATCGAGAAAAAGGGGATCGCGCATCGCATCATGAACAGGGACGGCCGCCCCGTGACGATCGGCGACTCGCGGATACAGGTCCTGCATCCCGGCGGGCGGATGGACAGGGATTCCCTCGATACCAATGACCGGTCGCTTGTCTTGAAAATCACCTACGGCGTTGTGAGCCTCCTGCTTCCCGGAGACATATCGGAAACAGTTGAATCCCGTCTTATCGGCAGGAAAACCGATCTCAGAAGCCGCGTCCTTCTCGCACCCCATCACGGGAGCTTTCGCTCCAGTTCCATTTCTTTCATCAAGAAGGTGAGTCCCGAAACGGTGATCTTTCCCTGCGGAGCCGGAAATGTCATGCGCCTGCCCCACCCCGGTGTCCTGGAAAGGTACCGGCATCAGGGGTGCCGCATTTTCAGGACCGACCGTAACGGCGCCGTTCAAATCGAAACCGACGGGAAGGAAATCCGTTCCCGAGTATTCCGGGAGACATGATTCCCCATCCCATCTTTTTATTGCCTTTGAAAGCGTTCTATGCTATCCGTAACGCCTTTAAATGATACTGAGAATTCAAAAAAGGACTTGAAAATTGGAAACCATCGCATCAGTCAGGGGATTCAAGGACATTCTTCCGGGTGAGGTGGAAAAGTGGCGTTACGCGGAGGAAAAGGCCCGGGAGATCTTCTCCAGTTTCGGGGTTCGCGAGATCCAGATTCCCATCCTTGAAAAGACGGAGCTCTTCCAGAGAGGAATCGGAGAAAACACCGACATCGTTGAGAAGGAAATGTACACCTTTACCGACCGCGGCAATGAATCTCTCACCCTCCGCCCCGAGGCGACGGCATCGGTCATCCGGGCCTACGTGCAGCATTCGCTTCATGCCCGGGACCCTGTGTCAAAACTTTTCACTATCGGCCCCATGTTCCGGAGAGAGAGGCCGCAGAAAGGACGATACCGGCAGTTTCATCAGATCAACGTCGAATTCATCGGGGTCGGCAGTCCCTTCATGGATGCCGAGATCATTCTTCTCCTCATGGTCCTCCTCGGGAACCTCGGAATCGAAGGCCTTCAGCTTGAGCTGAATTCCCTCGGCTGTCCGGAATGCCGGCCCGCCTTTCGTCAGGCCGTCACCCATTTTCTCAAGGACAGGACGGAAGGCCTGTGTGAAGATTGCCTGAGGCGCAGGGATACCAACCCGCTGCGGGTCTTCGACTGCAAGGTGGAGGGATGCCGGCAGGTAATCGCCCATGCCCCTCAACTCCTGGACTTTCTCTGCACCGACTGCAAGACCCACTTTGAGAACGTGCAGGCGTACCTCAAGGTCTTTGATCTCCCCTTTGAGATCAAACCCCGGATGGTCCGCGGCCTTGACTATTACACGAGGACGGCTTTCGAAGTCACCGCATCCTCTCTCGGCGCCCAGAGCGCCGTCGCCGGCGGAGGACGCTACGACCGGCTCATCGCGGAACTGGGAGGACCGGACATCCCCGGCATCGGATTCGCCATCGGAATGGAGCGCCTGATCTCCCTCATGCCGGCAGCAAACGAGTCCTTCGTTCAAAACCCGGATATCTTCATCGCGGCCCTCGGCGACGTGCCGCGGCTATGGGCGTTTGCCCTCTGCAACTACCTGCGCATGGCTGGAATCCGGGCGGAGATGGGTTACGATGAGAAGAGTCTCAAGAGCCAGATGAAGCGTTCCGACAAGCTCATGTGCTCTTTCACGCTGATTCTCGGTGACAGGGAACTCCAGGAAAACAAGGCGGAATTGAAGGACATGAAAAAAGGGACACAGGAGACGATCAAACTCGATAATTTCGATGATATAGCGGAAGCGATCATACGCAAAGTTTCAGGGAGGAACGAAGAGATTGTCTGATTTTATCAATGTCAGGAAAAGAACTCACTACTGCGGCGATCTCAGAGCCGCCGATGCGGGTAAGGAGGTCATCCTCATGGGATGGGCCCACCGGCGGCGGGATCACGGCGGTGTCATTTTTGTGGATCTGAGGGACAGGGAAGGCCTGACCCAGATTGTATTCAACCCCGAGAACAGCCCGGACGCCCATGGTGAGGCACACCGGATTCGAAGCGAATATGTTCTTGCCGTCAGGGGCAGCGTCCGGAAGAGGCCGGAGGGCATGGCCAATCCGGACATCCAGACCGGCGAGATTGAAGTCATGATCACGGAACTGGAAATCCTGAGCGAATCAAAGACGCCGCCCTTTGTCCTCGACGTGGAGAGCGACATATCGGAGAACGTGCGTCTGAAATACCGCTATCTCGACCTGAGGCGGCCCCAGATCCAGCGGAACCTGTTCCTGAGGAGCCGCGCGGCCGCGGAAACCCGCATGTACATGAACAGCCTGGGTTTCATCGAAGTCGAAACACCGGTCCTGACCAAGAGCACCCCGGAAGGCGCCCGCGACTATCTCGTTCCCAGCCGGATCAACCCCGGCATGTTCTACGCCCTGCCCCAGTCCCCCCAGCTTTTCAAGCAGCTCCTTATGGTCTCGGGATTTGACCGTTACTATCAGATCGTCAAGTGTTTTCGAGATGAGGACCTGAGGGCGGACCGGCAGCCGGAGTTCACCCAGATCGACGTGGAGATGTCATTCGTTGCCGAGGATGATATCATCGGCGTTATGGAAGGCCTCATCGCGCGGGTCTTTAAAAGCTGCATCGACAGGGACGTTTCGCTTCCCCTGCCGAGAATCACATACAAGGACGCCATGGACCGCTATGGAAAGGACAATCCGGATACGCGGTTCGCCATGGAACTGGTGGACCTGACGGAGATTCTCGGGAACGCCGATTTCAATGTATTCCGCGAAACCGCCCGAAGCGGCGGCATCATCAAGGCCATCAAAATCGCCGACGGTAAAAATGTCTCAAGGAAGGATCTCGATGAGCTCACAAACGTAGCGGTCGATTTCGGCGCCAAAGGCCTCGCCTGGGCAAGACTCACTCCCGGGGGATGGACATCCCCCGTCGCCAAGTTTCTCAAACCCGGCGAAATGGAGAACACCAACAAAAAGATGGGAGCCTCGGAAGGCGATATTCTCCTTATGGTAGCCGATACGCCGAAGGTCGTGCAGGAGTCTCTAGGCAACCTCCGGCTTTACCTGGCCAGGAAACTTTCCCTCTTCGCGCCGGGCATGTATTCCTTCACCTGGATCACCGATTTCCCGCTCATGGAATACAGCGATACTGAAAAAAGATACGTCTCCACGCACCACCCCTTCACTTCTCCCGTGATGGAGGATTTCCCCTTTCTCGAAACGGACCCGGGCAAGGTCAGGGCGCGGGCCTACGATCTCGTTTTGAATGGATCCGAGATCGGAGGGGGCAGCATCCGGATTCACAGGCAGGATGTCCAGTCCAGGATATTCCATGTGCTCGGCCTGACGGAAGAAGAGGCCCGATCGAAATTCGGCTTTCTTCTCGATGCCCTGGAATACGGCACCCCCCCGCACGGAGGGATCGCTCTGGGCTTTGACCGCCTGATCATGATGCTGACAGGAGCCGAGTCGATCCGCGACGTCATTGCCTTTCCAAAAACCCAGAAGGCCACCTGCCTTCTCACCGACGCCCCCTCCAGGGTCAGCATCGAACAACTGATGGAGCTTTCACTGAAGATTGTCACGTGAGCCAAAGATAAATAAAGATGCAGCTCCATCATTTTTTTCATAAAAAGGGTTGACATTCGTGTTTTTTGGTGCCATTTAACTCCATGTATCGGCAATGATTATAGATTCATTCGTTCAATATTTATACGAACCCTTATTAAAGGCAGGAACAAGGCAAGGGGCATCTGGTCATTAAATTTTTGTTATGAGTCAGCCCAATGCCTGAAGCCTAATGTCCAATGCCTGATTTAAAAAAGGAGGACTTATGCGCAGCAGATTATGGTGTATCCTGTTCTCGGCAGCTCTGTTCTTTGTTTTTTCGGGATGTGCGGAAAAGCAGGTCAAGACGGTGGAAATAGACAAGCAGGCGGCTGTTGAGAAAGAAACAGTTGCTGCAAAACAGTCCGCGGCGGCTCAGGAAGCGCCTGCCGCCGAGAAGGTCGCGAGCGCAAGACCGGCAGCCGAAAGCGGCATGGCGGCAGAGGAAAAGGCGGAAAAGAAAGGAATAACCAGCGATACCTATGTCGTCAAGAAAGGTGACTGCCTCTGGCGGATCGCCGAGTACAAGGATATCTATGGGGATTCTTATATGTGGCCCATTATCTACGCCGCGAACAAGAAAAAGATTAAGAACCCGAACCTCATCTACCCCGGGCAGAAGCTGAAGATCCCCCGTGAGGGCGTGTCTATGGACGCGGTGAAAAAGGCAAGAAAAAAAGCCGGGGCTCCCAAGCCTTACACGCCTCCCGCGGACGCGAAGGCACCGGTGAGTTGAAACATACTGAAATAGACCTGACGTGAGGGCACCGGCTGTTTCAGGTGCTCTCTTTTTTTTATGAAAATGAATATCTCTTCGGAGCAGAACCCATGGCGAAGTGGAATAGAGATAAAAAAGTGCTGGAACACGAACACTCAAAGTTCTGGCGTCACGCATTGAAAGATGTGAGTGAACCGAATCTGCAGAAGGATGTGTTCCCTTATGATGACGTCTGCCGAATCGATTTCGACCACAAGCTGATGCCGATCAATCCGGCCGAAGAAATCTTCATCACGGACACCACCTTCAGGGACGGTCAGCAGTCCAGACCCCCCTACTCCGTTCAGCAGATCGTCGATATCTATACCCTTATGGGGAAGCTGGGCGGTGAGAAGGGCATTATCCGTCAGACGGAGTTTTTTCTTTACAGTCCGAAAGATCGTGAAGCGGTCGGAAAATGCATGGAACTGGGATTGAAATACCCGGAGATCACCGGCTGGATCCGGTCCACGAAGGAAGACGTCCGTCTCGTCAAAGACATGGGGCTGAAAGAGACGGGAATTCTGACCTCTGTTTCGGACTATCACATTTTTCTCAAGCTCAATCAGACGCGGAGAAAGGTTTTCGACTGCTATCTGGAAATTGTAAAATCCATCCTTGAAGAAGGGATCACCCCCCGCTGCCACTTCGAGGACATCACGCGCGCAGATATTTATGGATTCTGCATTCCCTTCGCCATCGAACTGATGAAACTGCGGGACGAAAGCGGCATCGACATCAAGATCCGGCTCTGCGATACCATGGGCTACGGGGTGACATACCCCGGCGCCGCGCTCCCGAGAGGCGTGGACAAGCTGGTCCGCGCCTTCATCGACGACGCCGGGGTTCCCGGTCATCTCCTGGAGTGGCACGGTCACAATGATTTTCACAAGGCCCTCATCAACGCTACCACGGCCTGGCTTTACGGATGCGCGGCGGCCAACGGAACCGTGCTGGGCCTGGGCGAACGAACGGGAAATGCCCCCATCGAAGGACTGATCATGGAGTATATCGGGTTGAGGGGCAGCAGCGACGGCATTGATACCACCGTCATCACGGATATCGCCGGCTACTTTCAAAAGGATATCGGTGTCGAAATACCCGCCAACCTTCCCTTCGTGGGTGCCGATTTCAACGTGACCCGGGCAGGGATTCATGCGGACGGGCTCATCAAGAACGAGGAGATTTACAATATCTTTGACACCACCCGGCTCCTGAAAAGACCGATCCTGCTGGAGATCACGGACAAGTCCGGCAAGGCGGGCATCGTCCATTGGATCAATTCACGCCTCGGTTTGAAAGGAAAAGAAGGTGTGAACAAAAAGCATCCCGGCGTTTCCATGATTCACAAGTGGGTCGCTAAACAATACGATGAGGGACGGGTCACGAGCATCTCGCATGAAGAGATGGAAAAGAGGGTCCGGAAGTATATCCCGGAACTTTTCATGTCCGATCTGGAGAAAATCAAATACATGGCCTCGCAGGTGGCCATTTCCACAGTGGAGCAGGTCATTGAAAATCCTTCCATGCGAACCATGGACCCGGAGCTTCAGGAACCGGTCATGCAGCAGGCCATCGACGAGAATCCGTCCATCCAGTTTGCCTACGTGGTGGATATGAAGGGCATAAAGACGACACTGAACATCACCAATATCGCCGACCGGGTAAAATATGAAAACTTCGGCGTTGGAACGGATTACTCCGACCGCGAGTGGTTCCTCAAGCCGCTGCAGACGGGGAAAATCCACGTGACGGATTTCTACATCTCCAAGATGACGGGCGCTCTCTGCATCACCGTCTCCGCGCCGATCGCCGATGAGAAGGACGAGATGGTCGGCATCTTCGGCGTCGACATCAAGTTCGAGGAACTCGCGAAACGAATCGACGACATCGCGGAAGCGACGCACATCACCCTCAAGACCGAATACGAAGCCAAGAAGAAACCGAAAGAATGGCGATGATGAAACCGGCTAATCGCCGTAGACAGGCATGTGATCGTAGGGACAGTCCCGGGGGCTTCGGGCGGCGGATGCGAGCTCCCGGATAAACCTCGAAGGGCCTCCATCACAGTCGTTCATGCCCCGGTTGTGACTCAGCAGGGTATAGCAGAGATAGAGTTGATCCTTCGCCCGGGTGGACGCCACATAAAAAAGTCGCCGCTCCTCCTCTTCGCCGCCCGGTTCTTTCAATGACCGGGCCAGGGGAATCATCCCGTCGGAACAGGAAATCAGAAAAACCACGGACCACTCCATTCCCTTCGCCTGGTGGATCGTGCTCAGGATGACCTTTCCATTACTCTTGTCCAGATAATAATTCTCGTCTTCTTCCACCATGTTCGTCATCAGGGCGAGTTCGCTCAAAAAATCCTCCATCGAAAGGAATTTAGAAGAAAAATTTCCAAGCTGGGCGAGATCCTCTTCCCGCGAATCGGCATCCGGATATTTCTCCCGCAGGATTTCCCGGTATCCTTTTTCAAGGATGACGCCCATCATGTCGGCCGGAGACATTCCTTCAGAAGCGTTGATGAGATTTTTTACGATTGCCTGACACTCCAGGAGACCCGGCCGGGCGTTTTTCGGCGCCGACTTCAGAAAATCTTCCGAAAAGACCGCCGCAAAAGCGCCTCCGCTTCCGGACACAAACCGCCATATTTTTTCTGCGGTCTTTTTCCCAATCCTGTCGTAAAGCCCCAGAACCCGTTTCCAGGCCGGCTCATCCAGAGGATTGACCAGAATCCGCATGAAAGCGGTGACGTCCTTGACATGGGCTTGTTCAAAAAAACGGATGCCGGAACGAATCTCAAAGGGAATGCCCCTGCGTGTCATCTCCATCTGCAGTTCCATGGAATGGTAATGGGCACGGTAAAGGACGGCGATCTCGTGCATGGGAATCCCGTCCGACAGATGATCCACAATCCGCTGGGTCACGAAGTTCGCCTGCGAGACGGCGTTCAGGGTTGAGACAAGTTTCGGCCGGACTCCCCGTCTCCTCACCGGCTTGAGCACCTTGTAAAATTGTATTTCATTATGACGGATGCTCCTGTTGGCCAGATGGAGAATCTCCGGCGTGCTCCTGTAATTGGCCTCCAGCTTGTATATCTTCACGTCGCTGTATTTCTCCGGGAAACGAAGGATGTTTTCAAAATTGGCGCCCCGGAACGAATAAATACTCTGTGAGTCGTCGCCGACGACCATCAAATTTCGGTGGCCGGATGCGAGGAGATCCATGATTTCCGCCTGGATCAGGTTCGTGTCCTGATATTCATCCACGAGAATGTGTTCAAAACGATTCCCGTAATCCCTCCTGACTTCGGGAAATTTCAAAAGCAGCTCTCTCCAGTTATAAAGAAGATCGTCGAAGTCCATCAGGTTCGCCTCATGCTTTTTCCGCCGGTAGAGCGAAGCGACCTCGACGATTTCCGTCGTCCAGTGGGAAAAATAGGGGGTCCTGCCGGCAACGACCTTTTCCAGATCCATTCCCGTATTGACGGCGTAGCTGATGATGTCACCGATCACGCGGCCCTTTGGAAACCGTTCTCCCTTGAAATCGATGCCCAGCGCCGCGATGCATGTGTTGATGAGCTGAGACGTGTCCTCATCATCGGCAATGGCATAATGGGTCCCATACCCCAGGAGAGGCGCATTTTTCCTCAGAATGCGGTTGGCGATATGATGAAAGGTCCCGCCCCAGAGGCGGCTCGTATCCACCCCGATGAGCCGATCCACCCGGGTAAGCATTTCTCGGGCCGCTTTGTTGGTGAACGTGGCAAGCAGAATCCTGTCCGGGTTCAGGCCCTTCTCGATGAGCCGGGCCACCCGGTACGTAAGGGTCCGGGTCTTCCCGCTCCCCGCTCCCGCGATGATGAGCATGGGCCCGCCTTCAGCGAAGACGACGCTCAACTGATCAGGGTTCAATTCTTTTTCGTAATGAATCATTCTTCCGCCGTCAGACATCAAAGGCAAGATTATAGGCTCGAGATGATTTTTCCTACCGTCTCCTTGCTGCTGATAGACGGGAAACTCCTGAGCTGGCCCTCCTTCTCATAGAATCCGATGAGCGGCTGGGTTTTCCTGTTGTACGTCTCCAGCCGGTTCAGGATGGCTTCCTCCGTTTCATCCGATCTTTGAACGACCGGGCTGCCGCACTTCATGCACTTCCCGTCAGCTGTCGGCGGTTTGCTCTTCACGTTGTAGATCTCCTGACAGTCCGGGTTCGCGCAGGTTCTCCGGGTGGTTAGACGATCCAGGATGATCTCCCTCGGCACTTCAAGATTCACAACAAAATCAAGCTTGATTTTCAGCTTTTCAAGCAGCTTTTTCAGGGCCTCCGCCTGGGGGATGGTCCTGGGAAACCCGTCCAGAATAAATCCCTTTCCGCAATCGGGTTCCCGGAGCCGGGCTTCCATAATCTTCATAATCAGATCATCCGGAACGAGATCGCCCGTGTCCATGTACCCTTTTGCCTCCCGGCCGAGTTCCGTCCCTTCCTTCACAGCGGCCCTCAGAATATCGCCCGTCGAAATCTGAACGGAACCGTCAAAGTCGGTCAGCCCTTTCGCAACGGTGCCCTTCCCCGCGCCGGGAGCGCCTAATAAAATGATTTTCATGACACAACCTCCTGAAAACAAATTCTAAATTTAAATTCTAAATCCTAAAAAAGTTTCTAAACCACGTTTTTCTTCAGGCTGTTCAAAAACGTTCAGATGCAAGGCCCCTCCTTCAACTGGCTCAGGACAGGCTCTAAAATCTGTCATGGTGAGCTTGTCGAACCACGAGGGAAACGCCGCAGATGGACATTTTTGAACAGCCTGACAGGCGGGACTTATATATTGCAAAGTCGCCAAGGAATCAAGGGAATAGATTTGATTCCGGGATGATATCATGCTAAAAAGCGCCCTGCAGCATTCCCTCGAAAAGGAAACGAGACATGACCCTTCAGCTCAAACTCGGATCAAAAGCCATTGCGCTCTTTGTGATCATGGTCTTTCTTTTGTCGTCCGTGCTTTTCACCCGGATCTCCCAGGCCTCCGAAAAAATCGTCGAAATGAAAATAACGGGCTGCCGGAAGTGAGGCGCCGACAAAAGGATAAGGTTTATCCTGAAGAAGGCGGGGGCCGCAAGCACGGAATCCGATTTCCAGACGGAACGTTACACCGTCACTTTCGACGATGAGACAACCACCCTTGAAAAGATCATGAAAGCTCTTGAAAAGGGAGGTTTCCCCGTTCAGGGAGAACCAATATTCATACAGTAAATTAAAGACTTGACTCTTCCTTTTCCCTTGACGATGGAGAATGATTCTGGTAATTCTCCTTCACTCTGAACAGCAGGTTCTGGTGGTCAAATACCGATCATGAAGGAGGAAATGGAATGAAAAAAAGTTGCTTTCTGTTCGTCGCGCTGATGTTTCTTGGATTCATGGTCACCGGGTGCGGCGGGGGCGGCGGCAACACGATCAGGATCGGTGTCATCGCCGAACTGACGGGTGACGTCCCGGCCGTCGGGGCCTCCTGCAAAAACGCCGCGGAGATGGCGGTGAAGGAAATAAACGACGCCGGGGGACTGCAGCTCGGAGATAAAAAATACAAGGTTGAACTTTTCATCGAAGACAATGCCGGCAAAGCCGACCAGTCGGCCTCCGCCGCGCAGAAACTCATCACACAGCAGAAAGTGCTGGCCATCATTGGCCCCAATGCCAGCCGCTATGCCATCCCGGCATCCGAGATCGCGGAAAGCTCCAGGGTCGCCCTGATCAGCCCCTGGTCCACAACCCCCAAGACCACTCTCGACGCCAAGAGCGGGGCGCCCAAAAAATACGTCTTCCGCGCCTGCTTCATCGACCCCTTCCAGGGACGCGTGGTCGCCAAATTCACCCTGGACAATCTGAATCTGAAGAAAGCGGCCGTTCTGTATGACGTGGCCTCTGAATACAACAAGGGGATCGCCGAGTTCTTCAAGGAAACCTATGAAAAGAACGGCGGCAAGGTGGTGGCTTTTGAAACCTACACGACGAACGACAAGGACTTTTCCGCGCAGCTGACAAAGATCAAGCGGGCTCGTCCCGAGGTCATCTTCCTTCCCAATTACTACAGCGAGGTGCCGCTCCAGATCCAGCAGGCCAAGCGCTTGGGCATCAGCGTCCCATTCATCGGCAGCGACTCCTGGGGCAGTGAGGAGATGGTCAAGCTCTGCGGCACGGACTGTGAAGGGTACTATTTCAGCACGCACTATGCGGCCGATGCCGCGACGCCTGTCACGATAAAATTCATCGACAGCTACAAGGCCCGTTACGGCGCCACACCGGACGATGTGGCCGCACTCACCTATGACAGCTTCGGCCTTCTCTTCCAGGCCATCCGGAGCGCCGGAAAGATGGACCGCCAGGCCGTCCGCGACGCCCTTGCGAGGATTCCGAAATACGAGGGCGTGACCGGCCTCATGCAGTTCCAGGAGGGATCGGGCGATCCCATCAAGAGCGCCGTCATCCTCAAAATAAAGGACGGCAAATTCGTCTGGTTCGCCAACGCCAATCCCTGACATAAAGATTTTCATCGAGCCTCCCGCCGGTGCCCGCTTGCGGGAGGTATTTTTTATGGTTCGACAAGCTCACCATGACATAAAAGCCGCTTCGTCATCCTGAGCCCGTCGAAGGATGCTATCAAAGAATGACTTACCTGCTGCAGCAAGCCCTGAACGCCCTTCAATTGGGGAGCATCTATGCCCTGATCGCGCTCGGCTATACGATGGTCTACGGCATCCTGACCATGATCAACTTCGCCCACGGCGATCTTTTCATGGTGGGCGCTTTTCTCTGTTTCGTCGCCGCTACCTATCTGAAGCTTTCCTTTGTTCCCTCCCTCCTCCTCTCCATGGCGGGCGTGGCCCTGCTGGGCGTCGTCATCGAGAAATGGGCCTATAAGCCCCTGCGCCAGGCCCCCCGTGTATCGGCGATCATCACGGCTCTCGGCGTCGGCATCTTCCTCGAGAACTTCACTCTGGCACTTTGTCCCTACCCCAAGCACATACCGCCTCTCATCGCCCATGAAATGTGGTCTTTCGGCGGCGTTTCCATCTCATCGCTGCAGATTCTCATCATCCTTCTTTCGATTCTGCTCATGATCCTCCTCGACTTCATCGTTCGGCGGACCATGGTGGGAATGGCGATGCGCGCCATTTCCTGGGACAAGACGATCGTTCCTCTGATGGGCGTTCCCGTGGACCGAGTGATCTCCATCACCTTCGCCATCGGCACGAGTCTCGGCGGCGCCGCCGGCGTGATGTACGGACTCGCTTATCCTGTCATCGATCCCTACATGGGCATCATGGTGGGGTGGAAGGCTTTCATATCCGCAGTCGTGGGCGGCATTGGAAATATCCGCGGCGCCATGATCGGGGGGTTCATCCTTGGGGGCGTCGAGATCCTCGTGGCTGCCTTCCTGCCGTCCACCTACCGCGATTTTGTGGCTTTTGCTTTTCTGCTTGTGTTGCTTATTTTCCGGCCCTACGGCATCCTGGGCAAACCCCACCCGCAAAAGGTATGACGCCATGTCAACCGTTCTAAAAAGCGCTGGCAGAGGATGGAGGGAGATCACGGGCAACCGGGCGTTCATGCCTTCCCTCATTGTGGCGGGATTTGTTTTCTCTTTTGCGGCCGCTCAATTCGAACTGCTCGATCCCTATGTCCAGCTCATCCTCATGTACGTGGGAATCAATATCATTCTCGCGTCAAGCCTCAACCTGATCAACGGTTACATGGGAGAGTTTTCCGTGGGACACGCGGGATTCATGGCCGTGGGCGCTTATACCGCTTCCATTCTAACGGTCAGCGTTTTTCCCGGCGGCGCGACCTTTTTGCTTTTCCCCCTCGCGGTCCTCGCAGGAGGACTCGTGTCGGCTCTCGTGGGACTGGTGGTCGCCGTTCCGTCTTTCAAGACCCGCGGCGATTATCTGGCCATCGTCACGCTCGCTTTCAACATGATCATCAAATCGCTCATCGAAAACCTGGAAGCCGTGGGCGGGCCCCGCGGCTTTCTCGGAATGGAGAAACTGACCACCCTCCCCTGGGTCTTCTTCTGGACGGTTCTTTCGGTCTGGATCATCCGCAATCTCGTCTATTCGAACTTCGGCCGGGGCGTCCTTTCCATACGCGAGGATGAGATCGCGAGCGATCTCATGAGCGTGAACACGCGCCACGTCAAGCTGATCGCCTTCGTCGTTTCGTCCTTCTTCGCCGGCATTGCGGGAGCGCTCTTCGCGCATCTGCTTCAGTACATCAATCCGCGCATGTTCGATATTCTCAAGTCGACGGACATTCTGATCATGGTCTACCTGGGAGGGATCGGCTCCATCGCCGGCTCGATCATCGGCGCAACGATCTTCACCGTTCTTCTGGAGATCCTGCGGCCCATGGGGCTCTGGCGCATGGTGCTCATGCCGCTCCTCCTCGTGATCCTGATGATCTTCAGACCGAGAGGCATCATGGGCCTGCGGGAATTCCGCTGGTTCGTTCCCCTGCACGATTTCCTCGCGGTGCGGCTCTGGCGCAGAAAGAAGGAGGCGGCCGATGCCTCTTCTTGAATCCAGAAATCTCACCCATTATTTTGACGGTCTCTGTGCGGTCTCCGATTTCAACCTGGACGTCGAACCCGGGGAAATCGTGGGAATCATCGGCCCCAACGGGGCCGGAAAGACCACCGTGTTCAACCTCTTCACCGGTGTTTATCGCGCCACCGGAGGAAGTGTTCTCTTCGACGGCAGTGAGATCGTCGGCCGGACGCCAAGCGAAATCACATCTCTCGGAATCGCGCGCACCTTTCAGAATATCCGGCTTTTCAAGGAACTCTCCGTCCTGGACAACGTGCGGGTGGCCCATTACGCCCAGGTGAGGTACAACGCGATCGAGGCGCTCCTGCAGATCGGGAGATACCGCGCCGAAGAGAAGCGCGTCACCGATCGCGCCATGGATCTTCTCGCCGCGTTCAGGCTTGAAGACCACGCGGAAGAACCGGCCGGGAATCTCCCCTACGGTATGCAGCGGCGCCTGGAAATGGCCCGGGCACTTGCCACGGGGCCGAGGCTCCTCCTTCTCGATGAGCCCGCGGCGGGAATGAATCCGAATGAGATCGTGCAGCTCATGGATTTGATCCAGTGGATTCGAAAGTCCTTCGGACTCACCATCCTTCTCATTGAGCATCAGATGCGACTGGTCATGGGAATCTGCGAGAGGCTCAAGGTTCTGGATTTCGGCGCGACGATCGCCGAGGGACTGCCCCGCGACATCCAGAACCATCCGAAGGTTCTCGAGGCGTATCTCGGCGAGGAGGTGTCCCCATGAGCCGGACGGACGTTCTGCTCCGCGTAGACGATCTCACGGTCTCCTACGGAAACATACGCGCGCTCAAAGGAATCTCCTTCGACGTGCGCGACGGAGAGATCGTGACGCTCATCGGGGCGAACGGAGCCGGAAAATCGTCGGCGCTCCGCGCCGTGTCAGGCCTGATTCCTTTCAGCGGCCGCATCCTTTACGGAGATCGTGATCTGAGCAGAATTCCACCCGACGGAATTGTCAGACTTGGCATCGCTCAGGTGCCCGAGGGCCGGGGGATCTTCGGGAATCTCACGGTGTTTGAAAATCTGAGGCTCGCCACGTGGCAGCGCAAGAACAAGGCGGAGGTGGCAAAGGATTTCGAGCGCGTCTTCGGACTGTTCCCGCGTCTGAACGAGCGCAAAGACCAGATGGGCGGAACGCTTTCCGGGGGTGAGCAGCAGATGCTGGCCGTCGGCCGCGCGCTCATGAGCCGGGGGCAAATGATGCTCCTTGACGAACCTTCCATGGGCCTCGCCCCGGTCCTCGTCCGCGATATCTTTCACACACTTGCGGAAATCAACCAAGCCGGAACCACCATCCTGCTCGTGGAGCAGAACGCCTACATGGCCCTTCACATCGCTTCACGGGGGTGTGTCCTCGAAACGGGAAGCATTGTGCTTTCGGGAACGGGCAGAGAACTGCTGGGGAACCCCCGCATCAAAGAGGCCTACCTCGGTGGATGAAACAGGACCTTTAGATTTACTTCAAACACTCGCCAATTGAATCTGCCCCGCATCGCGTTCCATCCGACCATATGGCGTCAGACAAATTCGAATCGGAGAAATCCGCCCCAAACAGGTTCGCGCCCCGCAGGTTTGCGCCGGTCAACTCCGCGGTGTCCAGCGTTGCGTTGGTCAGGTCCGCGTTGGTCAGATCCGCGTCGGAGAGTTCCGCATCGGAAAGGTCCGCTTCAGTAAGATTGGCACCGGACAGTTTCGCACCAAACAGATTGGCGTCATTCAGGCCTGCGCCGGAGAGATTTGTCTTGCTTAGATCCGCTCCCGTTAAATCCGCACCCGACAGATCTGCGTAAGACAGATCCAGATTCCGACACTGCTTTCCGGCTTTGCATTGTTGAAGCTTCTTATCGTCGTCAAAACAATGCCCCGTCCTCACCCAGGCAGACAGGAGGACAAGGGTCAGGAAGGCGATTAAAAATGAGTTCCTTACAGACATGGACGTCACCTCCTTTTGACAGCTTCGGTCACCTCATGGCGTCATGGTCGTGCAAGCTCTTTCCGCATCCTTCACGACCAGCCGGAATCGGACTGATCAGCCCTGCAAGAAAACAATTGATTCCCCTGTTGTTTTCTAATAAAGATTCTAACGGCAAAAAGAACAGAGGATCCCTTGCCGAGTGAAAGATTCTTCTCCGCCTTCGGCGGATCAGAAAAACTATGGAAGTGGTGCCTGGGGCGGGAGTCGAACCCGCACAGCCGCGAGGACCGAGGGATTTTAAGTCCCTTGCGTCTACCAGTTCCGCCACCCAGGCCAACCGTTATTGAAAGTCTAGGAACTATATTTTTTTTGAAAAAAGGTGTCAAGGCTTTAGTTGAAGAGGATAACATTCATGAAGCACGCGGACCTGATCATATCGGGAGGAAGGGTTCTAACGCTGGATGAAAAGGGCGCGCGATTCGAGGACGGCGCCGTCGCCATCTCGGGTGACAGCATCTCCGCCGTGGGTACCAGAGCCGACATCGAATCCCTCTACCGGGCCTCCGAGACGATCGACGGACGCGACTGCATCGTCATGCCCGGCCTCGTGAACTGCCACAATCACGCGGCGATGACCTGTTTCCGGGGTATCGCCGACGACCTGAAACTGGAAGACTGGCTCAACAATTATATCTTTCCCGCCGAAGCAAAAAACGTTGACAGGGAACTGACCTACTGGGGAAGCCTGCTTGCCTGCGCGGAGATGATCCGATCGGGCACGACCACGTTCTGCGACATGTATATTTTCGAGGATGAAACGGCAAAGGCCGCGAAACAGGCGGGGATGCGCTGCCTCGTGGGCGAGGTTCTGTTCGATTTCCCTTCACCCAACTGCAAAACACCGGAGGAGGGACTGAAATACACGAGGATGCTCATCGAAAAGTGGGACCGGGATCCGCTTGTCCATATCGCGGTGGAGCCCCATGCTCTTTACACCTGCTCGACGGAACTCCTCAAAGAAGCGAAAACCCTCGCCGATCGTTACAATCGTCCGATAGCCGTTCATTTCCTCGAGGCGAAATTCGAGTGCGACCTTTCGCATTCGGAGGCTGCTTTTCTGAAAGAGATCGGCTTTCTCAATGAGAGGCTGATCGCATTCCACTGCGTCCATATGACGGATGAGGACATTCGAATGTTTGCCGAGACCGGCGCAAAGGTCGTCCACAACCCTGAAAGCAACATGAAGCTCGCGTCCGGTATCGCCCCGGTCCCTGACATGCTCAAGGCCGGCGTTACGGTCGGTCTCGGAACGGACGGCTGCGCGAGCAACAATAACCTCGATCTCTTTCAGGAGATGGATACGGCTGCCAAGATCCACAAGGTCCATCGTCTCGACCCGACGACGATGGCTGCCGAGACCGTGGTCCGGATGGCCGCCTGCGAGGGCGCCAGGGTCCTGGGAATGGGCGACATCACGGGCTGTCTGAAAACAGGAAAGAAAGCAGACCTCATTCTGATCGATCTCAAAAAACCCCATCTCACGCCCCTCTACAACGAATACTCTCACGTCGTTTACGCTGTGAAGGGGGATGATGTGAAGACGTCCATCATCAACGGCCGGGTCGTCATGAAGGACAGAAAGCTCCTGTCCATAGACGAGGAAGAGGCCATGGACAGAGTGAATCGGATCGCCTCCCGGGTCCGAAAGAGCTTGGGAATGGATGGATGACGATGAACCTGGAATCAGGAGACATGGACATTCTCATCCGGGGCGGAACGGTTCTCACCATGTCTGGTGGCGGAGAGATTATTCATAATGCCGTCATCGGAATCAAAGGAGACAAGATCGCTTTCGCGGAGAAAAACGAAGAATCGTCGTCCCGCCTTTACCGTGCCAGGAACACGATGGACGCCTCCGGGTCCCTGATCCTTCCGGGTCTCGTGAATACCCACACCCATCTGCCCATGGTCGCCTTCAGAGGCATGGCCGACGATTTGCCCCTCATGGAGTGGCTGAGCCGGCACATCTTCCCGGCGGAGGCAAAATACGTCAACAGACAGATGGTATATGACACCGCGCGTCTTGCCATCGCCGAGATGATCCTCTCCGGAACGACGACCTTCTGCGACGGTTATTTTTATGAATCGGGTATCGCCCGTGCGGCCATGGAGTGTGGGATGCGGGCCGTACCGAGCGCTGGCTTTATCGACCTTCCCTTCCCTGATTCCCCCGATCCGGCAAACCACACCGGTATCGCCTGGAAGTACCTTGCAAGATGGAAGGACCGCTCCACCCTGATCACGCCTGCGCTTTTCTGCCACTCGCCCTATACCTGCAAGCCGGAGACCATCCGGATTGTCAAAGAGGCCGCCCGAAAGGCCGGGGTGCCTTTTCTGATTCACCTCGCGGAAACTCAGGAGGAGGTGAGGATCACGAGGGAACTCTACGGCCTGACGCCGGTGAGGCACCTTCACCGCCTCGGCGTTCTTGACGAGAAGACCATAGCCATTCATGCCATCTGGGTCGACGATGAGGAAATCGATATACTGGGTGACTGCGGCGTCAAAGTCTCCCACTGTCCCGAGAGCAACATGAAACTCGCCTCGGGAATCTGCCCCCTGACAAAACTCATTGACAGGGGAATCGCCGTCGGGCTCGGCACGGACGGTGCCGCCAGCAACAACGACCTGGACATGTTCGGCGAGATGGATAAGGCGGCCAAAGTCGACAAGGTGATGAGGATGGACCCGACCATCATGGGAGCTGAAACGGTCTTGAGAATGGCAACGATCGGCGGGGCAGAGGTCCTCGGACTTGAAAAGGAGATCGGCTCCATAGAACCCGGCAAGAGGGCGGACATCATCATCCTTGACACAAAGAAACCCCACCTCACGCCCCTTTACAATCCCTATTCACACATCGTTTATTCCGCTTCCGGAGCGGATGTGAAAACGTCGATCATCAATGGAAGAGTCGTCATGAAAGACCGGCGCCTCACCACTCTGGACGTTGACGAAGCCATGGCTAAAGTCGCGAAAATCGCTGATGCCATTAAGAAAGATCGCCTCGCCTTCTGATTTTGAACTTGACACTCATCCCGCACTTCCATAGACTTATAGCAATTTTGAGACCTTTTAAAGACATCCTGTTGTCATTTCGACCGAAGGGAGAAATCTTGAAGTATCCGAAAGCGTAAAGATTTCTCGTCGCGTATGCTCCTCGAAATGACATAATTCAAAGCTCTCATTTAATTTATTCGTAGCGAGACCTGGAGGCGGAAGCTTCTCTGCCCGCGTACAATATCAACTCGGGGTGATAAAAAAGGATGAATATTTTCAAGGAAGCAGCCGAACAGATTTATAAGAAGGCCGGGGCGGAAAAACGCCTCATCAAGGGACGATCCACGGAGGAAATCAAGCAGATCGCCCTCCGACAGGAAGGGGTCATTCAGGCTCAGTTCGGATCGGTGGCGGCGGACTCCGAGCCCATGTCGAGATCCGCCCCTCACACGAGGAACAGCGCCGATCATCCCTTCGCTGAACCGGAGGAGATTCTTGCCAGACAAGCGATGGACGCTCTTTCAAAAGAAAAAATCATCGCTCTCGATACCATTATCGGCGACAGCCGCGACGGCGTGACGGCCCGCTTCATCATTCCGGAACAGTACGCTCAGATCGCTTACGGTCTCAAGCTTCTCTTTGACAGGCCGGAACCCCGGATCGTCGAGAATCCCACGTACACGATCATCTATTTTACCGACGACGCTTTCGAACTCAATAAGTCAAAGAAGCTTGTCGAAAAAGACATCACCGTCCGCCTCATGATGGGGGAAAAGCGGGGCGACCAGGTCAAGATATGCCGCAACACCATTTATCTCGGTGAAGGAAAGAAAGGCGTCTTTCAGTTTGAGGACTGGCGCGTGAAGGCGATTGACAAAAACGGCATATTCCTCCATGCCGGCGCGCGACGTGACTTTCTCTGGATCTTTGATCAGGAGTCGGAGCGGCCAGAATTGAAGGAAATTGTCACCGCCGTTTCCGGACTCACGGCAACGGGAAAAACAACGACGCTGTGCCGGACCTTCGCGAGGCTGCCGAAAGAGCGTTCCGAGATGATCGGCGACGACGGAGGCATAGTGGGTTTCGACGGGAGCTACTCGGCCTTTGAGATCGGCGGACTCTATGCGAAGACGGAAGGCCTCGACGAGACCCAGCCGGAGATCCTCCGGGCCGCTGAATCGAAGGACGCCTTTCTGGAAAATGTGGCCGTCACCAGGTATCCTTACATGCCCGACTTCAAGGACATTTCAAAAACAGGGAACGGCCGCGCCATCGTCACGAGAGACAATCTTGAGATCGCCTCCAAAGGACTCCGGGCCGACAGGATCCAGTACATAGTCATCCTCACGCGCAACCCCCTGGTCAACGTCATCAGCCGCCTCACACCCGAGCAGGCCACCATGCAGTTCATATATGGGGAATCCATCGAGAGCACTGGAGGAAACCCCGAGGAAGCGGGAATCTTCAAGCGCGTTTTCTTTCTCGATCCCTTTATCGCCGGGGACCGCCTTGAGCACGCCATGATCTTTTACGATATCGTCCGGCGCAACAAGATCCAGTGTTATCTCGCCAACACGGGAACCATCGGGCCGAATGAAGAGAAGGTGACTTTGAGGCAATCCCTCGCCTCTTACAACGACCTGGTGCGGATGCAGCTCCGCTTCAGCCGCGAGCCGGACTGCCTTGGTCATTACTACCCGATCAAATGCGATCGCGCCAATCTCGATCTCATGAACGCCTATCACCTTTTCAACGACAGGGCGAAAGTCAGGAGCAAGGTCACCGACTTCCTCCGCGGACGCCAGCAGTTCCTGGAAGAATTTGAGGGCAAATACGGCAAGATATCAAAGAATATCAGGGAATCTCTGCCTTATCGATACAAGGAATATGAACCCAGAGAAAAACCGATTGAGTAAGGAATTCTAAGGGGGCCCCCAATGCCCCCTTTTTTTCGTACACCTGTCCATACCTGAATTCCGCAACCTCCTTGACTTCTATCAAATAAACATGTATCAGCATGAGGCATGCGTGACCTTTTTATGTGTATTATTATTCATACATGTAGAGATTAATAAACAATAAAGAATCCCCGATTCTGCCGACATTCAGCCTCACTCCGCGGGCTTCATTGAATTAATTGTAGATATTACTATACATCTTTTTCATTTCCGCCATCGGAAGATGGCGCCTCTTTGACATCCATTATTCCAATATTATTGGTTATTTTAGTACTGACTCGACTTGGCCTGCATTTTGCTTTCTGAGTTCAATAAAAAAATGCTTGTCTTTGTTCCTCTGGTTTCCGTAAATTCAACATATATATAGGACAAGAAAGGAGAAAAATATGGATTTTGAACTCACTGTGGAGCAGCAGATGTTTAAAGACATGGCAAAAGAGTTTGCCATTCGTGAGGTTCAACCTTTTGTGAAGCAGTGGGACCGCGATTGCCACACGCCTCCGGAGATATACAAAAAAATGGGAGACCTCGGTTTCCTGGGCATCAAGGCACCCGAGGAGTATGGCGGTCTTGATCTCGACTGGATGACCGTCGGAATGGTCACAGAGCAGATGGCCTATTACGATTTACAGCTCGCGATGAGTTCCTTCTCAAGAGTATCGCTGGGAATGCTGCCTCTCATCCAGAGCGGATCGGATGAGCAGAAGAAGAAATATCTTCCGGGCCTGATCCAGGGGGTGAAGACCCACTGTTTCGGGACGGTGGAGCCCAACGCGGGCTCCGACGCCACGGCGATCGAGACGACCGCCATTCTGGACGGCGAGGACTACGTCCTCAACGGCAACAAGACCTGGATCACCAACGCCTGTCATTCGGATTTCGCCATGGTGGTCTGTCAGACGGACAAGACAAAGGGAACCAAGGGCCTGGCGGTGCTTGTCGTGGATTGGGGCACCCCCGGTTTTACCCGCGCTCCGATCGAGAACAAGCTGGCTTTCCGGCATCACGACCACGGGCAGCTCTTTTTCCGCGACTGCCGCGTACCGAAAGACAATCAGCTGGGCGGTTTCGGCATCCATTTCGGCATGAGAGCGGCCTTTTCCAACGTGGAGCACACCCGCTACGGCATCGCCATCGCCGCCGTCGGCGCGATCAAGTCCTGCCTCGACCTGACTGTCAATTACTGCAAGGAGCGCGTGCAGTTCAAGCGGCCGATCGCCAGTTTCCAAATGGTCCAGGACAAGATCGCCGACATGGTCATCGCCCATGAAGCATCGCAGCTGCTGGCGTACAAGCTGGGGTATCTGAAGGACAAGAATGTAGACGTGACGAAAGAGTCGTCGGTGGCCAAATACCACAACATGCTGATGCTGAAGAGAACGGCCGCGGACGCCGTGGAGCTTCACGGCGCTTACGGGCTGAGCGATGAGTACCCGGTGGAGAGGATCTACCGCGACTGCATGGCTCCGTTCATCTACGGGGGGACCGCCCATGTCCACAAACTGGTCTTGGGCCGCCTCGAGACAGGGATCAATGCGGTAGCAAGATAAGGTTTCCTCCTCTTTAATTCAGAAAGAAGGTTTTTAAAAATGGACATTTTTGATGCCATTGTCGTGGGGGCGGGACCCGCCGGCTGTGCCGCGGCGCTCACCATGGCCCGGGCCGGTCTCAACATTCTCGTGCTTGAGCGCGGCAAGTACACCGGGGCAA
>DFZO01000022.1 GCA_002383495.1 Syntrophaceae bacterium UBA4054 | reverse complement strand
GGAGTTTTCCGACAGACTCCTAGTCAAAGAATTCAGGGGGAATGAGGTAAAAAGGAGTTTTTCAACTTGAAACAAGCAACAAGCAACTTGAAACTGCAAGCTCACCTCGGCCTTTACCGCGACAGGATCGAGGGGGCATTGAAGGAGGCGGCAGAGCAGCGGGTCATGTCCCGGCTCCGGGCTCATGATCACACCCTCTGGAAGCCCGAGCCGAAGGACATCGTGAATCGCCTCGGCTGGCTCAATGCGGCGGATAAAATGACGGACCGCGTGGAAGAGCTGGAGGCCTTCGCGGAAGAGATGCGGAGCGATGGGTACAGGCAGGCCCTTCTGATGGGAATGGGCGGCTCCAGCCTCGCGACCGAAGTCATCCGAAAAACCTTTGGAGTCAGAGAGGGCTTTCCTGACCTTTCCGTTCTGGACAGCACGGATCCGGGAGCCGTCCTGAGCCGGGCCGGCAGCCTCGACATGGAACGAACACTTTTCATCGTTTCCACGAAATCCGGCGACACGGTGGAGACGCTTTCCTTCTTCAACTTTTTTTTCAGCCGGGTGAGCCGAGCGTCCGGCGCTTCCCCGGCGGGCCGGCACTTCATCGCTATTACCGACCCCGGAAGTCCTCTCGTTGAGAAAGGCAGGCAATGCGGATTCCGCAGAATTTTCCTCAACGACCCGTCCATCGGCGGCCGGTTTTCCGCGCTATCTCTCTTCGGCCTTGTCCCGGCGGCCCTGATCGGTCTCGATCTCAGGACGCTTCTTGACAGAGTGAAACCCCTGACGGGAGAAGAAGGAGACACGGCCGGGGAAAAGCTTGGCGTTCTTCTGGGCGAGCTCGCCCTGGCCGGGCGGGATAAGATGACGCTGTTCATTTCGCCCGCCCTTCCCGGTCTCGGCGACTGGGTGGAGCAGCTCATCGCCGAGAGCACGGGAAAAGAGGGACGGGGCATCCTTCCCGTTCTTGGAAAATCACCGGGAGAGCCCCGGACTTATGGTGACGACCGTTTTTTCGTCTCCATCTCTCTCCACGGAGAAAGTCTTTTCGATCAGAGCCTGCAATCGCTTGAAGCCGCCGGGCATCCGATCATCCGGCTCTGTCTTGCCGATCCCAGCGATCTCGGAGCGCAGTTTCTTCTCTGGGAAACGGCCACGGCGGTTGCCGGCTGGCGCCTCCGCATCAATCCCTTCGATCAGCCGAACGTGGAGGCCGCGAAGGTGCTGGCGCGTCAGATGGTGGCCGATTATCTGAAAGCGGGATTCTTCCCCGGGGAAACACCGATCATCGAAGATGAGGGACTGAAAGTCTATGGAAACATCGCGGCCGCGAGCCCGGAAGAGGCCTTGTCTCTATTCCTGGGTCAGGCCTCACGGAGAAATTACATCGCCCTTCAGGCGTTCATCGAACCATCGGAAAAATCGGACGCGCTTCTCTCCACGCTGAGCGCGGACCTGCGCGACCGGTACGGTCTGGCCGTGACGGTCGGGTATGGACCCCGCTACCTTCACTCCACAGGACAGCTCCACAAGGGCGATGGGGGGAATGGCCTCTTCATCCAGTTCACCGTCGATGATGAAAGGGACGCGGCGATTCCTGACGATGACTTCAGGCCCTCGGCGGTGACCTTCGGTGTCCTGAAATCCGCCCAGGCCCTGGGCGACCGGAAGGCCCTCGAGAATTCCGGGCGGCGGGTGATCCGGTTTCATCTCGGAAAAAACGCGGGGAAAGGATTGAAGCGACTGATCCACTCACTGAGATAGAGGATAAAGATTCAAGGATTCGAGAGTTCAAAATAGAGAGAGGAGAAGAAGAGATGAGCACGGACACAGCCCAGTTGAAACAGCAGGCGGCCGCCTTTGCCGTGGAGTTCGTGAAATCGGGAATGGTGGTCGGCCTCGGCCACGGAAGCACGGCCATTATTGCCATTGGTCTCATCGCGAAGAAGATGGAGGCCGGTCTGCTGACGGATATCCTCGGAGTCCCCTGCTCCCTCCAGGCCGAAGAGGAGGCCCGGAAGTTCAACTTTCCCCTGGCAACGCTGGAGGACCGTCCCGTCATCGACATCACGATAGACGGGGCGGACGAAGTGGACCCCAAATTGAACCTCATCAAGGGGGGCGGCGGCGCGCTGCTGCGGGAAAAGATCGTCGCCCAGGCAAGCCGGAGGGAAGTCATCGTGGTGGACGAATCCAAATTCGTCAAGACCCTGGGAGAAAAGCGACCCGTGCCGGTGGCAGTCATTCCGTTCGGCTGGCACTCCCAGATGGCCTATCTGAAATCGCTGGGCGCCCGGGTCACGGCGCGGCGAAACAGCAACGGCAGCTTCTTCACGACGGATCAGGGGAATCTGATCCTGGATTGTAAATTCGGCCCCATAAAAGACTGCCGGCAGCTGGCCGCCCGGATCAAGGAACGGGCGGGCATTGTGGAGCACGGCCTTTTCCTGGAGATGGCCACGGACGTCATCATCGCCGGAGCGCGCGGCGTGAGACATCTAAAACCATAAAAAAGGGTTCAAGGCTCTTCGACAGGCTCAGAATGACAACAGGGTTCGAGGGTTCAAGTGAAGAAAAAGAGAGCCAAGGCCTTTTGCCCTTAGCCTTTTGCCCTTAGCCTTTTGCCCTTAGCCTTTTGCCTATTCTCAGAAAGGAGGTATGGAAAATGAAACGGTTGACGGTACTCATGACAGTGCTCATCCTCGTCGGAACCCTTTGCTCGGGCGCCTGGGCGGGCAATACCCTTAAAGAAGTGAAAAAGCGGGGCGTGCTGCGGGCCGGCGTGAAAGATCTGACCCCGGGTTTTGGATTCGTGGACATGCAGACCAGTGAGATTAAGGGCTACGATGTGGATTTCGCGCAGGCGATAGCGAAGAAGCTCGGCGTCAAACTGGAGCTCTGGGTCGTCACCGACGCGGAGCGGATAGGGCACCTCAAAGACGGCAAGGTGGACATCATCGCAGCCACCCTGACAAAAACCCCCGAAAGGGCGAAGGACATCGCTTTCAGCCACACCTATTTCGTGACCGGTCAGAAATTCCTGGTAAGGAGAGGAACCGTGAAGGGCCTCTATGATCTTGAACACAAAATAATCGGAACATCCATTGGCTCCACATCGATGCAAAACGCAAAGAAGGCCCTGCCCACCGCGTCGATTCTCGCTTACGATGACACGTCCCAGGCGTTTTTCGCCATGCGTCAGGGAGAGATCTTCGCCGTCACGACGGACGAGGCCATACTGGCCGGCATACTGGCCAAAGCCCCTGATCGGATGTGGTATGAAATACCGGATATCCGGATTTCCGACGAGCCTTATGCTATCGGCGTTCGCAAGGGCGACAGGGCCTTTCTTAATATCGTGAACCGCACGCTCCTTGAGATGGAGAAAAGGGGAGAAGCAAAAAAGATTTTCGACAAGTGGTTTGGCGCCAAGAGTCTCACACCCATGAAACGGACGTTCAAGATTACCGCCAAAAAATAAAGAAAGAAAAGGGCGCAGGCCATGATCCTCTATTATCATGCAGGCCTTGTCTCCTGAGGGTTTGTTCTCATGACCACGGGGGTGGTCATCGCAAGATATGGGAAACAAAAAAAGTGGTGGCTAAAGGCTCACAGGACTTTTGGAATTCTGGGCGCCTTCCAGGTATGGGCGGGTTTTTTTACCGCTATCGTTATGGTTTCACGTTCCGGCGGCGAGCATTTCGACGTCCCCCATGCCTGGCTGGGACTTCTGGCCGCCCTCCTGGCCCTTGCCGCTCCGCTGGCGGGACAAATGCAGCTGACGCTGAGGAATAAAGCGCCCCGGCTGAGAATCGTTCATCACTGGATCGGCCGACTGACCCTGGCGTTCCTGTTCCTCAACATGGTGATCGGCCTTATTCTGGCGCGGTGAATTTCAGGGATCCGGCTCAAAATAAACTTCTCAAAACGGGAATTTTGATATAGATAGTAGACATACGCGGTCCGGCATGAGAGCAAAACAGGACCATCACAACGACCGAGAGGAGATGACAACCATGATGAAAAAGATCGCATTAGCAGTTGTTGGCTTATTCCTGTGCTTCACATTTCTGCCGCTGGGCGCTCAGGCGCACTCGCCGAAGTCCATGGATCTCGATTATGACCTGTCGAAACAGACGCTGACCGTGACCATTGAGCACTGGGCCCTGTCGCCTACCGTCCACTTCATTGAAAAGGTGGAAATCAAGAAGAACGGGAAAGTCGTCGAGACGATGGAATACAAGAGCCAGCCAGCCCAGGAAGAGTTCAGTTACACCTATAACATCCCCGCCGAAGTCGGGGACAAATTCGAAGTGACGGCCACCTGCAGTGTTCACGGCTCCAGAACATCCACTTTGAAAGTAAAACAGCCCAAGCCGCCCAAGGAAAAGGAAAATTGATGTTACCCGCCTCACAGGCCACCCGGCGAGAAACGGATGCTGAGAACTATAAAAGAGAGAAAAGACCGTCATGCTTGAGGTGGACAAAACCGCGCTGTTGATCATCGATGTTCAGGACCGGCTCTACCGGGCCATGCATGATAAAGAGGTTCTCGCTGAAAATATCGAAAAACTGATCAGGGGAGTCCGGGTCATGGGAGTCCCTGTGATCGCCACGGAGCAATATCCCCAGGGAATCGGGCCGACCATTCCGAAGATTGCCCCGCTCCTCGACGGCGTTCCCGTCATCAGCAAGCTCAGCTTTAACTGTTGCGACGAGCCGGCCTTTCTTGACGCCTTCATGGTCCTCAACCGTAAACAGGTGCTTATCGCCGGGATTGAGTGCCATGTCTGTGTCTATCAAACAACGATGGATCTTCTTGACCGGGGACACGAGGTTCAGATCATCGCGGACGGTGTCTCCTCCCGCTCGGCATGGAGCCGGGACCTCGGCCTGCAGAGGATGCGCGACGAAGGGGCAAAAATCACCAGCACGGAGATGGTCATCTTTGAGCTCCTGAAGTCCGCGGGGGCGGCGCCATTCAGGGAGATCTCGCAGATCATCAAGTAGGAAGGCGGATGAAACCCATTTACCTGGATTACAACGCCACCACGCCCATCGATCCGGACGTCTACGAGGCCATGAGGCCTTTCCTCACCGATCACTTTGGAAATCCTTCCAGTTCCCACGCATACGGCGTCGAAGCCAGAAAGGCCGTCGAAAAGGCCCGGGGCCAGGCGGCCGATCTTCTCGATTGCGATCCCATCGAAATTATTTTCACGAGCGGCGGAACGGAATCCAACAACCATGCCATCAAAGGCGCCGCTTTCGCCAGGCGGAAGGACGGGCGCCATATTATCACCTCCGCCGTCGAGCATCCGGCCGTCACAGAGGTCTGCCGGCATCTTGAGACCCTGGGATTCCGCGTGAGCACCGTTCCCGTGGACGGGACGGGGCTGATCAGCCTGAAAGCGCTCGAAAACGCCCTGACGACGGAGACGATCCTCATAACGGTCATGCATGCCAATAACGAGGTGGGAACGATTCAGCCCATTGAAGAGATCGTGCAGATGGCCGGGAACCGCGGTATTCTTTTTCACACCGACGCCGCCCAGACGGCGGGGAAAATCCCCGCCTCCGTGAAGGAGCTCGGCGTGGACCTCCTGTCCGTAGCGGGACACAAGGTTTATGCCCCCAAGGGGATCGGGGCGCTTTACATTCGAAGCGGCGTTTCTCTTGAAAAATTCATGCACGGCGCTGGACACGAAAGCAACAGACGCGCCGGAACGGAAAACGTGGCCGGGATCGCGGCCCTGGGAAAGGCCTGCGAACTGGCGAAGCGCAATCTCGGCGGGAACGCCCTGCACATGCAGCGGATGAGGGATCGCTTGCGCGACGGCCTGAAAGAAAAGATCGGGGGACTGCGGTTGAACGGCCACCCGGAGAAATGCCTTCCCAACACGCTGAGTGTGAGTTTTAAGGACGTGGACGCTGCCATTCTTCTTTACGAGATGAAAGGCGTGGCCGCTTCCGCCGGCGCCGCCTGCCACGGGGCATCCCTGGAAATCTCCTCGGTCCTCAAAGCCATGGATGTCCCCGTAGAATACGCCCGGGGCACCATCCGCTTTTCCACGGGCAAGTCGACCGCGCCCGGCGAGATCGACCGTGCCGTAGAAATCACGGCGGAGGCGGTGAAGAAACTCCGGTAACGCGAGACGCACCGCGTGGCACTCCATTTCGATCACTGATTCGCCATAACCAACCGGCAACAGAGCCATCTAACCTGATGCGAGAGTAGCCCTATGAAAGATCAATCCAAGACAAAGCAGGCCCTGATCCGGGAACTGGCATCTCTAAGGCAGAGAAACGCGGAACTCGAGCAATCTGAAGCGGAGCACAAGCAGGTGGAGGAGGCCCTGCGGGAGAGTGAAGAAAAATACCGGGCCATCGTCGAAAACATGCAGGAGGGCTACCATGAAGTGGACATCAAGGGAAACTTTATCTTTTTCAACGAATCGATGCGCAAGATCATAGGTTATGAAAGAGAAGAACTGTTGGGGATGAATAACCGCCAATATGCGGATGAGGAAAATACCCGCAAGGTCTATCAAGTCTATAACCGGGTCTACCGAACCGGCGAATCGGTAAAGAACTTTGAGTGGCAGATTATCAGGAAGGACGGTGATCGCAGAGATATCGATGTTTCCATATCGCTTATAAGGAATACCGAGGGTCATTCGACCGGATTCCGGGGCATCGTGCGCGATATCACCGACCGCAAGCGGGCCGAGGAGAAGCTGTGTGAATCGGAAGAGCAATACCGCCTCCTCGTTGAGAATGCCAACGATGCCATTTTCATCGCCCAGGATGGCGTCATCAAGTTTCCCAACCGTAAGACCGTAGAGACTCTCGGATATACAGCGGAAGAGCTGGCCCGTATCCCCTTTACACAACATATCCATCCGGAAGACCGGGACATAGTCGTTGCGCGGCACAGGAAGCGATTGCAGGGGGAATCTCTTCCACCTGCATACTCTTTCAGAGTTCTAAATAGATCCGGCAAGGAACTTTGGTTTGAGATCAATGCGGTTCAGATAAACTGGGAAGGAAGGCCCGCGACCCTGAACTTCATGAGAGACGTCACAGAACAAAAAAGGCTTGAAGCCCAGCTCATCCAGGCCCAGAAGATGGAGGCCGTGGGCACACTGGCCGGGGGCCTGGCCCATGATTTCAATAACCTTCTCGCGGGCATTCTCGGCAATGCATCCCTGGCAAAGACGGGGATGGATCCTTCAGACCAGAATTACGGGAGGCTTCAGAATATCGAGACCATCGTTGAAAGCGCCGCCGGACTGACACGGCAGCTCCTCGCCTTTTCCCGCGGGGGCAGGATGGAGGTCAGGGCGAGCAACATTAACGAGGTTATAGAGAAGACAGCAACGATATTCAGCAGGACAAAGAAAGAAGTTGCCATTCATCGAAGCATGGACAAGGACCTCTGGTCTTCGGAGGTGGACAGGGGCCAGATGGAGCAGGTCTTCATGAACCTCTTCGTCAACGCCTGGCAGGCCATGCCCGGAGGGGGAGAGCTCTACCTTGAGACCGTCAACACAGTCCTCACCGAGACCGATTTGAAGCATCCCTACATGAAGCCCGGTCGATACGTGAAGGTCTCCGTCACCGATACAGGCACGGGGATGGACGCAAAGACAAAGGCCCGGATCTTCGAGCCCTTCTTCACCACCAAGGAAATGGGGAGAGGCACCGGCCTGGGCCTCGCCATGGTCTACGGCATCATCAAGGGGCACAATGGCTATATCAACGTCTACAGCGAGCCTGGCCGCGGGACCACCTTCAGCATCTATCTCCCCGCCTCCGAGAAGGAAGTCCCTCAGGAAGTCCCCCTTCCCCGGGACGTCCTCAGGGGCACCGAGGCCATCCTCATTGTGGACGACGAACAGATGAATCTGGATGTGAGCAAAGAAGTCCTCGAGCTCCTCGGCTATACCGTTTATACAGCCTCGAGCGGCACTGAGGCCCTGGCCCTTTATACCGGGAAGAAAGGGGAGATCAACCTCATCCTGTTAGACATGATCATGCCGGGAATGGGTGGTGGGGAGACCCATGACCGCCTCAAAGCGATCAACCCCGATATCAAGGTCATCCTCTGCAGCGGTTACAGCATAGACGGGGATGCCCGGAAGATCATGGATAGGGGCTGTAACGGCTTCATCCAGAAACCCTTCAACCTCACAGACCTCTCACAAAAGATCAGGGAGGTGCTGGATAAGAAAAACTGAAAAGGGCTTCCGTTTCATCGGAAGCCCTTTTCTTTTCCGGTTCAAGCATCACCACTCATTTCGCCGAGATCACCACACTGGCGTTGCCGAGGTAATCGTTGCCGTAGCGCGTCGTTTGCTGGATGATCTTAGCGCTCTCAATCTTGATCAGAATCATTTTTTCCGGGGTGATGTCCTCCGCGGAAACGACCATGACATTGTTTCCAAGGTGCTCGATTTTAAGCGCCTGATCCACCGTATCGGCGTAACGCACCACACCATATGTGCGGACCACACCGGGTTTCACGCACTTCGCGGAATAGACGGTAAAGAAGTTCTTGTCCTCTCCTGTCGTCACGACGACCGGCATGATGACCCTCTCAAACATCCGGCCTTCCAGGTTGAAGACCACACCGGTCACCGGTTTCGTCGTGTCATAGGCATATTCCTTTTTCGGCCCGGTCGGTTCTTTGGGCGGTTCGGTCGGGGCAACCGCCTCGGGGAGCTGCGGAGGAACGGGGGTGTCGTCCGCCTTCTTATCCAGGCTCAACGCCTGAACCAGGGAATGGCTGCTGTCCTTGCACTGATTAATGCAGATATGCATCTCCACGGTGGCGAGAAAGGATCCGTCCGGCATCTTCTCGACGGATTCTTTTACAATGCGCGCGCCCTTCACGACACCCGACACGTTGGTTTTGATGATGTCCTGCGTCACCATGAAGTTTTCCACGGTGGTCTGTGAATCGACCTTGACGCCCTTGATCATTTCCAGCAAATTCCTGTGCGCGTCCACCACGGCGGCCCTTCGCGCCAGCAGCCTTGCCTGGCCGGCCGACGGCCTGTCGGAGGTCCCGTTGCCTATCGCACTTACGTATCCTTCCACCCAGTTTATGCCCCCCTTTGTTTCCCCCTGGGCAAACACCGGCGCGGCCGACGGCAGACCAATGAAGAAGCACAACAGAACAGCTATCACGATTCTTTTTTTCATGAGAAAACGACCTCCTTACTGCTTCTGATATATTCCTGAGACATAGGCGCCGGCCTCGCATTGCGCGCAGGCCCCGGCATCCTTCAGCTTGAATCCCTTCTCTGATATATCGATGGCCATCTTGCAAGTGCCGACGACGAGCGTGCCTCCCTTCAGTTCGGCCAGATCACCGACCCGGCAGGTCTTGCCCGCCTTGCTGTTCCCGAATCCGTTCACGAAATATTTTCCGTCGGGTATTTTATTGATCATGAGCGTCATTTCCATAGTGCCGTCATTCAGCAGGTATGTTCCATCCGCCAGATCAGCGGCGAAACAGGGTCCGCACAATAACATGACAGCCAGCCAGCCAAGAAGGACTTTCTTTTTCATAACGATTTCCTCCGTGTAAAAAAGTCAGGCATGCGTCCTCACCCTCTCCACTCAAACCGGACCATCGAAGGTGATTCTGCTCCTCTATTCTCCCTTCAGCGTGAGATCCGACAGCACCGGAGAAATCTCTCCGGATGTGATCTGCAGGGTTGCCTCGGCCTGGGCGTATCTCCCGGCAGGCGTCGCCTTCAGATCGGCGCCCTTGACCGTGTCCTCCCAGGGCGACCAGTTCTGCTGATCACCGGAGCTCCGCACGCGCACCTTCACGGACGTCCCCTGGGGCTCCGTGCTGTTCCAGGAGATATTCGTCCATTTCGCCCCGTCCTTTTTAGAGTCGCAGATCACCGTCCAGTTGCCCAGCTGCGTGGTCATGGAACGGGCGACGATGCCCGTCATGTCGCTGTATCCATAGTGCCCGCTGGCCACCTGAGCTTTCAGGTCTACCTTGTTGCTCGCCGGGGCTATCCGGGCGATTCCTGCGTCCCCGTAGTTGACGACCCAGACCTTGCCGTCGGCATCCACGGCAACCCCTGTGGGGTGGTTGAAACCGCCGATGGACGCCTTGCGTGCTCCATCGTTTGACCACCGGGTCACCGTATTGGACGTGGAATTCGCCGTCCAGACATCGCCGTCATTCGTCACCGCGACGCCCCTGATGCACGATTCGCCGGGCTTGGACCATTCCACCTTCGCGGTCAGCGTATTGACGCGGGCAAGTTTGTTGCTGCACCAGCCGGCTACAAAGAGATGATTGTTCTTGTCCAGCCCCAAGCCGTAAGCCGTCTGGCCGAGGGAGATCATCTTCTTGTCGCCGCTTGCCGGGTCCAGCCGCAGCACGGCTCCGCGGTTGATATCGGAAGACCACAGGATGCCCCGGGAATCCACGACAGCGCCGTAAGGCATGTGTCCTTCCTTCGACACATCAATATTTCTCAGAATGGTTCCGCTGGCTCCATCGATGTAATAGTACTTCCGGGTCCCGTAGGTTCCCGCCCAGAGATTGCTCTGGGCGTCGATGGCGATCCCCCTGGGACCGGGAGACCCGCTGTACTTATTATGGCTGGCGCCGGGCTTGTAGGTGCCCTCGCTCCCGGGGGTCAAGACCACCTCATAAATCACGCACTCATCCTGACCCCAGGCGAGCGGACTGCTTTCCGTCGATGTCTCGATTTTCCCGTTGCCGTTTCTGTCCACACACTGGCCGGCCTCCGCCAGCCCCACTTTGACGACGGTGCCCGTGTTCCTGTTCCCCACCCAGCAGTTGCCCTTCTGATCCACCGTGGTCCTCGAGGGGCTTCCGCCGGTGCTGGGGCCTGTTCGATAGCGAGCCAGTTCCTTGCCCGTCCTTGTGTCGACCTTGGAAATGGTTCCCTCGTTGGAATTGGGAATCCAGATAAAGGGCAATGTCGTGGAGGTCTTGCTCAACTGCAGCTGATTCGGAATCGTCCTGTCTTCCAGGCCGACCAGCGTTCCTTCTTCAAATTCACCGCTCGTGGTGTAGGTCTTGGAGAATTTCGTGTCCATCAAGTATGTGCCCGTGACGGTCGCCGTTTTCCCCGCCTCTATGCTGGCTTGCTGCGTCTCCGGCTTTTTCCAGCCCTGGACATCCTTGAATTCCACATTGACCCACCCGGCGGCCAGGCCGGAAGCGATGTTCTCACCGCTGTTCTTCCATTCGCCGCCCGCGACCCGCCATTGCGCACCTTTTTCCAGAACCTCCTGAGGCATAATTGTGACGGTCAGCTGCGCGGGTTGTTCCTGAACCGGAGGCGGTACGACTGGTTCCTGAACCGGAGGCTGGACCGGAGGCTGCGCCGTTCCTTTAATGGTAAATGTGGCTCTTTTTTCCGGAGAGGTGCTGCCGGCCGCGTCAACGGCCTGGGCAATGACAAAATAGTTGCCTTGCGGAAGTGTAAAATCCTTGGAGGTTCCTTCCCAGATGGTCCCTTTCGCTTCTATATCCTGGCTGTCGACCTGTTTGTTGTCGGCACTAAAGACACGGAATTTGATCGCCCCGAGTCCCACGCTGTGCGTTGCCTTGGTCTTGAAGGTGACCGTGTTCGAGCCCGGGTTATTGACCGTGACATCATGAAGGAAAGGAGGCGCGGCCAGGGCCTGGGCCACCTGGCGCATCTTGTCGATCATGTCGGTCGACTGTGTCGTACCGCTCGCTCCGGCCGTTCCGGCAAGTTTTTCTTTCCCCCATTGATCTTCCTGCGGTGCCGCCGCCGCTGCGGCTCCTGCCGCCGCAGGGACCTTGACCTTGCCTGTCACAAGGTTGCTTCTCTGTCCGTCTTCATCTTCAAGCTGAATGGTATAGGAGATCGATTCCTGAGATGAGCCTGTCTCCGACTCGACAACGATATCCTCTTCCCCCTGATACCCATCGGGATTCCTTTTGTTGCTGTAAGGGTCCACCTTGACGACTTTCGCTTCCTTCCCGGCGGCGACTTTCACGGAAACGATGGGTTCCGTGGACTGCCACTGCACGGTGATCTTGACACCCTTATCGAGATACTGGGCATCATGCCGGGTGACCATCGGTTTCTTGGCATGGGCATTTACCCCGGAAAGAAGCATCACGATCAGCACGGTAATTGCGAGCCTCAGATAACGTCTCATGGGACAACTCCTTCCTGTGTTCACCGTTTATTGAGATGCCAACTCCAGTTCGGCCGGCCTCACCATTTTGATGTTAAAAGATTCATCGATGAGTGAAATCCGCGCATCCCACTGCTTGGGTTTCATGTTGTCTGTGAGTTCCGCGTTGATAACGGCGATGTTTATCCTCTGGCGGATAATCTTATCGGTGAGCGGATCGATTCGGGAATAGATGATACCCGTGTAGTTCTGGCAGTCTTCAATCACAGGCCAGGCAGGGAAGGCGATGGTCAATTTCTTGCGTTTGGGATCCGTTGATTTCAGCTCCACGACCCAGGCCGCGACCATATCTTTGCTTTTCGCATCCGCCTTGGAGCAGGACCAGACAACATTCCTTGGGAGGGACTTTCCCGCGCCCGGATCAATGAGCATCAGACGGGCCGTCACGAATATGTTGGCCTTGGAAAAGTCGGCCGTCTTATTCAGCTCCAGGGGCACGTTACCGGATTCCTGCCTCACGTAAGTCGCGGGATCGATCCAGTGCAGCCTGTACGCAACAACCAGACCCTCTCCTTCCGTTCCTCGTCTCGCCTGTGAGCCGACCTCCGCTGATGCCGTTCCGCTCCCCGCAGCGATACCGGCCCCCACATTGAGGCTGGCTTTGTTGGATTTTTCAGCGGAGATGGAGAAGTTGCTCAAGCGCAGGGCTTCCGTGATGTAAGGGATTTTCGGTTCGAAGGCGATGTCCGCGAGCGAAACCGGTGAGATGATTTCGAGACCCGAAAGCTTGGCTTTCTCGATACTTCCACCCGTAGCGCCCACCTCAGCCTTGGGTCCGGCTATGGTCTGCCCTCCCAGGCCGACCCCGAGATTGTAAGCATAATCCTGCTGCAAACCACTCAGGGAGCGTTCCTTCTTCACGCGGATATCCTCTGCAGCGGGGTCCTCAATGGGGCCAAACTGCTTGGACCATGCGCAGCCGATGAAGGCCCGATCAACCGGTTTTTTTGTCGTGAAATATTCCTCTTCCGTGATAGATGTCATGCCCTTCTTGTGGGTATCCATGGCCGTTCCGCCGGTGGAAACGCAGCCGGTCATGAAAGCAACCAGGAAAACGAGGGCCAGCATCGCGAATCCTATTGAACAGACACCTCTCTTTAGCATCTTTTCGTTCCTCCTTTCTCTTTCAATAAAAGCCTTTTCGACGTTCTGATACATGATCGGGTGAAAAACAAAAAAGCGAGGTCATTTCAATTCAGGCATTTCATGGAGACCCCAAGTGGTCATTTATATACGGAAAGATTCTTATTGCCCTCGGGAAGGGTATTCTGGAAGCATCTTGTAAAAGATATTACTATAAAACGGCTTAACTTTTCATATTTGAATAACCCATGTGTTTCGACTTGTCAAGTTCCTCTTTTTTTGCAGACCCCATGCCCCCGTGGAGCACCACCCGGGCATGAAAACATATTCCCGCCAAGCCCGCTATTTATATCCTTTTAATCTCAGGAGATCCCGGGCGCCGCGATAGCCCAAACGGGCTGCTGTTTTCAGGTCTTCCGAGGACTGAATTTTACGGTTCAGAATATCGTAAGCTGCTCCGCGGAGCGCATAAGCCGCCGCATAAGCGTGGTTCAATTTAATCGCCTTGCCGAAATACCGAGCGGCCTGTTCGAAATTGCCCAATCTTCCATAGGCAATCCCCCGGAAGAGGTCCGCCCGGGCATCCCCGGGATCCCTTTTCGACGCGGCCGTGAAATCCTTGACGGCCTGCTCGTAGCGGCCCGATTCGAGACATGCGATCCCGCGATAAATATGCCCGGAAGCATCCTTCGCATGGATCCCCGCTGCTGCCCGGTAATCCCTTTCAGCCAGCTCCTGGATTTTCTGATCCCCGTAAGCCTTTCCCCGCGGCCCGAAGCTCATGGCATTCATGAGATCAAGTTCCAGGACTTTGCAGTAATCATCGATGGCCCCTTCGTAGTTTCGCGACCTTCCCCGGACAATACTGCGCCACAGGTAAGCCTTCGTCTCGGAAGGCCTGATCTCGATGACCCGATCGAAATCTCTTATGGCTTTTTCATTATGGCCGAGCTTCCAGTACGCTGCTCCCCTGCCCAGATAGGCCGTCACATGCTCGGGGTTCCGCGCGATGACGGCGTCGAAGTAGGCCGTCTCAATGTCATGTGTTCCTATTTTCTGATAGCAAAGATCCAGATTCTTTCTGGCTTCCGCATGGCGGGGATTGACTTCCAGCGCCCTGTGATAATCCCGGATCGCCTCGGCGAAGCGGCTCATGTTCTGGCGGGCCAGGCCGCGCCGGTAATAGATTTCCCCGTCTCCCGGTTGAACGGCTGCCGCCCGGTCGTAATCCGCTATGGCCTCCTCTAAACGGCCAAGTTTGGCGTAAAGGTTTCCCCGGCTCAAATAAACCGCCGCGTCTTCGGGATCGATTCTGATGATCTTCGCGTAATCCTCCAGCGCTCTTTCATCATTTTTCATTTGCTGATAAGTGAGGGCCCGCTCCAGGTACAGGGCTTTATCCCCGGGGTTCAGTTTTATGGCCTGTGTAAGGGCATCAATGACCTCTCCGTCATGGCCGGCCATGTCTTCTGACAGCGCTTTCACGAGCCAGCCCGCCACCGCGAGGTCCCTGACCGCCTGATGATATCGGTCCGCCCTCGCCGGGTCCGCCTTCAAGGCCGGGGTCTCCTTACCGAATTTCTCAATGTTCAGCAGGGCCTCTCCCGTTTTTTTTCTGACTTTGACGAAACGCTCAATGCGGGGCTTGTCCTTGCGTAGAGAATCCAGCGCCTTGACCGTCTTCAGGATATCGGCATGGATTCCGGCCCTGAGCGCGAACACCTTGCCGTTCCAATTCTCCGAGACCTTCTCGACCATCACAATCCCGGCAAGCAGAGCCCTGACCTCCTCTCTGGAAAGCTTGAAATATTTAACCTCCGTGTGATCCTGGAGGTAAAGGGCCGCATCATCGTGGAGCGCTCTCTTCACCTGCTCATATGCGATCAGCCCGGCAGACTCATGGGTATCGATATCATTCGCCGCGTAGCTGAATTCTTTCACAAAGCTCTTTGTCGCGGCACCGAGCCCATGGGCGGAGAGAAGCAGCAGTATCATGGAAAAAACGCATATTCCGTTTATCCTGAAAAACATTTTCATTCCCGTCCCCTGCACGCGATTCACCTCTTTCCAGCCAAGCCCTTTATTCTTATCACAGAGAGACAGAAGATTCATCCCCGCAAGGTGAAAATCATATTTTTCTTGACTAAACATGGGGTCCGACCTACGGTAAGTCAAATAAGTCTTGAAGATAAAATCAAAATCCCGACGTTGACAAATCATATTCAGAACAAGCCATCGGAAAGGAGGAGTGCCCATGAAACTTTTGATTGTTTATTATTCCATGTACGGCCACATTCACCGCATGGCGGAGGCGGTGGCGGAGGGGGCGAGGGAGGTTCCGGGAACGGACGTTGTTCTCCGCCGCGTGCCCGAAACGCTTTCCGAGGATGCGCTGGGCAAGATGGGAGCCCTGGATGCCCGGAAGGCCATGTCCAGCATTCCCGTCTGCACCCTGGCTGAGCTGGGTTCCGCCGACGCGGTCATTTTCGGGACACCCACGCGATTCGGAAACATGTGCGGACAGATGAGGCAGTTCCTTGATTCAACGGGCGGGCTCTGGGCAAAGGGTGCGCTGGTCGGCAAGGCGGGAAGCGTCTTCACGAGCTCCGGAACCCAGCACGGCGGCCAGGAATCCACGATCCTTAGTTTCCATATCAATCTGCTTCACCACGGAATGATCGTCGTGGGTCTCCCCTATGCCTTTCAGGGGCAGTCCCGCGTCGACGAAATATCGGGCGGCTCTCCCTACGGCGCCTCCACCATCGCCGGTCCCACGGGCCAGAGGATGCCGAGCGAGAACGAACTGGCGGGAGCGCGATTCCAGGGCAGGCATGTGGCCGCTATCGCCTCGAAGCTCGTGAAATAACGGGGCGGGACAATATTTCATCGGTCATGAGGGATCAGATAAGAGTCCGCTCCTCTCTCTGATCCCCGGCTATTTGGTTTTTTTCTCCGCGGCCGCGACCCTGGTCCTGGCCTCCTTCGCTCTGAGCTTCAGCCTTTTTTCCCTTCTTCGTCTTTTACGGTCCAGTTCCTTCTTCCGCTCGATCTTTTTATGCTGACTCATCCTCACCTCCACTAAAAGTTGCTGGTTTCTAGTGTCGTGTCTCGCAAATTCATTTAATAAGTGTCATTTCGAGCGCAGCGAGAAATCTTAATAATTTTAATTTTGTACAAGATATCTCCCTTCGGTCGATATGACAATCAATTTTTGAGACACGACACTAGTTCAAAGTTCAGAGTTCAGAATTTCTCGTAACGTCCAAGGATTTCGATTAGAACCACTTTAAAAACAATTTTCTTAATATCAAAAATAAATTGGCTTTCAAGAAGATATTAAGCAATGCATTCTGTCAACCACTTTCTTCGATTGTGGTTGACAATACCCCTCCGCCGTGCTAAGCAGGCTGGCCATGTCAAGCAAAGATCAACTCCTTGTGTACCTGAAAGAAGAAAAGGGCAAATGGGTATCCGGCGAGTCTTTGAGCCGGAAAATGGCCGTCACCCGCTCAGCCGTCTGGAAGCACATTCACCGGCTGAAGGAAGAGGGCTATGTTATAGAATCTTCACGCAAAAAGGGCTATTTCTTCCGGCAATCCTCGGACCTTCTCCTCGCCCATGAAATAAGAGAGGGGCTTGAAACGCGTGTTTTCGGAAGACAGGACATTGTCTATTTCCAGGAAACGGACTCCACCAATCTCAGGGCAAAATCCCTTGCGGACAGAGGAGCGCCGGAAGGGACAGTGGTCATTGCCGAGAGCCAGACCGAGGGGCGGGGAAGAAGGGGACGGACATGGTTCTCTCCGGCCGGAGAAGGCATTTACGTATCCGTCATCCTGAGGCCGGCCCTTTCTCCCAATGAAGCATCCAGGCTGACTCTGCTGGCGGCCGTGGCCGCGGCAGAGACCCTTCTCCATCTCACATCGCTCAACGTGCGCATCAAGTGGCCCAACGACATCATGGTCCGGGGAAAAAAACTGGCAGGTATCCTGACTCAGGTCAGCACAGAGATGGACGCCGTTGATTATATTGTTGTGGGGCTGGGCATCAACGTCAATACACCCCTGAAAGATTTCCCCGATGATCTCAGGAGCAGCGCCACATCGATACAGGCGGAGATGAATGGACCGTTTCCGCGAATCAGCCTCCTTCGCCTTTACCTGGAGAGATTCGAGGATCGTTACGAGATGTTCAAGCAGTCCGGCTTTCAGCCCATTCTTGAGCGATGGAAAGAGTTATCGGATATCATTGGCAAGAAGATACGCGTGGATCTGCTGAATCATCACTGTATGGGAGAGGTCCTGGATATCGATCAGGATGGTATCCTGATATTGCGGGATCAGGACGGGACTCTGCAGAGAATCCTTTCGGGAAACGTGACCCTGCTGGACGGGTAAAAGCGAAAGAGGAGCACCAACCATGAGCACATCGAAAGCATCGATCCGGGGAATGATTTATGCCTCCATGTTCGGGGCCATGACCGCCATCGGCGCGTGGATCATCATTCCGCTTCCCCTCATCCCCATAACACTCCAGACGCTCTTTTTGAGCCTGGCCGCCGCCCTTCTGGGAGGCTACCTTGGCGCGCTGAGCCAGATCATTTACATTTCACTTGGAATCATCGGGCTCCCCGTCTTCGCCGGTGGAAAGGCGGGTTTCGGCGTGCTCATGGGCCCGACAGGAGGCTACCTGGTGGGCTTCATTCTGGGGGCCTATATCATGGGAACGATCATCGAAAAAAAAGAACGGCCCGGTTTCGCCTGGATAGCCGCGTCCATGTTTATCGGCCTCATGGTGATTTATGTTCTCGGGGTCGCCCAGCTGATGATGGTCGCGCAACTCTCCCTGAAGAAGGCTTTGTTGGTGGGAGTTCTCCCGCCCCTTCCGGGAGATATCATTAAAATTGCGGCGGCAACCTTTATCACCCTGAAAATAAGGGACAGGATCAAGTTGTGAAGTTCGATAGCCCGGATGGTGTTGGCTCAGGGACAGGCCTCCTCCGCCATGAGGTGAGTTAATTGGGAATAGGCATTACATAAAGCGTGAGGCGTAAGGTGTAAGGCGTGAAGTGTTAATCTGATTTCTTTTCGTATCTTCTCAGCTTCCCATCTTCGCAACTTCGTGCCTTTCCTAGACCCCTCGAATCCTGTATTTAAAACAGGCAAAGGGCTAAGGGAAAAAGGGAAAAATCCTTGGGTAGGGGAGCGTTTACGCTCCCCGGGTAAGGGAGCCTGAAGGCTCCCCTACCCGCTTTTTTCGCCCGTTCTGAGTCCTGCTCCCTTCGCCGTATGTTGTGTTACCGGGACAAAAGGGTTTTTTCACTTGACCCCTTGCCGGAGGTCCGCCTCTGGCGGAACCCCTTGAATCCTTGAACCCTTTCTTTGAGGTCTTACAATGATTGAAATTGAAAATCTGAATTTTCGATATGACGGCAGCGCAAAGCCGGCCCTTCTGGACATTAATCTCACCATTGATGACGGGGAATACGTGGCTGTCATCGGTCCCAACGGCTGCGGGAAGACGACCCTCGTACAGCACTTCAACGCCCTGCACCTTCCGGCATCGGGGACAGTAAGAATCGACGGAATGCCGACCTCGGATCCCCGCCATGTGAGGGAAATACGGAGGCTCGTGGGCATGGTCTTTCAGAACCCCGACAACCAGATCGTGGGCATGACCGTTGAGGAGGACATTGCCTTCGGTCCGGAGAACCTGGGTCTGCCGTCCCGGGAGATCGGCAGGCGGGTTGAAGAGTCCCTCGATGCCGTGGGTCTGAGATCCATCGCGGAAAGGCCTCCCCACACCCTCTCTGGCGGTGAAAAACGGCTTGTCGCCGTGGCGGGTGTCCTTGCCATGAAACCCCGGCACATCGCTTTCGATGAACCCACCTCCTACCTGGATCCTTCAGCCAAAAAGCGGATACTCGAAGTCATCAGAAACCTCCATAAAGAAGGCATGACTGTCATTCACATCACTCACGACATGGATGAAGTCGCCGCCGCCGACCGCATCGTAGTCATGAATGAAGGGCGCGTTCATCAAACGGGGACGCCGGAGGAAATCTGCAGCGGGGTCGAGTGTCTGAAGGAACTGGGGCTTGGTATTCCAAAGGCCACGGAACTGCTCTGGAAGCTGAAGGAAAGAGGGGGGAATATCCGGACGGATATCCTCACGATCGAGGGAGCCTGCGACGAGATAAACGCCTGGCTGCGGAGAGAAAGCCTCATGGCGAACTCCGGACAGGAACCATCAGGGGAGAGGCGGGATGTATAATCTGGGCCAGTACCTTCCCGCGGATTCCCCCATCCACCGTCTGGATCCCCGGATCAAGATATTGTCCGTCGTCACGCTGAGCGTCATGATTCTGAGGGCCCATGGATTCGAGCCCGCTCTGATCAGTCTTTTCCTGGCCGCCGCGGCATTCGCGGGCCGCGTGAAACCGCGCCATGTCATTGATGCCCTGAGGCCCCTGGCCTTCTTTCTCTGTGTTCTGTTTTTTCTGCACCTCTTTTTCACCGCGGGCAGACCCCTCCTTGAGATTCCGCCCGGAGTAACGGTCACCTTCGAAGGACTGCACCGGGGTTTCCTGACCACCTGGCAGTTCGCCGCACTGGTCACGGGCGCCTCCATTCTCACCTTGACCACATCACCGTCCGCGCTGGTCAGCGGACTGGAGAGATTGCTGAGGCCTTTCAGCCGCCTCGGCATTCCCTCTCACGACATTGCCGTGATGATATCGCTTGCTTTGCGATTCGTACCCACACTCCTCGAAGAGTTGGAACGACTCAGGAAGGCACAGCTTGCCAGAGGGGCCGATTTTAAAAAGGGTAATATCATCAAGAGGTTCAAAACGGTCTCGTCCCTTGTCGTGCCCCTTGCCCTGGGTTCGCTGCAAAGGGCCGAAGAACTGGCCCGGGCCATGGAAGGACGCGGCTACGAGAGGGGTCCCAGAACCTATCTAAGAGAACTGCGCCTGGCGCCCTCAGACTATGCCGCTTTCGCCGTTGTGATCGTCTTTCTGACAGGCCTCAGGTTGATTTGAAAGGCCTCCCGACCCTGCCCCAAAAAGTCGAAGTCCATCCGGACTGATTTCTATTGCAATAATCGGAAATTTCGTATAAGCATTTTTGCCAAATGCTGTCCGCATATTCCTGATCTAGACGGATCAAAGATAAAATGGCTTCGTTTTCTCTGTTCGGCGCGTCTAATCATCAAGTCTTTATCCTGGTGATGGGGATCAGGAGATTTTCCAAATTCGATAATCCTTTGTTCAGAGAATAGAACTTCACCATACTGAACGTATGGGCGTGAATGTCCATGGCCGATTATCCAACCACTAAAGCACCCGGGGAAAAGCGACACCTGTCGGAAACAAAATCCCTCCATGCCGAGCTGGACAGCATCGGCGATCCGAACCGGATCAGCCGGACGGTCATCCAGTCCTCACCCCTTGCCATGATCGTCCTCGATACCGACTACAGGGTCAGGCTTTGGAATCCAGCCGCTGAGTCGCTCTTCGGCTGGCGGCAGGAGGAAGTGCTGGGAAGGGTTCTGCCGAACATTCCTCAAGAGGGTCAGGAACTGTCGGAGTTCAAGAGGCTGATGGAGGATGTGAAGAGGGGAAATGCATCGGTGATCCAGAGGGTCCGGGGCAGGAAAAAGAACGGAGACTTTCTTGACGTCAGCATTTCTCTGGCCCCCCTGCGAAATGAGGGCGGACAGACGATCGGCGTCACGGGCATCATCGCCGACATCACGGAACACAAGCAGACCGAGGACCTCTACAAGACCCTGGCAAACAGTTCCCATGCCGGCGTCTACGTCGTCGAGAAGGGGAAGTTCCGGTTTATAAACCGGAATGCCGCCGCCTATGCGGGATACACGGCCGAGGAGATGCTGGGCATGGACTCGATCGGCATTGTCCACCCCGACGACAGGAACGCCGCGAGGGGAAACGCCTCTCTCATGCTGAAGGGCAAACGCTCGGCGCCCTATGAGTTCAGGATTGTCACAAAAGACGGACAAACCCGGTGGATCATGGAAACCATAACGCCGATTCACTACAAGGGGAAACGGGCGATCCTGGGAAACTCCATGGACGTGACCGAGCGAAGGGAGACCGAGCAGATCCTGCGTGAAAACGAGGAGCGATACCGGACCATCATCGAAAATATCGAAGACGGTTATTATGAGGTGGATCTCAAGGGAAACTTCATTTTCTTCAATGATGCCTGCACGGCGATATTCGGTTACGAAAAAGACGAAATGTTCGGCATGAATTACAGGAAGATGGCTGACGTCGAAATCGCCGGAAAAGTCTTTGAATTCTTTCACCGCGTTTACACAACAGGCAAACCGGAAAAGAGGGTTGAATGGGAGGCCATAAAAAAAGACGGCGACCGGGCACATGTCGAGGCGTCCATATCCCTGATCCGGAATGCCGAGGGTGAATCCACCGGATTCCGGGGAATCGTTCATGACATCACACAGCGCAAAAAAACGGAACAGGTCATCGCTCACCTGGCTTACCACGACGCCCTGACCGGCCTGCCGAACCGCATCCTGTTCAAGGACCGCCTTTCCGTGGCCATCGCCCAGTCAAAGCGGAGTCGGCTGAAGTTCGCCCTGCTGATGCTGGACCTGGATCAATTCAAGGATATAAACGATACCCTGGGCCATTCCGTGGGCGATCGTCTCCTCCGGAGCGCGGGAGAGAGACTGTCAGGAATTCTGCGAAAGGTCGATACAATCGCGCGCATGGGGGGCGATGAGTTCCTGGTTCTGCTGGAAGACATGGCCCGTGAGGAAAACGCCTCTTCCATCGCGCAGAAGATCCTGCGGATTTTCCAGAAGCCTTTTATCCTGGATCAGCACGAGCGGGTTGTGACGACCAGCATCGGAATCGCCGTTTACCCCGGCGACGGCGACGATGAAGACACCCTGATGAAAAATGTGGATGTCGCCCTCTATCGCGCCAAGAGAGAAGGACGGAACAGGTATAGGCGTTACCTTCCCCTCATCGATACCGACGAATTATAGCCTCAGGAGAATGGCGGATCGGCCTCGCGTCCGGAACGATCGGAGGTCCCGAACCCCGGCCTGATCCAATAATCCATTGACTATTCAAATGAATTGCCCTATGGTGACGCATCTTTGTCTCACAGAACATTTTCAGAGGGATAAACTGAGAAAGGCCCGTTCACGTTCATGAAGCAAAACTGGGTCTGGGTCGATAACCCGCAGAAACTGCAAAAAGCTGTTGAAGCCATCCGAACATCCCCCCTGATCGGCATTGACACGGAATATGATTCGTTCCGCTATTTCCGTGAGAAACTTTGCCTTGTCCAGATCAAAACACTGAAAAAGACCTATCTTTTTGATCCCTTCGCGGCGATCGATATTCCTTCTCTGCGAGGCAGTTTCTCCGATCCCCGGATCATCAAGATACTGCATGCAGGCGATAACGATATCCGCATTCTTTCAAGGGATTACGGCTTCAAATTCAACCCGATCTTCGACACCCAGAAAGCCGCATCCCTTCTGGGATGCCGATATCTTTCTCTGGGTTCCGTCGTCGAGCAGTTTCTGGGAAGGGATTTGAAAAAGACGAAGAAGATGCAGAGATCGCAGTGGGAATCCCGGCCCCTCACGGATGAGCAGATTCTTTACGCTATTCAGGATACGGAACACCTGATTGAGCTCTACCGGAGGCTGAGCGAGGAACTGCGGGAGAACGGTCTCGATAAGAAAGCCTCAAAAGCCTTTGAAGAGGAAATTGCTTCGGCAAGATGGGTGGAAAAGATTTTCGACCCCCGGGGATACCGCAGAATCGGCGGATGCGAGGAACTGAACAAATTTCAGAAAAACCGCCTCAAGGCACTTCATCGCTGGCGCTTTCAAAAGGCCCGGGAAACGAACATGGCCCTTTTCATGATCCTCTCCGACCAGAACCTCCTTGATTTATCACGGGTAAAGGTTCACTCCATGGAATCCCTTCAGAAAGTTGTCAGACTCTCTCCCCGGAGGCTTGCAACCCTCGGGCCTGAGCTCGTGGAACTCCTCAAGAGAAGTTAGTCAGGCTGTTTAAAAACGCTCATCTGCGGCGTTGCGCTGCGCCCCTCCCTTCGACAGGCTCAGGGCAGGCTCTGTTTCCTGTCATGGTGAGCCTGTCGAACCATAGCGCGCCTTGCATCTGAACGTTTTTGAACAGCCTGATGAAATGGAGTTTTTAACAACCTTTTAGATGCGGCTGAAGGCGTAGGCGACAAAGCGGCCGTCGTGGCTCATGCTGATGTCCAGGGCGGACGGTTTCCCCTGAATATAGACGCGGGGAGGCCCAAGGCCCCGGTGCTCTTCCAGGCGCCGGATCTCCATTTCAGAAGGGCTCCGTCCCAGAAATTCTGAAAGGCGGCGAAGAAGGGATTCCCGGACAAGAAAGGATGCCCGGTCAGCCGAAGGGTCCGCATCCGATTCCAGGGAATCCACGGACGCGACACCCCCGACGATCTCCTCCGGGTACCCCGGACAGGGATCCGTCCCGATGACATGAACGGCGTCGTCCTCTCTGAAAACCCTGATCCATACCGTTCCGGCGGGTGTTTTCACGGTCCCGTCCCGGAAAAGAAGGTCCTCCCTTTTGTTCAATTCAACAGGGTAAGCCCGGGGAATGGAACAGACACGGGGATCGGACTTCATCATCACTTTGTATGCCGCTTCCTTGCCGGCCCAGAGGGTCCAGAGGGTCTCATCCGGATTTGAGGAACGAAAAATAAAGTCCCTTTCACCGGATGTGAAGACGCGGCTGATGAATCGAACATCCCGGCTCTTCCCGGTCTTCCCGGGATCCGTCAAATCGATCACATCGTTCCCCACGTGAGGCAAAGTAATCCTCCTCCATTTCCGCCAGGCGTCTGATGATCTGCCCCGCATATTCGCGCTGAGCCCTGAGTCCGCCGGACGCCAGCTTCTCCGGCTTGAACACATCCATTTTCATGGTGAAGCGTTCGCGGAACCGGGGCATGCTCCCGAAGGTGTGCTGGCTGTCTCCGCGAAGATAGAGGCACATGACCCGGCAATTTTCGAACTCCCTGATGAAGCGTCCCACGCCGTATGAGTAGCCTTCCCTGTCCACGCGGCCTGTCCGGGAACGGCCTCCCTCGGGAAAGATCAGGAGATTCTGTCCGAGACCGAGAACATAATCGCATTTTTCCAGTGTTTGCCTCATCTCGTCACGGCTGCCGCCCCGGTTGATAGGAATGCATTTGGCAAAGTAACAGAGCACAGCCAGGATCGGATTTCGCTGAAAGTTATCCCGCTCGGGAAGATTCCAGGGAATCCTCTGAAAGTCCGTCATGTGGCGGAACAGGGAAAACATGGCATAGGTCAGAATCATTGAATCCACCATGGTCAGGTGATTCGCACAGACGATCCATGGACCCCGGTGTCTTCTGAATTCCCGGCCGCAGGCTTCCCGGAGAGCTTTCAGGTCTCTGACCCTGTACCCCATCATCCGGATAAAGAAAAAATAGGCGGGGCCGACGACAAAGACCCCGATGCGCCCCAGAAAATACTGGAGCTGCAATAAAGCTTTCGCTGCGAATGTCATGGTTTTTCTAATTCAGCTTTTTCTGGATCAGCGCTATGGCGTCGCCGATCGTCCCGATCTTGTCGGCCTCGTCATCCTCAATGGTGATTTCGAACACATCCTCGCACTTGATGATCACATCCACGAGCCGCGCGGAATTGACTTTCAGATCGTTGAGAATGTGCGTCTCCTTCGTCGCCTTGTCGAGCAGCGACACGTCTTTCGTGTAGGTCCTGAGTATGTTTACCATCTCCTGAAACATCTTCTGTTCATCCATTTCCAAACTCCTCCATATTAAATAATGGTAAAGCGTCAGGCGTGAATCGTTTGGATTCATTTACATCTTTCACGCTTTACGCCTTGCGCTTCACGTCTTACGCTTTGTAAAATCAACCTTCCCACTTTCTGAAAATAATGCAGCTGTTCACATCGCCGAAACCGAAACCCGCCTTGGCGATGGTGCGCAATCCGGGATACTCCACGCAGGTCTGAGGGATCCTGTCCGCGAAATCGGCGATGTCGGGATGGACGTCCTCGCAATTGACAGACGGATGGAGAAACCCCTTGTAGAGCTGAAGCGCCACGGCCACGCATTCAATGGCTCCCGCTGCCCCAAGGCAATGTCCGATCAGGGACTTGGTCGAGTGGATATAGGGGAAATGTCCGGGACCCCGCCCCAGGGCTTTCGACCAGTTATGGACCTCCATTGGATCGGCGAAGGTCGCCGTCAGGTGTCCGTTGATCGCATCGATCTCGCCGGGCTCGATGCCGGCGTCCGCTACAGCCATGCGGATACAGCGTTTCACGCCCTCGGGGTTCGGCGCGGTGATGGAGCCGCTCATGCGGTGTCCCCCGCAATTCACGGCGCCGCCCAGAACTTCCGCGTAGATCCTCGCCCCGCGCTCCCTCGCGCTCTCCAGATCTTCCAGGACAAGCATCGCCCCTCCCGAACCGGGCACAAAGCCGCAGGCCGTCGCGCTCATGGGTCTCGACGCCTTTTCAGGCTCATCATTGAATTTCCGGCAGATCACCCGCATGGAATCGAAGCCGGACCATATGTAGGGAGAAGCGCCCTCCGATCCGCCGGCCAGCATCCGCTTCGCCAGGCCCATGCGGATCCTCAGCATTCCGTCGATGACAGCCTCGTTCCCCGTGCTGCAGGCGGATGAGTTGGAGGTCACCTTGTTTCCAAGAGCCAGGAGGCCGGCAACGCGGGCGCTTGTACCGCTGTTCATGACCTGCTCAACGATCCGGCTGCCCATTCGCCGCACCTTTCCCTCATTGACCATGGGGACCACCGTCTTCGCGATGGTATCCATGCCGCCGATGCCGGACCCCACGATCACGCCGGTGTCCCAATCGACTCGATCGTCTTCGGAATCGGAGACCTGGAAACCCGCGTCCGTCCACGCGTCTACCGCCGACACGGAGGCGTAGCCGATATTGTCATTGATGGAGAGCAGTTTCTCGTGATCGAAATAGCTCTTGCGGATGGCGTCAAACCCCTGTGGAATTCCGCCTATCTGACATGCAAAATTCAGGTCTCTGAGCTCCGGGATAAAGCGAATGCCCGAACGCCCCTGACGGAGGGCCTCTTCATAGGCCTCGAGCCCATGTCCGTTCGGCGCCGCAACCCCCAATCCCGTTATCACCACACGTTTCTTCAAATTCACAAAACCCCCACATTAACTTCAAACTCTAAATTCTAATTTCTAAATCCTAAACGTAGATCTAAACGACAAATTCTAAACCTGTTGTTCCCCCTCCCTTGTGTTCCCTCCCGCCAGGGGAGGGAATCTCCGGGAGTCCTCTCCCTCGACGGGAGAGGGCTCTTGCAGAAATAACAGATGAGACTTCGGGAGGCTGAAGCCTCCCCTACCCACTTAAGGTCTATGAGGGTAGGGGCGCCTTCAGGCGCCCAATTTTCACTTGAACCCTCGATCCCTGTTGTCATTCTGAGCCTGTCGAAGAGCCTTGAATCCTTTTTTATCCCTCTGAACTTTTTATTCCTGTTCCCGTCAGCACGCCCGAACAGACGATCTCGCCGTTTTCCCTTTCCATCGTGACTTTCGTCCTCAGACTGCCCCGGCGGAAATAAACCTTGCGGCCCCGGAGGATCACCCGTTCCCCCGGATTCACGATTCCCGTAAACTCCACGCCGTCCGCGAGCGTAAAGAGGGTGAGAACCCCTTTCACGTCCTCGGCCGTCCCCCGGTTTTGCAGAAGGGTCAGATAAATCCCGAAAGCCACCACCCCCGTCTGCGCCATGGTCTCCATCAGAATGACCCCCGGCGTAATGGGGCGACCGGGGAAATGGCCCCGGTAGAAATATTCATCCTCCCGGAAACGGTAGGCGCCGACAATATATTCCTCGTCCAGCTCCAGAATGTCGTCGATGAAGCGGAACGGTTCCTGTTGCGGGACGGCGTTCAGAATTTGAAGCCTCGTCTTTCTGTCAGCGGACACGGCACCCCCCTTCATCGGATCCTGTTTCCCTTCATGATCTTTTATTCTCCATCATCCGCTCACGAAGGGTCCGGATCGCGCACGACGGACCGCGATCTCATGATTCCGCCCGTGGAATGCAGAGAGCGCCGGGGATAATCCGGGTAAGCGATCCCTTTGAAGACGCCTGTTCGCGCCTGATTGATTTCAGCGATCAATTCGTTGTCCACAAAGACACGGCCGTCCCCGATCACGATGCTGGCGCCTGATTCTTTCAACTGGGAATATCGTCTCACATCGATCTCATAGCGCACGGTTTTGTTGAACGGCCTGATCTGTCCGTTGAAAGACACCTCTCCGCACCCCAGCGCCCTTCCCGTACCCAGGGCTCCCCGCCAGGCGCAGAAAAAACCCAGCAGCTGCCAGACGGCATCCACGCAGAGACAGCCCGGCTGAACCGGGTCGCCCGGCATGTGACACTGAAAATACCAGGCGTCCATCCGGATGTCCTGCTCGGCCGCGATGGAACCCTGCCTCCCCTGGGACTTGAGAGAGAGAATCCGATCCACCATGAGAAAGGGCGGGGCCGGAAGGCGCGCGTCAAAATCAGACGGCGGGTCTTCCACAAGATTCCCATAGGCAAAGGCAATGAGGTCTTCGAGTCCGAATCCCTCACGCTCTCTGAATTCCGAATATTTCATTCTCTGTCCTCCACAACCAGCATCATGTGAACCCAGGTGAGGCCGCCCCCCACCAGGGCAACGGCCACGTGATCGCCGGACTTCAGAGCCTCCCAGTGCTGACTTAGAACGGCGGGAGCCCCGGAGCAGCCCGTGTTGCCGAAGTCCTCCACGTTGTGCCAGTGGTTCTCCTCAGAGATTCCCGCGCGGTCGCGGACGGTTTCGAGCATCCCGAGGTTCGCCTGATGTCCGACGAATTTAAAGCGGTTCGAATTCACCTGAAAGACGGACTGCAGCAGGCGCAGCGATTCCGTCGTCTTGCGGATGGCAAAACCCTGCACGGCGTTTCCGTCCTGATTGAAGTATCCCATCCGGGGAATCACGACCTTGTCCCAGGACGAGGGCTTCGAACAGGCGTCGCAGGCGACAAAAGCGGCCGGAGCCGGGACCGTCGCCGACAGAACCGCCGCGGAACTCCCGTCGCCAAAAAGCACGGCGGTGTTCCGATTGGAATAGTCCACGGAGCGCGTGAGATTCTCCGGATTCACCACCAGAACGAAGGGCGGCAGGGCCTCCGGCACCATCTTGAGCAGAAAATGAACCTGCATCCCGAAACTGGTGCAGGCCGAATTCAGGTCGAAACAGGGAGCGTCGATCCCCAGGTCCGCCGCCACGGTCGCCGCTTCAGCCGGCGTGAGACTGTCCGGCGCCGAACTTCCGGAAATAACGAGGCCGATGTCTTCCGGTTTGAGACCGGCGCGATCGAGGGCCATCCGCGCCGCGACGGCACCGCTCCTCGTATTTCCGTAAGGGCTCGCCTCAAGAGCGGCTCTCGGGTCGCGGTTTTTCGTCTCCCGGATGTACTCCAGGGGAAGGACGGTGCGGCGGGTGCGGATGCCGACACGTTCCAGGATCCAATCGTCACTGGTTCCGATGTCGAGCTCCTCGAGAAAACGATTCGTGATCACGTTTTCAGGGTAGAAATGGCCGAGACCGTGAAGGTAAATCATTTCAGACAATCTCCCGCCCGATGATCATGTCCTGCACTTCGCGGACCCCTTCGTAAATATCAATGATGTGAGCGTCCCGGGCAAGCTTGGATATCTCGTATTCCGACATGAAGCCGTATCCGCCGTGAAGATGGAGACCTTCATTGGCGCAGAAAAGCGCGGCCTCGGCGGCGGTATTCTTGGCAAGAGAGGCGTAGAGTCCCCGGTCGGGGCTCCCCTCCTGAACCTTGAAGGCGGCCTTCATGAGGGCGATATCCGCCAGTTCCAGGCGTTTCCACATTTTCACGAGACTCTCTCTCGCCACGGGAAGGTCACAGATCCTCTGACCGAACTGTTTTCGCTCTTTCGTGTATTCCAGCGTCACGTCCAGGGCGCGCTTCGCGAGACCCACGCCGATGGCCGCAACCATGGGCCGCGCGTAATCGAGAACGTCCACGACATACTTGAAACCCAGCCTCCGGTCGCCGATGATCTGGTCCTGCTCCACCACCACGTCTTCAAAGGTGACGCCGGCCGTGTTGGAGAGACGCTGGCCGAGCTTGTCTTCCGGCTTGCCGATAATGACTTTTCCCCCCTCGGGAAGAAGGATCTCTTTCCCCTGAAGGTAGTTCGTCCCGGCATCCCCGTTGGCAATTGACGTGAGGGGAATGATGACGCAGGCCATGAAATTACCCGCGGGTTTCCCCACCTTGCAGAAAACAGTGAACTGAGAGGCGTAAGAAGCGTTCGTGATGAAACACTTCGTGCCGTTGAGGAGATACGTTTTCTCGTCCTTTTTTTTGATAAAGCTGGTCATGGCCGAGTTATCCGAGCCCGCGCCGGGTTCCGTGAGGCAGAAGGAAGCGAGCATGGGACCTTCCGCGAAAGGCTTCAGGAAAGCCTCTTTCTGTTCATCCGTGCCGTGCTGCGCGATGACGGCGTTCGCCAGGTCGTTGCACATGGCGGACGTGGAAATCCCCGTGTCGCCGTAGGAAAGCTCTTTGATGATGAGGGCCGTCGAGATCACGTCCACTTCAAAACCCTTCACGGACGCGGGAATGCTGAGATTGAGAATCCCGAGGTCCCAGGCCTTCTGGATGACAGTCCAGGGAAACAGGTGTTCCCTTTCCCATTCCATCACGCGAGGCGTGATCTCATTTCTGACAAAACGTTTGACCGTTTCTACATAGGACTGCTGTGTGTCCGTAAGATTAAAATCCATGGCTTCTCACCTGTTCAATAATGCACGCTGAGTTTTTTCTGTCGGATTGGAGCTGTCGGCGATCAGCTCCCGCGGAAAACCCTTTCGGCCGCCGAAAGGGTCGTGATGGACTGGCAGGCAACACCAATGGTCTTGAAGAAATCGCGGAGAGGACGGCCAGGCCCGATCTCGTAAACAGCATCCGCTTTCCCGGCAAGGCGGTTCATATTTTCTTTCCATTGTACCGTATTGCTCACCTGCGCGACAAGATTCCGGACGATCTCCTCGGAGGTGCCGGAATGAAAATCGCCGGTGAAATTCGACGTCACGCACTCCGCCTTCTCGCTGTGCACGTGCTTCCAGACGGAACGAAGGATGTCCTCAAAGGGGTCTTCCACGGGCCTCATGAAACGGCTGTGGAAGGGAGCGCTCACATTCAGCGGCACAAACCTCAGAGGCTGGCCGTCCGTGACGATCTCCAGAAGCCGCTTCTCGGCGTCGGGCATGGCCCTCGATTCACCGCTGATCACGATCTGATGGGAGGAGTTGATGTTGGCCACATCGATGGGAAGACTCGAGAGAGCCCGGCGGATGATTCCCATGTTCAGGTCAGAGGAAATGACAGCCGCCATGCCCCCGATACCCACGGGAACGGCGCCCTGCATGAGCCTGCCCCGGGTCTGCACGATTTTCAGAGCTTCTGAAAGGGATACGACGCCCGCCGCAATCAGGGCGGTCAGTTCGCCCAGGCTGTGCCCCCCAAACAGGGACGCCGAAAAGCCGTATCGGTCCTTGAGGCCGCGCAGCATGGCAATCTCCGTTGTCACAATACAGGGCTGCGTATATTCGGTGAAATCCAGCCTTTCGTCCTCGCTGAAGCAGAGGCCGGCCACATCCCAGCCCAGCGCATCGGAGGCCTCTTCATAGGCCTGACGGCTGGCGGAAATCTGCCCGTAAAAATCTCTCCCCATGCCCGGCCGCTGAGATCCCTGACCCGGAAATACAACGGCTATGCGCTGACCTTCCATCTGAATAACCTCCAGTAATCGGATTTGCGGTGAATCCGTAAACTCGGATAGATACAAGCACATTTCATGCCAGCCGTGACAGAGGAAAAACAAAGCAAATATCATTCGGATATCATTGAAGAAATGAAGAACGGATGTCCTTGCAGGCGGGTCTTTACAGCCCCTTTCAGCCCTTCATATTGGAAAAGTCTTTTCGCACTGCGAAGGAACGTTCGCAGCCACCGATTTTTAGTCTTTTAAGCCCTTATCCTCTATCGATTTCGCAATCTCCTGACTTCATTCTTTGTTCTGCCCCCTCCCTATGTGTTCCCTCCCGCAAGGGGAGGGAAATGAAAAGGGGTCATTCCCGCGAAGATACTGTATCGCAATAATGAAAAACGTTATTTAAAATAAAGAGGGCATGAGGCCTGTTCCGATCTGCTCACACCTCAAGACCATTTGGGCAACAGACCCAGGATTTCTCGTTTCACTCGAAATGACAAAGAAGAGAATTGCGACACAGTCTCGAAGGCGGGAATCCAGTCTCTACTCTTGTCTTCCCATCTTCTCAACTTCTTAGCTTCTTAACTTCTTAACTTCGGTCTTTGATCACCCTCCCAGACCCTCGAGAAAGGCCATGCAGTTATGTCCCAGAACCTTGTGGTTATAGCCTCCTTCCAGGATGGCAAAACAGCCCCCGATGCATTTTTTCGCCGCCTCCCGAACCATCTGCCCGATCTCCGTGTAATCGGAGCGCTCGAGAACGCCGCCCCAGTCTTCCTTCGCGTAATCAAAACCCGCCGATACGCCGATGATGTCAACCCCCTCCGTGGGAAGATTTTTTTGAACCTGTTTCAAAAAATCCCCGCGGCTGGAAGAAGACGGGTTGAACAGGGTGACATACCCCAGTCCGCCCAGAGTATTGACCGTGCCGTCGCCGAAATGAAGGTCTATGTCCAGGACATAGGCCTTTTTGATCTTCCCTTTCCTTCTGAGCTTCTCCAGGGCAATGGACATGTTGTTGAAATAGCAGAAACCCCAGGAACTGTTGGCGGAGGCATGGTGTCCCGGCGGACGGATCAGGGCAAAGCAGGGCTCCTCCAGGCCGATGGTGGCCGCCTGAATCGCGCCGCCCGCCGCGAGGGCCGCCACGTCATAAATCCCCATGCGGCGCACGTCGTCGATATGGTATTTCGTGTGCACGGCGGCAATGTCTTCTTCGCCGGCGGGCACGGCCTTCACAAAGGTCACCCGCTTCCCGATTACATCCCAAATGGCCTCCATGCGCCCGTCTGCCGCCGCCGGATCCATGGTATAGGACGACTTGAAATCCTCGTGAAAAACGACTTTCACCGCTCCGCCCTCCTTTCTTGGTGTTATCTTGGTATTACTTATTAGTACGAATCCCTCCCCCCGTCAAATAAAATTGACAAAAAGGGTTACACCTTACCCTCATGCTTTAAGTAACGCCTGTCGCCAAATAACACAACGCATGGCGAAGGAGACAGGACTCTGAACAAGCGAATATCTTTTTTTCGGGTCACCGTTTCTTATCGAAGATCCGCGCCCGCAAGTTCAATGTCTGAGACGCCGGAGGCGGCGAGTTTTGAACTTGCAGAGGATCGAGATCTAGAACGGTCGGGAAAAAGATCCTGAGCGCGGAGGAGGTCTGTCCCTGAGCCACAACCATTCTGGCAATCGAACGTCATAACGTAATCCTGTCCCGTGAAAAAGGGCTCGAGGTTCTTCGACAGGCTCAGAATGACAGCAGGGATCAAGAAAAAATATTCTTTGAAAGGCCAAAAAGAGATCGGGACAACAGGTCCCTAATCCAGTCGCTTTCTGAACCTTCTGACAGCCCCGGTAAAGACAACGAGGCCGAGAACCGCCAGTCCAAAGAATTGCGGCCAGAGCTCATGCAAATCGACACCCTTCAGGAAAATGCCCCGGATGATGACGATCATGTACCTCAACGGGTCAAGGTACGTGAGCCACTGGACGAACTCGGGCATGTTGGCGATGGGAAAAACAAAACCGCTCAACATGAAGAAGGGAACGATAAAGAAAAAAGTGGTCATCATGGCCTGCTGCTGAGTCGCGGAAATGGTGGAGATGAAGAGGCCGATGCCCAGGGTGCTGAGAAGGAAAATGCAGATGGCCAGGAAGAGAAGAAGGACACTGCCCATCATGGGAACATCGAACCAGAAAACGGCGAGAATGGCGACAACCACCATCTGGGCAATGGATATGATCGTGTAAGGGATGGTCTTTCCCAAAATCAGCTCGGCGGGTTTCATGGGCGTAACGATCAGCTGCTCCATGGTGCCCACTTCCTTTTCCTTGATAATGGCCATGGACGTAAAGAGAAGAGAGAGAATCATGATGAGGACCGCGACAATGCCGGGGACATAAAAATCGCGGCTGTCCAGGTTCACATTATACCACGTCCTCACCCGGCCATCGATCTGAGCATAATCGAGTTTGAGCGGATGGACCTCTCGTAAAAGCTGCTGATTCAGCCTGTCCAGGACGAGCATGGTGTAAGCGATTCTCACAGAAGCCATATTGCTCATGCTGCCGTCCGCCAGGATCTGGATGTCGGCCGTTTCGCCTTTCCGGATCTTTTCGCTGAAATCGGGTGCGATTTTGACGGCAAGATCGACTTTTCGTCTCAAGAGCAATTCTTCCAGATCCCTGGAATTCCCAGGATTGTAGATGATGCGGAAGATCTTGTTGCCGCTGAAGGCATCCCTCAGCATCCGGCTCTCCCGGGTCTGGGACTGATCCAGCAGGGCTACTGTCACATCCCGCACGTCTGTGGACATGACGTAGCCGAAGACAAGGATCTGAACGAGCGGAGAGATGATGAGAAGCCTCCTGTTTTTCGGGTCCCTGAACAACTGGATAAATTCCTTCCGCACCAATTCGCGGACCCGGAGCCACGAAATCTTCACATTCCCTCCTTTTTCAGCCGCAGGAAGGTGACCAGCACCAGGATCACAAACATGGCCGCAAGAACAGCGTAACTTGGCCATAGATAGGCGAGTCCGAGATCACGAAGATACAAGCCGTTCTGAATATCAATGAAATAGGTGGCAGGGATAATATACGTCACCATCTGAATGATGAAGGGCATGTTCGCCTTTGGAAAAACAAAATCCGAAAGCAGAAGCGATGGCAGATAGGTCACCAGAATGGCCATCTGATTCGCGACCAGCTGAGATTTCGTCACAATGGATATCAGAAGGCCAAGACTTAGGGCGACGGCCAGATAAAGAGCGGCGGCCAGGATCATAAGCCAGAAACTTGATTTCATGACAACGCCGAACAGGATTTGCCCCATGAGGACAGAGATGAGGACATCCGTAAAGGCAATAAGAAAATAGGGGATGGCCTTACCCGTCAGAAATTCCCCGGCCCGGATGGGCATGGACAGGAGCGTCTCCATGGTGCCGTTTTCATACTCCTTGGCAATGACGAGAGAGGTCAGCATGGCCCCCACAATCATGATGATGATAGCGATAATCCCGGGGACAATGAAATTGCGGCTCTCCAGATCCTCGTTGAACCAGACTCTTATCCTTCCCTCAACGGGCAGCCGGATCTTCTCCTGTCCCTGACGGTTGAGAAATTCCAGGAGAAGATTCTGATTGTAACCGCTGACAAAGGCGCTGATATAGCCCCGGGTTATGCTTGCAAAGTTGGGATCCGTTCCGTCAATGAGTATCTGCAGGGGAGACGCGAGGTCGGCCTTCAGCTTCGAGGACCATCCCGGAGGTATAATGACCGCCATGGCAGCGAAGCCATGATCCAGATATTCCGTCGCTGTCTTATCATTGGGAAGATATTTGAAAACATCAAAGTAGGACGAGGCACCCAGTTTGCGCAAAAAATCACGGCTCGTGTCTGTCCTGTCATAATCCACGACCGCAACCTTCACGTTGTCCACATCCAGGCTCAAGGCATAACCGAAAAGAAGAATCAGAAGAAGCGGGAGGGCGAAGGCCAGATAAAGGCTCCGGTAATCCCTGATAAGATGGTAGAATTCCTTTCGGGCGACGGCCTGGATATTGATCAGTCTCAATTTCCCCCCCGGGACATGAGTTTGATAAAGGCCTCATTCAATGTGGCTTCCGGCTTGTCAGGAAAGGTTTCGCGGACGATCTCTCCGGGGGCGCCGATGGCGACGATCTTTCCCTCGTTCATCATCACGATCCGCTCACAATTCATAGCTTCATCCATGTAATGGGTCGTCACAAAGACGGTGACGCCTTCTTTCGCAAGCCGGGAAATGAAATCCCAGAAATGGCGCCGGGTAATGGGATCCACACCGGACGTCGGCTCGTCCAGGAAGAGAATCTCTGGACGGTGCAGGAGCGCGCATCCCAGGGCCAGGCGCTGCCTCCATCCGGGGGGCAATTCCCGGGTCAGGCGGGACTGCACCTCTCTCAATCGGGTAAGGTCGAGTGCCCATTCGATACGATCGTTCCACTCGGCTTGAGGGACGTTATAAACCCCGAGGTAGAAGCGTATGTTCTCGAAGGGCGTCAGGTCTTCATACAGGGAAAATTTCTGGGACATGTAACCGATGGACTGCTTGATGTCTTCGGATTGTTTGATCACATCATAGCCCGCGACCTGCCCAAAGCCTGAGGTCGGCGTGATGATGCCGCAGAGCATTCGGATGGTGGTCGATTTTCCGGCACCGTTGGGCCCCAGAAAGCCGAATATCTCCCCTTTCTCAATGGAAAAGGTCACCCTGTCCACGGCGACAAAGTCTCCGAATTTTTTGACCAGGTCTTTTACGGAAACAACATCAGTGGTTGAAGCGGTCATGTATCAATTCCCTGTCCACTTCCTGAATACGCTGGATCATGGCCTCCTCGAGGTTCGGGAAGGAAGATCGAATGTCTGCGGGACTTGCAAGATCAAGTATCCGGGAGCGATGCATGAGGGCCAGGCGGTCGCATTTCTCGCCCTCATCGAGGTAGGCCGTGGAAACCAGAATGGTCATGCCTCCGCGCTTCATCTCCGCCAGAATCTCCCAGAACTCCTGCCGGGACACGGGATCCACACCGTTCGTCGGCTCATCCAAAATAAGGACCTGCGGCTCATGGACAAGGACGCAGGCGAGGCCCAGCTTCTGTTTCATTCCCCCCGAGAGATTACCGGCCAGGCGGTCGACGAAGGGCAGCAGGTTGGAAAAGCCGAGATAGCGTTCCCTCCTTTTCCGCCTCTCCTCTTTGAAGATGCCGAAGATATCCATGAAAAAGTCCAGGTTCTCATCCACGGTGAGGTCCTGGTACAGTCCGAACCGCTGTGGCATGTAGCCGATGAGACGTTTGATTTCCGTCTTCCTGGTCACCACATCCAGCCCGTCGATGCGGATACTGCCCGACGTCGGGGGAATCATGGTCGCGATCATTCTCAAAAGCGTGGACTTCCCCGCCCCGTCGGACCCGACAAGCCCGAAGACGGTCCCTTTCTCCACCCGAAAGGATACATCGCTGACCGCTTCGAGGTCTCCGAACTGCCTGGAGACCTGATTCACTTCGACAAACGGTTTTACAGGAACGACCATGTTCTTCTCATCCTTCATTGAGGATCAGCGCAGCCAGGCGTCGGCCGGCATGCCTGTCTTCAGTTCGTGTTCGGGATTGGGAATGGTCACCTGGACCAGATAAACGAGTTTGACCCGTTCCTTCTGGGTCTGGATAATCTTCGGCGTAAACTCCCCTTCGGGAGAGATATAAGAGACAAGACCCTTGTAAACCTTCTTGGGAAAAGTGTCCACCTTGACATCCACTTTCTGGCCCGGTTTCACCTTTCCGATTTCCGTCTCATTCACAAAGATCTTCAGCTTCACGTAAGAGAGATCGGACAGGGTGAATACCTGGCGGGCCGGCGAGACCACGTAACCCGGCTCGACATTGCGGCTGACGATCGTGCCATCGTAGGGTGCCGTCAAGCGGGTCCGTTTCAACTGGATCTCCGCGAGATCCAGGGCCGCTTTTGACGCCTGAATCTGGGCCCCCGCTGCTTCTACTTCCCTTTCCGCCACGTCGATTCTTTTCAGATTGCTCTGAGCCTGATTCAGGACGGCCTCGGCATCGGTGAGCCGGGCGCGCGCCGTGTCATAATTGAGTCTCATGGACTCCCACTCTTTCTGGGAGACGACACGTCTCTCATAGAGCTGATCGTACCGTTCTTTATCCTGTTTCGCTTTTACCATGATATCCCTGGCGCTCGATACACCGGCCTCGGCCCTGGTCACGTCCGCGGGAAACGTCTTGCGATTGATCTCCAGGACGGTTTTCATCTGATGGAGGTTTCTTTCCGTTCTCGTCAGGTTCGCTTTCGCCTGGTCGACACCGGCCTGATACTCCGACGTGTCGAGCACGGCCAGGACCTGATCCTTCTTCACCGCCTGGCCCTCGTCCACGAGCACCTGGACGACCCGACCCGTGACCTGGAAAGAGAGTTCCGAATTGGTCGACTCGATGGTGCCGGAGTAGAAGAGTTCCCCGGACGTGCTCTTCCACTGGCCGTAATAAACAAACGCCCCCACCCCCAGGAGCAGAACCGCGAACGCGATGACGATCATTCTTTTTTTATTCAAGATGCCCTCCGTCTGGGTCCATGTCCGATGCGGCCGGTTTCGCTCAGCGTCCCCCGCACAAAGATTTCAATAAATTCTTTCATCACTTTATCACGCTCGGTTTTTCCAATGCGCTTATCCGCCACAAATTCCTGCCGGTAAAAATAGGAAAAGAACATTCCGAGAAAGGCCCGGGCCGCGTATTCCGGATCGAGATCGCGGAACTTTCCCTTTTCACGCAGTTCCCGGAAGTAGGATGCCAGGGTTCTGAACATGTCGTCCGTGAAAAGATAAAAAACCTCCCTGATTCGCGGCGACCGGTGCATCTCGCCCTGCACGATTCTCACCAGTTCCCGCCTCTGTCTCAAAATTTCCAGAAACCGCCCCGCGATCAGGGAAAGAGCATCCCGGTAATCCCGGTCCCGCAATTCCGGAAGAAGGCCCTTCAGCTCTGGAAGAAAGCTGTACCGGCTGATCACCTCTTCAAAGAGCCTTTCCTTTGAGGAAAAGTGCCGGAAAAGCGTGACCTCCGCCACACCCGCCTCACCGGCGATCTCCCTCGTCGTCGCCCCGAGATAGCCCTTCATCGAAAAGATTTTCAGGGCGGCTTCCAGGATCCTGTCTCTTGTCGTTATTTCCTTTTTCATGTTAGTGTGTACTTACTAACATATCTGTTCCGGCGCGTCCAGAAAAAAGCAGGCCGACGGCAAACGCCCTTCGCCCTGCTTAAAGAACCTTGACAAAAAACGCGGACCCGCATAACGTTCGAAAAATAATTTTCGTTTGGTCCGCGTGCCTGAAAAAGGGGAGGCGATCATGCAGGATAAAATATTCAAGGCGATCTGCGGAAAAGTGGAAGAGGAGCCTTACGCGCGAAAGCTCGGTCTGAAACTGCTGAAGCTCGGCCCCGGCTATTCGCTGGTTCGGATGGACTTCACGGAAGACATGGAAAACATTTTCGGCATGGCCCACGGCGGGGCGATCTTCTCGCTCATCGACGAGGCTTTTGAAACGGCTTCCAACTCTCACGGCACCGTCGCCGTCGCCCTCGGCCTCGCGGTCAATTATATCGCGTCTCCGGCCCGGGGTGCCACGCTGTACGCGGAAGCGAAGGAGATCAGCCGCTCCAGCCGGATCGGCACCTACGAGATTGAGGTCCGGGACGATGACCGGAACCTCATCGCCCGGTGCCAGACCCAGGTGTACCGGAAAAAGGACCGACTCCCCTTTCTCGATTAGCGGCAGAACCCCATGGTTTTTAGCAGCTTCAGGGTCGTCGGGGTCACGGGCATGCGCTCCAGTTCTCCCGCCGTGACCCAGCGGGCATCCATGGCGTCATCGCCCGGGGCGATTTCACCGCTCACGTAATCGGCCCGGAGGTCCACGATGATGTAATGAAATTCAACAGCGCCTGCACCGTCGCGCTGAATGAGGTCAAAGGTGTAAAAGGGATTGCCGGCACGAATGACGAGCCCTGTTTCTTCAAGAATTTCCCTCTGAGCGGCCTCCTGAAGGGTTTCACCGAGTTCGACGAGACCGCCGGGGACGGCCCACATCCCCCTGCCCGGCTCAGTGCCACGCCTGACCAGAAGAACCCTGCCGTCTTCGATCACGACAGCCCCCACGCCCACCCGCGGAATATGCCTATCGCCCTTGCCCGTCATGCCGCGTCTTGCCCTTGTCCCCCGTCCGCTCGATATCAAATTCATGCCGTGTCACCTGCAGCGGTTCCGGCGCCGAATTGAAAACCTTTTCCACAAACGTGACTCTTCCCTCTCCATGGACCAGGAGGACCGTTGAGGAGCGCGTCCCGTAAACGGGGCTCGTGATGAAAAGAGAAGACAGAATGCGTTCCCATTCGAGTCCGACCCCCGTATGGGGGAGATGGTCGTCGGGAGGGCGCGACCGGTCTGCCAGAATATGGAAGAGTTCTTCCGGATCGGGGTCTCCGCCGCCTGAGAGAATTCCCGCGAGTGCACGCTTTCCCCGCTCAACCTTCGGCCATGCCGTGTTGAGGAGGTGATTGCTCAAACCGTAGAGCCCCGGAGCCAGCCTCTGGAAGCCCTCACGGCGATTCGAAAAATAGTAGAGATTCCCCGGCTCCCCCAGAATCAGACTGAAGCCGTTATAGCGGCCCGCTTCCTTATCCAGTTTTTTCAGATATTCCTCTGGAGCCTCCGCGCCGCGCAGATAGCCGGTGACGAGGTCGCCCCTCGACGGCGCGTCCATTCTATGAAAGCCCGGCTCGCGGTAATTGGTGATCGCCGCTATCCGGCCGGATCGGGTAACGCCGAACCAGGTGCCTCCGGCGACGAGATCCTTCCCGGCAAGCATCCCCGGCTCATCGTCCCAGAAAGCCGCGGGAGAGGAGCCCCTGTTATAAAACTCGTCCCGGTTCGCAGCGATGATCAACGGGTAGCGCGGATGCTGTTTAAAGGAAAAAAGAATAAGACACACTTGGGATCGCCTTTTTCAGGGGAATCAGCGCGGCACCTGAAGCAGGCGACCGTCTCCCCCTCGTTCCCAGAGATCGATCGGGGGGGTGGCGATGACAACCCTGCCATCGCCTTCCATCTTCACATAGGTCCTGGCCCGGAGTATGGAATACCACAGACCGATCTTCTTTCCTCCGTTGTCCAGGATATCATATCCATGAAGCGTCTCGCCGACTTCCAGGGCCTTCGATTGCATGTCGCCGATGAGCTCCTTCATTTCCGCGGATGTCAGTTTTCTTTCCTTCCACAGATCACTGTCAAGGGCATAGGCCCTGTCCAGGGCGATGAGCGCGTTGGGATAAAGATCGGAGCCGCTCACATAGTATCTGTAATTCGAGAGGACCTTATAGTTTTCGAAGACCCCCGTCGCCTCAGCACTGGGCCTGATCTCTCCGTAGTTCTTAAAGAACTCCGCCGCTTCGGAATTCACCGCCATCCATGCGAAACCCAGGACTGCGAAGCAGAGAATTCTCAAAATCTTCGCTGCCATATCTGTTCCCCCTCAGTGCATGAGCTTTCTTTTCGTATCTTCCAGAATTCTTTCCATCGCGACACCTGCCATGCTGTTGATCACCACTTCCGACCGGTCATCGCAAAAGGTCCTGGTGTTATTGATGATCACCAGCTTGGCGCCGCTTTCAAGGGCATGGGTAGGCATGTACGCAGCCGGATAGACGGAAAGGGAGGAACCGATGACGATGAAGAGATCGCAGTTCCGGGAGTGGTGGATGGCATGATCCAGCGTCTCCTGAGGCAACATCTCACCAAAGTAGATCACATCCGGCTTCAGGATGCCTGAGCAATGCTCGCACTCGGGGACCTGGATGTTCTCCCCCAGGCGCCGCTGGATCGTCTCCATGGTGAATCGCGCATCGCAGCCCAGACATCGCACCCACTGCATATTCCCATGAACTTCAAATACCCTGTCGGGAGAGCATCCCGCCTTCTGGTGAAGGTTGTCGATATTCTGGGTGATGACACACTCCAGCTTTCCAAGCAGCTCCAGTTCATAGACAGCATGGTGTGCCCTGTTCGGCAGGGCGTCAGCGATCAGGCCGCTCCCGCCGAGGAGTTCCCATGTCTTTTTACGCGTCTCCCGGCTGGACATGAATCGGTCGATCGTGAAGTCTTCAGGATCAAACCGGGTCCAGATTCCTCCGGGGCTTCGGAAATCCGGTATCCCCGACTCCGTGCTCACACCGGCCCCCGTGAAAACGACGATATTCTTCGACTGAACAATCAAATCTGCAACCATGCTGACTTTGAAATCAAAATCAATGCCTCTCATGATAAAAAACCTCGCAAGTGGATTTCCAGATACAGCAAGATTGAATTATATACCTCACTTCGCTTTTCAGGGGTAGCATTTTTATGGAACGCGGCCGCGACCTTTATGATTGACAGGACGGGCCGCTTTGAATAGCTTATTTGAATAAACCCGAATGAGCGCTGACCCCATGTCGTACCGGACTGCCGCCGATCTCATCATTGCCCTTCACGTTCTATGGATCGCCTTTGTCATCCTGGGCTTTCCCCTTTTCCTCTATCTCAACAGCGCCCGGGGCCGGATCATCCACCTGGCGGCGCTGGCGGCCATGATGGCCATGCAGGCCACGCGCACCATCTGCCCTCTCACCCATCTCGAGGTTTATCTCAAGTCGAAAGGGTCCGCGGGATCCGTCTACCCCGGCCAGTTCATGATCGAAGCGGCTGAAAGGTTCATTTACGTTGAGGACCTGACCCTTGAGAAAATTTCCTGCGCCACGATCCTGTACTTCATCATCGTCGTGCTGTCCTTCTGGTTCAGACCCCTGAGAAAACGGTGACGCGCTTGAAGCGCCCGGCCCGAGCCGGGGTTTTTTACAGCTTGAAACCTGGTACTAAAAATCTTAAAAGAGTGTTGAAAAACAAACTTTTCATCAGGCTGTTCAAAAACGTTCAGATGCAATGTCCCCGATGGTTCGCAGTTCGACAAGCTCACTGTGACATCGCTCACCATGACAAGCCGCAGAGCCCGCCCTGAGCTTGCCGAAGGGAGGGGTGCAGCGCAACGCAGCAGATGGGCGTTTTTCAACAGCCTGAGGTTCGCTTTGCTCTGGACAACCCTAGGCCGCTGATGTATACAAAGCGTCATCACAAAAACGGAGACGATCGATGAAAGTATTTGATGCCAGCGAGATTTACCAGTTCGCGATAAAAATGGAAGAAAACGGAGAGAAATTCTATCGCCGCGCGGCGACGATAACGGAAGACGATGAGGCGAGATACCTGTTCAATTTTCTTGCCGACGAAGAGGTGAACCACAAAAAAATCTTCGGCGAGCTGCTCTCAAAGATAAAAGTGTTCGAGCCTGATGAACGGTACCCGGGAGAGTACATGGAATATCTGCGGGATCTCCTCGATAACCGTGCGGTCTTCAGCAAAAAGAAGCTGGATGATGAATTTCAGGACGTCAAAGACACTCTTTCAGCCTTGAATTTTGCGATCAATCGCGAGGTGGATTCCATTCTATATTACAGCGAGGCGAAAAATCTTGTGGATAAAGACCAGCAGAAAGCCATCGACAGGATCATTGAAGAAGAGCGAAAACATTTTGCCAAGCTGACGGATTTCAAAAAGGACTACGAAAAAAAACAGGCTTGATAGTCGTATCAAGCCTTCGTAGAAACTTATTTATATATCCCTTGGGAATCATTAATACTGCAGACTGTTCTCACGTCCATTAATACAGACCGGCTGTTCAAAAATGCTTAGATGCAAGGCGCGCATGGTTCCCTTCGGCAAGCTCAGGGCAAGCTGCGCTCACCATGACAATTTGTAAGCCTGTCCTGAGCCTGCCGAAGGAAGGGGCGAAGCGCAACACGGCAGATGAGCGTTTTTCAACAGCCGGTCAGTGCTTGAAACCGTATTTCTTGAGCTTGTACCTCAGCATCCTTTCGCTGATCCCGAGGCGTTCCGCCGCCCGGGTCTGGTTGCCCTGGGCCTCCTCCATGGCCTCTTCGATGAGGCGGTGTTCCAGGGTCTCAATGGACTCCTTCATCGTGTGACCGCCCTGTCTTCTCATCTCCGCAAGTGTCGGACGAGCCCTGAAAGGCAGATCTTCCACGGTAATGATTCGCCCCCTGCATATCACCACGGCCCGCTCGATGATGTTCTCGAGCTCCCTCACATTCCCCGGATAATCATATTTCAGGATGAGATCCCTTGCCTCATGGCTCAATCCATCGACGTCCTTCCCGTTTTCACGCGCGTATCGTTTCAGAAAATAGTCGACGAGCGGGGGAATATCGGCTTTCCGCTCCCTGAGAGGCGGAATGGACATGACAACCACGTTGAGCCTGTAGTACAGGTCTTCCCGGAAGGCGCCTTCCCTGACCTTCGATTCCAGGTCGCTATTCGTCGCGCTGATCACCCGCACGTCGGCGCGAATGGTCTGATTGCCGCCGAGGCGCTGAAATTCCCTCTCCTGAAGGAACCGGAGGAGTTTGACCTGGACGGGAGGTGACAGCTCTCCAATCTCATCCAGGAACAGGGTGCTCCCGTCGGCCTCCTCAAACCGGCCGATTCTCCGGCCTGCCGCCCCGGTGAAGGCCCCCTTTTCATGGCCGAAAAGTTCGGCTTCAAGAAGGGTCTCCGGAATGGCGCCGCAATTGACGGCGATTATGAGCCTTTCAGATCGGGGACTCAGATTGTGGATCAGCCTGGCCAGCAATTCCTTGCCCGTGCCGCTTTCCCCCTGGATAAGGACCGTGGCGCGGCTTGAGGCGATCCGCCCCGCCATGTTGACCAGATTTTCCATCTCCGGGCTTTTGGAAATAATCCGGTCCGCCGTCACACCCTTGTCCCGCAATTCCTGGCGAAGGATTTCGTTTTCGCGGATGAGGACGCGGCGCTCCGATATGCGATTCAGATGAAGCAAAAGCTCGTCGAGCTCCACGGGCTTCGTGATATAATCCACAGCGCCCGTTTTCATGGCCTTCACCGCCGTTTCAATCGTCCCGAAAGCGGTCATCATGATCACATCAATATCCGGGTTGATGCGCTTGACCTCTTCCAGGACCTCGAGTCCGTTCATCCCCGGCATTTTATAGTCGAGAAGAAGAAGGTCAAAATGCCCCTCCTTCACGATAATAAGGGCGTTCTCGCCGTTCTCCGCTTCTTTGACGGCATGTCCTTCCTTTGAGAGGAAACCGCAAAGCATCTCTCTCTGAGATTTCTCATCCTCCACGATCAGGATGTTCAGTTTATTCACCGCGGACTCCTGAACTCATGTTCATTCCGACTCAACACGTTATATCGTCTGGTGTTGTGTCTCGTAAATTCATTTAACAAATGTCATTTCGAGCGCAGCGAGAAATCTTAATCATTTTATCGCGGTACAAGATATCTCTCTTCGGTCGATATGACAATATATTTTTGAGACAAGACACAAGACAAGAAGCGAAGCGCTTTCAACTGAAAAACCAATTGTAAAAAATCGGCTTCAGCCCCTCAGCTTCTAAGCTTCTGCTCTTCCAAGGGGCAGCAGAATGTCAAACGTTGTCCCCAACCCGACCTGGCTCTGCACGCGGATGTCCCCACCGTGACCGCGGACAATCTCATAGGCAATGGGAAGGCCAAGCCCCAGCCCCTTTTCCTTCGTGGTATATTCGGGGTTGAAGATGCGGTCCATTTCACCAGGCGTCAGACCCTTGCCTGTGTCGGCGATCTTCACAGAAATATTTTCATTCCCCAGAGGCTCAATTGAAATGGCGATAACCCCTTCGCCCGAAATGGACTCCATGGCGTTCTTGATGAAGTTCAGAAATGCCTGCTGCAGCTTGTCCACATCCATGGGGATGGACGTGGGGTGGTCGCCCCATCGTGTCTCAATCGTGATTCCTCTTGATGCCGCCTCCTCCCCGACAAGCTGCACCAGTTTCTGGAGAACGGCCTCGATGGAATAGTCACGGAGCTCAAGGCGCTGGCTGCGGGAGAAAGATAGAAATTCTTCAATGATGCCGTTCAGGCGGCGCACCTCATCCCGAATGACTCCAGTGATGCGTCCAAACTCTTCCATCTTTCCCTGATCCGGGGGCAGAAACTCACGCTGAAGCCTCTGGCTTGCCATGCTGATAGCGTTGAGCGGGTTCCGTATCTCATGAGCAACACCCGCTGCAAGCTGTCCCAGGGAAGAAAGGCGTTCCGATTTTTGAAGCTCTTTTCTCATCTCCTCGATCCGGGCAAGATTTCGATTCTGGTTCTGATAAAGAAACCATATGGAAAGCAGCCCGATCAGCATGATGAAGACCATGGAGATGATCATCAAGGTTCTGTTCTTGCCAATGACCTGGTCCGCCTGATCTCTCTGCAGCCCCACGCGAACGACCCCCGCAAGACTGTTGTCGAGATAAAGGGGCGCCAGGATTTCGAAGAGATTTTTCCCCTGCAGAGTAATCTTCCGGCTTGAAACCGCCGCTTTCCCATTGAGAATATCCAGCAAAGCCCTTTCGTCTTTAGTCATCTCCCCGGGTAAATCTCCCAAACTCGCCAGTAGCGACCCATCAGAGGCGTCCATGACGGCGATATAGGGAAGCTTCTCGTTTCGTCCCGCTTCCTCAACAGCCCTCTGGAGGGCAACCTTCAAACCCCAGTACCGCAATCCCGGGTCATCCCAGGCCACGAGCAGAATCCCTGAACCCGTTCCGCGGCGGAGCGCAATAGAGCCAAGCTTTTCATGATCACCGTAACGGTTGAATATGTCGATGCTGGTCTCTTTTTTGCCTTCAATGACAGCCTTCGCTCTCCTGAGGAGATTTTTGGAGAAAGGCCTTGTCTGGAGGCGGGGCCGCCCCTTCTCATCCATAAGAGCGAGAAGCGAGAGGTGATGGTCTGCGGCCACCCGCTTCAATCCTTCCAGTTCAATGACGCCTGAATCAAGGCTTTTATCAATACGGCGGGTGAGCCTGACAAGAGCATCAATGAAGGATTCCTGGGGGAGAAGGGCTTCTTCCGTAAAGGGCGAGAGCGCATCTCCAAGTTGTTCCCCTCTCAATACCTGATTGATATTGCTGAAATTTTCCTGGGTGTCCCTTTGAATTCTTCCGCTGATATCGAGACCGTGGTTTTCCATGAAGAGACGAAGCGTCTGATCCAGGCGCCCGATATCCATGAGGCCGGTGAAGAGGATAAGGGAAATGAAGACGATGCAGACAAGAATCAAGGTCATGGGCTGTAGAAAAGGCCGGGTACCTTGGGGGAGCCTATTCTGCCATGGAATCATTTGCTATCGTCCTGAAGACCTTCGAATGGGGGGAGAACTGTCAATATTCGACCACATCCGGATCTGCTCCGGCGTTAAAATTTTTCTGACTGAAAGTTCGTATTCTATTGCCTCCCGCATGATCTGGCCGTTAATGGCTTCTATCTCGCGCCCCTTCCCGCGAATTGTTTCCTCGCTGGCGGCTGGATCTCCTATCAGCCCCTTGAATTCATGCTGCTTCCCCACCGCGTCACTCTTCAGCTGGAGGATTTTTTTCATGTACGAGGCCCTGATCCGCCTGATGGCGCTGCGCTGTTCTTCAGAAAGATTCAGATCCCTGAAGGCGGCGTCCTTCCCGTTCATCTGAGAACGGTCACGCCCCTGAGCACAAAGCAAAGGCGGACTGATCGAGCAAAGGATCAGCAGAATGAGGCTTAAAATCAAATATCGCTTCATGAATTCCCTTCTTCAGAGGCTGCAGTCTTCTCTTATCACGGCTCGACATTATTGTCGAATTTAACGATGTCCTGCGACATTTTAATAAAGTACCGTAACCACGACATATTTTAAAAAAGGCCGGTAATGCTTCGACGATTATTGCCACTTTTAATTCAGGGTATTTTCGAAGACTTTTCATCGAAACAATCGTCATTTCAATCAGTTGAAAATTACAACCCGTCGTGGCATGAGAAGTGCACTCTATTCATGCAAGAAACATGTAATGAAGCGGTAAGGCGTATCAAAGGTAAATGAATAACCAGGGAGAGTGACCACGTTTCCATTCTCCCGAAGTTAAGGGTAGCTGAAGCTCTTCATGTTTTTCCCCGGGGGAGGTCGAAAGACCTCCCCAACTCTTTTTTAATCCCCCGATGAACAAACCCGGAACAGGTTCTCCTTCGCCGTACCCTGTCAACGGCAGCGTAGCAGAAAACGTCAGGGAAAGCATGCGGAGTTTATTCAAAAATGGAGACTATTTTCCTGTCATCTCCAAGAAATACCGGTGCATCCTGAAATCTCCCGTCAGTTCGGGGTGAAAACTGGACACCAGAATATTTTTCTGCCTGGCGACGATGACCCGGTCATTATAACAGGCAAGCGCCTCAACTTTCCTTCCCGCTTTCACAATGACAGGAGACCTGATAAAAACGGCCCGAAAAGATTCTGTACCGAGAAAGGGTATGGAAAGGTCCACTTCCCGGCTTGAGATCTGGCGCCCGTAGGCGTTTCTCCTGACGTCCAGGTCGATCAGGTTCAGGAGTTTCTGCTTCTTTCCCTCAATCTTGTCTGCGAGGACAATAAGGCCGGCACAGGTTCCAAAAATCGGCCGGCCTGATGCAGCAAAGGATTTTATCCTTTCGGGGAAGCCGTATTCCAGCATGAGTTTCGATATGGTGGTGCTCTCGCCGCCGGGGATAATAAGGCCGTCGATTCCGTCCAGCTGGAAGGGGAGACGGATTTCCAATCCTTCCGCGCCGCAGCCTCTCAGCATCTTCAAGTGTTCACGAAAGGCCCCCTGAAGAGCCAGCACACCAACAATCATAATTCTTCATTTCTCCTGTCGAGGACCACATTCAGGCACAGCAACTCGTGAATCAAATCGGAGCGGGAATGAGAGGGGACAGTGAAAGCGGCTGCCGCGGCGGGTGTCTTTTTAATCCTGATAGGGGATATCCAGCTTTTCCATTTTTTGATGAAGGGTATTCCTGTTAATCCCCAGAAAGGTCGCAGCCGACGTCTTGACATTATTGGAGCGTTTCAAGGCGATTTTTATCAGGCATCGTTCCACCATGGCCAGAATCTCATTATGAAGCCGGCTCTTCGCGCCTTCCGCTGAATGAAGAAAGTTCACCACATCTTCGATCTTTTGTTCCAGAATCCCTTCGACAGCAGAACAGGAATTCTTGAACTCTTTGCCTTTTTTTATTTTTGCCGCCTTGCTGTTGACCGAGCCGCGCCTGACCATAACGTCCGCCCCTTCCTGACATGAATACTTAGAACAGAAAAATTTTGACCCACACAACGGCCAGAAGAACTGCCGCACCAGCCCAGGCCGAAACGATGTCGGAGATTTTTCTCACCGGCTTATCCATCAGCGTTTTCACGGATTCTTCAACCCTCTCCGCCTCCACGTGCTCCACGATTCCCTTGACCAGCGCCGCGTAGTCATCATAAGCGTTGGAAATGATATGAAACCCTTTCGTCGTTGTCAATACCAGATATACTTTCTTTCTCAGAACCAGGGCGCCCACGTCGGTAATATCACCCCATCCGAGCCTTTTCCTGCGCAGCAGCTTTTTGATCGCAAGACCCTCACCGCTTATCGCCACCTCCCGGAAGATGCATTCCAGGACGATGAGTGAAAGGGAAATCATGAGGATGACGAGAAAAACAACCTCCCCCGCAGAACTTTTCCTGAAAAAAGAAACAAGGAGCAGGATAAAAACAAGTCCGGCATCGATGGCCAGCGGAATGAGGAGCGCCTTTTTAATATTGAAAACCCTGTTCAACCCTGTTCTCCCTGTCCTGTCACAGTCCGTCCGGGGCGGACCTTCAGCCGCGTGGCGGGCCCGGCCTCTTCTTTTTTACGACCCGATCTTCCTCTTTTCTGATGAACGTACCGCTTCGGCCGCCGCTTTTCCTGATCAGTTTTATATCCGTGAGGACCATGGCACGGTCGGCCGCTTTGCACATGTCGTAAATGGTAAGCGCCGCGGCACTCACGGCTGTCAGGGCTTCCATCTCCACACCGGTCTTTCCAACCGTCTTCACCTTCGCCTCGATGGTGATTTCGCCCTTCGCGCGGTCTGTTGAAAAAACGATTTCGATGCCGGTAAGTTCCAGAGGATGACAGAGGGGAATGAGATCCCCCGTTTTTTTGGCCGCCAGAATTCCCGCGATCTTTGCCACGGCCAGGACATCTCCCTTTGATAGGATCGCCTCTTCCACGGCCCCGACCGTTTCGGGCTTCATCAGCACCTTGCCGCGCGCCACGGCTTCGCGCAGGGTTTCCCCCTTCGCAGAAACATCAACCATCCGTGATTTACCCTTTTTATCGAGGTGGGTAAGTTTGGTCATAAAGGCACGTATTCGTCTCGGAAGTTCAAAAAACCAAGGAATGAACGGCAGAAAAAAACACGGGGGAAACTTAGCACAGGGTTTTTTCTTCTGTCAAGAAGGTTCCGGTATTTTTATGATCTCCATCACAAAGAGATTCGAGGGGCATCCCCCGTGACGGGGGAGTCGCTTTTCGCCCCGTCTTGACAGGTATCGGGATATCTCCTAAGATTCCGAACGTTCATGAGGATGAGGATAACGAGGAAATATGTCCGACGCAAAAATGATCCAGAACCGAATACGAAGCCGTCTTTCCCGGGCCATGAGAAGAAACCGGTATGCCATAATGCGGGAACTTGACCGCATCGAAAAAGCCATGGGAAAAGATTCCCATGACGCGTCTCTCAAGAGACTGAATGTATTGGAGAAAAAACTCGATCTCTCGGCAGAGAGAAAGGCCCGGCGGAAGGCCGGCATCCCGCGGATCACCTATCCAGAAGCACTGCCCATCACGGCGAGAAAAGACGAGATCATCGGAGCCATCCGCCGGAACCCCGTCGTCGTCATCACCGGCGAGACAGGTTCGGGAAAGACCACGCAGATCCCCAAGATGTGCCTGGAGGCCGGCCGGGGGGTGAACGGCATGATCGGCCACACCCAGCCCCGGCGCATCGCGGCGATCACGGCCGCCCGGCGGATCGCGGAGGAAATGGGAGAACCCCTGGGCCGGTCCGTGGGCTACAGGATCCGCTTTGACGAGCGTACGGGCCCCGATCCCTACATCAAGATTATGACCGACGGCATTCTCCTCGCCGAAGTCCAGACGGACGCCCGGCTCAATGACTACGATACGATCATCGTGGATGAAGCCCATGAGCGGAGCCTGAATATCGACTTCATCCTGGGTATTCTGAAGTCGCTCCTCCGCAGGCGGCGGGACCTCAAAATCGTGATCACATCGGCAACCATCGACACGGAGAAATTCTCCCGCGCCTTCGGCGGCGCACCCATCATAGAGGTGTCGGGCCGTCTCTATCCCGTGGATGTCCGTTATGCCCCCCTTGACCCGGAGCTCGAAGAGAGCGGCGATTGGACGTATGTGGATGCCGCCGTGCGGGCCGTGGAGGAGATCAGGGGGGAAAGAAACAGCGGGGATATTCTCGTTTTCATGCCGACGGAGGCCGACATCCGCGAGACCTGCGATCTTCTCGCCGCGGGAAACGGCAGGAAAGACATCCTTCTTCCTCTCTTCGCGCGGCTCACCTGGGAGGATCAGCGGCGGGTCTTCCAGCCCGCGGCGGGCCGGAAGATCGTGGTGGCGACAAACGTGGCCGAGACATCCATCACCATCCCCGGAATCCGCCACGTCATCGACACGGGTCTCGCCCGGATCTCCAGATACAACCCGAGGACGCGAACCCTGAGCCTACCCGTCACGGCCGTCTCCCGGAGCAGCGCGGACCAGCGGAAGGGCCGCTGCGGCCGCGTGGCCGACGGGGTGTGCATCCGCCTTTACGCGGAAGAGGACTATGAAGACCGCCCTCTTTATACCCCCCCGGAGATCCTCCGATCGAACCTGGCCGAAGTCATCCTGAGGATGCTTGCGCTCTCGATCGGCGATATCGCCTCTTTTCCCTTCATTGATCCGCCCGACCCGAAAAATATCCGCGACGGGTTCGAGGTCCTGAGAGAACTGGGGGCCATTGGGCCGGATGAGAAGAGAAAGGGCTTTCAGCTCACGGAGCGCGGGCGGCTCATGGGCCGGATGCCTATTGATCCCCGCATTTCGCGGATGATCCTGGAGGCTGAAAAGGAAGATTGCCTGGAAGAGGTGGCAGTCATCGCATCGGCCCTGAGCATTCAGGATCCCCGAGAATGGCCCGCCGAGAGACTTGAAGAGGCCCGGCAAATGCACGAACCCTTCAAACACCCGGCCTCGGACTTTATGACGCTTCTCAACATCTGGAACCGTTACCACGAGACATGGGAGGCGCTCAAAACGCAGAATAGAATGAGGAAGTTCTGCCGGGAGCATTTTCTCTCCTACCGCCGGATGCGGGAATGGATAGACCTCCATGGACAGATCATGGAGATCCTCCTGGGGTTGGGAATCCTGAAAGAAGGAAGACAACATGAATCCGGCGATTACGAGAAACTCTACGGCGGGATTCACCGCTCGATTCTGAGCGGCTGCCTCTCGAACATCGCCTTGAAAAAAGAGAAGAATATCTACACGGTGGCAAAGGGACGGGAGGCCATGATCTTCCCGGGCTCCGGCCTGTTCAACCGGGGAAGCGAATGGATTGTCGCCGCCGAAATGGTGGAGACCTCGCGGCTCTTCGCCCGCGTGGCGGCCCATATCGAAAGCGAATGGATCGAAGCCCTGGGAGCCGGCCTCTGCCGATGCAGCTACTCAAACCCCCGCTGGGAACGAAAGCGGGGCGAGGTCACGGCCTCGGAGCAGGTCAGCCTATACGGACTTGTCATTGTTTCTGAAAGACCCGTGTCCTATGGCCGGATCGATCCCGCCGAGGCCGCTAAGATATTCATCCGCCGGGCCCTCGTGGAGGGAGACGTGGAGCGGCCCCACCCTTTTCTCCGCCGCAACCTTGACCTCATCGAGAAGGTCTCCGGCATGGAGGACAAGCTGCGCCGGAGAGATATCCTGGCGGGTGAAGAGGCCCTCGCAGCATTTTACGAGAGCCGTCTGGAGGGCGTTTTCGACATCCGGACACTGCGCAAACGGATCAAAGAGAGAGGCGGAGACGATTTCCTCCGGATGCGCGAAGAGGACCTGCTTCGCTACAGACCGGATGATGACGAGATCGCCCTTTACCCCGACAAGCTCCATCTGGGCAAATGGAACCTGACCCTCGCCTACCGCTTTGACCCGTCGAAACCCGACGACGGTGTGACCCTCAAAGTCCCGCAGCGTCTCATCTCCCTTGTTCCGGCCGAGTCCGTGGACTGGGGCGTACCGGGGCTCCTGAGGGAAAAGATCACGGGGCTCCTGAAAGGTCTTCCGAAAAGCTACCGGAAGAAACTCCTCCCCATAGCCGGGACCGTGGAAACCATTCTTGCTGAAATGCCGAGGGGCAAGGTCTCTCTTCTTTCGGCCCTTGGAACCTTCATCCAGAAAAAATTCGGGGTGGACATCCCGGCTTCGGTCTGGAATCATGAATCACTCCCCGAGCATCTCAGGATGCGTCTCGCCATTGTTGACCCCGGGGGACGGGAGATCGTTTCGGGGCGGGATATCCGCATCCTCAAAGAGGACATCGCGGAAGACCTGGAGACCCGGGACTTTGAGGCGGCCAAGGCCGCCTGGGAGAAGACAGGCCTCACCCGATGGGATTTCGGAGATCTACCGGAGATCATTTCCATCGGTGAAGGAAACCATGAAGGAATTGCATTCCCGGGGCTTGAAGCCGACGATGACGGCGTGAATCTCCGTCTCTTCAAATCCTCCAGGGAAGCAGACGTCTCGCACCGCAAGGGGGTCGTCGCTCTTTTCGCCCGCCATTTCGCAAAGGAGCTCCGGACGCTGAAACGCCAGCTCACCCTGACAAAGGACATGAAGGCCTGGGCCGCCCATTTTGGAGGGGAAAAGAAGCTTGAGCAGGCTTTTTACGAGAGAATTCTCCAGAGCCTTTTCAATGTCCCCATCAGAAAGGAAAGTGAATTTCTGAGGCTCTCCGAATCCGCGGCGCCAAAGATCCTTCCCAGGGGTCAGGAGGTCCTGGCGGAGGCGGAACCCGTTCTCAAAGCCTTCCATGAGATGAGGCTGCTTCTGAATGGGATGGAAAAGGAAAACCGGTCAAATCGAACGGCCCTGTCGTTCCTGAAGGAAATGCGCGGGGAGATGGACAGGCTTGTTCCCGGAAATTTCATGACCCTTTATGAAACAGACAGGCTCCGCCACCTGCCCAGGTATCTGGAAGCCCTGACTGTGAGGACACGAAGCGGTCTCCTCCACCTGGAGAAAGACAGGGAGCGGGCGGAGAAAGTGCAGTCCTTCGTGAATCGTCTCGATGAGCTTCTGAAGGGTCTCTCCCTCTCATCTTCCGACGAGAAGCGGAAAGCCGTTGAAGCATTCCGCTGGATGATCGAGGAGTACCGGATTTCGGTCTTCGCTCAGAAAACCAGAACCGCTTTCCCCGTCTCCCCGAAGCGCCTTGAAGAGCGTCTGAGAGAAATCGAATTTATGGTTTAAACAGACTGCTCAAAAACGCTCATCTGCTGCGTTGCGCTGCAAAATTCATCGCTCAACGTACGTCCATGTACGCCTCGCTCTTCAGTTCTTGCGCGCCTTGCATCTAAACATTTTTGAGCAGTCTGTAAAATAGTGTGTTCTTAATAACCAGCTAATCCATTAAAACGTTGTAAAACCCCTTGGAGCAGATTTTTTTATACTTTCTCACCAGCCCTTCTTCCACATATCCTCATCATCATAACACTTCTCTTCGGAATGGGCTTCCTCGGCGTCCGCCTCGAAATCCCGTGCCAGACGCTTCGCCTTCTCCTTGAAATATTCCCGGTACCATTCATGACCTGCAACCATGGCCATAACCTCGCTCGTCCCGGTCCAGATGGAGGCGAGACGGATATCGCGGTAGATCCGCTCGATGGGGAATACATTGGTGTATGCGATCCCGCCCATGACCTGCATGGCGTTGTGGACCGCCTTCTGACAGGATTCGGTGATGAACTTCTTGCTCTCCGAGACCATGCGGCGGATTCGATCCATGTCCACGCCGGCGTCCACGGCCCGGGCCGTCACGTAGGCCATGGCTCGCGACGCGTCCAGGAGAATGGCTGCCTCGGCCACCTGAAAGCTCACCCCCTGAAAACGGTTGATCACCTGGCCGAAGGCCTTTCTGCGGGACGTGTACTCCGTCGCGATGTCAAGAGCAGGGCGGGCGGCGCCGATGGTCATGGCCGCCGTCCCCAGCCGTTCCGGGATCATCATGGTATTGAAAACGTCGTAGGCCCCGTTGAGTTTCCCGATGATGTTCTCCTTGGGAACTTTCACGTTCCGAAAGATGATGCGTCCGGTCCCGCCGCCCCGGCAGCCGAGAAGGCCGTAAAGATACTTGGTCTCCACGCCGGGACCCCGGTCCACGATGAAGCAGGTGATGGATTCCTGAGGCTTTGCCCCGGGGGCCGTGCGGGCGTACACGAGAAAAAAGTCCGCGCCCTCCGCGCCGACGATGAAGCGTTTCTGGCCGTTCAGAATAAAATGATCCCCTTTATCCTCGGCCTTCGTGGTGGCGCCGAAGAAGTCGGACCCGCCTCTCGGCTCCGTCAGGCATTCGGCGGCGAAGAGGTCCCCCCTCAGGAGGGGTCTCACGTACTTCTCCTTCTGTTCGTCTGTTCCGTGGAGGATGACGGCGTCGCAGACCAGTTCCGCCCCCACGCCGAAGACACAGGCGAATTCATAGCCGAGCGTGCCCACCTCTTCCATCACCACGCAGGTGGTGACCCAGTCCATGTCCCGACCGCCCCACTTCTTCGGGTAGCGGCAGCCCATGAGGTTCCGCCGGGCCGCTTCCTTAAGGAATTCCTTGGGGAATTTGATCTTGTCCGTGTCCATGTCCAGGATCATCTGGCGCGGCACCCACTTCACGAGATCCCTCGCCTCATCCCTGATCCTGATCTGCTCCTTTGTCAGCATGTAATCAAACATCGGATTTCTCCTTTCTTTTCCGGACATCAAAAGAGGTTCTTGTAATCGTTTCTTTCACGCAGCTACCGCGCTTCTCCGCGCAGGATCGACGGTATACTATAAATGATTTGGATGTTCATGAAAACTACAAAATTCTTCCTCGTCATGATCCTTCGATAATCCTTGCCAAGGATAGACGGATTGAGATAGGAATAGATATCAAGCATCGGAAAACACAAATGAAGAGAATAAAAAAATACTTCTTGTTCATGGTCTTCGTACTGCCCTTTTTCTTCTCCTCCGCCAATGCGGAGATCTACAAATGGGTGGACGATGACGGCACGGTCACCTTTTCGGACGACCTCCTGAATATCCCCCCGTCACACCGGAGCGGGGCAAAAAAGATTTTCAGCCCGGCGTCGTCGCAGACCGGCAGCGGATTGACAAACGAGTTCCATGTCCCCTTTTTCAGAACGCCTTCGGGAATCATGCTCGTGGATGTCGTCATCAATGGTTCCGTGCGGGCAAGAATGGTTTTTGACACGGGCGCGGCCCTTGTCATCATCTCCCAGGAGCTTTCACAGAAAATAAATCAGGGCGACCGGGGAGGCGACAAACGCGTCAAGCTGAGGACAGCCGGAGGCGAGGTTGAAGGGCGATATACGATTATCGATAAAATCGAGCTTGGTTCGGCGTCCAGGGAAAACGTCCAGGCCGTGATAAACCCCCAGGCCAATGTCTTCAAGGATTTTGACGGATTGCTGGGAATGAGTTTTCTCGCGGACTTTCAGGTTTCCATTGATCATCAAGGAGGCAAAGTCATTTTGAAAAGAAGGTAAAGGGGCGCCGGGTCATTAAATATGTTTGACAGGGCGCCGGGGAATGCATAGGTTATAGCCATAAAAAATCAGCAAAGGAGAATCACATGATCGAAATTTCCGATAAGGCGATCGAGATGCTCAAAGACTATTTCAAGGACAGAGAAGAGATTCCATCCATCCGCCTGCTTCTGAACGAGGGCGGGTGATCGGGTCCTTCCATGGGAATGGCTCTGGATGAGCTTCAGGAAAACGACGAGGTATTCAAGGAAAAGGGCCTGACCTTCATGATCAACCGGGAATTGTTTGAAGAAGTGAAACCCATCAAAGTGGATTTCATCGAAACCCCCAGAGGGTCCGGTTATTACATCACCGCCAACCTGGCGGCCGCCGGCTGCGGTTCCTGCAGCTGCGGATAGAGCCCGGACACGTCCGATCATAAAAAAAGCAGCCTTCCGGCTGCTTTTTTTTATTGGATGGCGGACCGCCGGCTAATCACCAACGGCATTTTCTATTCTGACTCTTCCTGTTTCGCGGGCGGGGCAAGGCCCTTCATGACCTTGGCCTCATTCAAAAGCCTGTGGACCCTCCCGATGATCTGCGTGTGATTCTTGATGGACCTCACCAGTTCCTCGATCTTGAGGTAAAATGCTTCGTCTGCTTCGCTTCCGTCCATTTTTGCCTTCTTCACGACAACGGCGGCCTCTTTCAGCGCGGCCAGCTTCCCTGCCGTTATCCCGCCCTCCTCCTCATAATGCTTTGCCATCTCCTCAAGATCTTTAACGACATCATCCTGCTTTTTTGTTGTCTTTTCCTGTTCCTCCGTCGGTGCTTTATCCTCTTTCCCGTTTTTTGCACTTTCGGCGGATGATTGGACAGCCCCTCCCTCCCGGCTCTCATCCGGTATCAGAACCTGCTCATAACTCCTGTTCGCTGGAGGCTGATCACTCAACTGCGTAACCCCGTCAGCATCCGTCCAGCGGTAGTATGACTTTCCCGCAACCTCACCGGTCATCAGGAAAAGACCGATAAAAAGACATAGCACAATGATAGTTCTTGCCATTTCAAAACTCCCTTCCTGTGCTATTAAAAAGAGACCCACCCTGTCTTTTTCATGCAAAAGTACATCACAAGGCCATTGAATGTTTGACAACTCGTTTGAACTATTATAGAATCACGCAAAATTGAGGTGCTTGTCTCTATGCCGGATATCACGTTATGCCATCGATGCCCTTGAATGGGTATTAGCGTACCTCAATTTTCATCTTCACACAATCCCATAGTTATTCGAAAGGCACAAAAAATGCTCATAAAATCTTGGGGATCAAGGGGCTCCATCCCCGTCTCCGGAAAGGAATATATCAAATACGGCGGTGACACCGCCTGCGTCGAAATCAGGGCAGCAAGCGGTGAAATCATTATTGTGGATGCCGGAACAGGAATTCGAAGACTTGGGAACCAGCTGATTCAGGAGGAGCGTTACAACTGCCATCTCATATTCACTCACGCTCACTGGGATCACCTCATTGGCTTTCCCTTTTTCAGGCCCCTTTATCTCCCCCAGAGCGACATACGAATCCATGGATGTCCCTTTGCCTTGAGATACGTCCATACGATGCTTTCCAAAGTTATGTCGCCGCCCAATTTCCCTGTCAGCTTCAACGATGTAAAGGCCCGCATCGATATCGAGCAGGACTGCCCGATGAGTTTTGAAATCGGCTCGGTTCAGGTCTCGCGGATCCGTCTGAGCCATCCAAACCAGGGGAGCGGCTACAAGTTTATCGAGAACGGGAAGACCTTCGTTTTCATTACCGACAATGAACTTGGCTTTATTCACCCCGGAGGTCTCGACGTCCCTGCTTATGAGGCCTTTGCGACCGGCGCGGACCTCCTCATCCATGACGCCGAGTTCACGCCGGAAGAATACAAGACCTTCAAGACCTGGGGGCATTCCGCCTATACAAGCGCCGTTGATCTTGCTCTCCGCGCCGGTGCCGGTGAACTCGGCCTCTATCACCTGAACCAGGACAGGACGGATGATGACATGGACCGGATCGTCGATGACTGCCGGAAGATCATAAGGGAGCGCGGATCGCTTTTGAAATGCTTCGCCGTGTCATCTGACATGACATTTAACCTTTAACAGCCTGCTGTGAAACATGCTTTTCAATACATTTTTAGACATGGAACCATCCATGAACAAACTCCATAGAGGAAAGGCCTGATGCAGGGCGAAATATCGTCCATCCTTCATACCTTCAGAGTTCAGGATCTTATCGACATCCTCATGATCGCCGTCATGATCTACGGACTCCTCCTGTGGTTCAAGAAAACGGCGTCGCGATTTGTCCTCGCGGGAATCGCTCTCCTGGGCATTGTCTACATGCTGTCGAGATTCTTTCAGCTTTACATGACGGCCGTTATTCTTCAATCTGTCTTTGCCGTCATCATCTTCGCCCTCATAGTGATTTTTCAAGAAGAACTCCGGCGGTTTTTTGAGCGCCTCGCCATCTGGGGAAGGATAAGAAAGAAGGCTTACGGATCCTCTGAGGAGCACGCCGCCGAGATTATTGCGCAGAGTGTTCGGGATCTTTCGAGAAAAAGGATCGGGGCGCTTATCGTTCTCCAGGGAGAGGAACCCCTGGAGAGACACATCCAGGGCGGCACGCGACTCGAAGGTATTCTGAGCCAGCCGGTTCTGGAAAGCATCTTCGATCCCAACTCCATGGGTCACGACGGCGCTGTCATCATCGATCAGGGCCGGATCATCGAATTCGGAACACACCTGCCCCTCTCATCCAATGTCCAGGAATTCGGAAACCTCGGACTGAGGCACACGGCGGCTCTCGGACTCTCCGAGCGCTCCGATGCGCTCTGCATCGTCGTTTCCGAGGAACGCGGGACGATTTCCGTCGCCCGTGACAAGGAACTCAGGATTCTGGATAACGCGGCCAAGCTCAAAGTCGTTCTGGATGATTTCTATGAAAAGAAAATGCCTCGAAAAAAAACCCTCCCTTTCTTTCTCTGGTTCAAGGAAAATCTCGCCGAGAAGGTAACGGCCATCCTTCTCGCGTGCCTGATATGGTTAGGTTTCGGATATCAGAGAGAAATCGTGCAAAGGGATTTAATGGTTCCCATTGAATACCGCAACCTCGCGACGGAATGGGTGATGGATGAACCGAAAATCACCGAGGCCAAGGTCATGCTCAAAGGGCCCGAGCAGGCCTTCCGTCTTTACGATACCGCAAAACTGAAAATTTCTCTGGACATGTCCCAGGTCAAACAGGGTGGACAGGAAGTAACCCTCACCAAGGACATGGTCAACACACCTGCCAGCCTCTCCATTGTCGGCATCAAACCGGAACGTGTTTATGTAACGACCTACCGCCTTCTCAGGGTCTCCCTCCCCGTGGAGGTCAGGACAACGGGAAGCCTGCCTCAGAACGTCACACTCCAGCGGATAGAGGTCGCGCCGCCCGCGGTCAATGTTCTCATATCGCCAAGGCTTCGCAACAACGGCATCGTTTTAAAAACCAAGCCCCTGGATCTCTCATCCATAAACACAACCACAACGTTTAATCCCGAGCTTCTTTTGCCGCCGGAAGTGCGTTTCATCGGCGATAAACCCCCGTCCATTGCTGTGGTCGTCAAGGTCCGATCGAAGACAAAATAGACAGAGGAAGCCAAAAAACGGAATTCGGAAATTGCCTATAGGCATTCGTGAATTCGGATATCGAAAATCGGGAAACGTGAACCGTCATGACCGTTGTTGAGAAGATATTCCACCGCTGCCTTTCCGGACCCTTCAAAGGCGATCTGATGCCCCGGAACGTGTCCCTGTATCTCACGGCTCCCTACATGATCTACTGCGAAAAATTCGTGGAAGAAGCGGAAAAGGATTACCGAAGCCCTTACCGGGAACTCCTCCTGGAGAGAGGCATCGAACACGAGCGCAGGGTGATCGAAAGAACCTATCCGGGATACCGCTCTCTCGCTTATGACAAGCCGGAGGAGGGTTTCAGGAAGATCCTGGAGGAAATGGCGCGGGGAGCGCCTGTCATCTGCGGCCTTCCCCTCTTTCATCTCCCGGAAAACATGCAGGGCAGGATCGATGTCCTTGAACGGCGAAACGATCACGCTTCCATTTTCGGCGATTACCATTACGCCGTGAAGGAGATCAAGCTCTCGCGAAAGATCCGGAGAGAGCATATCCTGCAGGGGGCCCTATACACATACCTTGTCGCAAAAATACAGGAATTCCAGCCGGAAACCTTCTCGATCGTCAATCATGACTACCGGGTCTTCGACTATCGATTCGCGGATCACGAAGAAGACCTTTCCAAGGCTATGAGAGGGACACAGGCGATCCTTGACGGCCTCGAATTCCCCACTCCCACGTATAACGGGTCGGAGTGGCCCTGGGAGAGGTACACCAACCATCAGGCCCTCAAAAGCAGGGACGTCTCTCTTGTGGGGCAGGTCGGCCCGAAGACCAAAGAAAAGCTCGCGGCACTGGGCTACCGCAAGGTATGGGACATCGCCTACGCGAAACCGGAGGCCCTGACAAAGATACAGGGCATCAGCGAGGCAACGGCGAGAAAACTCATTCTCAGCGCAAAGGCCATATCAGACGGGCAGCCCATTCTCCTGGACCCGTCAGCCCTCCGATTTCCTGAAAAATCTCTGGAAATCTTTCTGGATCTGGAGGGAACAGACGAGCCGGATCTGGAAGGTGAGGAAGAGCCCGTGGACTATCTCATCGGCATTTTGACCCGGAGGGACGGCGGGGAAGAATACAGGCCTTTCATGGCGCGCCGCTTCGAGGAGGAGGGGCGGATGTTCTCCGACTTTCTGGGTTATCTGCGACCCGAAAAGGATTACGTTTTGTATCACTGGCACAATTACGAGAAATGGCATCTGAAACGGCTTGCCGAAAGACATGGCCTCACGGAAGAAGCAGATGCTCTGATATTCCCCCACATGGTCGACCTTCACCGCGTGGCCACGACGGCCTTTGTCTTTCCCACCTATTCAAACGGCCTCAAGGATGTGGCTGCCTTCATCGGTTACAAATGGCGTCACGAGGACATCAACGCCCTCGACGCCATCGCTTACTACCTGAGATACCAGCGGGATCCCGCCGGTTATCGGGAGAAAATGGACGCCGTTGTGGATTACAACGAGGACGACTGCCAGGCGACGAAGCGGGTGAAAGACTGGCTTCAGGAACGTTCGCTGGATCCCGATCTGCAGGCGTCGGGAAAGCGGTAGAGATAGATCGGATCGCCGTGCAGAGAGGAATCCGGGTGCAGGACCTCCAGGGGTTTCCAGCCCGGAAGAGGAAAGTTGCAGGAGACGACACGGGCGCCGGGCCTAAGCTCCGTTTCCAGTTTATCGGCCACGCGCTTCATCACATCGGGGAAGAGATAGCAGAAAACGACATCCGCCTCATCGAGAGCGGATTTCCAGAAATCGGAATAACGGATTTCAATCCCCTTCATTCCGAATGTCCGGAGCCGGGCCATGAGGTAGGCAATCGGGTTCACCTCGAAACCAAGTGCCCTTACGCCATAGCACCGCCGGGCACCGCGAAGGACCCTTCCGTCTCCGCAGCCGATATCCACAAGAAGGTCTCCGGGATTCATGGAAACTCGGTCGAGAAAGGTCTTCACCCGGACGGACGCCGAGGGGTGAAACATGGCGCCGCGGGTGATGGGAAAGACCGTCACGATGGAGGCGGCGAACAGGAACTTGACGGTGATGAGACCCCCGATCAAAACGAGAGCGATTAAAACCCAGGTTGGCATGGCTTCTCCTGAAATAAACGATAGATTAATTTTCGAGCCCTGTCAAACCCTTCGCACAAACCCTTCGCCTGTGGACAGCAGGGCGCCTTTCTGATACAAGTTTTATTATAATGCTGTCTCAACTCTGAACTCCAGGCGCTAAAACGCTGAACTGTTTGTTCCCCTCGAACCCTTTTAAAGGAGTTTTTATGCTCGACCTTTCAAAGATAGACTATTCCCATTTAGACCGCCCCGAATTTCTCATGTTTTTGTTCCATCCCCGGCCGGAGTTCGATGTCCCCTGGTCGAGGCCGACACGGAACGAGGATGTCCTGATCCCCGTGGACAAGGACGCGGCTATAGGCGCGCGGTTTCATCTCTCAGGACCCGCCTGCCCCAACATCCTCTTCTTCCACGGAAACGGCGAGATCGTGGCGGACTACGATGACCTTGCCGATGTCTACACGCGCCTGGGGATGAACTTCTATCCTGTGGATTACCGGGGCTATGGACGCTCGACGGGGCGACCCACCGTTACAGCCATGATGCGGGACTGCCATGTCATCTTCGAGTTCTGGCTGGCCTGGCTGAAAGAGAAAAAATTTACAGGACCGATCATTGTCATGGGACGGTCCCTGGGCAGCGCTTCGGCCTTGGAACTTCTGTCCGCCCACGCCGACCGGATCAAGGGCGTCATCATCGAGAGCGGATTTGCCCATTCCGATACGCTCGCCAGGGTCCTCGGCCTCAGCATGAAAGCGATGGGTCTGACGGAAGAAGACGGGTTCCGCAACATCGACAAGATCCGCACCTTCGGCGGCCCGACGCTGATCATTCACGCGGAGCTGGATCATGTCCTTCCCTTCAAAGACGGTCAGGCCCTCTTCGAGGCCTCGCCTGCTCCAGGCAAGAGGTTTCTCAAGATCCCCGGGGCCAATCACAACGATATTTTTCTGAAAGGCCTCAGAGAATACATGAATGCCGTTAAGGAGCTGGCGGATAAGGCTAAGGGCTAAGGGCAAAAGGCGAAAGGTCAAGGGAAAATTATAGTATAGAATTTAGATACTGGAGTTCAAAGTTGAAAAAGCGGGGATCATTCAACAGACTCAGCATGGCAAGAGGACAGGGTTCGGGGATAAGAGCGTGAAAAAAAGAAACACGCCTGAAAAATTTCTTTTGACGGGTTACTACCCCGGCGTCATCGGAAAAATCACGGAACTCCATGCCGTTTACTATCACGAAAACTGGGGCTTTGACGTTTCCTTTGAAATTCAGGTTGGAAGAGAGTTGTCTGATTTCATCCGCGATTTCCGCCAGGACAGGGACGGCTTCTGGGCTGCCGTTATGAACGGGGCCTTTGCGGGCGCCGCGGCCATTGACGGGGCGAAGACAGGCAGCGAAGGCGCGCGCCTCCGCTGGTTCATCGTCGATCCCGAATTTCACGGCCGGGGACTTGGAAGTCTTCTCATAAACAGGGCCATAGGGTTCTGCCGTGAAGCCGGTCACCGGAAGGTGTTTCTCTGGACATTCAAAGGGCTGAACCGGGCACGACAGCTGTACGAGCGCGCGGGTTTCAGGCTTGTCGAAGAACACGCGGTTCGGCAATGGGGCGGAGAACTCGTAGAACAGAAGTTCGAACTCCATCTCGGATAAAAGAAGCGTAAAGCGTCAGGCGTAAAGAGTAAAGTGTAAAGCGAAAGCGGGCAGAGGAGGAACCAGTTCATCGAAGGGCCGCATCCCTTTATCCGGGAGCGTAAACGCTCCCCTGCCCAATCTTTCAACTCTGAACTCCGGACTCTGGACTTTAAAATGCTTATTCCCTTGAACCCTTGAATCCTTGGCCCCTTATCTTCAATGAAAGTCATCATCAAAAAAGCCTCCTATGATTATGAAACGCTGCGTCCGCTCGTGTTCGACATGATGAACTCCCTCGGCGGCGATCTGATCGAAAATCACAGCCGGGTCATCATCAAACCCAATCTGCTCGTCCAGGCAAAACCCGAACAGGCCGTTCTCACCCATCCCTCCATTGTGAGAGCCGTGGCGGAATATGTTCTCGAACGGGGAGCCCACCCTCACATCTGCGACAGCCCGGGCATGGGCTCCTTCGACCGGCTGATCCGGGAAAGCGGCTTCCGGGATGCGCTTAAGGGACTCGACGTGACCTGCAGGCCTTTCAAAAACTCGACCCACATGGACATCGGCGAGCCCTTCGGCAGAATCGAGATGGCGGAAGAAGCCGTGAACGCTGATTTTATAATTAATCTGCCGAAGTTTAAAACGCACAGTCAGATGCTCCTCACCCTCGGCGTGAAGAATCTCTTCGGCTGTGTGGTGGGTTTCCGTAAGGCGGAGTGGCATCTGAGGACGGGCGTGAACCGGGATCTTTTCGCATGTCTGCTCGTCCAGATTCATCAGGCGCTGAAGCCCTTCATGACGATCATGGACGGCATTCTCGCCATGGAAGGCGACGGGCCGGGGAAAGGCGGCACGCCGAAAAAACTTGGACTGCTCCTGGCAAGCAACAACGCTCTTGCGCTTGATGTAACCGCGTGCAGACTTCTGGGCCTGCGCCCCGATCAGCTCCCGACCAACCAGGCCGCGAGGGAGATGGGGCTCCTGGACCTCCATTTCAAGGTGCAGGGGAATGTCGAAAGGATCGTTGATTTCAAGCTTCCCGAATCCGCGTCACTCATCTCCGGACCCCGGCCGCTCCACGGTTTTGTCCGCAGGCAGCTTCTTCAAAGACCCGTCCCCGATGACAGCCTCTGCACCCTCTGCGGCGAGTGCTGGAAGTTCTGCCCCGCCGGGGCCATCCAGGAGACCAGCGGGAATCTCAAGTTTGATTACGACAAATGTATCCGCTGCTATTGCTGCATCGAGGTCTGTCCGCAGGGCGCCCTCCGCGCCCGCGAAACACTGCCGGGAAGGCTCGTGCAAAAGCTGATACGACGGTTTTGAGCACACACCCAAATCGGACCAGTCGAGAGAATCTTCAAAAGCAGATTATCGCTTCGCTTCCTGAAATGTTGTTTTCCTCAGTCGGCAATTTCATGCGTCCTTTCAATCGAAAATCAATAACATGCATTGCAGACTGTTCGGGGTTGATGTATAAGTTGCCATCGGTTCAGAAAGGAGGCATCTATGACATCCACGCTGGCAAGGATCACCGTTCTATCTTTTCTGTTTCTCTTATTTTCCCCTCATCTCGCATCTGCTGAAACAAAAACCTTCATCAAAGAATACATCTATCGAGCCAGTGAGGACGATAGCAGAAATTCAAGTCGTGTTACTGCAATGCGTGAAGTGAAAAGACTTCTCTTGGAGGAACTGGGAACCTATCTTGAGAGTATAACGGAGGTAAAAAACTTTCAGCTTACGAAAGACCAGCTAACTTCACTGACCGCAGGTATTGTAAAAACAGAGATTGTAGATGAAAAATGGGACGGTCATATATACTGGATAAAAACGAAAATATCGGCGGATGAAGGGGAAGTCATAAAATCAATTGATAGTCTTCGCAAGGACCGTGAGAAATCAAGAGAATTGGAAGAAGTGAGGAAGAGGTCAGATGCGATATTAGAAGAAAACAAGAAACTAAGGGAAGAACTAAAATTCGCAAAAGGCGAAGATAAAGAAAAAGTTCAAGTTAAATATAATAAGGCAATAAAAGAACTTTCGGCTATTGAATGGGTTGAAAGTGGATATAGAAATTATCAAAAAGGCGACTTTGAGGCTGTAGCACATGATTTCGAAAAAGCATTTGAAATGGATCCGACATATTCACAGACTCATACCACCCGTGGAATGTTTCATGCGAGTCGTGGCGAATACAATGAGGCCATTGTTGATTTCAATGAAGCGATTGAACTCAATCCAAGAGATGCACTGGCTTATTTGTTTCGCGGGAAAGTATATGGAGCCCTTGGCAAATACAATGAAGCCATCGTTGATTTGAATAAAGCGATTGAACTCAATCCAAGAGATGCACTGGCTTATTACAACCGCGGGAAAACATATTCCCTTATTGGAGATAGAACGAGAGCTGTTCAAGACTTATCGAAAGCCATAAAATTACATCCTGAGGCACGGAGTCTTGCAGATGACCCTGCCTTTGATAACATTAGAAATACTCCTGAGTTCAGACGATTGATAGGTAAATGAAAATCATTCGGATGGAGTATGCAGGTCAGCCCTTGATATGTGACTTTTCATGCGTGGACGATGTGGAGAAGGTTTGATGATTTCCTCCAGGACGTTTCCTGAACATATTTTACTGCTCTGTTTTCTCTGTTGCCTCTGCTTGCTCATCAGCTGTGACATGATTTACAAGAGGCAGGTCGTCATTGATTTCCGGAACGATCGAGCGAAGAGCTTCACCGTTTCCAAACCCGAAGACCTGGATAACCTTTTTTCCCGAATCGAGAAAATCGCGAAGCGAAATGGTTTAACATGCAAGCCGTATAATGCCGTACGAAAATACCAGGACTGCTACCATGAAAGGGTAAGGCTCGCGACCTCCGTAAAGGGAGAGACAACTGTCAGCATCGCGTTGACCCAGTTTGGTCCGAGGGACAAGACGGAACAGTTCAAAGCTCTTGAAAAGGATCTTTCAGATTTTATCAGGGAAGAATTCCCTGGAAAAACGCTTGAATGACATGCCTGTAGACGAAGTTTTCCTGACAGCAGCTGTAAAAACGATCACGAGTCATTCCTTCCTGTTATGCGCAAATCATCAATCTCCGTGAAGATCCACTGTTTTAAAAAGTTATCATTGATGTTATTCCCTCGATTAGTGTGATACGATATAATAGTATTTTGATGGTTTGGGACAGCGTGACATCGTTTGGAAACCCGGTGGACGCCCCCCGACCTGTTATATCGGGATAAGCTGGTTGCTCGACTCAATAATTATTGGAAGGTTCTCATGAAAAAAACAGTGCTTTTGTTATGCCTCATTGCGTTGTTTCTTTCGGGATGTGGCAGCACCATAGACATGCGGAAAGTTTCGGTTGAGCCAAAAATCCCGACCGAGAATATGAAGAAAAGTTCCCTGAAAGCGGGACTCCTTCTCGACGACAAGTTCACCAGCTACAAATATGTCTTCAAGACGGGTACGCAGATCTTCCTGCTGGCAAACGTGAAGGGAGAAATAGACATCGGCAAGAATTTGTCCCAGGCCCTTTACGGGATTGTCTCCAGCAAATTCGGAAACGTTGCCATTGCTCATGATGCAGGTGAAATCCACGATGTTGACATTTATTTTGTTCCCCGGATTAAATCCTTCACGTACTCGCCCGCCTTTACAGGGATGAGTTCTCATACCGCGACGGTGGCGCTTGAAACGGAAAACTTCGACGGTAAGGGGCGGCTGCTGCGCAGTTTCAGCGTCAAGGCGGAGGGGAGCAGAAGTATGCTCAATCAGATAATCATGGAAACGAACTATGACATGGCGCGATACGCGGTAAACGAAGCCATTGACAACCTTCTGAAAGAATTTTCCAGAAAGCTTGATGAACTTTATTGATTCAGACAGGAGAACACGATGCTGATGAAACGATGGCTGCTGATTTTTCTGGTCATCTGCACCAGCGGTTGCGGACTCAGTCACGGGTTAACCCAGTCCGAAGGCCTTGCCAACTACCACCCCCTCTTCCTGACCGCCACCAAGAGCAAGGGCGATATCCTCACCCAGGAAGGCCTGGATTACCTTCGCGAAGGTTCCTTCGACAAGTTTCTGCTCTCCATGCGCGAGGCTCTGACGTTCTACTCCGGCAATGGGGAAAAGACCTCCGATATTTGCCGCTATCTGGGCAAGGCCTACCTCGATCGCAACGAGTACGACAAGGCGCTGTCCTATTTCAATCAATCGTTATCCGCCGCCAAAAGCAGCCGCTATCCGGAGGGGATCGTCCTGGCAACGGTCGGACTGGCCGATTGCTACAAGAAAATCGGGGATACGGACAAGGCCGCAGAGATTCTGGCGGCGGCCCCGACGGGCAATCGTGAGTCCGCGAAGGGCGGGCATCCGCTCATTGCGCTCAGCATGGGGGAGACCCTCGCGCAGCAAGGCCGTTTGTCCCAGGCACTGGACATCTTCACCAGGTCCCTTTCAGGCATCGACAGCTACAAGGACGACAAGCTGAAGCAGTCGGTCTATTCCTCCCTGGGCACGACCCTTTTCGGCCTCGGCCGTTATCAGGAGGCGGTCGTCCATTATCAGCGTGCCCTCGAACTTGCCCGGAAAAGTTACAACACGTCCGATACCGTGGACATCCTCAACAACATCGGTTTTTGTCTGGTGTCATTGAAAAAATACAACGAGGCGGCCCGGTCCTTCCGGGAAGGGCTTGGGCTCCTGGACGTCATGGACCTGCACTACCCCGAGAAACAGATGTACGCCAATTATGGCCTGGGGCTTTTGAATGAAGAGCAGAACCGCAATGCCCAGGCGCTGCTCTACTACAACACCGCCATCAAGTTCATTGAGGATTTGAGAGGCAGCCTGAGTTCGACAGAGTTCCGGTCCTTGTTCCTGGCCAATAAAATCGCCGCCTATGAGCATGCCATCGATATCCTGCTCACGGCAGACGGCCGGACGCAGGACGATATCCGCCTGGATCCGCGCTTTATCAAAGCGGGCCTCACTCCCGTGGAAGTGGCCTTCTTTTACGCTGAAAGCACCAAGGCCCGGTCTTTTCTCGAACTGCTCTCCAAAGCCAGAACGGCCGCCCTCGCCGACCGGATTCCCCGCGAGTTGGCCGAACAGGAGCAGCGATTGCTCAGCACCGTCGACTCGATCCAGTCCTCCGGAAGCGGCCAGTCGGAAGCACAGCGAGAGCTCCTGAAAAAATCGAAACGCGAACTGGATGAATTGATCGCCAAGCTGCGAAAAGAGTATCCGGATTATGCCTCCATCCGCTATCCCGAGCCGGTCATGGCAGGGAATATCCCGCTGCGGGCCAATGAGGTGCTCCTCGCATACAAGGTCAACCCCGGGAAGACCTATCTCTGGATCATAGAAAAAGGCAAGAAACCTTCGGCCATCGAAATCGCCGTGAGCCGGGAGGAACTCATCCGGAAAGTCGGGGAATTTCGAAGCGGGCTTGAAAATCCGGACCGGCTGGATGCCTATGACCCGGAGAAAGGGCGGGCCCTGGGCAGGCTCCTGCTGGGAGAAGCTCTCAGCCGGATAGATTCCGACAAAAACATCATCATCACCCCCGACGGCGTGCTGAACATGATTCCCTTCGAGGCATTGACGGCGGGCAGAACAAAAAATGCGATTCAATACCTGGGAGAAAAATACAAGATCAGCTATTATCCGTCCGCCTCGGTCATGGCGACCATGCGGCAGTTCAAAGAGAGTCCCAAATTATCCCGGCCCCTGTTTGCACTCGGCGATCCGGTCTATGAGGATTCGGATGCGCGTTACAGCCATAGAAAGTCCAACAACATCGTCCTGGCATCGGCCGATCAGACGCCTGGCCTCAATTTGCGCAGCGCCCTGGTCCGCAGCGGCTTCTCTTTGCAGCGTCTGCCCGAGACCCGCGATGAGGTCCTGAAAATAGGCGCGCTCTTCGGGTACAAAACCCATGACCCCAACATCAAGCTGGATATGGATGCCTCCAAGAGCGAGCTTTTAAAATCCGATCTCGGCAGTTACCGGTTCATCCATTTTGCCACCCACGGTCTTTTGAGCGGCGACATTCCTTATATCCTGGAACCGGCGCTGGTTCTGAGCCAGCCGGGGAACCGCAGCCCTGAGGACGGCTTCCTCAAGATGAGCGAGATCCTGGAATTCAAACTCAACGCCGATGCCGTTGTCCTGTCGGCCTGCAAGACGGCCCTGGGAAAAGAGATTGCCGGAGAGGGAATCGTGGGCTTAAGCCGCGCCTTCATGCTCGCGGGGTCCAAATCGGTTATCGTGAGCCTCTGGAGCGTGGAATCGAATTCTACGGCCGTCCTGATGAAGAGCTTCTACTCGCATCTCAAGCCCGGAACGTCCAGAGAAGAGGCGCTCAGGCTGGCCAAGCAGGAATTGAAAAACCAAAGCCTGGCCTCCACTGATTTAAGCCGCGGCGTCAAGATCACCGGACGGGACAAGAAGATTCAAACCGGCGCCTCTCATCCATTCTTCTGGGCGCCTTTCATCCTGATTGGTGAACGGGAGTAACAAATACCCGGATTCCGTTTCATTCAATTTGTTTTCAATCCCATTCATAAGCCGCTGATTCTGCTTTTGTGCATTCAGGGAAGCATAACGTGCGGCACCATGACTCTTGAATAAAACGTGGGGAACTCATAACGTTATTAAAAAACTGGATTCCCGTTTCCACGGGAATGACAGCAACGGATAAAAATGGTTTTTCAACAGCCTGCCACTACAGTTCGATTAAGGTGTACGCCCTCTTCCCGAGGCCGATCCGCTCGGCATAGGCAAGCTGATGCCGGCCGTCCATGCCATGCGCCGCTTTGAAGATGTCCCGCCCGCCGTGCTTTCTCAGAACGAGATCGTAGGCCGCCTGATCGCAGGCCACGGGATCGGTGGAGGATACGATCCCCACGTCGTCGCCGATCACCCGGCTGTCGGGCATGCAGTCGCAGTCGCTTGTGATGTGATGGATGAATGTCACGAATACGCGCTCCTTCCCCCTGACGGCGCCGAAAGCGTATTCCACGCAGCGCTCCATGCACTCCCGGCTCGTGGCGCCGTGCCAGGGAATGTCGATGGCCTCGCTCTCGCAGACAGCGATGCACCCGGCGCATCCGATGCATTTCACCTGATTGATCCGGGTTTTGCCGCTCTCGTCGCTGATCGCCTCGACGGGGCAGTGCTCAATGCACCGGCCGCATTCGACGCAATTCGTACTCACAGAGGGCTTGATTTTCGAGTGCATCTCCAGCTTTCCGGCGCGGGAACCGCAGCCCATGCCAATGTTCTTTATGGCCCCGCCGAAACTGAAAAGCATGTGGCCCTTGAAGTGTGACACAGCAATAAGGACATCCGATTCCGCAACAGCCTTTGCAATTTTGACTTTCGAGAATATGGTTTTCCCGATCTCGACGTCCACCTCCTCGTCGCCTTTCTCCCCGTCAGCGATAACGATTTTCGTCTTCAGTCTGTCGAAACCGTGCTCCTTTGCGATCTTCAGGTGATCCGTCGCGTTCAGCCGCATCCCGCGGTAGAGGGTGTTCGCGTCCGTGAGGAATAAGTTGCCGTTGATCTTCCCGAGTGAGCCGATGATCGGCTGGAGGTTTCCGGGAGAAACGAATCTCGTGTTTCCCCTCTCGCCGAAATGGACCTTGATCGCCACGCGGCTCTCTCTCCCGATCTTCACGCCGTCCCTCAGCGCCCTTCCAAAAACGTCTTCGATGGAGCGTGAATCCACTTGTTCAGAAAAATAGACGTTTGGTTTCATTCTTCAGCCTCTCGGTTTTTCTTGTACCCGAAGCGCTCCTCGAAGATCGGGGCAACCAGGTTGTCGACAGGCACATAATCATCCGTGAGGATGACAAAAGGACGTTTCGCCAGGTGCTCCTGCAGGCGTTCCTGGGGAAAGACGTGGGAAATCATTTCGGTGCCGCCTTCGCTCTTGATCGTCCGCACGAAGCTGTCAAGATCCAGGCTTTGCCTGCTCGCCACGACGACGCAGGTGCTGATTCCCTTGAAATCCGGGGCCACGGCAACGAGATGGACGTGTCCTTTTCCGAAAACCTGTTCCAGCGTCCGGATATAAGAGGGCAGCATAAGCCCCTTTTCATAGCTGTCTATCATGTTGGCCATGAGAATGCCGTCGGGTTTCAGAAGGTCCATCAACTGCTGCGCGAACTCCTTTGTGGTCAAATGGTATGGTATGGAGAGATCGTTGAAGGCATCGCCGAAGATGAAGTCGTATTTCCCCTTATTCCCGCAGTTCATCACAAACCAGCGGCCATCCTCATTGAAGGACCGGATCCGGGTGTCCTTCGGGACCCCGAGATAATCATACACGACCTTCGTGATCTCAGGATCAATCTCGACGACATCAATGCCCGCCGAGGGATATTTCACTTCGAGATACCGGGGATAGGTGTAGCCCCCGCCGCCGATGAAAAGGGCCTGCGGCGATCCATGCTTTTTCGTTCGCCACCGCATGAACTCATCGTAGATCCGGAGGTACTCGTAATCCAGGTGGAGCGGGTTGTCCAGAACATTGATGGAATGGATCAGGTTATCCAGGATGAGGGCCTCCGCCTGCTGCCCGTCCTGGGTTTCGTATCGGGACAGCTTGATCGTATAGTAGTCACTTTCCTTGAAATAGTAATAAATTTTTTCATCGAGTTGGGGCTTGAAAGCGTAACCGTAAAAAACCCACACGAGGGGCACGAGAACAGCAAGGACAGCGAAGACGGCCCTCTTCCGGCTGAAGGCGCCGCCGAAGGCCAGGGCCGAAAGGACGAGAATGACCGCCATGGCCAGCAGGAGATTCCTCGTTCCCATCCATGAAATGAGGAAGAAACCCGTCGCGAACGTTCCGATGATGGAGCCGAGCGTGGAAAAAGCATAGATCTTCCCAACCACATTGCCTGTCTTTGACAGGTTATTCAGGGTGAGCTTCACAACGACCGGCGAGATCATGCCGAGGATGCAGGAAGGAATGAAGAAAATGGCGGTCGTCAGGATGAGGATCCGCACCATGAGAGTGGTCTGCAGCTGGGCCGCCCCGATCAGATTGGTCAGGGGCGAGATGATCAACGCCCCCAATCCCGACAGGAAAAGAAGCCAGCCGAGTGTGGACGTCCGGGGGTAACGGTCGGCGATCAGCCCTCCGGCGTAGGCGCCGATACTGATTCCGGCAAGGACGACGCCGATGATGCTCGTCCATGTGTAAAGGGAAACCCCGACATAGGGCGCCATGATTCTCCCGGCCACCAATTCGATGACCAGGGTACAGAAGCTGGCGATGAAAACAACAACATTCGCTTTGACAACTTCCTTATTCATAAACAACACTCCTTGAAATTAGGCTAAAGGCAAATGGCTAAGGGCGCTCGAACCCTATCTCTTAATACAGGCCATGGGCAAAGAACCTTTGGGCAGGGGAGTGTTTACGCTCCCCGGTTCAGGGAGCCTGAAGGCTCCCCTACCCATATTTGAAATTTTTCGGGCAGCGGAGGCCCGAGTTCCCTTTTCCGGAAGCACATACGCTCCTCCGGACAATATTTCAAATCATTTTTTTTCACTCGAACCCTTGACCCCTTGAATCCTCGAACCCTTCCTTTAAAAACAGGCATTAGACTTCAGGCATTGGGCATCAGGCCCTTTTCTTTTCACTCGAACCCCGTCTCTTAATACAGGCTAACGGCATTACTTAACGCGCGAGGCGTAAGTTGTAAATCGTAAGGTGAAAGACCTTAGAAAACCATTTTCTTGCAGGCGGTTCAAAAATGCTCAGATGCAAGGCTTCCGCGATTCGACAAGCTCACCGTGACACCGCCTGCCAGGACAACTTCTCTTTTGTCACCCTGAGCCTGTCGAAGGGCAACAGCCTGCTAGTGCGGATCGGAGGCGCTATGCCTAACCCGCACCATGAAAAACGTGATGGGCAGCATCAAAATGATGGCGACCGCCAGGATATAGAAAACGTCGTTGAAGGACATCATCATGGACTGCCGCAAAAGTTTTTCTCATAGATGATCCCGAGCCCGCCCTGGCCCGAGGGGTCGATACCTGCATTCTGCAGGGCCTGCGCCCCCTGATGAATGCTCCAGTTGTAACCCGTATCATAAGGCGTGAGATGTTCCACCAGGCGGGCCTGGTGGAACTGAGCCCTCCGCGTCAGCATGGTGGTGACAAAGGCAACGCCGAAGCTTCCGCCAAGATTCCTTATAAGATTGAAAATGGACGTGGCGTTCGCCATTTCCTCCTTTCGGATACTCGATAACGTAAGCGTCATCAAGGGAACAAAGATGAAGGCCATGCTGACCCCCATCAGGACACGGGGCCATAAAATGGAGCTGAAGTCGGCCGCAAGGCTGAACCGGGACATGAGAAGCGTGGCATAACCTGTGAGGATGATCCCGAAGGCGATGAGGCCTTTGGGATTCACCCGTGAGACAAGCTTCCCCGCGATGGGCATGGAGATCAGGGTGGCGACACCTCCCGGTCCCAGGAGAACGCCCGCGAGCGTCGCCGTATATCCCATGAGGGTCTGGAGATAGATGGGAAGCAGCACGATGCTGCCGAAAAGATTCACGAGAACAAAAAAAAGGACCACGTTCCCCAGACTGAAAGAGAAGTTCTTGAAGGCCCTCAGGTTCACGATGGGATGTTCGGCAAAGATCTCCACAATGATAAAAAGAATGAGAAAGACGGCGGAGATGACCGTCAGCCAGGTGATGAACTCCGACGAGAACCAATCCTCCCTCTGTCCCCTGTCCAGAACCATCTGAAGGGCCCCGATCCCCACGGCAAGAAAGAAGAGCCCCCAGTAATCGATTTTCATCTTCACCCCCTTCATGTAAGGCGGGTCAATGATGAATGCGAGAGACATGAGAATCGAAATGGCTCCGACAGGAATATTGATGAAAAAGATCCAGTGCCACGACCAGTTATCCGTGATCCACCCTCCGAGAAGGGGTCCGATGATGGGTCCGAACATGATGCCCGCCCCGAAAATGGCCATGGCCGTCCCGTGCTGATAGGGTGGAAAGGTCTCCAGCAGGATGGATTGCGAAATGGGCTGGAGGGCGCCACCGGCGAAACCCTGGATAATGCGAAAAAAAAACGAGGCTCTGGATGTTCCAGACAAGGCCGCAGAGCAGAGAACTCAAGGTAAAAAGGGTCACGGAGAAAATAAGGTAGCGCTTCCTTCCGAAGAGCCGGCTGAGCCAGCCGGTCATGGGGATGATGATGGCGTTCGCTGCCAGATAGGACGTAATGGACCAAGTCGCTTCGTCAATTCCCGCCGAAAGGCTTCCCCGGATATGATCGAGCGAGACATTGACAACCGACGTGTCAATGATGACCATGAGCGTGGGCAGCATCACGGTGAGGGCGACGAGCCACTTGTTTCTTTCCGAAACCATATCTTCGCTACAGCGTCACAGCCTTTATTTGTCTATGATGATCGTGGGCTCCACGGACATTCCGACCCTGAGTTTATGCTCCGGATCCGCCCCCTTCTTCAGAACGATCTTGACGGGAATCCGCTGGACGACTTTCACGAAATTGCCCGTGGCATTCTCCGGGGGAAATAGTGAGAAAACAGAGCCTGTTCCCGCCATGATGCTGTCCACCACACCTTCAAAGGCCTTGCCGGGATAAGTGTCCACGCGGATATTCACTTTCTGGCCCGGTTTCACCCTTTCAAGCTGTGTCTCCTTGTAGTTCGCGACCACCCAGACATCGCCGAGCGGAACCACCGCCATGAGGGGCTGCCCGGCCTGGATCTGATTTCCGACCTCCAGGGACTTCTTGGTCACGTAACCGTCTGAAGGCGCGTAAATTCTGGTGTAGCTCCTCTTCAAATCCTCGCCCTTCCTGACCTCCTGCCTCTGTTTGAGAAGAGATCCCTGCGCCTGGAATGCCGAGTCCGTCTGCCGGATGACAGCCTTCTGCGTCTCCAAAGCGGCCTCTGCCTGCTTCAACTGTTCTTTCACCGCGTCCACCCGGGCCCTGGCCACATCGTAATTTGTTTTTGCCTTCTCCAGTTTCTCCTCCGGCAGGATTTCCTTCTTATACAGCCTCCGGGCGCGTGTCAGGTCGAGATCGGCCTGCTTGAGATTGGCCCGGGCCGATTCCAGCCTGTACTCGAATTCACGGAGCTGCTTCCGGGTCACCTCGACCCGCGATGATATCTCCGCGAGCTTTGAGCTTTCTGCGCCCACCGCAGACTCGGCCTCTCTCACCCTCACGTCATAGTCCTGCGAGTCAATCTCGACAAGGAGATCGCCCTGCTTCACGGACTGGTTGTCATGGACATGAACGGCCTTCACCGTTCCGGGGACCTTGGAGGCGATCACGTGGATCTTCCCCGCCACGAACGCGTCATCCGTCGAGACGTGACTCTTCAGATAGCTCATGTAAAAAAGGATTCCCGCGATACCCAGAACCACGATCGCGGAAAAGACGAGAAGGGCAATCTTTCTCCGCCCCTGGCTGTTCATCATTTCCCTTACAGGACCCAATGGCTAAACCTCCCTCAAAAAGGGGTTCAAGGATTCAAGTGGAATAACTTTTTTCCCCTTTGCCTCTTGTCTTTTCCTGATGCCCAATGCCTGATGCATGATGGTGCGCGAGGAATATTTCCCAACATAAAGTGTCGTGATGGCAGCAAAAACAGCCATAATGGCCGGCGTCAGAGCCACCCAGGTGATCCAGCAATCATTTTTTCGCATCCGACATAAAGTTACAAACCCCCTGAAAAAAATAAAGCATCCTGAAAAGACGAAAGCGGAATATATCCAATTTTCTTCACTTTTGCAAAGCACAAAATTCGGAAGCAAGGAGTATCGGTTCGCTCGAACTTTAATAATGCGTGACTGCCGATAGCATTCTCTCAGACAAAATCAGGCATTGTTATTTGGGCTTTTGCATGCCATGGAATCATGGAACCACTGATGTTCTGGTTCGATAAAACCGGCAGGAAACCCAAAAGAACATAAAGCCATTGACAAACATCCTTGTTTGTGTATATTTATTGTGTAATAATCATAAGACATGGAGGTGTGTTATGCCCGCAGTAAGGGTCAATGTTTCTTTGCCGGAGAGCACCTATTCTGAATTGAAGAAGGAGGTTCCCCTTCGTGAGAGAAGCCGGTTCATCGCCACGGCAATCAAACGGCTTATCAAAGAAAGGCAAAAGGAACGGCTGGCGGTGGAATACCGCGAGGCCGCGAATGAAATGGAGGAAACATATAGAGACCTGGAAGGGACATTGAGCGATGGCCTTTAAAAAAGGAGACATCTACCTGGTCAATTTTGATCCAACGGTCGGTCATGAAGTAAAAAAGACAAGACCGGCGGTTATTGTTTCCAATGACGTCAACAATGCCAATTCCCCGATCATATCCATCACGCCGATCACATCAAACATTTCCAGAATTTTTTCATTCGAAGTGGAACTGCCGGTAGGTTCCAGCGGACTCACCGAAAAGTCAAAGGCTATGATCAACCAGACCAGGGCCATCGACAAGGCCAGACTGATCAAGCATGTGGGCAGACTCGATCGGCAGGTGCTTGAAAAGATCGACCGGGCACTGAAGCTGCATTATGATCTCGACTGATTCGGGATTTTGCTTTTCCTCGCGAAAGAGTATCTGGCAAAGTACCTCTGATAAAATAGTATCACACAGGAGGGTGGACAGGATGAAATCATACCGGGAGGAACTCTGGTTCAATATCCCCGCACGGAGGGGTTTTGTAAACATCACGCCGCAGGTCGAGGAATGCCTCAGAAAAAGCGGCGTCAAGGAGGGCTTGATACTAATAAACGCGATGCACATTACAGCGAGTGTTTTCATCAATGACGATGAATCGGGACTGCATCAGGATTATGAAGAATGGCTTGAAAAGCTCGCTCCCCATGAACCCATATCACGCTACCGCCACAACCGCACGGGCGAAGACAACGGGGACGCTCACCTGAAACGGCAGATCATGGGAAGGGAGGTTGTCGTCGCCGTGACAAAGGGCCGGCTCGATTTCGGCCCCTGGGAGCAGATTTTCTACGGAGAGTTTGACGGTCGGAGAAGGAAGCGGGCGTTAGTGAAGATCATCGGGGAGTAGGATATCCTGACTTATATGTTAATGGGCTTTGACGTGACGACCTCAGGCAATCACGAGTTCGAGTTCGGCTCCGGTCCGCTCGCGCAAACCCTGCTGACAGCGAAAATACTGCGGAAGGGAAAACTGCCGGTCCTCGTCGTGTCCAACACTGTTGAGGACCCCGTGACAGGCCGCTTGCTGATTTCCGCAAAATCTGGAAATCCTATCCCGTCAAGCCTTACCATGTGATCAAGCAGGCGTTCGGCATGTGGTGTTGGGCATGGAGTCGCCCTTTCAAAAATAACTTGACGGAACAGGTACGTTGCGAGATACATCAACAAACACATCACTCAAGGAATGAGACAATGTCCAAAACAATGCCGATGATCGAGGCAAGAAAAAAGCTCACATCGCTGCTTGAGCAGTTTGGAAAAGAACAGGACATGAATGCCATTGCCGTCACACGGCGGGGAAAACCTGTACTGGCCGTCATGCCCTGGGAATTCTATGAAACGCTGACCGAGACTCTTGAGATCATGGCCGATAAGGATCTGATGAACAAACTCAAGAAAAGCATTCGGGAGTTGGAAACCGGCAAAGTAATTGCCTGGGAGGATGCCAAGAGGGAGCGGGGTTTGTGAAATGCTCTATCTTTATCACCCCCACTGCTCTCGATATGCTCAGCCGAATTTCCGATCAGAAAACCAGAATCAAAATCCGGAACGCGATCGACGGCCTGTCCGACGAGCCGGAGAAAAAAATGTTGTCTTCATCGTCGCCGTCGGCCGACGCAAGGAAGGCAGCAAAGAGGATATTTACACGTTGGCCAAGAAACTTCTGAAACTGAAACTGCTGGAGCGTTAACCTCCCTTAAATGATCCGAAAGGAGACCCCTATGGAAAATCAGTTGAAGGGGATTGAGGAAGTGTTGCTGATGGGACCCGGACCCTCTTGCGTGCCTCCGGAAGTCTACGCCGCCCTGAGCCTGAAAACCCTCGGGCATCTGGACCCCTATTTCCTGAAAATAATGGACGGCCTCAAGGAAATGCTTCAGAAGATCATGAACACCAACAATAAATTGACGCTGCCTTTATCCGGCACGGGCTCCGCCGGAATGGAGGCCTGTTTCGTAAACCTCGTGGAGCCGGGGGATAAAGTCCTCATCGCCGTCAACGGCGTTTTCGGACGGAGGATGAAGGATGTGGCGGAAAGGCTGGGAGCACAGGTGGACGCGCTGGAATTTGAATGGGGGACCCCGGTGATCGTCGAAGAGGTTGAAAAGAAGATTCGGAAGGGCGGATACAAGATCGCGGCGATCGTCCACGCCGAAACCTCCACGGGCGTGCTCAACCCGGTCGCTGAAGTCGGCGGCCTGCTCAGGAATTCGGACACGCTTTACCTTGTTGATACCGTCACAAGCCTGGGCGGCGTGGACGTCAGGACGGACGACTGGAACATCGACGCGATTTACAGCGGGACTCAGAAATGCCTGTCCTGCCCGCCCGGACTGGCGCCCCTCTCCTTTTCGGAAAAGGCGATGGCCCGGCTCAACGGACGGAAAACGAAAGTCCCCAACTGGTACCTCGATCTCTCGCTCATCGCCAACTACTGGGGGACAAACCGCGTTTATCATCATACGGCGCCCGTGAACATGATCTACGGTCTTTACCAGGCGCTCCTCCTGATCCTGGAGGAAACACAGGAGAAGGTCTTCCAGCGTCACAGGGAGAATCACCAGGTGCTGGTCAACGGCCTGGAAGAGCTCGGTCTGAAGATGCTGGTCGATGAGCCTCACCGCCTCCCCATGCTTAATGCCGTGCTGGTTCCCGAAGGCGTGGACGAACTGTCCGTCCGGCGGCGCCTGCGAAGTGAATTCAAAATTGAAGTCGGTGCCGGCCTGGGCCCCCTGGCAGGAAAAATCTGGCGCGTCGGTCTGATGGGGCATACGGCAAGGAAGGAAAATGTCGCGAGGCTGCTCGCGGCCCTGAAAACCATCCTGAAGGGATAAAAAGGGGAAGCAGCGCTTTTGCTATAGTCCTGAGAAATCTTCCTGCGATAAAAGCCCAAAGCCCTCACGAATCAGAACGGCCTTCGCGAAGTCAAGATTGTCGACCCGAAGAATCACGACGGCGTGATCTCCCAGCTTGTCCAGAAACGTGTACAGATAATCCACGTTCAAATGCTCGTCGGCCAGGGCGCGAAGCGCCTTTCCAAGCCCTCCGGGTTCATCGGCCACCCGCACGGCAAGGACCTCCACTTTCTGGATGCTGTAACCCTTTGCGCCGAGGAGATCGGCGGCACGGGAGGGATCGGGCACGATCATCCGTATAACGCCGAAATCCCGGGACTCGGCGACGCTGAGTGCGCGGATGTTTATGCCCTTCGCGCCGAGATATTCGGTCAGTTCCGCCAGGACCCCTGCCCTGTTATCCAGAAAGACTGAGAGCTGTGTTATCTTCATATCCCCTTCCTGCCATGTGAAAATACGTCATGCTTTCTCTGTCATCCAAGATGACAGCAGAACGCCCAGGGCTATGGAGGCCAGCCTCGCCGCGGGCGGGTCCGATCGCGAGCTGATCAGGATGGGGACCTTCGCGCCGACGATGACGTGCGCGAGAGCCTTTCCTCCATAGTAGACCAGAGCCTTTCCGAAGATATTTCCCGCCTCCAGGTCCGGCATGATCAGAATGTCGGCTGAACCGGCCACCGGTGATTCCACTTTCTTGATCTGCGCTGCTTCCATGGAAACGGCATTGTCCAGCGCGAAAGGACCGTCCACAATGCAGTCCGGGATATCCCCGTATGAACATATCTTGGCCAGAGCGAGGGCGTCCACCGTTGATTGCACTTCCGGCTGAACTTTTTCCACGCCGGAAAGAATGGCCACCTTCGGGACCCTGATCCCGAGGGCATGCGCGACCGTCACGGCGTTTTTGATGATGCCGATTTTCGCTTTCAAATCGGGAGCCACATTGACGCCCCCATCGGAGGCGAGCGTGATGGACCGCCTGCCCTGCCGGCTGTCCTCAAAGATGAAAACATCGCTCAGCAGAGCTCCGGCCCTCAGATTGCGGGGACCGCGCAGCGCAGCGCCCAGAAGTTTGTTGGTCGAGATGTTCCCTTTCAGGAGAATATCGATTCCGCCTGACGCGGCCAGTTCCACACCGTATTCGGCCGCCAGATCCTCGTTCATCTCATGGTGAATGACGAAACGCGACGGGAGAATCTTCAGATCCTTCAAAAGCGATTCGATAAGGTTCGAGTGTCCGATGAGAACGCCTTCGGCCACGCCCGCGATCTGCGCGTCATTGATCGCTTCGATCGATGCCGCCTCATGAGGCAGAACGACGGCAACCTTCCTGGGCCCCCGGGAAGCGGCCTCCGCAATCAGCATCTTGAAATCCGTGATCATGTTTTACCACCCGGATCATGAAATAGTTTACAATAACATCTCTCGAAGAAAAAGTTTGTCATGCCGGCGAAAGCCGGCATCCAGAACTTAATGAAAATACTGGATTCCGTGTCGCGCTTCGCTTGCACGGAATGACAAAGATGGTAATAGTGACACAGTCTCTTCGCGGGGATGACACGCAAGGATCAATTGTCAAGTTCAACGACGTACACTTAATAATCCCTGCAGCTCTATTTGGAACGATCTTTCCAACATTCGGAATTGTTCCAGTCGTGCAACAATAAAACTCCCCTGATTTCCTGTCAAACCTTTTTTCAGTCGGCGGCATTAAGGGGCAAAATGTCGTTCATTGACGGAAACTGAAGAATGTGCAAGATTACCGACCATGATTGGCCTTCTGCGACGTCAAAAGCATTTCATTTCACATAGAAATGCCATCATCAACGCCGAGGTTCCGGCAACCATGTGTTCCGTGCCGGTCTCAGGATCAAGATGAAAAAAGGAAAATGAAAGGAATCCCAGGTGAAACAATTCATGAGTCTTGCGGGACGTTTTCTTTATTTCTTGATGGGCTGGCGGTTTGAACCGCTCCCGTCTTATTTTTCCAGCAAGCATGTCATTGTCGGTTTTCCCCATACATCCAACATGGATGCGGTCAGGGCCTTCACGGCGTTCCGGATTATCAAGCGAACCGGGTATATCATGATAAAAAAAGAGTTGTATTTCTGGCCCATGTCTTTTCTTCTCAATATTCTGGGCGGCATTCCCGTGGATCGCGGTTCCCCCCAGGGCGTTGTGGAACAGATGGTGAAGGTTTTCGACACAAGAGATGAGTTTCTTCTGGCCATCGTGCCTGAGGGAACCCGGAAAAAAGTGCCGACGATCAAAACCGGATTCTGGCATATCGCGAAGGCCGCCGGGGTTTCCATCATCTGCTGGTATCTGGACAATAAAAATAAAAGAGCCCGATGGCTGGGTGAAATCATCCCAGGCGAAAACATGATGGAAGACCTGATCCGAATAAGGGATCTTTATGAAAAGGCCGGCTATCGATTCCCGCTGAATGTTGATTCACTCTCTCCGGGGGTGAAAAACATGTCACATACAGCTTCCTGAGCGTGCGATCTTTGTGATGTACGAAGGGAGTCTATCTTTCATAACCCTTGGTCGTATGAAAAACCGCCTTGTCAAAAAAAATAACGATCCGGCGGTCGAGTTCCAGCGCCATGTAGATGTCGAGCGTCTTGCGCCACATGCCCTGTGAGAGAGCGAACTCCCAGAGATGTTTCTTGATCAGGCTCAGGGCGCTGAGGGCATGGCTCAGAGCCACGCCGTCCCCGCGGCTTTTCCGTCCGAAGGCCGTGTAATAGGCGCGGATGTCGGCGTCTTTGTAAAAACCTCCCAGCCATTTTCCAAATTGGGAGAGAATCTCCCGGACATCCCCGAAAAGACGCGTCTGATCGAGCTTGCGGAAATCCGCCGTCGAAGGGTTGTTCAGGGCATCGTTCATCCAGCGTCGGGCGATGGATTCCGCGTTATCCTCAATGACGCCGATCATCCTGTCTGAGAGGAGATCTCTCCTGACGCCGCCCGTTTCCTCTCCGCGAACGGAAATGCTGAAGGAATCGACGATGGCCCAGTATTCGGCCTTGCCCGCGATGTAACGCTGGAGGGCGTTCCTGTTTGAAGAGAATGCTATTCGGGGAAGATGCTCCAGGGGGAATAAACGGGCCGCGACTGTATCGCTCCCGGGTTTGGGTTGAAGCGATCCCCCCAGGAGCTCCACCTCGAAGGTGATGAAAAGGAGATCCCCGTAGAATCGGCTTCCGTAGGACCGGACATCCACGAGACTGAGGATTCTGCCCTCGATGCCCGTTTCCTCCGCCAGTTCTCTCAAGGCCGCCCCCTGAATGCTTTCGCCGGCTTCGGCAAATCCCGTGGGCAGGCACCAGGAACCCCTGTAGGGTCTCTTTCCCCGCTTGACCATAAGAATCCGGCGGTCCACATCGACGATCGTCGAGACAACGGGCAGCGGATTCTCATAAAAGAAGAGGTTGCATACCGGACAAAAATCCCGCCGGATTCCGTCTTCTATCCTGTGGGAGACCGGTCCGCCGCAAGAGTGGCAATAACGTCTGCGTCCCTTCCTCATGGCTTATTCTCTCCATGCCTCGGCAATGCGCAAATGAAGATGCGGTCATCCTTCGAGATGGTCAAGCTGTTTTTCCCGGAGGAGACGCCCACCAGATACTCCCGGATCAGAGCCAGGATGGCCTCCGTATCCCTTCCCGTTCCCATGAAGTAAAGGGGGCTTTTGAACCGGAGATACTCCAGTAGCTGCAAGACATCGGCCGGCGGGAACACCAGCGAATTGAGGTAATCGATGGTCTTGATTTTCCCGAACCAGGGATTCAGAAGCGCTTCCCCGTTCTCCGATGAGAATCGGCCGATAATGGTCTCAAAAGGCAGCTCCTTTTCGTGAAAAAGCCCCTCGGCCCTTAGAATGTTTTTCGTCAGATCGATCAGCTCGCCCGCGTTCCGCTGATGGTGTGTAATGGCAATGAAGATTCCTTCCCGGCTGAGCAGACGGGCGATGTCCCCGATGGCGTCGGGGAAGAAATAGAGGGCATAGGAGCAGAGAATGAGATCAAAGGATCGGTCGGCGAAGGTTTTCAGGACGGACGCCCCTCCGGGGAAGAACCGTCCGCTCATACCCGCCCGGCGGCAGGCATCCAGAAACATCGGCTCGTAAGCCTCGACGACATCCACGCCCGTGATGGTCGCCTGGGGATGCACCCTGCCTTTGAGACTCTCCGCGAAAGAACCGAAGGCGCATCCCAGATCCAGGATGGACCGGCACCCCTTAATGTCGAGTGCCTCCATGGCCGCCTGGCGGACATCGCGTTTGTTGGTCGAGAACCGTCGAATCAGGTCGGCAACGCGCCGGTGGGCGCGGACATCGTTGAAGACTTCCTGGACTCGGACACGTTCCGGCATCTTCCCGCACTCCTGTATCCTCTTCACACAACCGCAAGAACCCCGGCGGGCCTGTCTGCGCCAACGATTTTATTTTAGGGCAAACGGGCATTTCTGTAAAGAACAATTCCCTAAAAAACGCATTCTTGAAAAAATGATTGTCAAGACCTTGCTCTTTTTTCGATCGGCAGTTCAATGCAGAACGATGTCCCTCCCGTCTCATTATTCTCCGCCCAGATTTTTCCTTTGTGGTCCTGGATGATCCCGTATGAGATGGAAAGGCCCAGCCCGGTTCCCTTGTCCGGGCCCTTCGTCGTAAAGAAGGGATCAAAGAGTTTCTGCAGATCCTCCTCCCGGATGCCATGACCCGTATCGGAAACGGTGACGAAAATATTCCCGCCTCTCTTCTCGGCGGCTATCGTGAGAACCTTCTTTTCCCGATCTTTCATCGCGTCCAGGGCATTGGAAATCAGATTGAAGAAGACCTGTTCCATGGCCGCTCCGTCCATGAATATCCGCGGGAGATCCGGATTGCATTTCACGCTGACGGCGACGTCCTCCATTTTGAACCGGGGGGCACTCAGGCTAAGCACATGTTCGATGACTTCCTGGACGTGCTCCGGGGAGAGCTTTTTTTCAGACATGCGGGAAAATTTCCGGAGGCCCTCAATGATCTTGACGATGCGGTTGATCTGGGTGTGGCAGAGGTCCACGGCTTTCTTAGTATCTTCATCCAATGTCCCTTTTATCTCCAACATCTGCAGGTTCAGGGACATGATGTTCAGGGGATTGCGAATCTCATGGGCAACGCCTGATGAAAGGCGGCCCATGGCCGCGAGTTTTTCGGACTGGACAAGCATGTCCTTGGTCTCCTGGAGATCCTGGAAGGCTTTTTTCAATGCCTCTTCGGACTGCTTCTGCTTGGTAATATCCATGGAGTTCCCGAGGACAGCCTTCGAGCCGTGATAATCAATCGATGTCACCGTCTCCATGATCCACCGAACCTGCCCATCTTTCCGGATAATCCTGAATTCATAAGGAGCCGTGCGCTTCCCCGTCAACATCTCTGAGGCATTTGTTTTTGCTGCTTCAACATCTTCGGGATACACAATGCTCAGTGTCTTCATCCCTATCATCTCTTCCGCCGAATATCCTGCATACCTCGCGGCATTGTAATTGATGAATTGAAATCTGCCGTCCTGGATGATATAAACCCCGGCCCGGGAGGTGTCCGCCATAGTCCTGAATAACGCCTCAGCGCGCCGCAGATCCGTGATGTCTTCCAGCGTTTCAATGGCTCCGATCAACCGGCCTGAAGAATCTCTGATGGCTGCCGCGGTAAAACGCAGCCACTTTCCGCCATCGCCAATGGCAGGGAAAAAATCCGCCGCCTCGTAGGCTTCATCGATCAGGGTGGATTTGATGTACTTGCCGGAATACCATTCCGGAATGGACTCGATGGCGCCGTCCACAAGGATATCCGCCAGGGTAGGCCTCTCCCTCTCATAAAATGCCTTCCATTGCCCGGTGGTACCAATGATATCCGCCGCCCTGATCCTGCTGATTTCTTCCAGGGCCTTATTCCAGTATAGGATCTTGTGATCATTTCCGATCACAAAGGTTGGAATAAAAGAGCCGTGGAGAATGCTTTGGAGTTTTTGTTCACTTTCGAGATGTACCGCCCTGGCTTTATTTGTCTCGTTAATGATCAAAATGAGAGAAGAAACCAGTATCAACACAAAAAGGGTTGCCGCAACACCTATGAATTTATAAAAAGTCACCCTTTCGAGAGAGGAGATAAGAACGATAGACCAGCCCTGAGGATCGATGATCTTGCGGAAAACCAGGAAACGTTTTCCCTGTAAACGGATATCTGTCCCGTTGGACACTTCCCGGGGTAGAAATGCTTCAAAGGGTTTGTCGCCGAACTGGCGTGAAACAAGAAGCCGCTGCTCAACAGCCTTTTCCAACGGCCACAGGCTTTTCAAGACCATCTCGGGCTTACCGGAAAGAAAAATGACGCCCTCCGGGCTGATGAGGAAAGAGTATTCATAATTTCTTAAATAATTCTCAATGTCATCAATATTTTCTTTAATGACGGTCACACCGATGATCCTTCCCCGGGCATCCCGAACGGGAGAGCTCGCATAGAAACCCCTTTTCAGAGAAGTGATTCCCGATGCGAAGTAACGACCCTTTTCGCCCTTGATGGCCTCAATGAAATAGGGACGAAACTTATAATTCTTGCCGACAAAACTATCTGCATCGTTACGGTTCGACGACGCAATCACCAGACCCGTTCGATCCACAATATAACAGACATCCGCTTCCAGGGCTTTGTTGTACCGGTCGAGCACTTCTTCAGCGGACCTGATATCCCCCGCGTAATGAGTGATCAAGGCAGCTGAAACCCCCGGAGAACCCGACAGGGTAAGGGCGCCCTTCTCAATCCTTCCAGTGGCAGCCTTTACGTTGGACGCCAATACGGAAATACTCGCATCGCCCTGGCTGATCACATCCCGCCATGCCTGGTCCGCCAGGTACCTTGTCAAGAGATACCCCGCCGCCAGAATAAGAGCTCCGATGAACAGAGCGAGAATCCACAATCTATATTTAGAATCGCCCGTGAAGATCGTTTGACTGTTTATCATTTTTATCCCGGCCTCTCCCTGCGCTCGTGCGTTCGGTGATGTTCTAATAAAACGCCTGCTCTGAATCCGGGTTCTTGCGAGCAAAAAAAAGAACCCTTTCTCTTTTTAGAGTAAAGGGTTCTTTCACTACCAACCGCATGATCCTGTCCCCGATGTAAGGTTGCCGTGGAATCCGTCTATATGAAATGTCTTTAATTATAATGAGCAAATCATTATCACAATTTACAGTTGAAATGTTGAATTAATTTTAAGATCCGGCAGCCGGTAACCGTCATTTTTTATTGAATGATGTTGGAAAACAAGAAGGTCTGCAGGGCGAAGAGGATGGAAATAGTCGATAGAGTCATGCCTGATTTAGTTCCGTATATTCACCAAGTTTATCAAGCATTGTCACGCCCTCAACGATATGCCACACCTTTACGCAACAAAGGTTTGAGGGATAACAACATGAAAAACGATCTCGCAAAGCTTCTCCATGGTCCTCTTGGAAAGAAACTCCGGAATCTCGAGATGACCCGTTTGAACATCGTCAGAAACAGGACATCGTTCTGGCCCTGGACTGTTATCTTCGCATGTCTGAGCGTTTTTTCCTTTTTCTGCCAGGAACAGAGAGAGCCGGCAGGGTATGTCTTTGCATGCGCGCTCCTGCCTCTCATCACGGCAGGAACATTGCGAAGGATGAAAAGATATCTGGCACGGGATTTCAAACGGGAAACGATTTCTGCTCTCCTGGCAATCACCGCCGACCGGTACGTCTGGTCCCCCAGGAGGTTCATCTCAATCGAAGAGTTCAAGGATTCAATGCTGTATGGGACTCCGGACCGCTATAGCGGCTGCGACTACATCGAAGGCGTTCATGGAGTCACTCATTTCCGGTTTTCTCATGTGCATGCGGAAGAGAAGCGCACGGTTCATGAATTGGACATCCATGGACATTCGCGGATGAGGACCGAGTACTATACAATCTTTTCCGGGATTTTCTTTTCGGCGCACTGCGATAACAGATTTTGGGGCCGGACATTGGTTGTCCCTTCTTCCCACTTTCCGGAACGGACCTCCCGACAAGAAAATTTTGTGAATCTGGGGGATCCGGCCTTCAACAGAAAATTCACCGTAATCTCTTGTGACCACTTGGAGGCAAGGTATCTCCTCACGCCGGAAATGATGGACCGTCTCCTCGCGCTGAGAACCACCTTTGGGGAATACCGGATGTCCTTTTCGGGCGGTCGTGTGAGGATTGCCATCCCGCGATATCGAAATCTCCTGGAACCCGATCTGAATCGACCCTTCGACAGGACCCAGGTTGAGGAAATTCATTCGCGGCTGGCCGGCATCGTCGGCATTATTGATGATCTCAACCTGAATACCCGGATCCGTAAAATAGGGCATTTCCCTCTGAACGGGTCATCGACCCTCCCACGGCTGAATCCCTGGGGTGCTCCCACAGCCGCCGTCGGAACTTTCGGCGCCGAGGGGCACCTGCGGATGCGCTGAGAGCGAGCTTTTCGCGAACATGTGCAATCGCATCAAGATGACCTTGCCCGTACGTGCTTATCCGTACCGGAATTGTATGCCGAATCCCCCACGGGGATATCGCCATACAATCGCTCTGTCTGACAGGGGACAAACCACTCTGCATGTTCCGCATTCGAGACAACCTGCATAATCAAAGTTTACTTCCCCCTTTTCCGCCTTATAGCAACCGGCGGGACAGGCGGCTGTGCATGGTCTGGTGATGCATGACCGGCAGCATTCCTTGTCGAGAAGAATGTGAGCTTCCTCGTCATCGACCACGAATTTATTGAGCCCCAGGAGTTGTTCGATGCTCAAACGTTTCAAAGCCATGTCGCTCCCCTCCAGCCGTCAATAAACAGTTTTGCCAGGCTGACCCTGCTTTGTCTGACACGGCTGAGTATTTTCGTAAAAAGATGGACCGGCTGAGAGCCGGACACGGTAAAGACCTCCGCCATGAGCGATGTGATCAGATCAGGATAAGTTTCAAATAGTCTGCAGTTTTCCATGAACTCCGGAGCCCTGCGATAAGCCGCCAAGTCTCTGAGAACGAAGTTTTCCCTGAGATATTTCTGATAAAAGCTCAGACCCCGCCGCGAAAAATCATTGTGTTTTTTCGCCTGTATGACCGTTTTAGCGGCGGCTTCCCCGGATGCGATCGCAAAGTCCATTCCGCGTACGACATAGCCCAGATTGAGAGCAAAACCCGCGGCATCGCCCGCCACGAGAATCCCTTGGCCGAATACCCGGGGCATCATGGCCAGCCCCGCTTCGGGTATCAGATGGGCGGAATACTCCCCCACATCCCCACCCTCCAACAGGGGAGCTATGTGGGGGTTCATTTTGAAATCTTCGATCAATTCAAAAAGGCTTCTCTGCGTTTTCCGCAGCTCATTCGCATTGATGACAAGACCCAATGAGACGCTTTCCCTGTTGGTGTAAACAAAACCGCCGCCCTGCATTCCGCCGGTGCAATCGCCCACAAACAACTGGGCGGCACCGTTGTTTCCTTCAAGCTGAAAGCGTCGACGGATGACGTCTGAAGGCAGTTCAATGATCTGTTTGACCCCCGTTGCCACCTGTCTCGGAGAAGCCATCCCTGCCAACCCCGCCCTCTGAGCAAGCAGGGAGTTCACCCCATCGGCGGCGATGACGACATCGGCAAACATCTCATCTTCGCCTGCACGTATACCGATCACTCTGCCGTTTTCCATAAGCAGATCGTCCACGCGTATGCTGCAGGCGAGCATGGCTCCAGCTTCTTCAGCCTCCGAGGCCAGCCATGCATCGAACTCGGCTCTGTGGAGCGTGAACGAATGGTGAGGCGGTGAAACCCAATCCAGGTTCCGGACGTTCAGCGAAACGCTTCGCCCGTCGTGCAAAAGCGTGAGGGTCTCCCGAACCACCGGTCGCTCAACCGGGGCTCTTTCCCAGAATTCAGGGATGATGCGGTTCAGGGCGTGGCTGTACAGCCGGCCTCCGAACATATTCTTCGCTCCGGGAACCGCTCCCTTTTCAATGAGGAGAACCTCATGGCCCGCCCTTGCCAACACCAAAGCGGCGGTGCTTCCCGCCGGACCCGCGCCGACAACGATCGCCGTGAATTTGTCGTTCGCCATGCCCGCCGCCCTCAGACTTTCAGGAGCCTTCCGAGCTCGTCTATCAATAGGGGAACAACCCGGCACATGTCCCCGACAATGCCGTAGTCCGCCGCATCGAAGATAGGTGCATTTTCATCGCGGTTGACGGCGAAGATCACCTTGCTTTCCCGGATGCCGGCCACGTGCTGTATCTGGCCGGACACACCAAGACCGATATAGAGATCCGGTTTTACCCTTTTGCCCGAAATGCCTAAGTAGACCTCTTCCGGAAGCCATTGACACTCTTCCGCAATGGGTCGGGTGCAGGCAATCTCGCCGCCTACCACGCGAGCCAGTTCTCGCACCCGTTCCATGTGCTCTTCGCTCTCCACGCCCCGGCCGACGCAGACAATGATTTTCGCCTCCGTCACGTCCGCCCCTTCACGATGCCTCGCCGATCTGCTCACGATCCGCACCTCAGAGGAAGACGCGGAATGCACCTCGACAACAACACCTTTCCTGTCCGGCAGGCACACGGCAGGCTCAAACGTCCCCGGAAGAACGGTCGCCATCTGCGGACGGGCGGAGCAGAGAACCTTTTGAACGGCTTTTCCCCCGAACATCAGTCGCTCCATCTCCAGCACGTTGCTTCCGTCCCTTAGATGAAGACCGGTACAGCCGCTGCACAGACCCGTATTCAGCCGGGCAGCCAGCCGGGCTGCAATTTCTTTTCCCCTCGGGGTCGCGCCGATGAGAAACACCCCGGGGGTTCTCTTTCGCGCCTCATCCGCCAGCACCGCAACGTAAGATTCAAGCGGCTGGCCCGGGAGCAGAGGAGGAAGCACAAAGACTTCGTCAGCTCCATGTGCAATATACTCCGGAGCCAGCCCGCCGTCGGCCGCAAACGCCGCCAGTTTCACACCCATCATGTCGGCAAGGCTCCTGCCGGGATTCAGAAGTTCCAGCGTCTGTTCCTGTCTTTCCGCAAAAATCCAGATTCCATCCATTTCACAACACTCCCTGCGAAAGGACGCCCTCTTTGAACAGGGCGTTTACGGCGGATCGAACGCCTTCCTCGTCGGCGGAAAACCTGATTCCGCGGCGGTCCATGGCGGCTGCGACGACCTCTACTGTCTTCAAGTACGGTCCCGGGATATCGCCCAGTTCTTCAAGGGCTACATTGAAGATCTCTTTTTTTGCAGCGCCGAGGACCTCTTTGAGCGTTGGAATCCGCGGTGTGTTGATTCCCGGCAAAACACTGACAAGGGCCGGCAAGGGCACCAGAACCGTCTCCATGCCGTCATCCAGCCTGCGCTCTGCGATGATATGCTTTTCGTCTTCCGCGTACGTGAGTTTGCTGACACAGGTCGCGCAAGGAATTCCCAGCCTTTCCGCAAGAGCAGGACCGACCTGCTGGGCATAAAGATCGTCGGAGCCCTCACCACATATAATGAGGTCGAATTTAATCCGCCCTCTGACGGCGGCGGCCAGAATCGATGAGGTCTGGGAAGGATCCAGGTCCAGGAAAGACGGATCGTTGACAAAACAGGCCGAATCCGGCCCTCGGGAAAGGGCATCCTTGAGGCACTTCTTTGCGGAAGGAGGGGCAACCGTCACGGCGGCAACGGAAGCCCCATGTTGTTCCTGGAAACGGACAGCCTCTTCAATGGCATGGCGGTCATAGGCACTGATCTTGTAACCCGCGCGGCCGAAAAGAAGTTTTCGGGTTGCCGCATCCGCTTTGATATCGGCCTCATCGATCACCCATTTGAAACAAGTGATGATGTTCAGCATCTTCAAACTCCCACAATCTGTTCAGCGCAGCAGGCTGCCGGCGATGAGCATTCTCATGACCTCGGAGGTTCCCTCGTAAATCTCCGTGATCTTCGCATCCCTGTACAGGCGCTCGACCTTCTGTTCCTTGATGTACCCGATGCCGCCGTGGATCTGAATCGCCCTGTTGGTCTGGCGGGAGGCCGTCTCGGACGCGAATAGCTTCGCCATGGCCGCTTCCTTGCTGTAGGAGAGATCCTGATCGCAGCACCATGCCGCGTGATAGGTGAGGAATCTCGATGCCTCGACCTCGGTAGCCATGTCGGCGATCATCCACTGGATCGCCTGCAGAGAAGCAATCGGCTTCCCGAATTGAACTCGCTCCTTCGCGTAACGGATCGATTCGTCCAGCGCGGCCTGCGCGATTCCTACGGCCTGCGCCGCAATGCCGATTCTCCCCCCATCCAGGGTCATCATGGCGATCCTGAATCCCTGTCCTTCCTGCCCGAGCAAACTGTCTTTCGGAATCCGGCAGTCCTGAAGAAGAACTTCGGCGGTTAGAGATCCCCGGATGCCCATTTTATTGAGATGCCTGCCGATCTTGAGGCCCGGAGAACCCGCGGGGACGATGAAGGCGCTCAGCCCCTTTGTCCCCTTCGTCTTGTCCGTCATCGCAAACACAATAGTCATTCCGGCGACCGGGGCGTTGGAGATGAATATCTTGCTGCCGTTCAGAGCCCATTCGCCGTCATCCAAAACCGCGACGGTGGTCGCCGCCCCCGCGTCGGTCCCGGCGCCGGCCTCTGTGAGAGCAAAGGCCCCCAGCATATCTCCCTTGCAGAGCGGCACCAGGTATTTCTGTTTCTGCTCCTCCGTTCCGAACTTGAAAATCGGATAGGAGGCCAGGGAGGTATGGCACTCCAGGGTGAAACCCGTGGTCGCGCAGGAGCGGGACAGTTCCTCCACGACAATGATGTAACTCAGGTAGTCGGATCCGGCACCGCCGTATTGAGCCGGATAGGGAATCCCGAGCCAGTCCTGCTCTGCCAGTTTTTTCACGATTTCAGACGGGAAACGGGGCTCCTGATCGATTTCATTGGCAACGGGATCCACAAATTTTCCGCAGAATTCCCTGACGCCGGCGCGGATCAATTGATGTTCTTCAGTGAGTTGAAAGTTCATTAAGAATTCTCCTTTCTGCACCTCTATTTTTTCTTTTTCTCCGGTTCCGGGACATCCTCCTGAATCCCGGCGATGGTCCTCGCAAGCTCGGCGAACTGATTGACCGGCGTGAGCGCCCTTACGACGAGCTTTGCACCGTCGGGAGATCCGCCGCCGTGCATGCAGCCCGGGACACCGGCGCCGAGGGTCAGCCACTCGACAAGCCTCGCCGCGCGGGCTCTCGCTTCCGCGCTGTATTTGCCGCTGGCTTTCACGGCTTTGGCGATCATGGGCCCGAGGACGGGATCCGAGAAATCCTTGCAGGAGGGGAAACAGCCGGTCTCTACGATCCCTCCTCCAATGTCCTGACATATACGTTTGGTTTCATAGGGGAGCGTCGCCACATGAACCTTGTTGGCGTGGGCCAGCAGGGAATCGGAGACCCACATCCCGCCGGGACCTTTTTTGCCGATGACCATTGCTCCTATTCCCATGCCGTAGGTTGTCTCATTGTTCACGGCCATATCCACCATTTTGTTCGCAAAAGTGCCCGCCGCAAGTCCGTTCAGCCTGGCCATGAGGGCGGCCGCTCCTATCATAACGTCGCCCTGTCCGGCCACGCAGGCGCCGATGCAGGCCCTGTAGTTGGCCGTGAAGTACTCTATGACCTTCGCGCTGTACTTGGACTCCCCGCACATGAAGACCCTTTCGTTCGGCACGAAACAGTTGTCGAAAAAGAGATAGGATTGCGTGATTCCGGTTTCGGGAATGTCCCATCCATCCTCGAATTCCCTGGCGTCGCTCGGACGGCGGGTTTCCACGATGGTCAGGCCGTCGATGTCGCGCGGCACGACACAGGCCAGCGCGTAATCCCGATCTTCTTCCCTGTAAGCGCTTCCCGGCAGAATGAATATCTCATTCGACGCAGCGACGCCGCAGATCATGGCCTTTACACCGCTGATGACGATCCCGTCTTCCCGGACCTCTTTGATATGCACGTTGCTGTCGGGGTTTTCCTGCTGTGAGGGCCGCAGGCTGCGGTCACCTTTGGCGTCGGTCAATCCTCCCGCCACTACCAGGCCTTTCTCCTGTGCACCAATAATCCACTTCCGAAGGCGTTCCTGATAGCGGGTTCCCTGCTCCCCGTCAACGAGCGCCGTGACATTCCACAGGACGTTCTGGGCATTCCACCCCACGCAGAGACCGCCGGTGCAGCTTCCCGTGAAACGGTACATCCACCGCTTAAGTCTGGAGTTCGCGACTACGTCGTCCACCGACTCCATCATGCCGTTCCACCGGTGGATCTTTTCTCCTTTCCCGGCCAGTTCCGGAAAGGTCGACACCGCAGTGAAATCATCGGCGTATTTCGGATCGTGGGATGCGTCGAAGCCCCGGGCGTGGCTCTCGACGGTGCGCCGCGTCGCGGGATGCGCGGTCACGTCCTCGATAAGCTCTCCGAACTTATAGACGTTCGGTCGCATGGCCTTCAGTGAATTTATGTACTCTTCTCTCGTCTTCAGCGCCATTTTATCTCCTCCTTGCGTTTTTCATTTTCCTCAAAAGCCGAATTACTTTTTATTGTTTTTCTGGAGGATTTCCTCCTTGATACCCATAGGTGTTTGCGCCTGAAAAATACGGGCATCCATCAGCCTCAGGTCTTTCGCCACAAGGGGATTGAAGCTCATCTGTGCCAGAACATCCTTTTCCAGGTCCACACCGGGGGCGATTTCGACCAGGGTGACGCCCTCCGGCCGGAGCTCGAACACGGCCCGTTCCGTCACGTAAAGTATCCGCTGGCCGCTGGTGCGGCCGTAGTCGCCGCTGAACGTGATGTGCTCAACTTTTTCGACGAATTTCTTGATCCTGCCCTCTTTCAGGATCCGCAGTTTCCCCTCTCCGATTTCCATCTCGAGGCCACCGGCCGTCAGCGTCCCGCAAAAGACCACCTTCTTCGTGCTCTGGGTGATGTTGATGAACCCTCCTGCACCGGCAATGCGGGGACCGAACTTGCTGACGTTCACGTTGCCGTACTGATCCATTTCCGCCAGACCCAGCACGGCGAGATCCAGCCCTCCGCCATCATAAAAGTCGAACATGTTCGGGTGATCAATGAGAGCCTCCGGGTTGATCGCCGTCCCGAAATAGAGACCACCCAACGGCACGCCTCCGATTACACCCGGCTCAACGGTCATGGTCATGTGATGGTTGATACCTTCTTCGGCCGATACAACACCCACCCCCGTCGGCATGCCGATGCCGAGGTTGACGACGGCATCGGGAATAAGCTCCATGGCGCATCTCCGGCAGATCACTTTTCTTTCGCTGAGCGGAAGCGGCTCCACTTTGCTCAGCGGGATCCTCACTTCTCCGGACAGGCTCGGGTTGTAAGGCTCGGCCATGGGAATCTGCCAGTGGTTTTCCGGCTTTGCGATCACGACGGCGTCCACCGCCACTCTCGGGACTTTCACCATCATGGGGTGAAGCGACCCGGCCTGGACCATTCTTTCCACCTGGACGATCACCTTTCCGCCGCATCCCTTGGCCGCAAGCGCCAGGCACAGGAACTCGAGAGAAATGCCTTCTTTCTCAATGGAGATGTTCCCGTTCTCGTCCGCGCTCGTGCCCCGGATGATCGACACGTTAATGGGAAAGGATTTGTAGAAGAGGTATTCCCGGCCGTCGATTTCCATCAGCCGGACATACTCCTCGTGACTGATGCTGTTCAGCCTGCCGCAGGTTTCTCTCGGATCGACAAAAGTCTTCAGACCCACATGCGTGATGATCCCGGGCTTCTTTCCGGCGATGGCCCTGTAAAGGTGCATGATGACGCCCTGGGGTATATTGTAGGCCTCGATCTTGTTCTCGACGGCCATCTTGATCAGATCGGGCTGAAGTCCCCAGTGACCGGACACCACCCGTTTCACAAGGCCCTCCTTCGCCCATCGGTTCAATCCCCAGTTCGATTTACCGTCGTTCTGGCTGGCGCCGAACGTGAGCGTCAAATCCCTTGGCTCACCGGTTTCCAGAAATTTCTTTTCCATGGCTTTTGATATCTCTTCCGGATGGCCCATTCCGACAAATCCGGACATTGCCACTGTGTCCCCGGATTTGATTAGATCAACCGCCTCTGCCGAAGACATGAACACGGCCATGTGAAAACCTCCTTTCTCTTTTCTTTAACTGTTTTAGATTTTTCTGCGCTCCCAACCCGGGAACACCATGGTTGCTGAGAAATACCGGAGCAGAATCCATGCCAGTGGTTTCCGACTTTCGAAGAAGCCTGTTTTCAGCGCAGAATCGCGAGGTTCGGAATGTTCGGGGCAGCGGGGGTAAAGGCACGTGATGCCGTTCGGCATCTCATGCGAAATAGACTTGCATGATTATTAAGATGAAAGGAGGGAAAAAGCGGGAGAAATATATCCGTGATGCATATCGGCATCACGGATTCACTCGCGCATCACACCGACCAGAGGAAATTCAGAGGCACGATAGCAGGCAGAATTTTACTAAATGCGGAATCTCATATCTTCAAAGGGATTGATTGCCTCAGTTTCCTCACGGCAAAGAGAAGAGAGGCCATATCGACGGATTTTCCGCACCACCGTGGATTGATTGATCGCCAGCGCCCTGGCAACCTTCCGGGTGCTCCCGTGTTTTTTCAGCGCCTGCTCGATCAACTGTCTCTCCGTACGCTCAACCGCCTCTTTCAAGTGCATCAGCCCTAATGACACAGGTCTTTCCCCAGACAGAATGATATGATTCCTGATGCAGGCGGGAACGTGGCGGATACTGATTTCCTTTTCCTCCGTCATAACGAGCATCCGCTCGGTGATGTTTTCCAGTTCCCGGATGTTTCCCGGCCACGGGTACATCAGGAAACCATCGATTACATCAGGGGAGATGCGTTTATCAAAGGAGTACTTCACGTTGATCTTCTCGACAAACCGCAAGGTCAGAAGTGGAATATCCTCTTTGCGGTCGCGCAGCGGAGGAACCTTGATTGTCACCACGTTCAGACGATAATAGAGGTCGTTGCGGAACACCCCCTGTTCGACCATTTTCTCCAGGTCCTTGTTGGTCGCGGCGACGATCCGCACGTCAATCGGGATCGGCTTCAATCCTCCGACCCGCATGATTTCATGATCCTGCAGAGCCCTGAGCAGTTTTGCCTGCAGATTGAACGACAGATCCCCGATCTCGTCCAGAAACAGCGTCCCCTCCTGAGCCATCTCGAACATGCCTCTTTTGCCCTGTTTTCGGGCCCCCGTGAAGGCGCCCGTTTCGTATCCGAAAAGCTCCGATTCAAGCAGGGTCTCCGGGATTGAACCGCAGTTTATTTTTATCAGAGGCCCTTTGGAACGCTGACTGAGATCGTGTATGATGTCGGCCATGACCTCCTTTCCCACCCCCGATTCGCCGGTGATCAGGACGGTGGAATCGACCCGGGCTACCTGGGCGGCCATCTGCAGAATATTCCGGGTCGCCCGGCTCCGGGCAATGATGTTGCGATTTTTAATGACCTGCCGGACGCGCATCTGCTCGAGTTCGGCGGCATAGATCTCGTTTAGTTCACGGGTCTTTCCAAGAAGCTCTTTCAGATAAAGGATCTCGGTTATGTCTCTGATGTTCGCGACCACCCGCTTTATCCCGCCGCACTTGTCCAGTATGGGAATGGCCGTGGCCATGATTTTCTGGCCGATCTTCCCGCCTCTGGTCATCTCGAGCATGATAGTCGTCGGCTTTCGGGCACTGATGGCCGCCATGACCGACGATTCCGTGTAGAATTTCTGATTCACCAGATCCTGGGCGTTCTTTCCCACGACAAAATCCCGGGAAATACCGCAGATCCGCTCCCATGCTCTGTTCACCATCATGACATTTCCATGACCGTCGCTTATGAACAGGCCGTCGTGGGAAGCCTCCAGAATATCTTCCAGCTCACAGGTTCTTTCGTTTTCGACCGGACCGAAGCATGGAAAAAGTTCCTGAACCGCATTTTGTTTTGTCATTTCTTCGCCTCGACCTGATCGATAAACTTCTCGTTTCCATCCTTTCCATGCATGGGGTGGTATTTCCCGGCGGGAATGGTTGCGAGGGCTATATAATTAGCCTGCATGGCATATGGAACATAGTCGGCCATCGCGGTCTTAATCGCGGTCGCTGCAACCTTAAAGACAATTCCCAGATATCCGGCGCTCGATTGGTTGCTGCCGCTCAGATCGACTTCGACGGAACTTCTGCGCTGCCAGAGCGTTTCCCCGGATACCGCGGATTTGAGGACACAACGGATGGCCACCGTCAATTTCGAAGACAAAACCAAATATGAGACGTCCCATTGCTCAATGGTCGTGTAAAGAACGGCATCGGCCCCGAAATAGGTCTTGAATTTCTGAGGGGGCGTGCGGAGAAGCAGTTCGGTATCGTATATCCCTTCCATCTTCAGAATTTCCGAGGTCACCTCGATCGGCAGGACATAATAGCCGAAGAGGGACAACGGCTCGGCGATGGTCGTCGCGTAATACTCTTTCGCGTCGGCCGCCGTCGTCTGGTTTATCGGGGGCAGAACCAAAATCGTCACGGGACGCTCCTGATAGAGCAATGGGAATTTATCTCCTTTCGTCACGTGCTTCGGACCGCATCCCATCGCGAAAAAGAACGGTGCAATGACGACGCCTATCAATAACAGTTTCATTGGTTTCATCGAACAGCGTCTCCTTTTTCATTCTCTCATTTCTCTATCTTTTTTTTGTCAACAAATTCTGCGTTTCGATCCATTCCGTATATGGGGTGATATTTGCCGTCAAGGAGGGTCTCAAGGGCGATCTGATTGGCCTCCATGGCGTAGTCGATATAATATTTTGTCCTGAAAACTTCCCGATCATCCATCAGAATTGCGAAAATGATTTGGGCCAGGAACGACATTCTTTTATCCATGTCGATTTCCACCTCACGATGACACTTCCAGAGCGTTTTGCCCGATGATGTGGATTTCAGCATGAATTGAATATCCATCAAAAAAAAAGAATGATAAACAGGCTTTCCTTCCACCGTTGCAGCAACCATCATGTCCATAACGTTCCAGTGATCGATGGTTGTGTAAAGAACTGCATCAGCCCCGAAATAGGTCTTGAACTTCTGCGGGGACGTGTTGAGGAGCAGTTCGGTATCGTATACCCCTTCCATCTTTAAAATATCCGAGGTCACCTCGATCGGCAGGACGTAATAGCCGCAGAGGGAAAGCGGCTCGGCGATGGTTGCTGCGTACAATTCTTTTACTTCGACATCGAAGGTCCGGTTCATCGGAGGCAAAACCAGAATCACAGCGGGACCCTCCCGGTAAATCAGCGGATGTTCTACCCCTTTCGACACCCTTTTGGGAGTACAGCTGTTGAGAATGAACAGGATCAGAAAAAACACCATCCATAGAATACCGACGGACCTGCGTTTCATTTTTTCTGCGCGTCGATCTTGTTTTTCAGGCGGACGACAAAAGGCCGGGATTCCGGATAGGCCTGTTCTTCCATCGCCAGATATTTCATGGCCTCTTTGTTGTTCCCCTCCTTCATCAGAATATAGGCGTACTCGCAGCAGACGCCCGGGGGTACCCGCGTCTGATGCTGCTGCGAAACCTCAATGACCTTCAACAAGGCCTGTTTATGCTCCAGCAGAGTTTTATCGGAGGGATTTTTCTTAAAATCGTAGAGGCTCTGCGAATAGTTCTCCCAATAATACATTTTCGGCTTGGCAGCGCATCCCATCGTGAATAGGAGGGGAAGAACGACGACGCCTGTTAACAGCAGTTTTCCTTTTCTCATGGAATAGCGATCTCCTTTGTCATCTGGTTGCCGAGAATCAGCAGGCGGTTCACGAGAACCTTGCCGTCCCGCTCAACGCGAATTTCATGTCTTCCCGGTTCAATCTGATAGAGAACCGTCTCCTCTTTCTTCGTTTTCTCGCCCGTCCTCTCGTCGATATAATACGATGGAGTCAGGCGGACGATTTCCCTGTTGTCCACGTAGACCACGGCGTTTTTCGTATTCCCCGTAAACCACAGGAAGCTCTTCTCAGATTTCTGTACGACACCCTCGACATAGCCGCATCCATTCAGGCATCCGGCAGTAACGATCATGGCGCACAAAAATAAGAATCCCCTTCTGTGGCGATTTGCCTTTTTATGATTCATGATCCCTTTCCCCTTCCTTGCTATTCCTTCCTGTCCTGGATATACAATTGCGCGAAGGTCCCCTTTTCCCCTGATTTTTCAAGCCGGCCGTCAACAACCTCACAGACCGAGATTTCGTTGTGCTTCGAATCGCCCAGCGTCTGGAGAACTTTAATAACGGCCACGCGCCGGCCCGGCAGCGTAACAAACATGTTCGTCTGCGGATTTTTGATTTTCTTCCCCTGCATGTAGACGCTGAACGTATCGCCCGGCTTAACGCCTTGTGAGGCGCCGCCGGAGATGATATAGCGGCCGTCTTCATAGGTAAGAATGTACGAACGCCAGGGTTTATCGAGAAGGCTCTCGATGATGTTGGAAGACAGATTCGCGATAGCCGCCTCCAGCGCCTTGTCGTTCAGGGTCGAGTCGTAATCCGCCTTCGATCCGACGCCGAAGATCGAACCGGCCTCTGAAAAGGCCTCGCCCGTTCCATCCTGCGAATAAATGATTTCGCCCGTATAGATGTCGATCATCCGGATGTTCACCTTCGCATAGGCGACCTGCTTTTTCACCCGGCTGAAGATACCGACGTCGCTCGTCGTTTTGCGCCCGAACTCCGTCACCGATCCCACGATCAGGTAATCGGCCATGTTCACCAACTGGTCCACCTTGCCGAGAACGAGTTCCTTGCTGATCTTTTCCAGATCGGCCCTCTCCAGAAGGATAAATTTTTCCGTGGCGAGCAGCTTGTTGGAAAGAATATCGACGGCCTGTTTCCCGATGCGGTCCTTGTTTTCATCGACAAAGAAACTCTGGCCGTAAGCCGTTTCATTCGTGAACCTGGCAATGGCCACCTTTCTTTTCAAAAACCGATGTCGTTCGTCCAGCGGTTTTTGCCCGATGGTCTTGCTGATTGCCGGCTCGCGCTCCGGTGTCCTGACCTCCGGTTTCTGCATGGTCGCGCAGGCGCTCAAGGCGAACAGCGCCAGCCCAACCAGAATCATTTCTTTTCTCATATTAGGTTACCTCCCTTTATTTCCTTCACTCCGAAACTCCGCCCGGCGTACTATCCACATCACTCGCCTTTGTATGACTTGTTGAATTCCCGGAGCACCCATTTCGTCAGATCGCTCCCCGGCGAAAAATAGGCGATCTGAGATATCTGGGGATCAACGATCATGGTGTATTTCCCCTTTTTTGCGATCGTCGCGACTGTCTTCAAAATTTCCGGCATGAGATTCACAACGATTTCCTGTTCTTTTTGCCTGAACCTGCTGTTGAATGCATTGACAGTGTCCTTGAATACTTCAAGCTTTTTCTCAAAAATGGTTTTCTTCTCCTTGAGCTCGTTCTCTTTCAATTTCGACACCTGCGCATCGATCTCCTCTTTGAGTTTCTTGAGCTCCTTGTCTTTCTCAATAAGCGCCGCCCGATCCTTTTCCATGGACTTCTTCAAGTCTTCGGCAAGCTTCTTTCCCGCATTCGATTTGTTTATGACCTCCCTGATATTCACGAAGCCCGTCTTATCTACGGCGTGGACGGACCCGCCAAAGACGGCCAATAGAAAAACGAGAACGATACTGGACACAAAAAAATGTTTGCTCTTCATGGTTGCCTTTCACCTCCGACAAATTTAAACTACAGATATCCATTTTCTTTTCATCAATTTTGATGTTCCCCCGAAAAAGCGGACACACAGTTAAACGGCTTTATCGGACATTCGGTTTTCATTCGAATTAATTGTTGTTGGTCACTACATTGAGTCTATTCCGGTTCCCACAACGTAAACAAGAACTAGCAAAAGATATAACAAAAACCCCATAGTTAATTGTAGTGATACTATTCCAACCCTAACTATTGGGCGAAATGTCTTATTAGTTACAGTGTAAGCATATATTAATGACACAATAGCCAAGAATATTTGGATAGCGAACCAAATCTGTTCTGGAAATCCACCGGTACGTACATTGCAGTCTTCTATTCGCAATCATGCGCGTCCGCTTAATAGTC
>DFZO01000039.1 GCA_002383495.1 Syntrophaceae bacterium UBA4054 | reverse complement strand
CCCCTGCGTGTCACCCCTGTTACCCCGGAAGTCCATCTATCGGTTCTGGTAGTTTTCGTCAGGATACATGCTCCGGTCTTCCCCAAAGTAGGAGAGGGTCGACAACTCCATTGCAATTTTCGAGGCTACATCCAGGTTCGCTTGCGCTGCAACCCGCAGGTTTGCTCAGCTCCCTTGCGGAGCCTTTGTCAGGAAACTCAATGCTTCAGGTTACCCTTTACACCTCCCTCAAGCTACATGGGCGAACTACCGAACTCCCATGGTCGGACTTTAACCGACAAGTCATACGTTTTACACGGCATACCCTACAATTCTATGATCATCGCCACTTCATCGCAGTAGTCGGGATACTTGGGGCACTTGAAGCAATCCGACCAGATTTTCTCCGAAAGGGATTTCCGGTCCACGGGCTTGAATCCCAGCTTCCTAAAAAAGTTCTCCCGGTACGTGAAGGTGAATATCCTGAAAAGTTGAAGCGTGATCGCTTCGGAAATACAGGCCTCCACCAGTTTTCTCCCGATCCCCTTTTCCCGGTGATTCTTATCAACGCAAAGCGATCGAACTTCCGCCAGGTTCTCCCAGATAATATTCATGGCGCAGACGCCAATGATCGCATCGTTGCTCTCATCAAGGAAAACGAAGAAATCCCGGAGGCTGCCGTAGATATCCATCAATGACCTGGGAAGCATCTCTCCCTTCTCCGATGAGAGGTTGATCATCCGATGGATGGTCTTCACGTCGTCTACCCTCGCTTTTCTCAGCATCACTCTTGCCCTCTGCCCTTCGCCTTTCGCCCTTCGCCTTTCGCCCGATGCCTTTTATTCATCATTTCCCGCGCGTGTTCTTTCGTCTTCTCCGTCACCTCCACACCGCCGAGCATCCTCGCTATCTCACGGAGCCTTTCCGCGTCGGACAAAAGCCGGACATCGCTGTTCGTTCTCTCCCCGGAGACGGCTTTCGACACAAGGTAGTGGCGATCACCGAAGCAGGCGATCTGAGGAAGATGGGTGATGCAGATGACCTGATGGTGCCTGGAGACATCCTTCAGCTTCTCTCCCACCACCTCCGCGACGGCACCGCCGATGCCGCTGTCCACCTCATCAAAAATAATCGTTCCGACGGATCCTGTCCGTGCCAGAGCTTTTTTCATGGCGAGAATGATCCGCGAAAGTTCACCGCCTGACGCGATCCTGTTCATCGGCTTCAAGTCCTCCCCCACATTGGTGGTGAGAAAAAACTCGACGGTATCCATACCACTGGCCGTCAGATGAGGGTTCCCCGCTTCATCCATCGAAGATTCAGCAAAAAAAACTTCAAACCGGGATTCCGCCATCCTCAGGGACTTGATCTCGTTTTCGACAGCTTTCTTCAATGCCCGGGCAGCCAGGCGCCTCTTGCCGGAGAGCACACCGGCGTGCTCCATCAAAAACGCCTTCCGGGAAGCGCTTTCATCAGAGAGCTTTGAAATATCCTCCTCGATGGAGGCCATGTTTTTCAGCTCTTCTTCGACATCCCTCGCAGTCATTACGACTTGATCCAGGGTCCCGCCGTATTTCCGCTTGAGCCTGCTCAGCTGTTCCAGCCGGTCCTCGATCTCTGCAAGCCTCTCCGGATCGAAGGTGATCTTCTTCAAATAGTCCCTCAAGGCGAGTGCGGCATCTTCAAGGTGGAAAAAAGCGGAATCCAGGTCCTCCGGAGATGCCTTGAGAGAGGGATCGATATTTTTGATCTCACGAATGTTCTGCAGCGCCGCGCGAAGTTCGCCCAGAATAGACCCTTCCCTTCCGTAAAGGGCTTCATAGGACCTTGACGCGTGGTCTGTCAATTTTTGCGCGTGGCCCAGGATCTTCTTCTCGTCGAGCAAGACCGAATCCTCATGAGGCTTTATCCCCGCTTCACGGATTTCCTTGAGCTGATAACGCAGAAAGTCCTCACGCTCAATCTTCTTGCGGTTGAGAGACCGGAGTTCATCCAGCCTTGACCTCAAGGACTGGAATTCGGCGAAGAGAGACGCATAGGCTGTCCGCATCGGGAGGAGTCCCCCGAATTCATCGAGAATGTCGATATGATGATCCGCGTTCAGGATGAGCTGGTGTTCATGCTGGCTGCAGATGTTCACGAGTGATCCGCTCAGGGAGGACAGAAGGCTCAGCGTCGCCAGGTTTCCGTTCACGTATACTCTGTTGCGGCCGCCTCGCGATACCGTGCGCCTGACCACGAGTTCATCCTCGGAGCCGTAACCCATATGCGCCAGTTTCTCTTTCAGTTCCTCATGTTCGGAAAGGCTGAAGAGGGCTTCGACCTCGGCGGAATCCTCCGATGTCCTGATCTGATCCGGCGACGCCCGGTCTCCCAGGAGAAGATGAATGGCCCCGATGATAATCGATTTCCCCGCGCCTGTTTCACCGGACATCACATTCAGACCGGAACCGAATGAGACGCTGAGTTCATCGATGATCGCATAATTTTTGATCTTGAGTTCCCTAAGCATTTCACCCGCTGTAGACGCCCGAGGGGCCCCCTCCCCACCCCAGTTTCGATCTCAGGATCTCAAGATAATCCCTGTGGGTAGAGACAATGAGCTTTGTGCAGTACTTCGATTTTTTCACGGTCACGATGTCCCCTCTGTTCATCACGAAGGAAATCTGGCCGTCGAGGGTCAGCGTCGCGCCGCCCTTCTCCGTCCATGAGGCGACCTTGATCGTGACGGTTCCCGGCAGGATGACCGGCCTGTTGGTCAGGGTATGCGGACAAATGGGATTGATGATAATGGAGCCCAGCTGGGGAAAGACAATGGGACCGCCCGCCGAAAGGGAATAGGCTGTAGAACCCGTGGGTGTTGAAATAATGAGGCCGTCGGCCTTGAAGGTCGTGAGATACCGGTCATCCACGAAGGTTTCCAGTTCGACGAGACGGCATAGATTCCCCTGATTGATGACAACATCATTGAGAATCGTGTGTTCGCTGATCTGTTCCTTATCCCGGGTCACCACGGCATCAAGCATCATGCGGTTCTCGATCCGGTACTCTCCTTTCATGATCATCTCCAGAGCGCCGTACATCTCGTTCAGGTTGACCACGGTGAGATAACCGAAACTTCCCAGATTGACCCCGAGGATGGGGACATCGTATTCCCGTAAAGAACGGGCGGCCATGAGGAGCGTTCCGTCTCCGCCGAAAACGACCACCATGTCGACCCGGGGGGCGAGTTCATGCCGCTCGAATCCCCAGTGTTCGCCCACTTTTGCGGCAATTCCCTTTTCAAGATAGACCTCGAGGCCCCTCTTCACCGCCCAGTCTCTCAGCCGCGCGGTGTGTTCGGCTGCCCCCTCTTTTTCCACGTTTGCTATGATCCCGATTTTGATGATCTTCATTATCACTCCAGCACGTAAAATAACGTGCCCTTGAATACCATAAAAAAAAGGGGGTGTCCACGTGGAAATCCTCCGGAGCCGGAGGGCATCATCGGATTCAATCTGAAAATCAAGCGATCACAACGGGAGGCTGCGGTGGAAAGAAAAAGCGGGGGAAGCGGCCCTTCCCCCGCGCAGGAAAGATTTTTCAACTGAACAGCCCGGTCTTTTCGAATTCCTCGATCTCGCTGTCCCTGTAGCCGAGTTCGCGCAGGACATCCTTCGTATGTCCTGTCGCGGCATTCACGCCGATGCTCCTGTATTCCGGCTTCGTTTCCGAAAATGTGATGGGGCTTCCGATCTGCTTCACTTTTCCGCCGCCGGGAAGAGGAAGCTCCACGAGCATGCCTCTCTCCAGGGCCAGAGAATCGCTGAACACCTCCGTGAGGGTCATGACCGGCTCCCCACAGGCGTCCGTGGCGTTAAAGAGAGCGGTCCATTCGTCCCTCGTCCGTGTCAAGAAAATATCGCGAATCTCCTGTTTCACTTTCCCCATGTCCCGGGGCATAACCCCGCCGGCGATGAGGTCGGGACGATTCACCATGTTGCAGAAGTTGGTGAAAAACTGCGGCTCAAGCCCGCCGAAACTGATGTATTTATCGTCCTTGGTTTTATAATAATCGTAAAGGGATCCGCCGTTCAGGAGCATCTCCTCCAGATCAGGATCCTTGCCGTCCACCAGAAAGCCAGCGCCGAACATGGCGTTGAAGGCGATCATGCCGTCTGTCATGGAGATGTCGACATGCTGTCCCTTGCCCGTCGCGTTCCTGTAAATCACCGCCGCGAGAATTCCGATGACGGCATGGTTGGAGCCCGACGCCACGTCGGCGATCTGCATTCCCACAAGGGTCGGACCGGTCTCCTTCCTGCCCGAATAGGACGCGACGCCCGAACGGGCGATGTAATTGATGTCATGCCCCGCGCGGTCCCTCATGGGCCCCGTCTGTCCGTATCCCGTGAGGGAGCAATAGATGACCGCGGGGTTCACGGTCTTGAGGCTCTCGTAGTCCAGCTTGAATTTCGCCATGACGCCGGGACGGAACTGCTCGATGACGATATCGTAATCCGCCGCAAGCTGATGGACGATCTTGAGCGCCCGCGGGTCCTTGAGATTCAGGGCGATCAGACGCTTGTTCCGGCCGAGCTGGGCCGAGGCCGCCGACAGTTTTATGCCGGGAACAAGGGGTGGAATGAAGTCCACGAGATCGGGCCGCGAACCGGAAACAACTCTCAGCACGCGAGCCCCCATATCGGCGAGGAACATGGTTGCGTAAGGCCCCGGAAGCAGCGTTGTAAAATCCAATACCTTCAATCCTTCAAGAGCACCTGGCATAGTTCCTCCTTTCAAGCAGCTTTCGTTCTCGCACGTCCATTATGATCCAAGCTTCTTTTTGATATCGTCGCGCAGCACGTTTTTAAGGATTTTCCCCACGGGATTTCTTGGAATGGCGCCGATGAGCTCCATTCTCTCTGGCACCTTGTAAGCGGCGATTCCCTTCTCCTTCATGAAGGTCCGGATCTCTTCCAGGTTCGGCTTTTCTTCGCCCCGGGGCACCACGTAGACGCAGATCTTTTCACCCAGTATTTCATCGGGCATGGCGATGGCCGCCGCATCCAGGATCTTGGGATGGCCGAGGAGCATATTCTCAACCTCCTGGGCGCTGATATTGAAACCGCCCCGGATGATGATGTCCTTGGTCCGGTCAAAGAACCCGATGCAGTCGTTATCCTTGATCTGAAAAAGATCTCCCGTGTTGAAGAATCCTTCTTCGTTGAAGGCTTTCTTCGTGAGATCGGGCCGCTTGAAATAACCGGGAATGACATTGGGCCCCCTGTACCAGAGCTCCCCGACGGCGCCTTCCTCTGTCAGCTCCTTTTTTGTTACGGGATCCAAAATTTTCAGATGAATATTCTTCCTGAACGGTGAGATGTTTACCCATTTCGAACCTGGTTTGCCGTAGTGGGGGAAATGATCGATCCGCATCTCAAGATCCGGGATATCGACCGGCCCGGCCACGTTGGCCGTCGATTCGTTCTGGCCCCAGATGTTGGCAAACTCGATCCCCCAGCGCCGCTTGAGATCCTGGACGGACCAGAGAGAAGGGGGCGCCGCCCCGATGGTGATGGCCTTCATCTTGCTCAGATTGAACTGATCCACCTTGGGATGCTTAAGCAGGGCATTCACGACCGCCGGCACAAGAAGCGTATACTCGATCTCTTCCGTCATAAGCTGCATGATGAAGGTAGGACCGTCAAAGGGATGGTGCAGGGCGAACTTCCCCCCCGACATCAGCCATGGGATGAAAACCGTTCCGATGGAAGCCATGTTCCCCAGCGGCCCGGCGGTGATCAGGTTATAGCCTGGCTTGATGGGGGCCGTCTCGTACTGGAAGGTGCCCTGGCACAACCAGTTATTGTGGCTCAGGGGACAGCCCTTCGGCTCTGCCTCCGTCCCGGAGGACCAGCAGAGGGTGAACACATCGTTGGCGTCAATCATTATCTTGTCCAGCTTTCCCGTGACGGGCCCTTTGGACATTTCCCTGATCTCGGCGAGGGTGATGATGTCTTTCACAGACGGGAATTTGGTCTTGAGCTTCTCCGCCATCTCCTGGTGCTGGAAGTTGTTGAACACCTCGACGGTGATAACAGCCCGCGCCTCCGTCATTTTCGCGATGTGCTCCAGTTCCGACTGGCGCCACTGCATGGGCATGGGTGAAATCAGGGCTCCCGCCCTCGTGATGGCGAGATAGAGCATGGCGAGTTCCCAGCAGTTGGGGATCTGGACCATGATAATGTCGTCCTTCTTGATGCCCTTCGCAAGCAGCCCCTCCGCCGTCGCATCCGCAGCCCTGTCAAGCTCCTTAAATGTCAATCTCTCCGGTTTCAGTCCAACCAGAGCCTCCTTGTTGGGCGGATCGACAAGGCACAACATGTCCGGCGACTTCGCCACGTGCTCCTTGAAATAGTCGATCAGCGTCTTCTTTCCCCACACCCCTTTTTCCGTCCATTCCTTGATCTGTTGCGGTGACGCCAGAATCACAATCCGACCCTCCTTTTTTATCTGCTGATGAATTAGACGTTAAAAAATTGAAATGATTCCCCCCTCTGCGACTTGAAATTCGAAACTTTTTTTACTGCAGATTCCTGCCGATGACCAGGCGCTGAATCTCGGAGGTCCCTTCCACAATCTGCAGGATCTTGCAGTTCTTGTAATAGCGTGACACGGCGTATTCATTCATGAAGCCATATCCCCCGTGAATCTCGAAGGCGTCGCTGGCGCACCGTTCGCACATCTCCGAGGCGAACAGCTTGGCGTAGGCGGCCTCCAGCGTGTGCGGCATCCCGTTGTCTTTCAGCCAGGCCGCCTTGAGATACATGTTCCTCGAAAGCTCGATGTGCATGGCCATGTCGGCGATCTTGAACGACACAGCCTGAAAGCTGTAAATCGGTTTCCCGAACTGGACGCGCTCCCTTGCGTACTTGAGCGAGGCCTCCAGGCAGGCCTGCGCCATGCCCACGGACATGGCCGAGATGCTGATCCGCCCTGTTTCCAGAACGGCCAGATGCTGGGCGAAACCTTTTCCCTCTTTTCCGAGGAAGTTCGCGGCGGGAATGCGGCAGTCCTCAAAAATGCATTCGTGGGTTGCCGATTGCTGCCATCCCATCTTGTCGTATTTCTTCCCGAGGCTGAATCCCGGTGTCCCTTTGGGCACGATGAAGGTGTTGATCACATCCTTCTCGCCCTCTCTGCGAGCCTTCGTCCGGGCCGTGATGATGACGATGGAAGCGTTGCTGAGCCCGATATTGGTGATGAACTGCTTGGTCCCGTTGATGACCCATTCCTCGCCGTGACGCACCGCCGTGGTCCGGGTGGCGCCGGCATCGGAACCGGCTTCGGGTTCCGTGAGACCGAAAGCTCCGATTTCCTTTCCCCGGGCCATGGGGATGAGCCACTTCTGTTTCTGCTCATCCTTGCCGAAAACGTACAGCTCCTGCGCCACCACGCTGGTCGTCACGTCTAGTAATCCACCCAGAGTAACTTCCCCCCGGGATATTTCTTCGATGCATAGGTGCATCCCGACCCAGTCGCCGCCGCTTCCGCCGTATTGCGCCGGAAAAGGAATCCCCATCATCCCCAGGTCGGCCATCCGCGACATGATCTCATAGGGATATTCTCCCCTGGCCTCCAGCTCCTCGGCCTTCGGCGCCACGGCCTCGTCGACGAACTTCCTCGTCATGTCTTTTATCATCCGCTGTTCTTCTGTCAATCGAAAATCCATCTCTTCCTCCCGATCTACACTTTGATGATCACCGCCTCGCCCTGGGCAAGACCGCCGCAGATGGAGGCTACGCCGTACCCGCCGCCCCGCCGGCGAAGCTCATAAGCCATGGTCATGGTGATCCTGGCCGCGCTCGCTCCCACCGGATGGCCGATGGCGATGGCGCCCCCGTTCACATTCGTTTTGTCCCGGAGTTCCTTCCATTTTTTCTCATCGCCCTGGGCAAGGAGTTTGGTGGAAACCAGGGGCATGGCGGCGAAGGCTTCGTTGATCTCGATCAGATTCATTTGATCGAGAGACAGGCCTGCCCTCTTCAAAGCCTTTTCGATGGTCTGGGCCGGTATCACGGCAATGTCCCTGGGAATCGTCGCCGCGCTGATAGATGCCACGATCGTGGCCAAGGGTTTCAGCCCCTTTTCCTCGGCCTTTTTCCTTGTCATGAAGAGTATCGCGCTGGAACCCGCGCTGATGGGAGGCGCGTTCCCCGCCGTGACGGTGGGGCTGCCGTAAATGGGCTTCAGCCTGGCCAGGGCTTCCAGGGTGGTCTTCCGTGGAGATTCATCCTTTTCGATGACGATGGGATCCCCTTTCTTCTGGGGGATCACAACCGGCATCAGTTCCTCGCCGATTTTGAATTTCCCATCGGCATAGGCTTTGGCGTATTTTTCCTGGCTTCCCAGGGACCAGGCATCCTGCATCTCTCTGGTCACACCGTGCTCCAGGGCCACCTCCCCGGCGTCCCGCGCCACGGGGTTGAATCCCTTGGCCTGATAGCCCAGTTCAAAGAGACAATCGATGAGCTTGATGTGGCCCAGCCTGACTCCTTTGCGGAGACCGGGGGCCAGGTGGGGGGTTCTGGGCATGTTCTCGGAACCGACGGCCATGACAATCTCCGCCTCGCCCGCCTTGATGGACATGACCCCGAATCGAAGCGCCGTGAGCGACGAGCAGCAGGCACGGTCCAGAGTAACGGAGATGTTCTCCGCGGGAAAACCGGCCAGAAGCGTGGCCTGTCTCGCCGGCACATCAAGTTCCAGGGCGTATTCCGCCGGAACACAGCTTCCGTAATAAAGATCGTCCACATCCTCCGGCTTGATTCCGACCCGTCCGATCACTTCCTTCATGACCATGACGCCGAGATCGATGCTGGGAATGTCCGCCATGGCGGAATCGAATTTGCTGAAGGGCGTCCGGACAGCGCTGACCATGACAATATCGTTCTTATTGCTCATTTTTTATCTTCTCCTTTTTTCCCGATCTTTAAGCTTTCAGCCGTCGCTAAATGAATCTCATGTTTTCATGCCTGCAAGGATGCAACGGGCAGGAGAGCGTTTACGCTCCCAAAATCAGGGAGCCTGAAGACTCCCCTACCCGGCACGGGGCCTGAAAATCCCCGCGCGCACGAGAGTCCAGTTCTTTCACTTGAACCCTTGACCCCTTGAATCCTCGAATCCTGTCTTTATCGCAACTTCTCATCTTCCCAACTTCTCATCTTCCGTCTTTTCACCTCGCCGCCATCCTAATGGCCCCATCAAGGCGGATCACCTCGCCGTTCAGCATGGGGTTCTCGATGATATGCCGGCACAGCATGGCAAACTCCGAGGGGTTCCCAAGCCGAGACGGGAAGGGAACCATCTTCCCGAGCGCTTCCCGGGCTGCCTCCGGAAGAATCGCCAGCATGGGCGTGTTGAAGAGTCCGGGAGCGATGGTCATCACCCGAACGCCGTAATCCGCGCACTCCCGGGCCAGGGGAAGGGTCATTCCCACCACGCCCGCTTTCGACGCACTGTAGGCCGGCTGGCCAATCTGGCCGTCAAAGGCCGCGGCTGATGCCGTATTGATGATCACACCTTTCTCGCCGTTCTCATTCGGAGCGTTCTTCACCATCTGTTCAACAGCCAGACGGATCACGTTGAAGGTGCCGACCAGATTGATCTGCACCACCCGGTTGAAGAACGAGAGGGGCATGGGACCTTTCTTGGAGAGGACCTTCGCCGGGTCGCCCACCCCGGCACAGTTGATCGCCACGTTTATTCCGCCGAAAGCCGCCACGGTTTTCGAAATCGCCGCCTGAACGCTCTCGTCGCTGGTCACATCCGTGTTGGCAAAGATGACATTGGAGCCCAGTTCCGAAATGAGCGCCCCGGCACGATCCGCCTGGAGGTCGAAAATCGCGGCCTTCCCGCCGCCTTCCACGATGGCCCGGACACAAGCCTCACCAAGCCCTGAGGCACCGCCCGTCACCACGGCAATACAATCTTTCATTTTCATCTATCTTATTCTCCTTTCGTCATGCTATTTGCTCATGTAAAAATTCTTCCTTAAGCTGTTTCTCAGTTCTCCTCTCAGATCCGGGTGCATCGTCCCGCTCAGTCTTCTCTGCCTGATTTCCCCTCCCCTGCGATCCCTCGAAATAGGATGCTGCAGAGATCTTCCGTAAATTGATCGGCTGAAAAATCACGGTCGAAAATGACTTCCGGCAGGCACAGATGCTCGATGCCCCCGATCACCACCTGCCGCAAGGACCGGATGGGGACATCATTGCGGATCTCGCCGTTCTTCATCCCTTCCTCCAATATGCCGAGGAGGATGTTGCTGTAACGCTTTACCTGGCCATAGCAGTGGCCTCCGAAGTAACCGGGAAAGCTCCTCACTTCCACGAGAAACATTCTTGCGAAAACGCGGTTGGATTCGAGCATGTGGATGTGGCGCCAGATCAGCTTTCTTAACCGGTTCAAGGAGCCCTTTATCCCGCCAAGATCCAGCTCGATCTGACCGATATAGTCGTCCAGGAACTCGCTGAGGATCTGGTGCAGGAGGCCTCGCTTATCACCGAAATATCTGTAGATCAAAGCTTCGTTTACGCCCGCCGTCCTCGCTATCTCAGAGGTTGTGATAGCGTCGAATTCCTTGTCGTTCAGCAGGGCGCTGAGTGCATTGGCAAGTTTCACGCGGCCGGGCGGGTGGGGACGCGTTTCGGAACTGGAGATTTTTTTATCTTCGCTCATAACTCTCCAATTGTCAGAATCACTTACCCTTATATCAAAGTTGTTTCTCTCGTATGTGCTAACGTAAGTAATACATACTTACATCATTGTCAACAAATTTTTCTCCAGCAAAAATAAGCAGACCCCGGACAGAAATCAGAGCCGAACGGACAGGTTTTTTTCTGGATGCAGCGGCAGCCGATGCACAATGGTATTGCAATTGCGGTTATTTCAATATAGGAAAGTTCATGATATCTTTTTTAATTATGATGATGACGTGCTGCTCGTGGGCCGTGACAGAAAAGGAAATGCTCATTAAAGTGCGGGGACGATTGAAGCAAGGTTAAACGATCATGGTCTTGAGAATCGGACATCGGGGAGCTATGGGTTACGAGCCGGAGAACACGCTTCGTTCATTCCGGAAAGCCCTCGATATGGGCTGCCACATGGTCGAGTTGGATGTCCAACGATGCAAGACCGGTGAGCTGGTGGTGATCCATGACGACACCCTGGAAAGAACCACGAACGGAACAGGCCTGGTCAGGGATAAGTCTCTGGAAGAGCTCCGGACGCTGGACGCGGGCAAAGGCGAAAAAATACCTCTTCTCGAAGAGGTCCTGGATACAATCCAGGGAAAGTCCCGAGTGAATATAGAACTCAAGGGACTGGGGACTGCCAGACCGGTCGCACGCCTCATTGACCGCTGCCGGAGTGAAAAAGGATGGATCGATGAGGCGTTTCTGGTTTCTTCCTTCGATTATGAGGAACTCAGCGCATTCAGGAAGCTTGCCCCTGAAATTCCCGTGGGTATCCTATTCAAGGAAATCCCCACGGGTCTTTTTGAATTCACCAGCTACATCAGAGCTTTCTCTTTCAATCCCCTTTTCCGGATCGTGGAAGCCGAACTTGTTGAAGCCGCGCACCGGGAGGGAATCAGGGTCCTCGTTTGGACCGTCGACGAACCGGGGGATATTGACCGGATGAAGAAGATGGGCGTGGACGGCATCTGCAGCAATTATCCGGATCGGATTTAAAAGACAGGATTCGAGGATTCAAGGGGTCAAGTGAAAGCGACCTGTTGCCCAAATGGTTTTGAGGTGTGGTCAGATCGGAACAGGCCTCTTCACCGCTCAGGATCTTTTCCCCGACCGTTCTAAATCTCGCTCCGCTGCAAGTTCAAAACTCGCCGCCTCCGGCGTCTCAAACATTGAACTTGCGGGCGCGGATCTTCGATAAGAAACGGTGACCCGGAAAAAAGATATTCGCTTGTTCAGAGTCCTGTCCTCTCTCTGATCAGATGCGTTCTTCGAACAACAAGCCCAAAGGATCGAACCCACAAGCCTTTGGCCCTTAGCCTTTAGCCATGTGATATGGAACAACTGATTGAGAAAGGGAAATATCTTATAAGGGAAGCAAAGAATATTCTCGTTTTTTCCGGGGCTGGATTGAGCACCGAATCGGGCATCCCCGATTTCAGGAGCCCCGTCGGGGTCTGGACGAAATACGATCCCTCTGACTTTTATTTTCACAAGATCATCTCGGATGAAAAGGCGCGGGCAAAATACTGGCGGATGAGTTCTGAAATGTATCTCGACATGAAAGACGCGCTTCCAAACCCTGCTCACAGGGCGATCAAAAGGCTGGAAGATCAGGGAAAGCTCCTCGTCGTCGTTACGCAGAATATTGATCGCCTTCATCACAAGGCCGGAAATTCACCTGAAAAGATCATCGAGATTCATGGAACCGCCTTTTCCGTCTCCTGCCTCTCCTGCGGAAAGAAATATGACCGGGACGAAATCGAAAACCGGCTCAGTGCGGGTGTGAAGGCTCCAGACTGCGACGACTGCGGGGGTGTTCTCAAACCGGAAACGATTTCCTTCGGCCAGTCCATGCCGCATGAAAAAATGACGCTGGCTCTGAAGCACGCGAGGGATTGCGATCTGTGTCTTGTTCTTGGTTCGTCTCTCGTCGTCTACCCCGCCGCCTCCGTGCCTCAGGAGGCCTCCGGAAACGGCGCGAGGCTCATCATCGTGAACCGTGATGAAACACCCCTCGACGCCCGGGCGGATTCGGTCATCCGCGCCTCGGTCACCGAGGTCATGAAAAAGATGGTTGTCTGAATATTACACCGCCTCAATGGTTGAAGGCGGCTTGGTCGCGATGTTGTACGTGACGCTCACCACATCGGGAATCCCGTCGATGATTTTCACGGCTATTTTTTCCAGCACCTCATAAGGCAGCCGTGTCGGACTCGCCTGCCGCGCGTCCACGCTCTCCCAGCAGCGGATTTCTATCTGCCTTCCAAAAACCCTCTTACCGCCCCGCATCCCCGTGACGCGGTCCTCGTGCAGGATCGCCATGTACTGAAAGGCCTTTGTGTATCCCAGTTCCTTCTCCGTGATCGACGTCGCCTTCCTCACGAGGCTGATCTTCTCGGGCGTCACCTCTCCGATAACACGGGCGGCAAGGGCGGGTCCCGGGAAGGGAATCCTGCCGAAGACGGATTCGGGCAGACCCAGCGCTTCCCCGACCTTCCTCACGCCGTCTTTCCTCAGCTGGACAAGCGGCTCGAGAATTTTGTATCCGAATTCCTTCTTCGGGTCGATTCCCAACTGCTCGAACACGTTGTGCTGCCTCTTGATCCCGGCGACCGTCTCATCCACGTCCGTCAGGATGGTACCCTGGAAAAGATATTTCGCGCCGCTCTCGAGGACGATATCCCGGAACACCTTTTTGTAAAAAGTCTGCGTGATGGCCTCGCGTTTCTCTTCGGGATCGCTGATTCCCTTCAAAGCGTCAAAGAACGCCTTTCGCGCGTTTACGACCTCCACGGGGATGCCCAGCGATTTGAACAGGGCTGCAACCTTTTTGGGCTCGCTCTCCCTCATGATGCCGTTATCAATGAAGAAGGTCTTCAGTCTTTTGCCCAGCGCTTTATGGCCCAGGGCGGTCACCACGGACGAATCAACACCGCCGGAAAGCGCGTTAATGGCAAGTCCCTTTCCCACGGTCTTCCGGATCTCCCTCACCTTCTCGCTGATGAACTTTTCTGCATTCAAATCTCTTGCCTTGATCTCCTTGATCTTCATCAATCTCTCCTCCCGGCAGATATTATTTTTTTAGAAGTCACCGCCGTGGAGAATTGCAGATGTCTGCAAAATTCGCAATCTTTTTTTACAACAAAATTGTCGTAATAAAAGATGCAATTTACACATTTTTGGCGTTGACAAACACTTTCCACAGTGATAGTCCCATTCGGCAATACGTTGCCGATTGATTATGATACACATAACCAACCAAGAAACCATCGAAAGAAAGCTTCTGCTCATGCTTCGGATACTCCACGAGGCGCAAAAGGCGTTGGGAGCCCGGATCATCGCGAGGCGCATGGAGGACTGCGGCGTCGCCATGAGCGAGAGAACTGTGCGGTATCATCTCAAACTCATGGATGAAAGGGGGCTGACGGAACTGCTTGGCCGCCGCGACGGCCGTGTGATCACCCCTTTAGGAGTTGAAGAGCTGGGCAACGCCAGAGTTCAGGATAAGCTCGGCTTTGTGATCTCCCGCATTGAGAATCTCGCTTTCCGGACAACCTTCGACCCGAAAAAGGGCCGTGGTCTGCTTCCGGTCAATGTCACTCTTTTTCCAAAAGACAGTTTTGGGGAAGCCCTGAAAGCCATGAAGCCTGCTTTCGATGCAGGTATTTGTGTCAGTGATCTCGTTTCCGTCCGCAGAGCCAACGACAGGATCGGCGATACGATTGTTCCGAAAGGAAAGATCGGGTTCGCGACCGTCTGCAGTATCGTAATCAATGGCGTGCTCCTCAAGACGGGTGTTCCCATGGATTCCAAGTTCGGGGGCATCCTCCAGGTCAAAAACGGCAAGCCCTTGCGCTTCGCAGAGCTCATCTTCTATTCAGGATCATCTTTGGATCCATCGGAGGCCTTTATCCGCGCAAAGATGACATCGGTGCGGGAAGTGGTCGAAAAAGGCGAGGGAAAGATCCTCGCGAATTTTCGCGAAGTTCCCGTCGTCTGCCGGAACCTTGTGGAAAAAAGCGTTGTGAGACTTAAAAACGCGGGAGTCGGCGGAATCATGACTACGGGCGAGATGAGCGAACCGGTCTGCCAGGTCCCTGTGGATATGAACAAAGTCGGCCTGATTCTCATGGGTGGCCTGAATCCCATCGCCTGCGCCCAGGAAGCAGGATTCGAAGCGGAAAATCATGCCATGTCCAACATGATGGATTATCAGGAACTCAGAAAGTTTTCAGAGGTCTGCCGTAAGGCCTGGTAGCCTCTGCTCAGTGTTTGACATTACTTTTCGCTTTTTAATCAGGCGGAACAAATTAAATCAAAAAGGAGGATAAACACGAATGAACCTGAGACAACCCAATTCGAATGAGGCCACAGGAACCTTCAACCGCTCCAGAAGCGTAGCCCCCATGTCGGGCATTTGCACGCGCTGCGTGGACGGCTGCCGCGGCGGATGCGAGATCTGGCTCTCCACCTTCCGGGGACGCGAGGTTCTCTATCCCATCGGTTTCGGAGATATGACTGCCGGCGCCGACAAGAATTATCCCATCGACTATTCCCATCTGAGCATCCAGGGCTATGCCGTTGGCGCGGAGGGACTGCCGAAGGGCGTCCATCCCGGTCCCGACACGGCTCTTTTCCCGGTTGTTGACACGGAGACGGAATACGGCTGGAAAAAGAAAGTCCGGATGAAGTTACCCATTTTCACAGGCGCTCTCGGCTCGACGGAGATCGCCCGCAAGAATTGGGAGCACTTTGCCGCAGGCGCCGCCATCTCCGGCATCACCTGCGTCTGCGGTGAGAACGTCTGCGGGATCGATCCCGGACTGGAACTGGACAAAAACGGCAAGGTCAAAAAATCCCCCGAGATGGACCGTCGGATCGAGACCTACAAGAAATACCATGAGGGTTATGGCGAGATCCTGGTCCAGATGAATGTAGAAGACACCCGCTTCGGTGTGGCGGAGTACGTCCTCAACAAGCACGACCTCGACACCATTGAACTCAAATGGGGACAGGGCGCAAAGAACATCGGCGGCGAGATCAAGGTCAACAGTCTGGAGCGAGCGCTTGAACTCAAACGCAGAGGCTACATCGTGCTTCCCGATCCGACCCTGCCGGAAAATCAGGCGGCCTTCAAGGACGGCGCCATTAAGGAATTCGAAAGACATTCCCGCCTCGGATTCGTCACCCGGGAAGGTTTCATGAAAGAAGTTGAGCGGCTCCGAAAAGTGGGTTTCCGGCGAGTTACTCTTAAAACGGGCGCCTACTCGGCCCTCGAGTTGGCCATGGCCCTGCGGTACTGTTCAGATGCGAAGATCGACCTGCTCACCATCGACGGAGCGCCGGGCGGAACGGGCATGAGCCCCTGGCCCATGATGTGCGAATGGGGAATCCCTTCCTTTTATCTGCATTCCCTTGCCTATGGGTTCTGCGAGCAGATGAAGAAAAAGAAGATTCGAGTGCCGGACATCGCCTTTGCGGGCGGGTTCTCCACCGAGGACAGCGTGTTCAAAGCCCTCGCCATGGGAGCGCCTTACGTCAAGGCCGTCTGCATGGGCCGGGGCCTGATGATCCCCGGCATGGTGGGAAAAAATATCGGCGAATGGCTCAAAAACAATGATCTGCCCAAGACCGTTTCCCGGTTCGGCACCACCATCGAAGAGATCTTCGTTTCTTACGAAGACCTGAAAGCCAAATACGGCAAGGAAGTGAAGAACATCCCTACCGGAGCCATGGGGATTTACACCTTCAGTCAAAAATTCAAGGCGGGCCTGCAGCAACTCATGGCGGGAACCCGCAACTTCAACCTATCCCTGGTAGACCGCAAGGATATCATGGCACTGACGGAAGAGGCATCGAAGGTCTCCGGCATCCCCTATGTCATGGATGCCTACAGGAAGGAAGCGGAAAGGATCCTTTTGAAGTAATAGACCGCAGAAAGATAGAATAAAAAGAAGCCGTCATTCACATCCGGAGTCGCGAATGACGGCTTCTTTCTTTTAAGTGGATTGTCTGAAAATGACTTATAACATGTGCCGGGTGCAACTGAAACCCTTACCCAGCTCACATCGCGTGCAGGCGCCTATGATATTCGGCGCTGTGACCGCCTGGGATTCACATTTCCCGCACAGATGCTCCTCTCCCCTCTTCATGGGTCCGCCGCAGGGCGTGATGGACATGGGGCAATAGAGGGTACAGGACCCACAGTTCTTGCAAAAATCGGGGCGCGTCGCGAAAGGAAATTCCACGCGGCGGTTCTTCCCCCGGCCGACGAATCCCAGGGCGTTGGCCTTCCACATCTCCGTGCAGTAACGGACACATCGCCCGCACTGGACGCAGTTTTCGTTGCGGAAGGGATAGCGGACCTCCTTGACACCGCAGCGAACAGCGATATCCTGGATCGCCTTGGAATTGGGCGCCTGGGCGACCAGCAGTTCGGCGAGGTTTCGTCTCAGTTTCCGGATCTTCTCCGAGTTCGTCTGGATGTTCATCCCCTCCTGGACCGTCAGGGTGCAGGAGGTGGTCACCCTCGACGACCCGTTCTTCACGTTCTCCACGATGCATATCCGGCATGCGCCTGTATCCTGCAGGAAAGGGACATGGCAGAGATGGGGGATGCAGATCCCGACCTCCAGAGCCGCGTCCAACACACTCGCTCCCTTCGCCGCCTTCACCGGAACACCGTCAATCGTCAATGTCACAGTCTGTATCATCGCTCACCTCACTATCCGACCGCAATTGCGTCAAATTTACATTCCGTTATACATATGCCGCATTTCAGGCATAACTGCGGCTCGATGGCATGGACCTTTTTCTTTTCTCCTTTGATGGCTCCGTGGGGACAGGCGCGCAGACAGACGCCGCAACCATTGCATTTTTCATCAAGGATGTCATAGCTGATTAAGGCCTTGCAAACACCGGCAGGACAACGCTTCTCATCCACGTGGGCGAAATATTCATCGGCAAAGTAGCGCATCGTCGAGAGGACAGGGTTAGGCGCGGTCTTCCCCAAGCCGCAGAGGGATGTTTCCGCCACGGTTTCCGACAGTTCTTCAAGGAGCGTGATCTGTTCTCTCGTGCCGCGGCCTTCGGTGATATCGGTGACGATCTCCAGCATCCGGTCCACGCCTATACGGCAGGGCACGCACTTCCCGCATGACTCGTCCTGAAGAAATTTCAGGAAGTATTTTGCCACGTCCACCATGCAGGTCCCTTCGTCCATAACAACCATACCGCCGGAACCCATCATGGAACCGGCTTCGTAAAGCGAATCAAAATCGACGGGAAGATCAAACTTGCTTAATGGCAGACACCCGCCCGAAGGGCCGCCGGTCTGCACCGCCTTGATGGCCTTTCCGTTCTTCTGACCTCCGCCAATGTTGAAGACGATATCGTGCAGCGTGGTGCCCATGGAGATCTCGACAAGACCCGTGTTTTTGACCTGGCCGGTGAGGGCGAAAATTTTTGTTCCCTTGCTGCCCTTGGTACCCTTGGATGCAAACCATCCGGAACCGTTCATTATGATGGAGGGAATATTGGCCCAGGTTTCCACGTTGTTCAGCACCGAGGGCCTGTTCCAGAGTCCTTCCTTAACCGTGTGGATGTCCTTGGGACGGGGTTCCCCAACCTTGCCTTCAAGCGATGTCATGAGGGCCGTGGACTCGCCGCATACAAAGGCGCCGCCGCCCCGCGCCACTTCCACGTCGAAGGAAAAGGAAGACCCCAGAATATTTTCACCGAGAAGACCAATGTCCCGTGCCTGTTTCACGGCGAGCCTCGCATGCTGAACCGCCAGCGGGTATTCATTCCGCACATAGATATATCCCTTTTGCGCGCCGACCGCCCAAGCTCCGATCATCATCCCTTCAATGATCAGGTGAGGGTTGGATTCGAGAAGACAGCGATCCATATATGCCCCGGGATCTCCCTCGTCGGCGTTGCAGATGACATATTTCTCGTCACTCGGCGCTGAACGCGCTTCGGCCCATTTACGGCCCGTGGAGAACCCTCCCCCTCCCCGTCCCCGCAGGCCGGAGGATCTGACCTCTTCAACGACCGTCTTCGGGGATATGGAATCAAGCGTTTTTACAAGCGCCCTGTAACCGCCAATGGCTATATAGTCTTTAATAGAACGCGGATCGACCCACTTGTTGTGCTGCAGGAGCTGCCGATCCTGTGCCTGGTAAAAGGGGATCTCCGCCTCGGTGCGAGCCGTTTTCCCGGAAACAGGATCCGTGTAAAGAAGGCGCTCGATGACCTCACTTCCTTTAACCGTTCTTCCCACAATCTCCCTGGCATCTTCAGGGGTGACTCGACAGTAAATGATATTTCCCGGTTCGAAGAGAATCATCGGTTCCTGTTCGCAAAAACCATGACATCCCGTTAAATGAACCTGGACATTCTTGTCCACACCCTGCCTGGCTATTTCCTGAAGTATGGCCTTGATCACGGCAAGAGAATTTGCGGCCTGACAACATGTCCCGTTCGGAATGATGATCGTTGACGTGATGTCTTTTCTTTCCTCCAGAAGCTCCTGACGAAAGCCTTCCAAATCACTGCTATGATTGAACTTGCGCATCGGAAGCCTCCTTTTTCTTTTTTCCCTTTGCATGGTCGATGATCTTGCGCAGCTTGGCGGGGCTCATGTGATCCAGATAGGATTCGTTCTGAACAACAATGGGAGCAAGGGCGCAGGCCCCGAGGCAGTTCACGCACTCTACGGTGATAAGGCCGTCTTTGGTCGTGTCGCCGGGTTCTATATTAAGCTGCCCCTTCACCTGGTCTATCAACAGATCGGAACCCCTCACGTGACAGGCCGTTCCTGTGCAGATTGTAATCACATTTTTGCCGCGGGGTTTTAATGTGAAAGCCTTGTAGAAGTTGGCAACGCGGTATACCTCCATGAGAGGCACGCCGAGTTCCCTGGCTACGGTCTTCATGGCATCCTGCGGGATGTACCCGCATATCTTCTGCACGTCCTGCAGGACCTCAATGAGCTGATCGGGTTGGCTCCGCCTTCCCTCCAGGATCGGTTCAATCGTAGTCATAAGCGTCAGGACCTCCCTCCATAAATTTATTATTGCTTACTGCCTGACTACCTGTTATAATCATGGTTGTAAATACGGTATAAATGCACTCACATTGCCTATATATCATAGGCATTATCTATACCTATTATTGCTTATATATTGCCTATATAAGATTGGCATAGGAGGTAATATTTCATGGCCCGGCTGCCGATAACTTCTCTCAAGAAAGAGCTTCCCGAACCATTCAACCCCGGCGACCTGCTTTCCTATCTCTGGAGAATCCCGCAGCATTCTGAAAGCGAACCCGAGAAAATCGAACTTGCCCTGCGCGAGCGAATCAAGGAACTGAACTGTCTGTACGGGATCGCACGACTGGCTGAGCGCTACTATGATTCCATGGACGATTTTCTGAAATACCTCGTTGATTTCCTTCCCCCATCCTGGCAGTACCCCGATATCACCTGCTCCAGGATCATTTTCGAGGGACGGACGTACCGGAGCAAGAACTTCAAGGTCACAAAATGGCGCCAGTCGTCACAGATTCTCGTCTACAACGAACCGGTGGGTGAGGTGGTGGTCTTTTACCTGGAAGAGCGGCCCGCGGCCGATGAGGGTCCCTTTCTCAAGGAAGAGCGGGTATTGATAGACGAGGTGGCTCAGCGCATAGGAGCCATCGCCATCCGGATTTCCGCGGAAAAGGAACTGCAGGAGATTAACAAGCAGCTGAGCCTCGAGCGCACGGCCCTGCAGGAGGCTAACGCGGCATTGCGAGCGGTTCTCGCGAAAATCGAGGAAGAAAAGCAGAGAATTTATAAAGATATGCAGGCAAACATCGAAAAGGCCATCATGCCGATTCTTCATGCCCTCGCTATTGAAGTGCCGAAAACTCAACGAAAGTATGTGGAAATTTTAAAAAACAACCTTGAAGATATTACCTCTCCTTTCATCAACCGATTTCTATATAAATTCCAATCTCTGACACCCACTGAAATCAGCATCTGCAATCTGATCCGGAACGGGATGCGGAACAAGGAAATCGCGGATCTTCGCGGTGCTTCCGTGGCAACCATAAACCGTCACCGGGAGCATATCCGGAAAAAGCTCAAGATCACCAACAGCGACGTCAACCTCACAACTTATCTCCAGTCGCTTGTTTGAGGAAGGGCTTTCCCTTCAGTTCCGAATATCAAGATCGGCAATATTCTGCCTCGAAACGATTATGTCCCGGTCTTCTGACTTCACCTTCACACTCATGAACCCGAGGACCTGATATTCGCCGTTTTCCAGCTCTGACGAGTCAAACCGTACCGCAAAATCCATCTGCCGATTCGATGATTCTCCCACTTTGATCCACGTCTGATTTCCCTTTTTCCGGATATACCAGGCATTGGTCACACCCGTGGGATAGCCGGAGATTTTCAGCACACTCAATTCCCTATTCAGCAGTTCGTCATCAAGGCTTTCCCTTAGAACAATACATCCAAAATATTTTTTTATCGCAATGGTAGGCACCAGAAATTGAGGACCCCAACTGACTGTAGACAAATGAACAATCATAAGTCACCTCCCTATCCTCAAAGCGTTGTTTCATTTCAAATCGTTGGCAACCTTTGCAACTTCTCATAATCTATAAAATGCAAAATACATTCCTCGCCGCATTTAACCGCTAAATTTTTAAGCATATAAGATCACTGCATAATTAAGATTGCCCGACGACCGCTTCATGCCGAATAACTACAATTTTGAATGATTCGGCGCGATTGAAAGACAATAATGTCGTTTGTCTAACCCCCACCTATTCACTCGAACCGATATTTTTTGACAAAGCCGTTGAGATAGATTAAGAATTTTTCATGATTCGAACGATGGAACAGAGCTGGCCCTGTGTGGGATGCGGTTACTGCTGCATCCGGCAAACCTGCACCTTCGGCCGTCAGCGCCATCCCCAGGCCACAGGACAGTTGTGCCCCGAACTTACATGGAATGGAAAGCGTTACGTCTGCAGGATGATGACTTTATCGGACAGCATGACCGCCTTTTACAGGGAACAGCTTCAGGCAGGACTGGGATGCCGGTCCTACTGTAATCCCTGGAGGAGCGAGGTCAGAAAAAGGACTGTGGATGAAATGGCTTCCGTGGCGGGCGAGTCCTATTACGGGGAGAAAGCGAAAAAGAAAGCCTCTTGAGGGCCAGTCGCTCTAATCGATTGTTGAAAAACATACTTTTCATCAGGCTGTTCAAAAATGTTTAGATGCAAGGCGTCCTTCGACAGGCTCAGGACAGGCTCTGAAATCTGTCATGGTGAGCTTGTCGAACCACGCAGCGCAGCATGCAGACACCGTCCCCGCCCTTCGAGTTGCTCAGGATAAACTCCAGCAGGGATGAGCGTTTTTCAACAGCCTGCTAATCTTTGTCGTACATGGCATCGATAAGGTCGCGGTATTTTTCAGCGATCACCTTGCGCTTGAGCTTCATGGTCGGCGTCATCTCGCCCGAATCCTGGGTGAAAGGATGATCGAGGAGGGTGAACCGTTTCACCTTCTCGTATTCCGCGAGTTCCTTCTGTTGTTCGTCGATCCTCTTCTGGTAAAACTCGACAACGGCGGGGTGTTTCACCAATTCCTCCCGGGAGGAGAAGGGGATGTTCTGCGATCTCGCGTATTCCTCCAGGGCATCAAAGGAGGGAACAATGAGGGCCGAGACAAACTTCCTCTGATCCCCGATGACGTTGATCTGCTCGATGAAGTGGTCGTTGCCGATGGTGGTTTCAATATACTGGGGTGCGATGTACTTTCCGCCGGAGGTTTTCATGAGATCCTTGATGCGGTCGGTGATCGTGAGGTATCCGTCCTCCAGGACCCCCACATCTCCCGTCTTGAACCATCCATCCTCAAAAACCTCCGCCGTCGCCGCGGGCTTCTTGTAGTAGCCCTTCATGACATTTTCTCCTCTCACGAGGATCTCTCCGCTCGGCGCTATTTTCACTTCCACACCCTTGATCGGCTTTCCCACCGTCCCGGGCCTGAAGTGATAATTTTCGTGACAGGTGACCGTAGCGGTTGTCTCCGTGAGTCCGTATCCATAGGTGATGCGGATTCCGGCCGAGTGAAAAAACTCCTCGATCTTTTGGGAGAGAGGCGCCCCCGCGCAGGGGAAAAACCTTATCCGTCCGCCCACGACGCCCTGAATCTTTTTGAGCACCAGGGCTTCAGCAATCCTGTGTTTGAGTCTCAGGAACGGAGGGATTGATTTCTTCTCTTTTTTTCTCTTGTAGACTTCCTCGCCTGTTTTGACGGCCCAGAGGAAAAGCTTCTTCTTTTTCGGCGGAGCCGTCTCAAGTTTCTCAAAGACGGCAGAGTAGATTTTTTCGTAGAATCTCGGTACGGCGCACATGACCGTTGGCTTCACGCCCTGCAAGTACTCGACGATTTTCGTGGTATCGTCACAATAGGCAATGGTCATGCCGTTGCCCAGGGCGAAATAGGACCAGACCCTTTCGAAGACGTGGGTGAGGGGAAGGAAACACATGGAAACATCCCGATCGCTCACGTCGAGCCGCTCGTCGTGAGCAATGAAAGAATGATAAATATTGGAATGATGGAGTATGACGCCTTTGGGCTCGCCCGTGGTTCCGGATGTGTAAATGAGCGTGGCGAGGTCATCCACGGAAGCCTCCTCCAGGCGCTTCTCCAGTTCCGCGTCTTTTTCCGACACCCTGCCCTCTTCGATGAAATCACGGAAATAGACAGAATGCTCCTTCCCGTCCAGCTTGACGCCATCATCAAAGACGATGATCTTTTTGAGATAAGGCGATCCGTCAAAAAAGCTTCTGATTTTTTTATACTGCTCCGCACCCCCCACGAGGATGATCCGGACCTCCGCGTCGTTCACGATGTACTCGGCCTGCCTCGCCGTGTTCGTGGCATAAATGGGAACGGATACGGCGCGGACGCTCAGAATCCCGTAATCGGCAATCGTCCATTCGGGCCGGTTTTGTGAGAAGATGCCGACCATCTCCCCTTCCTTGACCCCCATCTCCAGGAGGGCTTTCGCGGCGGCGCGAACCTGCTCGCCAAGAGATTCATAAGAAATGTCCTTCCACTGTCCGCCCGACTTTGCGCGCAGCGCCGCCTTGCCGCCGTATTGCGTGGCCTTGTTGCGAACCATATGGGCCAGATGCTCTTCTCTCATAAAAGACTCCTTTCGCCCATCACGGCAGGGACACTTCCTTAAAAAATTCCGGCTTCAGAAGGATATACTTTTGATCGAGAATCTCAATCTCGCCGGCTCTCGTAAAACTGCGAAGAAACCGGGTAGCCGTCTCCCTGGATGTGGACGCAAAATGGGCGATATCCTTGTGCGTCAGTTTCAGTGCGAGGATGATCCCCCGCTTGTCCTTGATCCCGAAATGGTCGCTGATGTTTTTCAGCACTGCCCTTATCCGGTGCTCCGTGTCGGAAAAGCTCGTCACCTTGATCATGAGCCAGGCTTCTCTCAGTCTCTCACAGAGCATCAAAACAATTTCCCTCAACGCGCGGGGGTTGTTCAGAAAATACCGCTCAAAATCCGCCTTGGAGATGAATCCGATCTCGCAATCCTCCATGGCCACCACCGTAGCCGGGGCTGCCTTTCCGTCCAGGATGGCCATTTCCCCGAAAAATTCTCCCTTCTTGTGAATAGCCATCATTCTTTCCCTGCCATCGGCGCTGGTCTGGATAACCTTCACCTTTCCCGAATAGATAAAATAAAAATACCCCGTATTATCTTCTTCATGAAAGACGATCCGTTTTTTTGCAAAACGTTTTTCAATGGTAATTTTCTTGAGATCCGCTAGTTCGGCATCAGAGAGACAGGCGAGAAAGGGAATATTTCTGACGATCTTTTCAAATTTCGCGTCCCCGGATACTTTCATGGAAATGCTCCTCATCCTGCACGTTGATTGTTTCGTTCACATTTCTGTATCAATCGATTTCATTTTTTTCACACCTGGAACTCCGCCATCACGATGGTATGGTCCGACGGTTTTTCGGCAAGCCGCGGTTCCATATCGATAAAACACCGAATCGACTTTGAAGCCAGGACAGCGGTGGCAAGGATGTGATCCACACGCCAGCCCAATCCCCTCTCCACAGACTTCGGGACCCGGTAGTCGTAGAATGAGTACAACCCGCTTTCAGCTGGGTGGTGTTTCCGCAGGACGTCCACGAATCCCCATGCTTTGAGCCTGTCGAAGGCTTCCCATACCTCGGGAGTGAAATCCACATGACCCCGAAGCCTTTTCGGGTCGTGGACATCCATTTCTTCCCGCGCCACGTTGAGGTCCCCGCAGCAGATGAGAGGTTTTTTTTCGGAATAGAATTTCTTCAACAGGTCCCTGAATCGCTCAAGCCATTGAAGCTTGTATTGAAATTGAGGGGCTTCTTTATCACGCCCCTGGGGCACATAGACATTCACCACCGGAATCCCCGAAAAGACGCCCCGGATCAGCCGATCTTTATCGGCGGGGCCGCCGTTATCGAGGCCGAAGAAGACATCCTTCGGCGGTTCGAGGGAAGCGACAGCCACTCCATTGAAGCTTTTCCCTCCGCTGAAGACGACGTGGTACCCGGCGTTCTCAAACTCGTTCACGGGAAACTTTTCATTCTCCACCTTTGTCTCCTGCATGCAAAGCACGGCGGGGCGATGTTGCTCAAGCCAGGGGATCACGATATGAAGACGGGAGCGGATGGAGTTCACATTGTATGTGGCTATTTTGAAAATATTCATTTTTCATCTTCTCGCATGGTTTCGGAAGATAACATGGCCTGCGAAGCCCCTCAAGAGAATTTTATCATGCTATTTAAAAACGCTCATCCCCGCTTGAGTTTATCCTGAGTAACTCGAAGGGCGGGGACGGCGTCTGCACGCTGCGCTGTGCCCCTCCCTTCGGCGAGTTCAGGACAGGTTTACATTTTGTCATGGTGAGCCTGTCGAACCATGAACATTTTTAAATAGCCTGAAAACTAATCTATCAAAAACAAGAGAGAATATTTGATGCTTGATAAATGGAGGGATTTGAACTACAAAAATCTGCATGTCTGAAACGAGTGACATCCTTCGACGATCTTTTTTCGTTGCCGCTGACCATCATCGCCTGTCGGCGGAATATATCGAGCCGGCGACTCCTGCATCAAATATTCAACGGCCGACGCTGGTTTTTCTCCATGAAGGACTGGGAAGCATCGGACAGTGGCGGGACTTCCCTCTCCTCGTGAGCAGGGCGACGGGTCTGCCGGCGCTCATCTACGACCGATGGGGGCACGGGAAATCGGACCCTCTGACCGGTCCGCGGAATATCCGCTACATGCACGACGAAGCCCTGACCGCCCTGCCGGAGGTTCTGAATCAGCTCCAGATAAAAAAGACAATTCTCATCGGTCACAGTGACGGCGGGTCCATCGCCCTTGTCTTTGCCGCGGAATACCCGGAGAGGATTTCCGGCATCGTCACAGCGGCCGCCCATGTCTTTGTCGAAGATATCACGATCAAAGGAATACGGGAGGCCGTTCGCGTCTTCGAGACGACGAACCTCCGGGAGCGGCTCCGTCCATACCATGGAGACAACACGGAATCCATGTTCCGCGGCTGGGCCGACATCTGGCTCGCGCCGGAATTCCGCGACTGGAACATCGAATCGTACCTCCCGGCCGTAACATCTCCCGTTCTCGCCCTTCAGGGAATAAATGACGAATACGGAACGCCGGCCCAGGTGGACGCCATCGTCAGACAGGTGTCCGGACCGGTGGAGGGATTGCTCATTCCTGACTGCGGACACATCCCCCATCACCAGGCCCGGGAACGGGTCCTCTCGGAGGTAATCAGGTTCCTTCTTTCCCTTAAAATATGATTGCAAAAGCGTCGCCTCGTGGGATAGCCTGTGAACGATGAGGCATGATCTGAAACACATAACCCTCGCGGCCCTGTTTGTCTTTCTTCTGCCATGGATCTGGCACTGTTCACCGGGCTCTTCCGGAAACGGCGGGACAGATCAAAAGCGGGGTCCCGGGTCCGGACCGGCTTACGGGGATATCATCGTCGAGGGATCGATCGGAGACGCGAGCAACCTTTTTCCCATCCTTTCATCCGACAGCACGTCGCATGGGATCGCGTCCCTTATTTACAACGGTCTCGTGAAATACGACAAGGATCTGAAGGTGGTGGGAGACCTCGCTAAATCCTGGGAGATCTCGAAGGGCGGCCTCGTCATCACCTTTCACCTGAGAAAGGGGGTACGCTGGCATGACGGCCGGCCCTTCACTTCAGCAGATGTCCTTTACACCTACCGCGTGACCATCGATCCAAAAACACCCACGGCCTATTCCGGGGATTTTCTCAAGGTCAGGAAAGCGGAAACGCCGGGCCCTTACACCTTCCGGGTCACCTATGACAAGCCCTTCGCACCGGCGCTCATGAGTTGGAGCGCCGCTGTGATGCCGAGACATCTCCTGGAGGGAAAGGACATCACCCGGTCGCCTCTCGCCCGTCACCCCGTCGGCACGGGACCTTACATGTTCAGGGAGTGGGTCACGGGCCAGAAGATTGTCCTGATCTCCAATCCCGGCTACTGGGAGGGAAGACCTTACATAGACGGTTATATCATGCGGATCATCCCGGACATGGCCACCATGTTTCTTGAACTCCGGGCAGGCGGGGTGGACCGGATGGATCTGACGCCTCTGCAATACACGAGGCAGACGGAGAACCCGCTCTTTCGGAAAAACTTTGAAAAGTACCGTTACCTGTCCTTTTCCTACACCTATCTCGGCTACAACCTCAAAAACCCCCTTTTCGCGGACAAGCGGGTGAGGCAGGCCATCTCTCACGCGATGAACAAAGAGGAGATCATTCAGGGCGTTCTTCTGGGGCTGGGGAAGGAATCGACGGGGCCCTTCAAGCCGGGGACATGGGCCTACAACCCCAACGTGAAACGCTACCCCTACGATCCCGTGAAGGCGAGGGAACTCCTGGCGCAGGCAGGCTGGAAAGATTCGAACGGCGATGGTATACTCAAAAAAGACGGGAAGCCCTTCGCTTTTGAGATCATCACCAATCAGGGAAACGAGGTCCGCAAGAAAAGCGCTGAGATCATCCAGCGGCGCCTCGCCGACATCGGGATTCAGGTCAAGATCAGAGTGATTGAGTGGGCCGCCTTCGTCAAGGAATTCATCAACAAGCGAAAATTCGACGCGACCATCCTCGGCTGGACCATCCCTCTCGATCCCGATCTGTATGACGTCTGGCATTCGAGCAAGACAGGTCCCGACGAGCTTAATTTCATCTCTTTCAGAAACACGGAAGTGGATGACCTGCTGGAGAAAGGGAGGAGCACCTTCGACGTGAAAGAGAGGAAACGCTGCTACGACCGGATACAGGAAATCATCGCCGAGGAACAGCCCTACACGTTTCTTTACTGTCCCGACGCCCTCCCAATCATCAGCGCGAGGTTCCGGGGGATTCAGCCCGCGCCCATCGGCATCGGGTATAATTTCATCAAGTGGTACGTCCCGAAGGAAGAACAGAAACTGGTCATGACAAGATAAAAAAGGACGAGGTTGCCATGCCCGCAAGCCGCACGATATTTTTTATCTCCGCAAACACGGCCATCACGGCGGAGACGCTCGGACAGAGCCTGCTGGTTCACTTCGAGCATATTGATTTCGACCAGGTCACGATTCCTTTCGTCGACACTCTGGAGAAAGCGAATGAGGCCGCGGCTCAGATCAACGCCGATGCCAGAATGAAGGCCCTTTCACCCATTGTGTTCAGCACGATCGTCAACCCCGATATCCGTCAAGTGATCATGAAAAGCGAAGGCGTGGTTTTTGATCTTTTCGATGCCTTCATGAGCCGCCTGGAAGACGAGCTTCACATGCGCTCATTTTCCGACACGGGCCGCCAGCACGGTCTGCTGGAAGACAACATGTACAATATCCGGATTGACGCCGTGAATTACGCCCTGAGCAATGACGACGGCATATCGACCAAGGACTACGACAAGGCTGATGTGATCATCGTCGGCGTCTCGCGTACGGGGAAAACGCCCACCTGTCTCTATCTCGGGCTTCAATTCGGCATCTATGCGGCGAATTACCCGCTGACCGAGGAAGATCTCTACATCGAATACAAGAAGATCCCGGGCGTTCTCCAGCCCCATCGGGAAAGGCTCTTCGGTCTCACCATCAATCCCGAGCGGCTGCAGAAAATCCGTTCCGAGCGGATGCCCAACAGCCGGTACTCCTCGCTCGTTCAGTGCCAGCGGGAGCTGGCGATGGCCGAATTTCTCTTTGTTTCGAAAAACATACCCTTCATCAACATCACCACCATGTCTGTCGAGGAAATCGTCGCGACGGTCATGCACCGATCAAAGCTTCAGAGGCGGCTCTTCTAAAAGGGTGTTAAAAAATACACTTTTCATCAGGTTGTTCAAAAACGTTTAGATGCAAGGCGCGCATGGTTCCCTTCGGCAAGCTCAGGGCAAGCTGCGCTCACCATGACAACTATTTTGTCACCCTGAGCCAGTCGAAGGGTGAGCCTGCCGAAGGGCAACAGCCTGCTAATCCTTTGCCTTCAATGCATCCATCAAATATTGTTTGAATTCCCCATAGTCTGCCGAAAGCTCGAGGGGCTCTCCGGTCCGCTGATCAATATCCTTAAGGCTAACGGGAACTTCCGGTGTGACCCCCAGAAGCTCGATGATGTCATCGGGAAACTTCGCGGGATGGGCCGTCTCTAAGGAAACACAGAGAGGGAAATCGCCTCTGGCGTTAAGATAGTCTTCAAGTCCCTTCCAGCCCACGGCGCCATGGGGTTCCAGAACCACACCATACCGGTCGTAAACCTGTTTGATCGTCTGCCGCGTTTCCCCGTCGCCGACGCTCGTTGAGAAAATATTTTTCTTGATAGCCTCCAGGTCCGGGTAACGGTGCACGGTCCCTCCCCTGTCCACGGTTCCGCCGTAAAGATCGAAAAACCGCGCGAGATTGCTCGGATGGCCCACATTCATGGCGTTGGAGAGACAGGCCCTGGACGGCGATACCTTTTCATACCGCCCGGTTCTCAAATACCGGGGAAATTCGTCGTTCGCGTTCGTGGGCATGATGAGCTTGCGCACGGGGATTCCCATGCGTCTCGCGTACTCGCATCCAAGGGCGTCACCGAAATTGCCCGATGGAACGGAAAATACAATCTCTTCCCCCTCCCCAGCCAGCTGGGCATAGGCATAGACATAGTAGACGATCTGCGGCATTATTCTGCCGAAGTTGATCGAATTCGCCGAGGTGAGGTTGAGGGATGAGAGCGCTGGATCGGAAAATGCCTGCTTCACAATGTTCTGGCAGTCGTCGAATTTCCCTTCGATTGAAAGCGCCCGGACGTTGCCGCCGATCGTGTCGAGTTGTTTCTTCTGCCTGCCGCTCACCTCTCCCCGGGGATAAAGAATCGTGACATCGATCCCCTCGACGCCTTTAAAGGCTTCTCCCACGGCGCTTCCCGTATCGCCGGACGTTGCCACCAGCACATTCAGCCGTTTCCCCCGGTCACGGAAATAGCTCATGAGACGCGCCATCATCCGGGCTGCAAAATCCTTGAATGATGCCGTGGGACCCTGATCGAGACGCAGGATGAATTTTCCGTCCACGACCCGCTCCAGAGGAACGTCGAAATTATATGAATCCAGGACAATTCGCTCCAGAGCACCCTGCGATATTTCATCTCTCAGAAAGGCCGCCGCCACAAGCATGGCCGCTTCCGCGTAGGTACGCTCTTTCAAAGCCTGAATGTCCCTTATACGGAGCGCCGGAATCGGGTCCGGCATGAAGAGGCCCTCATCGGGAGCCTGTCCCTGCAAAAGGGCTTCCCTGAAGGTCACACGGCCCTTGAATGGAATAATCCCCGGAATGCCATCCAGGTTTCTGTTCGTGCTGTAATACTGAATTTTCTCTGCCATTTCTTGTTACACCTTTTTCCCCCGCCCTTCATTGTCGAAGGGTTTACAGGTCTTCACATAACCAAGAAACACGCGATGATGGCGCATTAAATCGAATTGCTTCCTGTAAATCAAATAAAAAGACCTCTCCATGCTGCAGTTCCCGACCGGCACAGCCTTGAGAATGTTCTGTTTCAACTCGCGGGTAACGGCATGTGTGGAAAGAATGGAAACACCGACACCGGCGATGACGGCCTCCTTCACAGCCTCGGAGCTTCCCATTTCAGCGACAATGTTCATGTCCGCAAGCGTCAGGCCGCTCTGATCCTTCAGACACGACTCCATGATGTCCCGTGTCGCGGAACCCTTCTCCCGGATCACAAATGGTTCCATTGAAAGCTCTTTCGGGGTAACGGGTGCTTTCTTCTTCCACCACGCGTGACCGGCCGGGACCGCGAGGATCAGCCTGTCCGGCCATAAGATTTCACCCTGAATTTTCCGGTTCAGCGGCGGTTTCCCCACAAATCCGATTTCAGATTCACCGTTCAGGATCTGATCCAGAACCTCTTCACTGTCGGCGGTACGCACACGGACATGGATGCCGGGACGGCATTTCCTGAACCCGCTCAGGACGCGGGGCAGGATATAGGTTGCCGGGATGGTGCTCGCGCAGACAGATATCACGCCGGAGTCGTCTTCCCGGACATGCGCGATCTTTTCTCTCGCCTCGTCTCTGAGCCTGAAAATTCTTCTCGCGCAATCAAAAAGGATCTTCCCCTCCTGAGTCACGGAGACGCCCGAACCTCCTCGATGGACGATTTTCACGCCCAGCCGGTCCTCCATGTTCTTGATGTGCTTTGTCAGCGCGGGCTGGGTGAGATACATTTTCTTCGCGGCCCGGCTGAAACTTCGCTCCTCAACCAAGTGAATGAGGGCCTCCATTTGCTGGAGGGTGATATCTTTCAATCCGTTGTATTGCATGACCGGTGCATATCATAATCCGCGGTAATAGGCAACGGCGCATTATAACTATTATGAATTTGACTTATTCCATAAAATACAGGTATGGGTTCCGCACGAACGGCCTCATGCCCCACCCCTTCCGGGGAATCGGACACCTGGCCCGTCCAATGCATCGCCAAATCATCCATGATCAGCAGGAGGTTTTTCATGAAACACTTTTTTTCTTCCCGAACGGGCATTGTTCTGACGGGTGGTGCCATAGGCATCATTGCTTCGCTGCTTCAGTACCTGGGCAACCCTCCCAACATGGGAATATGCGTTGCCTGCATGGAAAGGGATATCGCCGGCGCCATCGGCCTGCACCGGGCTGGAGTCGTTCAGTATATCCGGCCCGAAATTATCGGCTTCGTCCTGGGCGCCTTCTTCATCTCACTCATCGTCAAGGAGCATAAACCGCGGGGAGGCTCCGCGCCCTTGATCCGGTTTTTTCTAGGTGTCTTTGCCATGATCGGCGCGCTGGTGTTCCTCGGCTGCCCCTGGCGTGCCCTCCTCCGGCTTGCCGGCGGCGACGGAAACGCCATCGTGGGCCTTCTCGGACTGACCGCCGGAATCAGCATCGGGGTCTATTTTCTGAGTAGCGGCTACAACCTGGGAAGGGCACAGCCTCAGAAGCCTTTCAGCGGCTGGGTCTTTCCCGCCTTCATGCTGGGGCTTTTCCTTCTTCTCATCTTCAAGGTCTCTTTCGCTGAAGGCGGCCCTATTTTCTTCAGCCAGAAAGGGCCGGGAGCCATGCATGCCGCCGTATGGATCAGCCTGGCTGCGGGCTTGATCGTCGGCATCATCGCTCAGCGAAGCCGCTTCTGCACGATGGGAGCGATTCGCGATGTGGTCCTGGTCAGAGACTTCCACCTCATCAGTGGGGTAGCCGCCCTTCTTGTGGCCGCCTTTGCGATGAACCTTGTTCTCGGTCAATTCAAAATGGGCTTTGAAGGCCAGCCCATCGCGCACACGGATCATCTCTGGAATTTCCTGGGCATGGTCCTCGCCGGACTCGCCTTCGTTCTGGCCGGAGGCTGCCCCGGCCGCCAGTTGTTTCTATCCGGTGAAGGCGACCTGGATGCCGGTATCTTCGCCCTGGGAATGATCGTCGGCGGGGGGATCGCCCATAACTTTGCCATGGCCAGCTCGCCGAAGGGCGTCGCGGCCTTCGGCCCGGCGAGCGTTATTTTCGGGCTCGTCTTTTGTCTGGTTATAGGATATGCGATGCGGGATAAAGTAAAGGCATGAGCGGAGGTCTTTAACCGTGAGAATGAAGACGAATAACAAAACAAGTATCGACGGGGAGGGTCTGATCCTTTTCAACAACGTGGAAGAGGCCCTTTACGGGGAAAAGGTTTTGAAGGCTGCCGGTTACGAGGCGAAGCTCGTCGCGCCGCCGCCGGAACTCCGCAAGGGCTGCGACCTCGCTGTGGAAATCAATCTGGTCGAAAAAACGGGCATCGAAAGACTTCTCAAAGAAAAAATGGCGGACTGCCTGGAGATCGTGCCCGTGAAAGGAAAAGGCTCTCTCCTGGAGGTCGTCAGGGTCACAGACTTTGGCGAAGCCGTCATGGTCAAGGCCGGCAACATGAAGCTGACCTTTGACAAGAAGTCGGGCACAATCGTGAACATCTCCGGAGGCGGATGCCCGGACATCCCTTCCCTCCATGCCGATCTTCTCGACAAGAAACTCTCGGAAGCCGTCAGGCCGAAGGAAAAAGGCTACACCCTGTGCTCTCTCATGCTGGACAGGGCTTTTGTGGAGTCCCTGGACCTCTGGAAAAACCATAGGAAGGAATGACATGCTGCTCATCTGCGGGACCATACCCAAAGACGATTTTCCGCTGGCTGTCGGACCCGTCTCTTTTGACGGGGCATCTCTGCTCCTGAATGGAGCCGCCATCCCCTGTACCCAGGGTACGGCGGCCCTTGCAAGCGCCGCCTGCGAGGTGGCGGAATACCTGGGGGCGGAGCGCCCCCACGCCCTCCTTGTCGGCGACAGGGGGACGGGCAAAGGAAGCCGTTTGCTTTATGAACATCTCATCAAGAATCTTTCTTCGCTTTCGCCCGGCGTCGTGGTTCTCCATTACATGCTTCCCATCATGGGCCTCATGAAGAAGGTCTGTCAATCCGTCGAGAAATGCCGCCGGAGGCCTGTCATGATCGCCGACGCCGCCGCCATGTACGCGGCCAAAGCAGCCGGGCTCGCCCCCCAGTTCGACATCTTCACCCCCGACCATTCCGAGATGGCCTTCCTCGCCGATCCGGAGGCCTCACATCCGGCTTACGTGAGCAGGCATCTTTTCGAGTCCGACGGCGCCATGATCCCGGAACTCGCCCTTGCGTCTTATAAGCAGCGGGGCGCGGCCATCATGCTGGTCATCAAGGGAGCAACGGACTATATCGTAGAGTATGGAAAAGTGATCGGTCAAATCTCAGAACCGGACATCCCGGCCCTTGAGGCGATCGGCGGGACGGGCGACACGATCAGCGGCATGCTTGGCGCTTTCATCCAGGCCGGATTTCCCTTCGCCGATGCGGCCCTCCTGACGGCACGGGTCAACCGTCTGGCGGGACAATATGCGCGGGCTACGCCGGCAACAAAGATCCGTGAGATCATCGCCGCCATCCCGGCCGTCCTGAAAGACCATGTGAATAAGGAAAACCTCAGTTCCCTTTCAGAAAGGAGTATGCTAAATGATAGAAATTGATTTGAGAGGTTTCGGCTGTCCCATTCCCGTCGTCAAGGCCAAGAGGGCCATGGAAGAGAACCCGGGACAACCTATCGCGGTGCTGGTCGAAACGGCCGTCTCCAGGGAAAACCTCACCCGCCTCGCCAACAGCAAGAAGTACGGCATGGAGGTGGAAGAGACCGGCGAGAGTGAATACCGCATCGTGCTCACACCAAAACCGTAAAGCGTGAAGTGTTAGGCGTTAGGCGTAAAACAGAGGAATGGAAATGGAAGACAAAAAGAAGGTCCGCCTCACGGAAACGGTCCACGGGGCTGGTTGAGCCTGCAAGATCGGTCCGGAGGACCTGAACAAAGCCTTGAAGGGACTGCCTCCCATCACCGACCCCAACCTCATCGCCGGGATCGATGGGTACGAGGACGCCGGGGTGTACAAGCTGAATGACGGACTCGCCATCATTCAGACGCTTGATTTCTTTACCCCCATCGTTGACGATCCCTTCACCTTCGGACAGATCGCCGCCGTCAACGCCCTATCCGACGTCTATGCCATGGGTGGAAAACCTCTCACGGCCATGAACATCACCTGTTTTCCAGTAAAGACCATGGACATCGACATCCTCCACCAGATCCTCCTCGGTGGCCTCGACAAGCTGAACGAGGCGGGGGTCACCCTCGTGGGCGGCCACAGCGTCGAGGATGCGGAACTCAAATACGGTCTCTCCGTAACCGGCGTCATCCACCCGGAAAAGGTGCTCCTGAACAAAGGCGCCCGGCCCGGAGACAAGCTCATCATGACGAAGGCCCTCGGCACGGGCATCGTGAGCACCGCCGTCAAGGGAGAGGAAGCAAGCGAAGAGTTGATGGCCCTCTCCATCGCCTCCATGACGACGCTGAACCGAAAGGCCGCAGAAATCATGATCGAGGTGGGCGGCGTCAATGCCTGCACCGATGTGACGGGTTTCGGCCTTCTCGGCCACGCCTGCGAGATGATCGAGGGAACCAGCGTGGGCCTGAAGATCAATGCCTCTTCCGTCCCGTTCTTCCGCGGCCTCCGTGAACTCGTGGAAATGGGCATTGTGCCCGGCGGGCTTCACCGCAACAAGACCTTCCGCATGCCCATGGTTGAGGTCAGTCCCGATTGCCCCGAATGGCTCCTCGACATCCTCTTCGACCCCCAGACATCAGGCGGACTCCTCATCACCCTGCCGGAACCGCAGGCAACGACGCTCCTCAAAAAAATGCACGCCGCCGGAATCCCCGAAGCCGCCATCATCGGCAAAGTCATCAGCGAACCCAAAGGCAAAATCCTAGTCGAAAAATAACCCCCCTGCCCAAGCATAAGTCTGATAGAAGCGAATTTTAGACCGTCTGAACCGTCTTATATGTTACGTATAGCTTCCTGAAGTCAAGCATCCGGTGATTTTGACAGGCCTACATCATTTCAATCGGAAATGAGTGATGATCACCTTTATCAAGATTCTGAATATTCCTGGGATGAATACATTCATTCATGACGTTTCATGAAAAAGAGGGGTGAAGGATAAGTCTGTCTGAATTCCGTTCAAAATGGCATTCGTGATGGATCAATCAACCAATAAGCTGAGCTGATTGATCAAAAAAATGGAAAAGACAGCCGACTCGATACATCCCTAAATCAATTATCGGTAACGCACTCCATTTTTGTGGTCAAAATTCAGTTGACACACAAGATCATACTTCATATACTTTCATCATTAAAAAGCAACGCCTTATCAATAACATCAATCAATAACTTCTCTCTTTTTACCAAGTCACGCTTTCTCCAGCGGAGAGAAAGAGGTGGGGTGTCCAGGAACTTCAAAAAGCTCAGGAGGCTTTGTGGAGGAGGATTCGAACGACCAATCCTATCGAAAGAACATTTCGTGAAGTCAGAAGAAGGACAAGACCGATTGGGGTCCTTTTTAATAGAAATAGTATGGAACGAATTCTCTTCGCCGTTTTCTTTCATTTGAATTGTAAAGGTCAAGAGGTGATCCTTTTTCCTTTTTACACAAAGAGCCTGACATAAGGGATTCTTTTGGAGGTGCAACTATTGTTATATTCTGTATATAATCTGAGACATCGGAGTTAAGCATTAAAGATTAGACAAGGGGATGTTATGAAAAGGAAGACCATTACAAAGCAGCAGCTTCTCCTTGAGGTGGAAGAACTTAGGACGAGACTTGATGCCACGGAGCGGCGCCTGCAGGAGGCGAATGAAAGATTGCAGGCTCAAATCGCCGAGCGCAAGCGAGCAGAGGTAACCTTTGAGAAAGCTCAAGAATACACTGAGAGCATCGTGGAGACAATACGTGAACCGCTTATCGTGCTTACCCCCGACCTGAAAGTCATCGCAGCGAATCGCTCCTTCTATGAAACCTTCCAGGTGGCGCCAGAAGAGACTGAGGGAATATTTATCTTTGATGTAGGCAACCACCAGTGGGATATTCCCGCATTGCGAGAGCTGTTAGAGGAAATTGTCCCCCAAAATACCTGCTTTAATAATTTCGAGGTCGACCACGAGTTCCCACGCATTGGGCGAAAAAGGGTGCTTCTCAATGCACGCCGGATCTATCGGGAAGGTAAAGGCACGGATAGGATCCTCCTCGCTTTTGAGGACATCACCGACCAAAAGAAGACGGAGGAGGCGCTCAAAAGTTCCGAGAATAGATACCGCCGCCTCTTTGAAACAGCTCAAGATGGAATATTAATCCTCGATGCCGAAACAGGGCAAATATCGGATGTGAATCCCTTCCTAGTAGAAATGTTGGGTTATTCGCATGAGGAGTTTTTGGGCAAGAAACTCTGGGAAATCGGCCCCTTTAAAGATATTGAAGCATCGAAGGCCGCCTTTTTAGAATTGCAGGGCAAAGGATATGTCCGCTACAATGATTTACCGCTTGAGACAAAAGATGGACGGTTCATGGCCGTGGAATTTGTCAGTAACGTCTATCTGGTCAATCATCATAAAGTGATTCAGTGTAACATCCGCAATATCACCGAACGGAAACTTATCGCCGAGGCTTTACAAGAAGCTCACAATGAACTGGAACGGCGAGTGGAGGAACGAACGGTTGAACTTCGGACGGCTCTTTCTGAAATTAACACATTGAAAGAACATCTCGAGGCCGAGAATATTTACTTCCGTCGCCAGAACAAAATAAAACATCAATTTGAGCATATTATCGGACAAAGTGATGGTCTCAAGTATGTTCTCTACCGAGCGGAGCAGGTCGCTCCTATGAACACAACTGTCCTCATCCTTGGTGAGACCGGTACGGGGAAGGATCTGATCGCTTTCGCCATCCATGACATGAGTTCACGTAAGGAACGGCCCTTGATCACGGTCAACTGTGCTGCCCTGCCGGGCAATTTAATTGAGAGCGAATTGTTCGGTCGGGAGAAGGGAGCATTTACCGGGGCTGATACCCGGCAGGTCGGCCGGTTCGAGGTCGCCCATGGTTCCACCCTTTGCCTGGACGAGATCGGAGAGTTGCCGCTGGAGGTGCAGGCTAAACTGCTTCGGGTGATTCAGCATAACGAGTTTGAGCGCCTGGGTTCGTCCCATACCATCAAAGTAGATGTGCGGATCATAGCGACGACCAATCGAAACCTTGAGGAGGAGATCCGCAAAGGCCGTTTTCGGCAGGACCTTTACTATCGGCTTAACGTCTTTCCCATCACTGTCCCACCACTTCGGCAGCGGAAAGAAGACATCCCGCTGATGGTCCAGGCCTTCATAGAGCGGTATTCCAGGAAATTGGGCAAACAGATCACGTCGATCCAGAAGGAGACAATGAAGGCGCTTCAGGATTATCCATGGCCCGGGAACGTCCGGGAGCTGGAAAGCATCATTGAACGGGCCTTGATCTTGTGTCCCGGGCCGGTTTTGCAGCTGGCAGATAAACTGGAGATTTCATTGCCCACACTCTCATCCGCCGTGAGGACCCTGGAGGAGACGGAGCGAAACCAAATTCTTAAAATCCTTTCTGAAACCCAGTGGCGCATCGAGGGAAAGGACGGGGCTGCAGCGATCCTGGGCCTCCACCCGAGCACTTTAAGAGCGAGGATGCATAAGCTCGGTATAGTCCGGCCGGAGACAAAAGAGCCGGATTAGACTGGCCACCTCCCTTCAAAATATGCCTCAATATGTTGAGGTTCCACCAAATATTGAGGTTGAACAAATCATTTCATACTTCTGTGCTGTTCTCTCTCGCTAATCCAACAACCCGTTATTAAAGGATGAATTCAAGATTCTGATTTTCCTTCGGCTATTGGCAGGCCATTTGCTATTACTATGTTTATGATCCTGGTCATCATACGAATGAATGTCCTTTCTGAGAAGCGCATGGAGTTGTCACAGACGATTGGCTCATAGATAAAAAAATCAATTCAAGGAGGGGTTCATTATAGACTTTGCGTTCGGTGTTTTGTTGTGGTTGTTTTAGTGTTTGTGATTATGTATTTGGCAAACTGAACATAAGAAAGGAGGGGAATATGGGATTCGTGATTGCAGTTTTGGTTGTGATAGTTTTAGTGTTTGCGATTATCTATTTACATCAGCGAACATAAAAATCTTATGCAAGATATCTTACGTTACCACCGGTCATATCGTTGACCTTTTAAGGGATGACTAAGCCTCTCCCCATAGTCAAGACAAAAGATGGGCTTGTTTAAGGTGCATGGTCGGGTAAGCCTGCACATGGTTAACGTTAAACGGTTTGCCGGAATAGACCTCGCAGGGCGTCCGGTATCCTAATGCCTCATGAATCCGCTCCATGTTGTAAAATTGGAAATAGGCGGCCAGGCGAAAGCGGGCTTCTGAAACGCTGCGGTAATCATGAAGATAAACCTCTTCGTATTTGACGGTTCTCCAGAGCCTCTCGACGAAGATATTGTCATAGACCCGGCCCCGGCCGTCCATGCTGATCTGGATGTTTCTCTTTTCAAGAGCATTGATAAAATCCGTTGCCGTAAACTGCGCTCCCTGATCCATGTTGAAAATCTGCGGCTTAGAAATGATCAGGGATTTTTCCAATGCCTGCACACAAAATGCCGTATCCAGGGTGATCGACAGCTCCCAGGCCAGGACGTAACGGCTGAACCAGTCCATGACGGCCACAAGGTAGATAAAGCCATGATACATCCGGATGTACGTGATATCGGCGCACCAGACCTGATCCGGATGATCGATTTTCAGGTCCCTCAGCAGGTAGGGATACTTCCTGTGCTCGGGGCAGGCCTTGCTCAACCTCTTTTTGGGATAGATGGCCTCCAGGCCCATGAGCCGCATGAGTCTGCGGACCCGCTTGGGATTGACCGGTTGTCCTTGGCGTCTCAACCAGAATGTCATCTTCGGGACGCCATAAAACGGGGTTCGCACAAATTGCTCGTCGATCAGATTCATCAGAAAATGATTGTAGCTCTCATCCTTTTCAGGCTGATAGTAATATGACGATCTGGCAAGATCCAAGAGCTCACACTGTCGGGATACGGAAATCATCTGGTGCTCCGTGGTTATTCCGCTGAAATCGGCCG
>DFZO01000006.1 GCA_002383495.1 Syntrophaceae bacterium UBA4054 | reverse complement strand
CTATTAAGCGGACGCGCATGATTTAGTATATATAGTTCATCGCTGATAAATTCATAGACAGAACAAATTCCTCCAAGAGGTGACCAGATGGCGAGAAAGGAAGACAGGGCTCAGGAAGGGCTCAAAATCGGCCAGCGGGTAAGAGATCTCCGCCAGAAACAGAATTTCACCCTCCAGGACATTGCCGCGAAGACAGGTCTTGCCAAATCCCTCCTCTCCGAAGTCGAGAGCGGCGAAGTCGTGCCTCACGTTTCCACGCTGCTCAAACTGGCAAAGGTTCTGAACGTGGGCATGGCGTCTTTCTTTGAGGACGTGGCTGTGATTGAAAAGATATCCGTTACCCGCAGGGGTGAAAGGGTCCGGATAAAACGCAGGCCTCATCACCACGAAGGAGAGGTGGATTACATTTACGAGTCCCTGGAGACGAGAAAGCCGGGGAAACACATGGAACCCTTCCTCGTTGAGTTCATGCCCATGGAGACCGCGGAAATGGTCTTCACAAGCCATGAAGGGGAAGAATTTCATTACATGCTTGAAGGAAAGCTCGAATTCCGAACGGATGACAGGGTCGAGGTCCTGGAGCCCGGCGACTCCATTTATTTTGAATCGGACCAGAATCACAGTTTCCGCTCACTCATTAAAAAACCGTCAAAAGCCATCGTGGTGGTATGGAGTAAAACATAAAGGAAATTCTAAGCACGAAACCCTAAATCCTAAACAAATTCAAAATCCAAATGCCCCAAAAAATCAGAAACGCGTGTAACATGAGGGTTTTGATTTTTAGCATTGTTTAGAATTTAGCATTTAGAATTTAGGATTTATTCAGATGCTGGAAATCCGATTTCATGGTCGCGGCGGCCAGGGGACGGTGGTCGCCACAATTCTCCTTGCCAAAGCCTTCTTCCAGGCCGGATATCAGGTGCAGAGTTTCCCCTTTTTCGGCGTGGAACGCCGCGGAGCCCCTGTCGAAGCCTACGTCCGGGTGGATAAGGAAAAGATCCTCCTCAGGACCAACGTCAGCACCCCGGACCACGTCGCCGTCCAGGACCAGACCCTTCTGAACAGCATCGACGTGACAAGAGGGCTCAAGCCCGGCGGCTGGGTTCTCATCAACAGCCCCGCTCCTCCCACCGATCTCAAACCCTTTGAAAAATTCAATCTCGCATGGGTGGATGCGAACAGCATCGCCCTCAAGCACCGTCTGGGCACCCGCACCCATCCCATCGTCAATACACCTGTGATCGGCGCCTTTGCGCGAATTCTCGGCATGCCCCCGATCGAGGCGATCGTGTCGGCCATCCGGGAAGATGTTCCCGGCGAAGTGAAAGCCAATGTGCGTGCGGCGGAGGAAGCATACAAGGCAGTAAAAGCGGTAAAACAGGCTAAGGGCTAAGGGCAAAAGGCAAAGGGCATGAACTATTTTAGACTTTCACGAGCATTGTTTTTCTCTTTTTCCTTTAGCCTTGCGCCATGCGCCTTTCGCCATTAACAGAATTTAGGATTTCTCCCAAGAGGTTTCAAGAATGGCCGGGTCAAAGGTACAGAAAATCGATATTCCCCTCTTCATGCCCCGTTCTTACATGTCCACGGAGGTCAACAAGACCGGGTCTTGGCGATTTCTGCGGCCGCGTTACGACGAAAAGACGGCTCCCTGCAGCGCCGCCTGCCCGGCCGGAGAGGATATCGCCCGGATTGAGATGCTCACCACCCAGGGCCTTTTCAAGGAAGCATGGGAAACCATCCTGAAGGAAAATCCTTTCCCCGCCGTCTGCGGCCGCGTCTGTTTCCATCCCTGCGAGGGCGTCTGCAACAGGGGCGAATTTGACACCGCCGTCGCCATCCACGTCATGGAGCGCTTCCTCGCCGAGACGGCGCTCCGCTACGATCTCAAGCCTCTTCTAGAGCAAAGCCCGGGGAAAAAGGAAAAAGTCGCCATCGTGGGCGCCGGCCCTTCCGGACTTTCAGCGGCCTGCTTCCTGAACCGCCTGGGATATGCCTGCGACGTCTTCGAGGCCGCTTCCGAACCCGGCGGAATCCTCAGATGGGGCATCCCTGAATATCGCCTCCCCCTCCCTGCCCTGAGAAGTGAGATCGCGCGGATTGAAAGCGCGGGTGTCCGCATCATCACAAATAAGCGGCTGCCCGCAGATTTCGCCGTCGGGGCCAAGGGAAACTACGATGCCGTCTTTATCGGGTGCGGCCACGGTCGGACCACGATGCTCCGGATTCCGGGGGAAGATTCAAGCGGAGTGGAAGACGGGCTTGAGTTCCTGAACAGAATCCGCCGTGGAGCAAAACCACCGGTGGATGGGCTTTCCGCTGTGATCGGCGGGGGAAACACGGCCGTGGATGTGGCAAGGAGCATTTTACGCCTTGGCGGAAAAGCGGTCATCCTTTACAGGCGCCGCCGCCAGGATATGCCCGCCTTCCAGGAGGAAGTGGAGATGGCCCTGGAGGAGGGCGTGGAACTCAAAGAACTTCTCGCGCCCGCCAGAATTGTGAAAGACAGGAAAGGCCTTCTCATCACCATGCGGCCCATGAAGGTCGCGGGAGAGGATGAGAGCGGAAGAGGCCGCGTGGAACCCGCAGGGGGCAAGACCCAGGAGTTCCGCGTCCGGAGGGTGTTCAAGGCAACGGGCGCCGAGGCCGTTGAGGAGTGGCTCAATCCGCCCGGCAGGCAAAGGAACGTTCTTTTGCTCGAAAACTGCGTTCTCGTGAACCGGGCCAAGGGACCCGCCGTCGTTTTCGGGGGAGATCTGACCAATGAGACGAAAAGCGTGGCTCACGCGGTGGCCTCGGGAAAAGCGGCGGCGATCGCTCTGGACACGTTCTTCCGTGAAGGTTTCAAGGCCGTCCGGAGCCGCTTGAAAAGCTGCGCCGTGGGGAACGGCAAAGCCCTCTCCATGGAGATCTACATGGGCGGGGAACGCCGTCTCAGAAATCCCCATGTGGTCCGCTTCGGGGAGATCAACACGGACTATTTCCATTTCGCGCCGCGGATCACGCAGCCGAGGCTCATGAAAGAAGAGCGCCTCAACACCTTTAAAGAGATAGATCTCAAGATTTCGGCGAACCTCGCCATCCGCGAGGCGGAACGATGCTTCAACTGCGGCGTCTGCAACCGCTGCGACAACTGCTACCTCTTCTGCCCGGACCTCTCGGTGATCCGTGAACAGGATCTCGTCGGGCGCCATGTCAACTATGACTACTGCAAGGGGTGCGGCCTCTGCGTGGTGGAATGCCCGCGCAACGCCATGACCCTGGAGGAGGAAAAGCGATGAAGCGGGTCCTGGAAGGAAGCCATGCCGTCGCCGAAGCCGTCCGGCTCGCGAAGGTTCAGGTGATCAGCGCCTATCCCATCACACCGCAGACCCACATCGTGGAGATCCTCTCGGATTATTGCTCCACGGGGAAATTGAAGGCCAAGTTCCTCCGCGTGGAAAGCGAGCATTCCGCTCTCGCCGCCCTCATCGGCGCCCAGAGCAGCGGCGTCCGGACCTTCACGGCCACTTCCTCCCAGGGGCTTGCTCTCATGCACGAGCTTCTCCACTGGTCTTCCGGCGCGAGGCTCCCCATCGTCATGGCCGAGGTGAACCGGGCTCTGGGGCCGGGCTGGAACATCTGGATGGACCAGACGGACAGCCTCGCCCAGCGCGACACGGGCTGGATCCAGTTTTACTGCGAGGACAGCCAGGAAGTCCTGGATACAACCCTTCAGGCCTACCGGCTCGCCGAGGAGGTGAACCTCCCCGTCATGGTCGTGCTCGATGCCTTTTTTCTCTCCCATACATACGAGCCCGTGGATATCCCCGACGAGAAGGATGTGGATCGCTTTCTTCCTCCCTTTGCCCCAAAATTTCAATTGGACACGGCAAATCCCTGCTCCTTCGGCCAGCTCGTCACACCGGCCTTCTACATGGAGATGCGCCATGACATCGATCGGGCCATGGACCTGGCGCTTGTCCGTTTCGGCGAAATCGAAGAGGAATACGCCCGGATCTTCAAACGCCGCTACGGCGCCGTGGAGGCTATCCAGTGCAGCGACGCGGACATCATTCTGCTGACCTCAGGGACGGTGACCAGCACCTGCCGCCTGGTCCTAAAAGCGTTGCGGGACCGCGGAGAGAAGGTGGGTATTCTCAAGGTCAAGCTCTTCCGGCCGACACCGGCGGAACAGATCCGCGGGGCGCTCAAGTCGGCGAAAAAGGTGGCCGTCGTCGACCGGAACTGCTCCTTCGGCGCGGGAGGCATCTTCGCCCAGGAGGTGCGCGCCGCTCTCTGCAATCTGCCCGGCCATCCCCTCGTCTATGGTTACATCGCCGGGATCGGCGGGCGGGACGTGACCCCGGAACTGCTGGAAGAGATCTACTGGAAAACCAAGAACAGTGAGGTCCCTGAAAAAGAAAGTGTCTGGATGGGACTTCAGGAGGTGGCTCATGGAACTCAACGCTCTTGATCAGGAGTTCATGCATTCAGGACACGTGGGCTGCCCGGGCTGCGGAGCCGCCATCGCCATGCGGTTTTTTCTGAAGGCCCTGGGGGATAAGACCATCATGGTGCTGCCGGCCTGCTGCTGGTCCGTGATCGCCGGGCCCTACCCCCAGTCCACTCTGAAGATTCCCCTCATTCACTCCGCCTTCGAAACGGGCGGGGCCGTCGCGTCCGGTGTCCGGGCCGCCCTCGACATGAAGGGCGACAGGGAAACCACCGTTGTGACCTGGGCCGGCGACGGCGGCACCTTCGACATCGGCTTTCAGGCACTGAGCGGCGCCGTGGAGAGAAACGAGGATTTCATTTACGTCTGCTACGACAATGAAGCATACATGAACACCGGAATCCAGAGGAGTTCATCAACCCCTTACGGCGCCTGGACCACGACCACACCGGGCACGGACTGGAAAAAACTCCGGAAGAAGAATATCGTCGAGGCCCTGGTGGCCCACCGGATCCCCTATGCCGCGACGGCCAACATCGCCTTCCCGGAGGATCTCGTCCGCAAGGCCCAGAAGGCCAAGTCCATCAAGGGTTCCCGCTTCATCCATGTCTACGCGAGCTGCCCCACGGGCTGGCGCATTCCCTCGGAGATGTCCATCAAAATCGCCCGCATGGCCGTGCAGACAAACATCTTCCCTCTCTACGAAGTGGAAGACGGCCTCCGCTATACCATCAACTACAAGCCCAAGGAATACCTCGTCCGCGAGTACTTCAGGCTCCAGGGACGCTTCCGACACCTCACCGACAAGGATCTGGATCAGATTCAGGAGATGGTGAACGAGGACTGGGAGCTTCTCCTCCGCAAGGCGGGAGAGCATGCGTGAAAGGCATACGCGTCAGGACGTGACGAAATTAAAGCTGTAGTCTTTCTTCCCCCCGATCGCCTCTATTTCAAGAGGCATGTCAATGCTGAATTCCTGCTGGGCATCGATGGAGTCGTCCGGGTCTTTCCATTTGTCCTCATCGGCCAGATAGGACACCGACCCGACGGCCGAGAAGTTGCCCGAAAGGGCGGACGCGGCCGGAACGACCGTCACCCCGTCCTCTCCGCCTGGAACGACGGGAAGGATCTCTCCGGAGGGAAACCGGAAGGAAACCTCGCCCCAGTGCAGGGTGATGCGGCCATCCGTCTTGTTCTGCAATCGAAAACGGACTTCTTTCTCACCGACAACCGTGAAGGTCATCTCAATCATGTCATCCGCATAGCCTGCCGCGCCCTGTTTCTGTGCTTCCTTTTCCTGAACGTCTTCCCAGCGTTTAAACCGATCGAAAGACCCACAGCCGCAAAGTAGCGTAAGGACGAAGATGACACAGAAAAACCGGCACATCTTTTTCGCCGCCATAAAACCTCTTCAGACCGTTTATTCGAATTCACCCGGAGGCCGGGGGATCATTAATATCGACGGAAAGGAGACGGCTGTCAACTGATACTTTTTCGGGCCGCTCTTTCGCTGCGGATGAAGGGTACTGTTTGACTCCCGCACGAATATTACATATAGTGTATTCCGCATTCAGGAAGGGCGTTACCTTCATGATGATCATCCGGATTGGCATCTGAGGAAGTTCCAGTATGAGCGAAACCGGTCGGGGAAAAGACGGGAAGGACATCCCTCAAGGACACCCCCCATCCGAATTCTGGGTCGAGGATCATGTCATCCGGTCCTACGAAGTGGACCCCCGCGGAAAACTTACCGTCGCGTCCTTCTGCAACTACATGCAGGAGGCGGCGGCGAACCACGCTCATGCCCTCGGGGTTTCCATCCATCAGCTCCTCCATCAAAATGTCACCTGGGTCCTCTCGCGCCTTGCCCTGCGAATTCATTCCTGTCCGGAATGGGGAGAAACGATCCGGGTGCAGACCTGGCCTTCCGGAACTCGGGGTCCCTTTTCTCTCAGGGACTTTCGACTCACGGGAGGGGATAACCGCCCCCTGGGAGAATCCGTCACGGCGTGGCTCCTGATTGACACAAAGACGCGCCTCCCTCTCCGCCGCGTCCCCTTCGTAACCGAAAGGCTCCCGCACGTGAAGGCGGAGCACCCTCTCGCCCATGACCTCGGCAAGCTTCCCGGCCTCGACGGACACGATCACGAGCAGAATTTCCGCGTCAGGCATGGCGACCTCGATCTCAACCGGCATGTCAACAATGTCTGCTACATCGAGTGGGTGATGGAAAGCTTTCCCCTTGATATTCTCGATAACGCCGTCCTGACGGACATGGAGGTCAATTACATCGCAGAGGCCTTTTCAGGAGAACGTGTCCTGGCCAGATGCCTGAAGCTGGAGGGGAAAGGCCTGTCCTTTCTACACGTTATTTCACGGGAAGGAAACGGCCAGGAACTCCTCCGGGCGAAGACCGCGTGGGAACCAAGAGCATAAAATACCTTGACTTCAAGCGGTTCGTCGTCATATAAGAAGCGATAATTGAACTGCATCCCGGTAGTTTTCTTGTTCGGTCAGGGTGCAGCGGGAAGGCGGGATCGAGAAACTTCAAGCGTAGAGGCTGACCACCATACTCTAAGAGCGTTGGTGGCTTTTTTTTACCCTGACTTAAATCCGGCTTTGAAAAGAAGAATCAACAACAAGGAGGATGCAGCATGAATAAGAATCTTTACATCGGAAATCTATCAGATGACGTCACGGAAGAAGACCTGAGGGTCAACTTCTCCGGGGTGGGCAAGGTCCTGTCCGTCAATATCATCAAGGACAAATACACGGGAATGTCGAAAGGATTTGCCTTCGTGGAGATGGAAACCGAGGCGGAAGCGCAGGCGGCCATAGAGAAATTTAACGGAGGCGAGCTCTCCGGAAAAACCATCACGGTCAACGAAGCCCGGCCGAAAAAAGACCGCGACCGTCCGAGGACGGGCGGGGGCGGCAGGGGAGGTTTCGGCGGAGGACGCAGCGGTTATGGCGGCGGGGGCGGCGGACGCGGAGGCGGAGGAGGAGGCGGACGCAGATATTAGAATTATTGCTTGCAGCGCAGGCGCCATGCCTGATGTAATCAGGGATGGCGCTTTTTTTTACAGGTTCTCCGCCTCAGGCCGGGAACGACAATACCATGAGGAGAGAAAAATTTTAACATGAAGCTGCTGGAACGTTTCTTTAATTTCAACAATAAAGCAGAAATGAACAGGAAAGAAACCGGCCGCAACGAGCTCTGCTGGTGCGGCAGCGGGAAAAAATACAAGCGGTGCCATCTGGAAAAAGACGAGAAAAAGGCCCGGGCCCAATACGAGCAGAGGCGCCGGGTCTGATCGGACAGATCCCCCTATACTCATCAGGCTGTTCAAAAACGTTCATGGTTCGCAGTTCGACAAGCTCACTGTGACATCGCTCACCATGACAAATTGTAAGCCTGTCCTGAGCTTGCCGAAGGGCTCACTGTGATATCGCTCACCATGACAAATTGTAAGCCTGTCCTGAGCTTGCCGAAGGGCTCACTGTGATATCGCTCACCATGACATCATTTTTGTCACCCTGAGCCTGTCGAAGGGCAACAGCCTGCTACTTTCTCTTTAGGAGTTCGCCGTATATCCTCTCGTGAAGGGGCGTGGCGATCCGCAGTTCCTTTCCGGCTTTCACGATATAGCCCGCAAAGATGTCGAGTTCCGTCTGCCTGCCCTTCTCATAATCCAGCTGAAAGGACGTTTTGGTCGCGTAAGGAAAGCCCGCCGCTTTCTGCAGGGACACCTTCACGATATCCTCCGGAAAGTTCACGCCTTTTGCCCTGGCAACGGTTTCAACCTCTTTCATCAGGCCCGCAAGCATCTCCCGGTCCCCCTCGTTTTCCAGAATGGCGCCGAAGGATTTCCCCAGGAGCGCGGTCACACCCGCCAGGGGATCTATGAAGATATACTTCGTCCACACGGGAACGGCCACGTCTTTCATCAGTTCGGCGGGGATGCCGGCTTCTTTCAGAAGGGTTTCGATATCGCGAAATTTTTCAACGTCCTCATTCCGGTCGGGACCGAAGATGAGCTGGCCGGTGCCGCCCTTGTGCTGGACGACTCCGGGACCCTCGATGCTCGCTCCGATGTAAACACAGCCGTTGAGAACGGCGCATTCCGGAAGGAGCGTTTTCAGTCTTTCGGCAATGTTGACGCCGTTCAGAAGGGGAAGAATCACGGAGCCCTTGCGGACGCTGCCCGCGATCATCCGCGCGGCATCATCGAGACCGTAACTTTTCACGCAGAAGAGGACAAGATCCAGGGAACCCGTTTCCTTCGGGTTATCCGTGGCCAGAGTCGGCACAGCGTTATACTCGCCATCGGGAGAGATCAGGCGCAGGCCGTTTTTCCGGATGGCCGCGAGGTGCTCCCCCCGGGCGATGAAGATGATCTCGTGTCTGCCTGAACCGGCATAGGCCAGTGCCAGCTTCCCACCGTAATATCCGCCGATACCGCCGATACCCAAAACTGCAATTCTCATGGCATTCTCCTCCCGATCATTGTTTTCTGAACAAGCTTGCTTTTTTCAATCCCTACCGGGCAGGGGCGCCTTCAGGCGCCCGCTCGTGGGAGGCTGAAGCCTCCCCTACCCGTTCCCGGTTTTTTAAATGAGGGTTGGGTGAGTTTTTTCTACTATGCCATCATGAGAATTATTTTTCAAATAGCAAGTTCAGGGGACAATGGAATCGACGGCCGAGGAGATCATCCGGGCGAGACTCACATCACCCATGGTCGCCAGCTTTATGAATGTCACCTCCTCTTTCGACATCTTTTTTACAATTTCCTTTTTTTCGTATCCTTTCTCAAGCAGATCCTCCACCTCACCGAGAATATCTTCCAGAAAATGGAGCTTCCTTCTGATCAGTTCTTTCCCATTGGAAGGGGAAGGGCTGTGAGCGCAAAACAAGGCCTCAAAATCCAATTTCAAAACCCTCCTCAGGGACTCGACGGTATCCCCAAACTTTTCATCCGAGCGAAAGTACTTTATCCTGTCGGCAAGATACAGGTCACCGGAAAAGAGCCACCCCTGATTTTCCTCAAGAAAGACGGTATGATCCTCGCTGTGGCCCGGGGTGTGAACAGGGGTCAGCGTGTACTTATCCCCCTCTACTTTCGCATCCAACGGCAGGACGTCCAGCGTCCCGGGCCGGCCCCACATGACATGCTGATAGGGAAGGATTTTGAAACCGGCTCTCATTTTTTCCCGGGCACGAGGGTCCGCGTAAACGGAGGCCCTTTTTAATTCCTTCAACACCGCCGCGTTCCCGCTGTGATCTTCGTGATGGTGCGTCAATACAATCCGGCTGATTCTTTTGTCCCGCAATACCTCAATCACAGCCTTTTGCATGAGCGGCTGAGCCGTATCGACAAGAATGTCATCGATGCAATACAGGAAAACATTCATCGGAGGCCGGACAATAAACCCGTAACCGAATTCATAGGCCTCGACATCACCGAATTGAAAGCTGTTGCATATCTTCATGAACGGATTACCGTAAACTGATACACCCTCGACTACAAGTCGAGGGGTTCTAAAATTGGTTGATTGAAATCAACTGTTTCGTCATACCGGACTTGATCCGGTATCCAGAACCTTAATGATCCGTTTTACTGGATTCCGGCTCGTAGGCCGGAATGACAAGTCGCTTCGCGACAATTAAAACTTCGCTTCGCCTAAAGGCGAGGGGTTTACACCATCCCCGAAGGGGACACTAAAAAACGGTACAGCACCTCATTCAAGAACGCAATATCACAAAAGCACGGAGCATATGCATGGTCCATTCAGGTATCGAAAACTTTGCATATCTTC
>DFZO01000063.1 GCA_002383495.1 Syntrophaceae bacterium UBA4054 | reverse complement strand
ATATACATGCCTATCCGGATAACATGTACTATGAATCATGTCAAGCATTAATTTATCAGTCGTGTGCCTATGATTTTTGCGTTTTACCCAACATCGCCACACGTGATTTCAACAACTTACATTGAAATAAAGGCCTAAATGTGCCTATGACTGTCGAACACGGGAAAAAGAGCAGTTTTCAAATGAGATTTGATTGGGGGTTTGGGGCGCCCGAGTAGACCTACAAGTTCATACGTATATGATTAATTTGGGGATAAAGAATATAAATTGAAATGCTCAACACGATAGTTGAAGATGTCACCGGTACGATGCACCATTTCCACTTGTCCTGTTAACCTCTTTATTATATATTATCTTTCTCTCAAGTCTTCAACAGACCTTAGCCAAGTAGTGAAGATAGGGCAACTCTCACGAATTTTGGTCAAGCCAATCGCCTTGGCAATCGCGATGCCACTTGATGTCTTTTTGAAGCGATCCGAAAGGTCTTCCAATCTCTTGGAGGGTGCTGCGTTAGGTGAGTCGTCGATATTTTCTGGCTCACCACATTCCAAGAGAATCCTGTCTATTTTTGATTGAGGCACATTAAGTTGCTTAGCAAGTTCTTGTGGTTCACTAAACAGCAATGCTTCAAATTCGTGCATGGCGATATAGGGAATAAATCGCCTTTCAGAACCACAGTCTCGAAAAAGCTTATTCACCACGGTCTTAGTGGCGCGGTTAATTCTTTCTGCTTTGCTCTTAGGTGTGGATTGTTCCTTTGCCTCATCCAATCCAGGCCAATCGTTCTTGATTCCATAATAATCCACAAACAGCGTTAGATAAGTATCCGGCCGCTGTTTCAGATGAAGTTCTATGTCATTTTTCACTCTAGCGAATTTGACATCTCCGCCCTTCTGTCCTGGCTTGGAAATAATAATCGGTATCATAAAAACACCTTTATCGGCCAGATAAGGAACCAATATGTCCGATATGAAGATTTTTTCAGTAGGTCCCTCCACAAGCACCACGATTTCAGCGTAATCACTCATAGACAGGCCCTCCGGAAATAACATTCTTGCTCCAGAGTTCGCCGACAGAATACTTTTCTAGCCAGACATTAAAGTCTTGTTCCTTCAGCCTCTCAAAGGTTGACGCGCCATCTTTTCGATTAACTACAACTATATCCTCAACCCTGAAATTATCTATTAGTGCTGGGGATTGAGTTGCCACAATTAATTGTGTTCGTTTGGAAGCATTTTGAATTAGTTCCGCAAGGATGGAAATGGCTGCCGGATGCAAACCGAGTTCAGGCTCGTCAATAATGATCGTTGAAGGAGGATTGGGTTGAAGCAACGCTGTTGAGAGACAAATAAAGCGGATGGAACCATCGGAAAGGTGATAAGGCTGCATCGGATAATCCGAACCCTTTTGCTGCCAAGATAGATTGACTTTTCGTTTTTCGCCAAATTCTGTCACATCCAATAGAAAGTCATCGAAAAAGGGCATCACCATCCGTACAGAATTCAGGATTTCCGAATATTCATCCGGGTATTTAGTTCTGAGTTTTAGCAAGTAGGGAGCGATGTTAGAGGCATTGAACCGTAACACCTTATTGTCCTGGACTATTTCATAATGCCTCATTTGTGCCGTGGCGCTGGTATCATGGAAGTGATAAATCTGCCACGATGAAATTGCCTTATAAACCGGCATGCCATATTGGCTGTCTCGTGACTCACTTTTTGCTTCTTTAACTAGCAAAGAATTGCCATCCGGGCTGTCACCTAGATCCCACCAACGAGGGCCATAGTGTCCGCCTGTGTAATAACGAGCTTCATCTGTAAGTGAACAAGTTTCAGATGGGCCAGGCTGAATTTTAAAGCGATAACCGCGAACGTTAAAATGCATTTCGAATTTCATTTCTGACGTTACTTTTCGCCCATTGAAAAGGAAATCGCTAATGCCGCCACCAATGCGAATGTATTCATTGAGTTTGCCGTCGATGATCTCCCGCAGCAATCGAAAGAAATCGACTAGATTACTCTTGCCCGCACCATTGGCGCCAATTAAGACGTTTAGGTCTTTAAGTTCAAAGTTCTCCAAAGTTTTGATAGACTTGAACCCTTGTATTGTCATCTTGTTCAGAGGATTACCCATTTACGCGCTCCGCATCCCAGATACATCTCATGAGTTTATCGACGAGGCCACTCATGACATAGGAAATCTGAAAACACCATGCTGGTTATTGATGTTAAATGCTTATAATTTTGTAATTAACGGTGGAAATCTACATCTTTCCCGACGGAGTGTCAAATAAAGACTTCCGGGAAACCGATAGCTGCACCTATCTTGGGACACCCGCCCGAAGTTGTCGCTATAAGAGCCCCAGTCAGACCACCGGCAACTAGGTTCCATAACACCCGAATCGGCCGCGTATCTATTTCGTGTGGAGCAAAGGATAATAGTCGAGAGGCCGCTTCCAACTCTTGTCGAATTTCTTGAGTCTCCGCTATGGTATTTACGGTTTTCAACCGCGATAACTGCACCCAGACTTTTGCACGGGCATCAGCCCATTCATCGCGAAGCGCTCCAATTACGGCAGGAATGGCTTCACGCTTTGCACAGCGTGTGAGAATTATGGAAAGCACTGGCGGGACCACTAAACCAAGCTCGCCCTCATTTGCTTCAAGCGCAAATTCCTGCCAGTCTTTATCTAGGTTCTTAAACATCTCTTCTGAAAATTGTTTTGAAGCGCCAATGGAAGCGTTGCCAAAGCTGCCTACAAGAAGTGCACTGCCTCCCTTCTGCAATACGCTTACGATACGCTTCAAAAACTCAATGTGTGCCTTATAGTATACGTTCCCTTCTTCCGCATTGGAAAACTTCCTTGCTGCTTCGATCAGCGGAGATGATAATGTGACGTTTGGCGTCACTGGCTTTTTACCGCTAAGTTTCTCTGTAAAAAAATCATAGCCCTTCAGTGTAGGACCTATTGCAACAATCGCGCTTCTGGCATTCTGCTCTTCTTCTAATTCTGCGACGTCTGGATCGTAGGGCCATGGTGTCAGTTCCATAGAAATTTCGTCATGTAAAACGATCGTTCGGACAAAGCGTTCAATCTCGGTCAACTGACGCAAATCATTGAAGGGACCGGCAACCAAGTTGCGAAGCGGATAAAAAGCCTCAGGATCACAGACTGCCATGCTCATATGCAATTCCTCAATTAAAAATCAGTCTCTTGGTTCTTTGCTATGCTCTCTTCCGATGCTTGTTTCGCAGGAGGTTTGGCCTGTGGGACGGATGTTAGGTCATTCTTTATTCCCATAAGCAAGCTTGTCCATCATTGCTGAGAACTTCGTCCAATTAATTCTCTTGCTTTTAGTTTTTCTTCCCTTCCCGAACCAATATAGTGATCCCCGTCCAATAATCATCGTACCAAGTTTTTGCTTCGAAGCGTAAATTTCCAAATCAAGAGAACTTCCGGCTTTGGTCAATTCTCTAACTTGTAAGCTTGCTCTCACATTATGCTTTTTTAATGATTTTGTTTTTGTCACCATTTTTCTCCCCCGTTGCATTGAGCTGTGATAACTTGGTGTCTCAAAATGCGATAACCTATTTCCTTCCTGCTTGGTGCCGCCTTTTCGACAATCCACTGAACGCTCTATAAATCTATTGCGGAAAGATTCTCCTTTATCTGATGAACTATTAGAAGCCGTTTTTTCTCATATACTTTTATCCAGATACGCAATTTGCATGCAACGCATGTGGATACATGTGTGGGATCGGATCCGCGTTGGTTTTTTCTGGCAATAACCAAGATGGGAGTTGAACAACTCGGACATCGTATGGCCACATTGTTCCCGAATGCATCACACAAGATAGGGAAACCAGACTTGTCCACGCATTTGAATCCGGTAATCGTGGGCATTATTATATATCCCCTCCTTATCTCCTCTCCACATCCCTCCCGAACCAGATGACCTTGCCGTTGATGTGGACCTGGTCGATCGGAGCCTCCATGACTTTGTGCTTCGGGTTATCGCTTATGATCTGTACCTTGATAATTACGGCAAATGAAAAAGGACGAAAACGATCATATTTGAAACGCATCAAATAAGAGCACGGCTGCTGGGACAGGGCATTCTGGTCAACGATGTTGCCTGGGAGTTGGGGGTAAGGCCCATCACAGTCAGCGCCGTCATCACTAAGAAAGGCAAATCCAAACGCATTCAAGAATATATAGCCCGAAAGACAGGCATATCGTTCGAATCTGTATGGGGTGATTGAATCGGTTCTGACCATATCAAAAAATGAGGGAAAATCAATGTCTAAAAGAAAATAATATTCAGACCCCCGGCAGGCGACCCCGGACGTTGACGCCCCCATCAAGGCCTATTCCAGGCTTCGGGACGAACTCCCCAGCGAAAGAAAGCTCCTAAGAGACCGTTGCGTTTTTTGAAGTTTTTCTGATAACATCATTAAATAGGCAATTAAAAATGACAAAAGCCGTCATGCCAGGTCCCCGATCGCGTCGAGGACATGCGTGATAAGCCTGCCCCGTGCCTGATACGGGGGCATCCAGTCTTTTCCTGGATTCCGGCTTTCGCCGGAATGACACTTTTGCTCTATATTGTTGCCGGTTTAATAAAATACAGACCGGATCGCAGGGAGCTTTTGATGGAGATTCAATCATGAAGGATATGGAAAAGATCTGCGGAAGCTGCGGGGATTCGAAGATTTTCACGACGTGTCTTGGATGCGGCGCTCCCATGTGTGAGGGCTGCTCGCGCTTTGAACTGATCGGGTCGGGATGCGGGTGCGTCTGGCCCGCCTATTACTGTCCCGCCTGCGCATGCGACCCCTGCATCAACCCCAATGCTGTGTTGAGGGAACCGGAAAACAGCAAACCCTAGCAGGCTGTTGCCCTTCGACAGGCTCAGGGTGACAAAATAGTTGTCATGGTGAGCCCTTCGATGAACTCAGGACAGGCTTTGTCGAACCATGCGCGCCTTGCATCTGAACATCCCGTATCAAGTACGGGACAAGCTTTTGAACAGCCTGATGAAAAGCGTGTTTTTCAACACCCTTAATGACCGGATTTCGAGAGGTATTCTGAATGTCGAAGCTCGATGCCGTAGCCGACATTAAAATGGCTGCGATCTTTTTGCAGAAAAACCTGATGGGCCGCAACCCGGAGGCTGTCCGGTCTGCCGAGAACGAATTGGCCCGGCTGGTGGACAGGTTTTATGACGAGAACAGGGAATTCATGTCGCCCGATCAATACCGGACCGCCCGCAATGATTATGACTATTTCATGATCCTGCTTGAGATGGCCGTTGAGCATTACAAATCGTGAGATGATAGGGAAAATCCGCTTCCATCGGGAGATGCGGGCAGAGGGCATCCGGCCGCGGGATGCGCTCGTCTGGCTCCCGCCCGGTTATGATGAGGATCGAGATCTTCGCTATCCGGTTCTTTACATGCAGGACGGGCAGAACGTCTTTGATCCGGAAACATCCTTCATCGGAGTTTCATGGCAGGCCGATGAGGTCGCAGGCCGCCTGATGCGGGAAGGCAGGATTAGGAATGCCATCATTGTGGCTGTTTATAACACGGAAGACCGGGAGGAGGAGTACGGCGATACCGCAAGGGGTCAGGCATACATGCGGTTCATGGTTCACGGCCTCAAACCGTTCATCGACCGGACCTACCGGACAATACCGGAACGAAACACCACTTCCGTCATGGGTTCCTCCATGGGCGGTCTGATATCTTTTCTGCTTGCCTGGAATCACCCCGATATTTTTTCTCAGGCGGCATGCCTCTCGCCCGCCTTCCTCCTTGGCGGGAGCAACATTATCCCTGTGGTCCGGGATTTCAGGGGTCCGCGCAAGACCCTCCGTCTTTACATTGATAACGGCAGTGAAGGCCTTGACCGGGAGCTGCAGAGGGGTTGCGACGAGATGGTCGCGGCTTTACTGGAACAAGGGTTTACGCCCGGACAGGATCTGGAGTGGTTTCATGATGACGGAGGCGAACATTCGGAAACCTCATGGTCAAGGCGCCTGCGGCACCCCCTCGTTTTTCTCCTTGGCCGGCCCTGACTTCAAATTGCGGCTTGAAACAGGCATCTATATTAATGTATATAAAATAGTAGGATTTGCGATCAGGCGGCCCTGGTCATCAAATGTCAAAAGGCAAGGGGTGGGAGCGATGAGAGGATCAGAACGAGAGAGGCAGCAGCTCATTGATAGACTTAAGACGACAAAAACCCCCGTGGAGAGAGAAAAAATTCTCTGGGCTCTTGAGGGCATGAAGAAGGATTTGCACGGAGCGACCCGACCTTCGGAGGGACCTGTCAAAGCGCCTCTCCCTCCGCCGGCGGAAAAGATCAAGATACCCATCCAGATGCCGAAGGGCCTCAACCAGCTGATGCGCTACGGCGTGCCTTTCTTTTTCGTTATCTTCGGCTTAGTCTTCATCCTGCAGGGAGTGATGCGGGGCATCGAGCGAAATGATTTCGCTTCGGAATCCGGTCAGTTCATCACGGGAACTATCTTTATCTTCTTCGGTGTTTCGGCCTTCCAGAGGGCGAGAAAGATGGCGAAGACGCCCAAGGGGACCCAGGAGGCGGAATAAAACACCTTCATTCTCCTTCATGGCGGCGGGCTGGCCATGGCAGAACCTTTTTTATTCGAGGAATGCTGTACGGAAGAAAGAGGCGTACGCGAGAGAATATTACTTCGGCCAGACAGTGAATGCTTTTTTCCCGTCAATTCGATAAGCTAAGAATCCGCGCATATCCAGAGTGAATATCTCGCTGATACCGGCCTCTTCTGCGAGTGTCACAAGGGTGGCGTCGGCGAAGTCCATCGGGATGTCTTTGTACTTTTCCATTAAAACGAGGGCTCTTGTCAGGCTTTCCCCTGATTGGGGAACAAGAGTTGCGCCGCCCCTCAGAATAAAATGGATGCAGGCTTTTTCCGCTTTGATGTGAGGACCCAGCAGATAAAGGGTTTCGGTCAAAACCGGTTCCGTTGTCAGGACCTTGCCTGCAAAGGTTTTAAAAAAGTCCGCACATCGCCTGTGGTTGTTTTCACTCTTGTCAAGCAGAGCCACAAAAGCTCCGGTATCCAGCAGGAGACTACGCATGCTTCTTGAACCGCTTCAACAGGTGATCGCGATGCGAGGAGCCAAGGTCAGGTTGGCCGGATGAAAAAGCACCGATGAGGCCGCTCACGTTTTTGTAAGGGACCTCTTGTTCCCGGATATCCGATTCCTGTAAAAATTTTTCCAGGGCCATTCTGACAATGTCCGACCGCTTGAGCCGGAGTTTTCTGGCGACGTTCGAAACGTCACGCTCAAGATCATCAGGCAGCCTGACTGTTAGCTGAGACGGCATGGGGGATACCTCCTTTTCTGCATCGACTGGCGAAATCATTGTAATGCAATGCATTGCAATGCGTCAAGCCTTTCTTTTTTTCGGGACCGAATAAAGCGGCTCCCATGATGACCAGGACGATACCCCAACCTCCTGTCATACCTTTTCAAATTCGACGATATTTTTGACGCCCTCGCGGGATGGGCTTGCCCGTGCCTTCATTCTCTTTCATGGCGGCGGGCTTGCACCACTTCCTTCACGAGTCTTGGAGAGACCCTGTTCTCCCGCTTGCTCACCGTGACAGGCAGGCCGCAAATCTCGGCGGTATTTTCTTTCCCGTTATTCTCTTCAGGCATCTCACATTCAACGACGTAGGCTTCAACCAGTTTATCGGCGATGATATTCTGAATCCTGCCGCCGCTGATAAAAACAACCACGTTCGGCGGCTCTTTCCCTGCCATCTCCTTCCTCACCTGCTTGGCGACCTCGGCGGTGATCATGGAGAGCTTTTCCACCGAATCGCTCATGTGCCGCACATCCAGCGTGCAGAACTTCCCATTATTTAAGAGCGGATCATGCTCGGGCATCTCTGCTTCCTCCTTTTCCCGCGGACGGGGTTGAACTTTCAGTCCGCGAATGTTTATGGATACCCATTGCATCACGAGGGAGAAAACTCAATGCTGGTTGATATATTGCGTATTACTTGGAGAAACCAGGTTTTCGTGGTGTTAAAATGGAATCATGACTGATCCAGGTTCAATTTTTTTTCGCCCCATCTCATGGGAAGGATCACCGCGAGGGCGCAAATGACCGGGACCACTGCGAAGGCGAGGCTGATCCACACCCACTGGAATGGAGCGATGCTTTTGCTGCGGACGCCCGCCATGAATATCGTGTAGGCCGGTCCCGCTTCAAGAACGATGACAGCGCCGATGAGTCCCGCGCAGAGGGTCATGTAGATCAGTCCCCCCAGGCTCGTCGCCGACTGGGCGGGGTTCTCCGACTGGAAATCAGGATAAGCGGCGCCCAGTCCGATTCCCATGGCCACGATGGCCGGTACCATGAAAAAGACGGTGATGACGGAGAGGGCCATCATGAACGGCGTTACGTGGAGGAGGAGGTTCGAGGCCACGGTCAGAGTCTCCGTGAGGATGAGGAGGGGAATCAAAAAGATATAGAATTTAATCCAGAGGAAAACCCCGATGGGAACCGGCGAAGACCGGACGATCCAGAAGGCCGGGCCCTCGTTGCTCACGGCGGGAAAGACGAAGCGGGCCGACAGGGCGGCGAGAACAAAGGTGCTCAGTCCCATGTTCAGAAAAGAAAGAATGTTCTGAAGGTATTCCATCTTGATCATCGATTTGTCCACAGGAAGGACGTAAAAGTTGTAGAGGTAAATGGCCACCAGGGCCAGGATGAGGAAGAGCTGCGGCCACTGGGTTTGGTCCCGTAGGAATGTCCGTATCTCCTTCACCGTGATGGCTCGCACGGGACCGGGAAGGAAATTGAAAATCCTGAGCCGCCCGCTTTTCATGAGGCGGCGGAAGGCAAACAGCCGGCCCGGGACGCTCTGCGCCCGGGAGAGGCCCTTGAGATAGATGGTTCCCGAAAGCCCCATGGTGGTAAAAATCAGGGTCAGTGAAAAGCTCCAACTCAGGGCTGCGTGAAACAGGGAGCCCGTCACGGATCCCGAGAGGGCGGCCCTCAGGCTGTCCATCATCCAGGTCGTCGGGAGGAGGGGGGAACCCGGTGTCTCCAAAGCCTGTACGTACAGCATGACCGAGGAGAAGGCGGCGGGGTTCACGAGTCTTTCGGGCCTCATGATGCGAAAGGCAATGACAAGGATGATAAAAAGGACGCCGGCCAGGATGGCAAGGATACCGCGGAGCCGCCCCGCTGGGAGCAGGCCCGCCACGGCAAGGACGACGAGCGTGCTCAATGAGGATGCGATGAGACAGAAGGGGACGAGATTGAAGATCACGGTCCCGTAAAACACCGGACCCGCCTTGAAGACGATCCCATAGGAGAGAAAGACGGGAAGACTGTAAATGAGAACCATCCAGGAGCTGTCCAGGGCGCTCTCGAACCACCGGGCGAGAAAAATCTTCTCAGTCCTCACCGGCATGGAGTGGACCAGGGCAAGATCCTTGCTCAGATAAAGTTTGGACAGGGCCGTCAGGATGCTCGAGAAGAGGAGAAGCGAAAAAAAGGTGATCAGTGTCATGGACAGGAGCTTGTAGGCCAGGATGTCGCCGAAGGCCTCCGTTCCCTGAAAATAGGTGAGGACCCGGTAAAAAATGGCGAAGATCCCAACCCAGAAGGCGAGACCGATGGCGCCGAAAAAGAGGAACTTGAGCTTCTTCTCTCTTATGCCGGACGCGGAGAAGCTGTTTCTGAAGGACCAGAAACGCGGTTTCAGCAGGATGAGAATCTCTCTCATGATGTGAATGATTCCTCCTCCGTGAGTTTGAGAAACAGTTCTTCGAGGTTCGCGTCCTTACGGCTGGCCATGTGCTTCAGGTCGGCCATTGTCCCCATGGCGATGAGAGACCCGAGGTGGATGATCCCGATGCGGTCGCAGACGTCCTCTGCCACCTCCAGGGTATGGGTGGACATGAAGATGGTGGTTCCGGCGGCGGCAAGACGGCGGAAGAGCCCCTTGATCATGCGTATGCCCGCCGGGTCCAGGCCCACCATGGGCTCGTCCACGATGATAATGCGGGGATCGTGGAGAAGAGCCGCCGATATGACAAGGCGCTGCTTCATCCCGTGGGAGTAAGCCTCGATCAGTTCTCCCGACCAGTCCTGCAGCGAGAACATCTTCAGAACATTTTCAGCCCTTTCCCGGAAGAGACCGTCTCCCATGCCGAAGAGATCCGCCGTGAACCTCATGAACTCCATCCCCGTGAGCTTTTCATATAGAAACGGCCTGTCCGGAATGAAGCCGATCCGCTGCTTGACCTTTTCCGGTTCCAGGGCCATGTCGATCTCATCAATGATCACGGTTCCCGCCGTGGGCCGAAGTATTCCTCCCATCATCTTTATCGTCGTGGTCTTCCCGGCGCCGTTGGGTCCGATGAATCCGAAGATCTCGCCGGGTGAGATGGAGAGGTTGATGCGGTTGACGGCAAGAACGGTTCCATATCGTTTGGTCAGGTCTTTCAACTCAATCATTTTTTCTGCTCCAGAATCTTCAGGTGAATTTTTCCGATGAGACCGATGATGTCCCCCTGGCGTTCTGTGCCCCGTACGAAACGGATATGGGTCACATCGGCGGGCATCTGCCCCAGTGTGGCATCCGCCGTGATCCAGCGGCCCAGATAGAGGACGTTCCATGCATGGTAGTAGAATCGCCCGTTCTGATAAACGATTCCCGCCTCGACATCCGCGGGGATTCCTGCGGCGCGGGCCAGGGCGGCAAGGAGGACGGCATGCTCGTTGCAATCCCCCATCAGATTTTTGAGGGTCTCGACGGCACTGGGCAGGGAGAGGACGGGCCGCTTGCGGATGTTCCTGTAGACCCAGGAGACCAGCTTCTCCGCTTTGACCGGGTCGGTATCCCCGGGCAGGACGATCTCCCTCACTTGGGCTCTTATGACCCGGTCGTGGGTCTGAATGAAGGGAGTTGATTCAAGGTAGTTCTTCCCATCGGCGGAACGGGGGAATCTGTAAGGTCGATCGGGAAGATGCTCCATGGACTCCTTCCGGATGGTCAGGATTCGGCCCTTCAGGCTTTGCCTCCCGCCATCGATAAACAGATCCAGGCCTTCGACGCCGTCGATTCTCACCTGCAGGGTATGAAGCCCATTCGCCCCCTCGATGTTCACGTTGGATGGGATGGCGGCGATCTCCGTCAGATCCTCGCTCAAGGTTCCCGAAAGACCCGTCAGGGCCTCCTCCCGGCTGGCCTTGACAAGCCGTATCCCCAGGAATCCTTCTTCTTTCACAATGTCACCGTCTTCCCCGATCCAGGCGAACTGGCGGGTTCCCATGAAATCGAGGGAGACCTTTCTTGTCTTTTCTTCACGGCCCATGACGGTTAAGGGCTCCTCACCGAGAACGGTCACCTGGAAGGGCCGGTGCGACAGGGTCAGGGGATCGAAGATGCTGAAGATCTTCTGACTGCCTGTTTTCAGTTTCTCCAGCAAGATGATCTCGTGGATTCCCGCCGCGGAGTAAAGCTTCTCCTGCAGCGGGATTTCGAGCTTCTCTTCAGACGGGGGCTCCCCCATGACAAGGGTGAGCTTCCTGCCGTCCTGGCTTCCCCTGGCCTTGAATCGGAAAAAACCCGAGAGAAGTTCCATGCGGAAGGACGATAGCGTGAAGTCCGGGTAGAGGCTTCCTTCGGTCCGAACCCTGACTTCCTGAACCATTCCCATGGTATTGACCTGCATGAGGGTGGATTCCTGAAACCGGTAGCCCTCGTCGCTCCTGGAGAACTGCCTGTGAACATAGCCGATCTTCGTGTTCTTCTGGAAGATGTTCATCCATGTGTCCCGGCTGGCAACGGCGCCGGTCTGCGCGAAGCCCTCGCCATCCCCCGCGCTTCCCGGTCCCTGGAACAGATCGAGACGCAGGGCGAGCAGAAAAAGGAACAAAGCGCCGAAAGCGGCGCCCAGGATCCAGTAGAAATACTTTCTGAAGATGAACGATCGCTGATTTTCCATCACCCGCCTGTCTTCACGTCCAATCTCATGAGATCCCTCGCCAGGATAAGGGGACCGTTGTATGTTTTTCTGCATTCGGCTTCCACATCGACGGACTCGCACTCGGGATAGAAATGGGTGAGAAGCAGTCTCTTCACCCGTGCCCGTGCCGCGATCCTCCCGGCAAGGGACGGCGTGAGATGGCCGTCCACCTTCATCCCGTCCGGAAGGGCGCTTTCGCAGATAAAGATATCAGCCTCTCGGGCCAGAGCGACCGCGTTTTCACAGACATCGGTATCCCCCGTATAGGCCAGGGCGGTCCCGTCGGCCGCGGTCACCCGGAAACCGATGCTGCTCGCGATATGAGTCATCGGGAGGCTTTCCACGGTGAAGGATTCTCCCTCGAAGCGGTCCGCCTTATCATCATGAAGTTCGACAATATCCATGAGCCCGGGCTCCAATTCGATCCATTCTCCGAAAACGTTCACGAGTCCCCCGTAGAGATTTCGAATTCCCTTTGCGCCGATGATATGGAAGGGCGTTCGCCGGCGATACGCGGCAGGGTATTTGGTCGCGAAGAGAAAAGCCACCAGTTCGCTCACGTGATCGGGATGAAAGTGGCTTATGAAGATACTGGAGATACTGGAGAGGGAAAATCCAGCCTCGGCAAGACGCCTCACGGTGCCGGGGCCGAGATCAAAAAGGAGCTTCCTCCCGCCTGTTTCGAGAAGAAAAGAGCATGCGCTTCGCTCCGCGGAGGGGACGCCGGTTCCTGAACCGAGAATGGTGAGTTTCATAAATAGGCATCAGGCATCGGGAAGGGACGAAAGGCTTCGTTTATTGCCTTTTCTCATCTTCCCAACTTCTTAACTTCCCAACTTCTTAACTTTCGTTTTTTATTATTTGTACCAGTACTCTTCGTGTCCGGGGGCCGTCGAATTCGCAGAAGAAGATGGACTGCCAGGTTCCCAGCACCAGCACCCCGTTTTCGATGAACACCGTCTCCGAAGCGCCGAGCATGGAAGCCTTGATGTGGGCGGCCGCGTTTCCCTCCATGTGACGGTAATTGTCGTTCAGGGGGACAACCTTATCGAGTTCTGCAAGGATATCTCGCGGAACGCTGGGGTCCGCGTTTTCATTAATGGTCACGGCGGCCGTCGTGTGCGGGACAAAGACATAACAGATCCCGCTTCGAATGCTGCTCTCCCGGACGATGGCGCTCATGCGGTCCGTGATATCGATCATCTCGAACCGAGCGCCTGTTTTCACGGAAAACTGATTCATATCAACCCTTCATCTCAGGCGTCAGACGTTAGACATCTGGCATCAGGAATATAATTATAAACCAATGTCATTTATTTATTCTTTCACCTAATGCCCGGCGCCCAATGCCGATTGCCTATTTTGTCGTCATCCCCATCACCCGGTAATTGAACTCGTAGCTCAGGGCGCCGCTCCAGTCTTCCTCGTAAACGCCCTTGTAGCGGGTTCCTTCGACGGGTCCCACGGGCTTCCCGTAGGTGTAGAACCAGTTCAGGACGGGGCTGCCCGTGAACCCCAGGCCGATCCAGTAGCTGCCGGGCATGAGGGTGATGGTGTCCCTGAACTCGAAATCCTGCCACCTGTAGCCGGGCTTCTCCGAGAGATCATCGAGATTAATCATGTCGCTCGTGGAGATCGGTTCGCCCGGTTTCCCGTTGTTGTCCTTGAAGAGATCGATCCAGAGTTGTCCGTCCCCGCCGAATTTATGAACGGCCAGCCCCACCTTGTTCAGTTGGATCGGTTTTTTCAGGACGAAGACCTGGGCGTACTGAGTGAGTTTTGTGGTCACGTACTCGGCCGTTTCCACGAAGAAGCTCTTGGTCTTCTGGAAATTGCCCTTATCCCTTGATACAACGGGTGTGGGCGGGAAGGCGAAATCGATGTTCTCCGGGAAATCCAGGTTCCCGTACGTGAAGGGAAGATCAAAGCGAAGCTCCTTCCTTTCCTCTTCCGTGATCACGGGCGGCGGCGGGGGCGGCAGCACTTCGATCTTCTTGAACTCCGCCTTCACGTAAGGGACAAGAAGGAGGTTCTTGGGACCGTAATCCTGGCGCTTTCCGGTCACGGTCACCTTGTCGTCGCTGAAATCGCCGTTGATCGTTTCCTGGGCGTTCGGTTCCCCGGGGCTGTCTTTTCTCTGGGCCCATCTCATGAGACCGTCGTTGACGGTTTCATTGTTGTCGGCGCCCGTTTCGATCCGGATGTAGCGGTTGGATACAAACATGGCCGTCTGCTGGGGATCGAAGGGCACCCAGCCCAGGTCGGCGAACCAGACCTCTATCCAGGAATGCCGGCCCTGCCCCATCTTGAAGGTGAGGACGCCGCCCTCACGCTTCAGGTCGAATGCTTTGTTCAGCGTGATGCCGTTCACGATCCGAACCGGAATCCCTTCCGCCCGCATGAGGGCGGCGGCGAGGTGTGAGAAATTCTGGCAGTTTCCCTTTCCCGAGTCCAGGGAGTAGAGAGCGTCGTATTTGGCAGGCGGCGTCACGTAGCGCACGTGATCGATGACATAGGAGAGAATCCGCTGCACGGCGTCAAACTCCGTGGTGACGCCCTGGGTCAGTTCCCGGGCGAGCTTGCTGATTCTGGCATCCCCGGATTGCACCTGTTCCGTCGCTTTCAGATAATACTGGATATCTTCCGGAACGTCTTTCAGAGGGAAGGGGACACCCGTGTCGAGAGCCTTGAGCTGTGTCGTATTCGCCGCATTGAAGGAGAGGCGGACATCGATCGTTTTTGGCGGTTTTATCCAGGTTGCCGTGATGACCTCGTGCCCCCGTTCATTGACCTTCTTCTTTTCATCCTGGGGACTGGGAGAGAATTTCATCTCGAATCCCCGGATCTCCTGGTTATAGGTGGGGGATTGAAAGGTCGGCGGGACGACAAAGCTCAGGGTTAGTTTCGTTACGCCCGCGACGGTCGTGACGCTCTTGGCGATCTCGAAGCGGATCTGCGATCCCATCTCACCGTCCACGGTGTAGTTCTCGGCTGCGGCGGGACCGCAGCACAGAAGGATCAGAACGGCTGTCATCCATAAATAGAGCTTTCTCATTCTTGACCTCCTCTCAATACGTGAATATGCCTTTGTCATAGATGACGATCTTTTCACCCGTTTTCAGGTGGGCCGTCACGGTCTTGTTTTCCGTGTTCACCAGGTCCCAGTGAAGGGCTGAATCATTGAATCCCATTTTATCCTTCATCGCCTTTGTCAGCCGCCCGGCATCGCCGTCATAGGTGTCCGAGTAGGAAGCGCCGACAGCGATGTGGCAATTCCCGTAACGGCCGCCGAAGTTCTCGTCGAAGAGGGTGTTGGCCATGAACCGGTCGATTCTGGAGAACCGCCTGTCGGTCAAAGAGAACTCGCCGACCCTCTTCGCGCCTTTGTCCATGGCGATCTGCTTTCGCGCGAAGGCTTCGCCTTTTTTCGCCTCTATTTTGACCACGGAGCCTTTCCTGAAGGTCATACGCACCTTTTCCACGTAGTTGCCGCTGCGAAAGGAAGGCTTGTCCGCGTAGTACACCCCTTCGGTGCCCCGCCAGTCCGGGGAAAGGAACATCTCGAAACTCGGGATATTGTGGCCCGAGATCCCCAGCCACCGGCGCCTCTCTCCCGGTGTGATGATGAGATCCGTGCCGGCCGATTCGATGTGGAAGGCCTTGACTTTCAATCCGTTCAGCCAATCCTTGATGGCACCCACCTCGCGGTAGATCCGCTTCCATTCCCGCACCGGGTCCTGTTTATCCAGATAGCAGGCCTTCACGACCTGGCGGGTGTATTGCGTCATGGAGAGCCGCGCCTGCCGTGCCAGCTCCGGCGTGGGAAACATGCAGAGGGTCCAGCCGTATTCCCCTTTCTCGTCCCGCTTTTCCGTGATATCCCGAAGGTGTTTTCTCGCCACGAGGGTCTTCCCAATCTTTTTTGGATCGATGCCCTGAAGGTGGGTGAGGGACTCGGGGGCGTGAAGATAGATCCGGCCGTTCAGGCTTCCGTAGAGCTCCTTTTCTCCCGGCGGCACAAAGACAAGCTGGTTCAGGCTGGATTTCCTGAAAAAGTTGCGTTCCATCCGGAACGAGCCTCCGATACGCGTGACGGGATTCAGTCCCAGGCCGAGGAGCTTTTCATGCAGGACTTCCGCGAGACTCAGGGCAGGCAGATCGCACTGCACGAGGATGATGTCCCCTTTTCTGTATCTTCCGTCCCGGGCGCTCCGAAGTCCCCAGAGGAGAACATCGGCGTACTTGTCAAGCTGTGTTTCTGTGAAAACCATAATAACCTCAGTTTCTAGTTTCTGGTTTCAAGTTTCTAGTGTCGTGTCCCGTAAATTCATTTAATAAGTGTCATTTCGAGCGTAGCGAGAAATCTTAATAATTTTAAAAATGTGCAAGATATCTCCCTTCGGTCGATATGACAATTTATTTTTGAGACACGACACTAGTTCAAAAAAAATGAAACCGGAAACTGCCATGATATCGTTTTTAATGAACGCTGTTTGCCGGCGTTTGTACTTTACGGGGTTTTTGTGTTCCAAAACTTGCAACCAGAAACTTCAAACTAGAAACCAGATTATTAGAAGTCTCTCGGTTTAGCGATGATCTCTCTTATCTTTAAATCGAAAACATTCGAACTGTTGGCCGGTCGGAGCACCAGTGCCGTATCCGCACCCTCGGAGGTTCCCCCGATGGAGATGACATCCTCATCTGTCCTCACGAGTCCCGCGTCGGCGGCCATGAGAGCGAGTTCGATGGCCACTTTCGTCCCCTGTCCGAAGGTGCGGAGCGTATAGGCCATGATCTCGTCGACCTGGTAGGTGGCGAGTTTCCTCCGTATCCCCCGTCCGACGCCTCCGAAGGCGTGCTGGCATGTGAGGATGGTTACTCCCCAGGACTCCAGCTCCCTCCGCTTTGCCGCGCTCAATTCCTGGTGGTTTGGCTTCTCAAATCCCGTGTAATGGGTGACGGCGACGATCTGGATGTCCGGGTCCAAGGCTTTTCTCGCCGCCATGGCCGTTCGTCCGCTGCAGGTGGCCACAAGCACTCTGCGAATGGAAAGTTCTTTCGCCCGTCTGGCGACGGCTTTCAGAAGCGCCTTTGTGTTCCGCTTTCCAGGTTTGCTGAAGTATCGGGAATGGGTATCGTTGTAAGCGGGTCTTCGAGCCATTGGTCGCGTCTCCTCGTATTTCTCTGATCCTGCGGATCATGCGCCTTTATACCATCATTTCCCTGCCATTTCATCCTATTCTATGGGTTTAAGCCTTCCCCTCCGGAAGAGGTTTTTGCCCCTCGCGGGGGATTTTTGCCGGGATGAGGAAAACGGCGAGAATGAGGCCGAAGATGGTGATACCCGTGCACAGGGTGAAGGTAAAGGTAAAGCCCATGTGCTCGGCGATGAAGCCGCCCATGGAAGGCCCGGCGATCCAGCCGACATTCCAGGTCATGTTGTAAATTCCCATGGCCTTGCCGCGGGTCTCTTCCGTCGAAAGGTCGGCGACGAGGGCTGTTGTCGAAGCCGCCAGCGCGGCCCAGGAGAAACCCTCTCCAATCTGGACGAAGAGAAGAGGAATGTAGCCCCGGCTGAGGGCGTACCCCGCGAATACGAAGGCGAAGCCGCACATGGAAAAAAGAAGGACCTTCTTGCGTCCGAACCGGTCGGCGAGACCGCCGAGGAATGGAGCACCGATGGCTCCGGCCACGGCCCCGCTCGTGTAGAGCAGGCCGATCTGACTCTTGCTCAAACCGACTTCGGCCATGTAGAGGGAGAGAATCGAATAGACGATGCCCGTGCAGACCATGAAGGGGAGGACGGTGAGACACACGAGATAGAGTTCTTTTTTGCGCATGGCGCTTGCTCCTTTCAGAAGTCCTTGTCATCGGGAGTCCGAACTGAATCCGGTTCCGGCGAGTGTCCTACAATAACATTTCAGCGGGATGCTGAAAAACTGTTTTCTGATCCCTTTATCCCAGCACATTATTGTCACTAGCGCGAAAATGACCCCTCCCTTGTGTTCCCTCCCGCCAGGGGAGGGAATAGTATAGATTCCTCTCCCGCCCATCCTGGGTAGGGGCGCCTTCAGGCGCCCATTCGGCCTCTCTTTTAATGTTTCATTCACTTGATTGAACGTTTCATTAAGGGTTGGAGGTTGTTTGGGGGTTTTTCCCGGGCCGGGAGGCCGCAGGGAGATGGGGATATAAGTTGTGATATCGGTGAGATAGAAAATATATGCCGGGCAGGCGGGAAGCTGGCACGGGAATTTCATATATATAGAGATAAAAAGAGACGGAATACCGGAATTATATAAACATTGGAAATAAGGAGGAACGAAAAATGAAGAAGATGTTGTCAACCATCCTGGTAGCCGGTTTTGTGGTGCTCTCCACCGCCACCTTCACCTTTGCCGAGTACAGCGCCACGGGAGCGGGGAATTTTCCCTTCTTCCACCTGGGAGCGCTCATTGTGGGCGGGCTCATTATCATCTCTCTGAAGCACAAGTATCAGAAGCTCTATATGAGCGAAGCGGTCGGGAGCTTTGCCCTCTACACGGTCCTCATCGCTCTTTTCACCTCGCCCGTCGTTGAACTCATCAAGGGAATGGTCGGATAAGAGAAGCAGCCGCGCAAAAAACGAATCCCCTTTCCTCCTCGGAGAAAAGGGGATTCGTTTGCCCCGGCCCTTTATGATTCAAGAGTTGTCCTTCACGGCCGTCTTCAGATTTTCCTCCACCAGGTCATGCAGAAACTGGGAGGACGATTCATCGCCCAGAGTGCCCACCCGGATTCCCACGTTGGTGATGTCTTTTTGTTTATACGTGATGGAGATGTGTACATTGTTTCCGTTGATCGTAGCCTCTATGGTGCCGTCGCGGTATTCCTTGTCGACGAAAACGTCTCTGGCCCGCATGTCGCGCGCTGTCTTTTCGCAGGCCTTCCAGACCCTGTCAATGGGGGCGTAATAATCCGTTTGAAGCTCCCCGTTGATATATAAAGATGTCCCCGTGCTTGCCGAAACCGCGGCGCGGGCGGTGAGAATGGCCGTGCAGCCGTGGAATATAAAAAGACCGGCCATCAGAAACAAAAGCAAAAACCCCTTCACCCTGGGGGGCAGAGGGGTTAAAAAGTGCTTTTGAAATTTCAATCCCCTATATGAATCTGCAGGCTCCAATTATTCCTCTATAATGATCGCTTCGACGGCGCAGGCCTCAGCCGCTTCTTCGACGGTAGCCTCCAGATCTTCCGGAACATCGTCGTCAATCTTCACCACGGCAAGGTCATCCTGAATCTCAAAAACCTCCGGGCAGATATCCACACACGCTTCGCATCCGATGCAGAGCTCCTTGTTTACGAATACTCTCATGATCGTCCTTTCTATCCCTTATTCCTCAGTATTTTCAGTGGATGTCCTGACCCATATTTTAAAGAAAGGTGTTTGTCAAGAAAGAAATTTAAAGGCGGGCCGATTTTAAGGAGCTGTTTTCTATCCGGATGCCATCCTGTCTCAGTCCTTGAAATCCTTTTGAATTCCCGCCACTTTTTTCTTGCCAGAAGGATATCTGTATAGGAAAATTGCACATTCCATTGAAGGACCCGGCTGTGGGAAACGATGCAGGGCTGCTTTCTCAGCAACCCGGATGAAACAGGAGATGCCTCATGACAAAATTAAAATTCTTTAAGGGAATGACTTTTTCAGCGCTTTGTTTTTTGATCCTGGGCAGCGCCGGGTGTGCCGGCCTCCTGGTGCCGAAGGAGGATCAGCTGCTTCCGGCCGCCCGTTATGCCGAGCTGGAGACGCACATGGAGGCAAAAATTACGGATCTGTCCTCCGCCGGCTCGGGCAAGCTCTGGTATCTTTGCTACGCCTATTCACGCCTGAAAAAGTACAACAAGCTTTTCCCCTGCCTCGATCAGTTTGAAAGAAACGTGGAAGGGGGAGATTACACCGTTCATTTTTTCAACCTCTCTTCGTTCCCTCCCATGCTCAGGGCGGAGGCCTATCTCGATCTTGGAGAGTACCGCAAGGCGATCGAGCAGGCGCAAAGGTCCTATGACATCGTGAACAAGAAGGATCTGCACCGCTCCATGAGGATTTACGCCTTGAGCATCCTGGGATTGTCCCACGCTCTGAACGGGGATCGCGAGAAAGCGAGAGAATACGCGAGGCTTCTGGAAGATATCGGGACCCATTATCCCTTCACCTTTTTGAAGACGGAAAAACTCAACGGCCTTGCCAGAATATACATGGCTCTGGGAGATTTTCAAAAGAGCCTGGAACATATCAGGGAAGATGAAAGCATAGCCTGGGTGCGTTCCCTCACCGAAGTCGCCGCGGTCATGACGGGAGCCATGCCGTCGGGCCACAGCGTCTTTGCCTTTCAGCAGCTTCCCAAGGTCTTTATCCTGAACAAGAGTCTATACGAGACCGGCGCCATAAATGAAGCCAGAGCCGGTTACGATGCGCTCCTCAAGGATCCGCGCACCCGGGACAACGTGGACATCTACTGGATGATTCTCTTTGATCGGGGAAAGATTGCCGAGGCGGAAGGCCATCGCGGTGAGGCGATCGACTTTTACCGGCGCACTGTCGACATCATCGAGCAGCAGCGCTCCACCATCAACACCGAGGCGAGCAAGATCGGTTTTGTCGGGGACAAGCAGACCGTCTACAGCCGCCTGATCGGGGTCCTCTTCGCCGAGGGCCGGTACGCGGACGCTTTCGAGTATGTGGAGCGCTCCAAGTCACGGGCGCTGGTGGATCTGCTGGCGACAAAGCGGGACTTCTCCGTCAAGGCGGGAGATGAAAAGCAGGTTCTTGCTTTGCTTGAAACGAGCGAGAAGGCCGAGGCGCAGGTCATGGCGCAGGACATGTCGCCCGAGAAATCCAGAACCCGGGGCGTCATCGTCACGGCAAAACAGCAATTGCGGGATCGCTCATCGGAACTGGCCTCCCTGACCAGCGTGACGTCTCTTTCCGCTTCGGACCTGCAATCCCTCATTCCACCCGGCGAAGCACTCATCGAATACTATTACAGCGACAAGGACATGCTCGCTTTCATTCTGACCCGGGGGGAACTGAAGGCCGTGCGCCTCTCCGGCGATAAACTGGTGGACGAGGTCAGGCAGTTTCGAACGCTTCTGGAGAATCCGGCCTCCGGCGGCGATCTTTCACTCGCGCAAAGCCTTTATCAACGGCTGATCAGGCCGCTGAAAGGCCATCTGAACAAGCGCGATCTCGTCATCGTGCCCCACGGCGCGCTGCATTATCTTCCCTTCAATGCCCTCCACGACGGCAGGGGCTACATGATCGAACGATACGGCATCCGCGTGCTTCCGAGCGCCAGCGTGATGGAGTACCTGCGCGCAGGGGCATCGCCAAAACCGGCGGACATCCTCGCCTTCGGCAATCCCGATCTGGGCGACCCCCGCTATGATCTGATCTATGCCCAGGAGGAAGCCCAGGCCGTGGCCCGCACGCGTCGCCAATCCAGGGTGCTGCTGCGCGGGGACGCGACGGAAACGGCCTTCAGAAAGTACGGGGCGGGATTCCGTTATATCCACTTCGCGACCCACGGGCAGTTCGACTCCGACGCGCCGCTGAAGTCCGCCCTGCTGCTGGCCGGGGACAAAGAGAGCGACGGCAGGTTGACTGTCGACAAGCTCTATTCCATGAGGGTGGACGCGGATCTCGTCACGCTGAGCGCCTGCGAAACGGGTTTGGGGAAGGTGGCCAGCGGCGATGACGTCGTGGGTCTGACGCGCGGGTTTCTTTATGCGGGGAGCCGTTCCGTTGTTGCCAGCCTTTGGAAGGTGGACGACCTCGCGACATCTTACCTCATGACGGAATTTTATGAATCGCTTAAAAAATCGGGCAAGCGGGAAGCCTTGAGAAAAGCCCAGCTGAGCACGAAAAAGAAATACCCTCACCCTTATTACTGGGCATCCTTTCAACTGACGGGGAATTCGGAATAACGGAAACGGGATCGGAAAGTGCAGATGCCTGGCAAAAGGCTCAGGCCTTGCTTTTGATCATGCCCACGGCTCTGCTCGCGGCTGCCTTCACTTTTGGATGATAGGATCCAAAACCGAATATGCCGCTTTGCTTGCTGACCTCGGTGAGAAACGGCAGCGCTTCCCTGTCTCCGATGCTTCCGAGTGCAAGACATATCTTTTCCTGCAGATCCGCCTTCAATTCCGCCGATGCGGGGGTTCTGGATTTAAAAAGCTCAAGGAGAGGCTTCACGGCGTCGCGGTACTTCAAAGAGCCCAAAGAGGTCGCGATGCTGACTTTGAGCGCATCGTCACATTCCGAGAGGGCCTTTAAAAGAATTTCTCCCCTGAAGGCGCCCCCGATGGTATTGATGCTTTTAAAGGCTTCTCTCTGGACCCGGGGATCGTCATACATCAGGAGCGGCGCGAGAATTTTCGCGTGCGCATCGCTGCCAATCCTGCCCATCAGCCTCACCAGATTTCTCAGGTAGTACCAGGGCGCGCTTTCTTCGATTTTTTCCAGAACGGCCTGTGCGACTTTGGGACCCATTTCAGGGATCAGGTTCAAAATCAGAATGCGTTCTGAACTGTCCTGGCTTTCCTGCAGTATATCCAGAAGAGGTTTTATCGAATCGTCAGCCAGCAGGACCAGGTTTCGTCCCGCGTCATTTCGCCGGCCTCCCTGGTTGGACCGGAACTCTTTCAGAAGGATTTCCAGGATGTCGGTGGATGCGATTTCTCTCAATGCATCAGCCGCTGCGGATCGAATACGGTCATCTTTTTCCGTTTTGCCAGAGCTCGTGAATTGGAACGTTTCCAGGATAGCGACGCTGTCGGCAAACCGCTGATCTCTAATCCTGCTCTTCGCGAGAGAGTTGAGCTGCATGCAGATGGTTCTGCATGTGTCTGTCGGCACGGTCTCGTTTTTCAGCCATTGGAGAAACTCATCCAGATACCGGGTCAATGTGCCCGTTTGCCGTTCCCCGGATAAATTCTCGAGAATACCGGCCAGAGCCTCTGATGCTGCGGTCCGAATCTCTGCATGATCACTTTGAAGACTGCCGATTAATCGCTCAACGATAAACTCCGCCGTCTCGGTTTCCCCTTCCGAGTGGAGCGTGTCAATCATTTCCGGTAAAGACGCGGCAACGCCTTCATCGGGGAGCCCCCCAGACAGCTTGTTCAAAAAATCATATGCTTTTTCCTTGATTTCCCGGATTTTATTTCCTTTTTCTTCTTTTTCGCGTGCATGTCTTTCCTGGATCTGATGCTGGAGCTCCGTACCTTTATCCGTATTCATCAGATGCTGGTAAGCTTGTTGAGCGGCCTCGGTTTTTTCTCCTTTAAACCCCTTTCCCTCTATGCCTTGACCATCGAGCGTCTGATGGAGCTTAAGCGCAATATGCTCGAATTTTTCACGATCGATGCTATAGACAACCTGGTCAAAAAGACGATTTTCGAGAAGATTATCCATGTTTCGAGTCAGGATCGCGGCAATGAAATCGGCGTCCATATCGGCAATGGATTTGGCGGCAAGCTGGGACAATCGTTCCTTTTCCCCATGATCCGAGATTTTTTCGAGCGCACGCAGCATATGGATCATGTTTTCCGATAATACGGCATTGGAAAGGGGGGCGTCCTTATCAACGAGACGATGCATGCCCGATTTAAATATCCTGGAAACCCACTCGGGGTCTTTTGCCATTTCCTTCACCTTTTCCGGATCCGGGATAGTGTCGGGATCTTCGGCCGTGATGAATTTAATAATATCCTCATCTTTTATATCAAGGCCCGCCACGATTTCACGGTCTTTGCCCATTTCGACATAAATCTTCTGATTGATCTCGATGTTGGGCATCCTTCCTTCCGAAACAAGCTGATCCAGGCCTTTTTCCTTTTTCACGTCGTCCCGTTTTTTCCCCATGGTTTCCAGGAACAACGAAAGTTCACTCTTGTTCAGATTTTTTTTGAAACCGATGCTTTTGATCCCCCAGTTGATCATCAGCATGAGAAAGATGGCGACCTGCGGTTTCTGCCGGTTTTTCTGACTCAACGGTTCACCGGCTATGAGAAGATTCCTCTCCGACTCGGCAAGCAGAAGAGTGTCCTCTTCATTGAAAATAATTCTCAGCGTATCATGAAGCCTGTCGATGGTTTTCATGATCATGGCGTTCGTCGGTGGATACATGCGCAAATTGATGATCGCCGTGTTCATGATGACCACGGCTTCAATCGCTTTTTCCTGAATTCCCGGAACGGTCAATTTTCACCTCAAGAGATGAAACTTAAAGTCCTATTTTCCGGATTCCAGCACGGCGCTAATTTTGGCCATGATTTCTTCGGGGGTGACGGGTTTGGCGATGAACTGCCTTCCCCCGATGATCCCCTCCTGGGACTGGACCTCCCGCCTTGAGGCGATGGCCGTGACGAACAATACCGGAATGTCCCTTGTCTTCGGGCTCTCCAGCAATTGCTCCGCGACCTGGCCGCCGCTGAGCTCCGGCATGATAATGTCAAGAAGAATCAGATCGGGACGATCCTTCGAAGCCAGGATGATGCCTTCGGAACCGCTCGTGGTGGTCCGCACTTCGAATTTCCCGCTCTTTTCCAGATTCAGCTTGACAAAAAAACAGAAGTCTTCCTCGTCGTCGATGAGCAGAATCTTTATCTTCCCCGATTTGACCGCTTCGTCCATGCTCTCCTCCTGTGATGGTGGGTGTGTATGGGTTCTATTGAGGATTGCCGGCGGGCAATCCGATGATCACGCGTGTTCCCCTGTCAACATCGCTCTCTATCCGGATCTTTCCGTGGTGCTTATCAATGATCCCTTTGGTGACGGACAGTCCCAGACCCGAGTTGACGGGGGTGTTCTTTGTTGTATAAAAGGGATCGAATATTTTTTCAAGCTCACTTTCAGGGATTCCGCATCCCGTATCGGCAATACTGATCTGGAGATACTGTTTGTCTTTTTCATCCATGATGGACTCGGCGCTGATGGTGACGGTCCCCCCGTTCTGCATAGCATCGAAGGAGTTCAGAAGGAGGTTGACAAAGACCTGTTTGATCTGATTGCCGTCAATCGTTACATTCGGCAAATCCGGTGCGTAGTGTCTGACGACCTTGATGTGTTTGGATTTAATCTGATATTCCACGAACGACAGGGTCTCTTCGATGACAGGGATGATGTCAACGTCTTCAGCCTGAATCGGCGTCTGGCGCGTGAAGCTAAGAAGCCCCTTGATGATATTGTCCGCCCTGAGGGCGGACCGTTTTATTCTTTCCGTGACATCCAGCAGCGTCGCGTCGGATTCAACGGTTGACTTTAAGTATTCCACGCCCTGGATGATGATCGCCAGGGGGTTCTTCACCTCATGGGCAATGCCCGCGGCCACAATGCCCAGGGCCGCCAGCTTCTCGGCCTGAATGAGCTGTTTTTGCGTCCGTTCTTTTTCCTCGAGGGCTGTTTTCCGTGAATTAATCAGCGTCTGGGTAAAAACGCCATAGATGATGACAAAAGTGACAATCAGTGTACGCGTCATGACCTGGTCGGAAACCAGGGAATCAAGAAACCAGTAAATGAGAACCATGGCCAATGCGATCAGGATCAAACCATTGCGTTCTATTTGCTGACGAATCAGGATTTTTTTTCTCATCTCGTGGTCGATCCCCTCTTTTCCGGGAGTGTTCAGGTGAGGCGTTGATAGCGATTTATAAAGATTCTATGCGGAAGACCCTGGCGCTTGCCGCGTGGCGCTTCATTGAGGATTGCCTGCGGGCAATCCGATGATCACACGCGTTCCCCTGTCAACCTCGCTCTCTATCCGGATCTTTCCGCGGTGCTTGTCAATGATCCCCTTGGTGACGGACAGCCCCAGACCTGCGTTTCCAGGAGCATCCTTCGTTGTATAAAAGGGATCAAACACTTTTTCAAGTTTACTTTCAGGGATTCCGCATCCCGTATCGGCAATAACGACCTGGAGGTACCCCTGGTCCTTTTCATCCCGGATTCCTTCTGCACGGATGGTGATCGTTCCCCCGTCCTTCATGGAGTCCAGGGAGTTCAGCAGAAGATTGACGAAAACCTGCTTGATCTGATTGCTGTCAACCGTTACGTTCTGCAAGTCCGGTGCGTAGCGTCTGACGATCTTGATTTGTTTGGATTGAATCTGATACTCCACAAACGACAGGGTCTCTTCGAGGACAGGGACGATGTCGACGTCTTCAGCCTGAATCGGCGTCTGGCGCGTGAAGCTCAGAAGCCCCTTGATGATATGGTCCGCCCTCAGAGCAGACCTCTTGATTCTCTCGGTCACATCGAGCAGCAGGGCATCGGATTCCATCGACGTTTTGAGATATTCCACGCCCTGGATGATGATGGCCAGGGGATTCTTCACCTCATGGGCAATGCCCGCAGCGCAGGTCCCGACGGCAGCCAGCTTCTCGGCCTCAACAAGTTCCTCGTGAAGTTTCTGCTGAGCTTCCTCCGCCGCTTTCCTTTCCGTGATATCAATGGCAATGCCTCTGAGTCCCACGGGGTGATCGTTCCGGATAATCGGACTGACGTAAACCGCGATGGGGAATGTTCTCCCGTCTTTTTTCAACGCCGTGTATTCGGCACCGCTCAGTGTTTCCCCCCGCAGTATTTTCTGAGTGTTTCCAGATATCTTTTCCCGGTTCTCAGGGATGAATAAATCAACAATGTTGAGCCCTCGACCAAGATCCTCCTGCGTATAACCGAATGCTTTAAACGCCATTCTGTTCGCGAACAGAAGCCCGCCCTGAAGATCCACTTCAAATACCGTCTGGGGCAGCAAGTCCGAGAGCTCTCTGAACCGGGCTTCGCTATGCTTGCGGACGGCGATTTCCCTCTCCAGTCGCGCATTCTGTTCCTCTATTTCCTTGATGTATTCCTCAAGTTTTGAATGAAGCAGAACATTCTCAAGGGTAAAGCTGACTTCAACCTCCATGATGGACAGGGCGTTCTCATCATGGGCATCAAATGTTTTCCCCGTTTCTTTGTTGGAAAGATTGATGACAGCCGTCACGCCGCGCCGGCCCACTGAAATGGGCATGCTCAAAAAGGACGGCGATCCATATTTCGGGTCGTTCTTCTTCTGAAACCTCGGATCGGTTTCTATATCCTGGACGAGAAGGGGTTTTTTTTCAGAGATCGCATGTTTGATCAGGGTTTCGCTGATTTTGACGCGGGCTCCTTTTTCCAGTTGATCCATTCCTCTTGAGCCGACCAGGCGAAGCCATCCGCTATCAGGCTCAACGACAAACAGGGAGCCTTTCTGGGCCTTGGTCATGGTGAGGGCTTTGTCGAGGAAGGCCATAAGCAATTCATCGACGTCAGGACTTCTGACGGCGATTTCCCCGATGTCCTTCACCGCGCCCAATTCAAGGGTCCTCTGAGCAACCTGCTCCCTTACCTGTTCAAATTTATGCTGAAGATTGTTGAAGGAAGAGAGGATGTCATCCAGCTCGGCCACATCCTTTTCCGGGTCTGTCGAAACCTTTTCCCCCGAATCGCTCGCTTTTTTCAGAGATTCCGCGATTGCGAATATCCTGTCAAAGATGAAACGCAGGGCTGTCGTTCCCGCGAGAATAAGAAGAAGAATAAAGACAAAAACAATGAGATGAGAAGAATCGAAGGAAACGTTCTCCTGATGGAAAATATAAAAAAGAATCAGGACAGGGAGGACGATCATCAGGGATGCGATGATGAGGAAGTGATGTCTTAATCCTTTGTATTGCGATTGGCTCATGTCAGATGACCATCCTGAATTTAAAATTTTTTTCAAACACCGTTTCTGCCTGAAATCCCCTCCTCGTGGGGATGCCCCGGTCTTTAATGATCCGTGTTGTTCGCGTTTACTTCTCCGTTTCTCCGGGTTCCGGCGGGTCCGTTCCAGTCCGTCGTGGCGAGCGTCTGAAAGGTGTAAGTCGCCGTGGGGGCCGCCGGACAGCCGATGGCGTTCCAGTAATCCACATTGCTGTTCAGAGGAAGGTAGGCAAATACCGCGGCTCCGCCATCGAGGCAGGTTCCGCTTCCACTGGGAATTTTTGCCGAGCGGGCCGCGGGTATGTATACTTTCAAGACCGTATTCGAGCTGTTGCAGCCTTTACCCATCAATTCACCCAGAGGTATATCCATAACGAGATCGTTTCTGACGACGTCGTCAAAGGGGTTGGACGCCATTTCGTATTCCCTGTTGTTATTGCTGTTCTTGCCTGTGAGGGTCACGTCTTCACCGGTGCTGATGATCACCGCCGCCACGGTGTAACCATTGCCCGCCGTGGTGATCTGGTTGTCGTCAGGGTCCGCCGTGTTCGTGACGATGGGCAGGATGGTGTTCGCGCCGATGCCCGCGTTGTTGATGGTTTCATAAAGGGCGACGCAGTAGTTTTGGGAATTGATGGTCGTGGGGGTTAGCGTGTCCACGGCGTCGTATCGGAGAAAACTCTGCCAGGCATCTGTTCCTTTTATGTTGAGGGTGACGTTTGGAAAGCGGCAGGGGGGATTGGGACAGGCCGTGCAGACCGCACCGGTGAGATCCTCAAGGCCGTCATTGTTGACGTCGGGGCAGGGGAGTCTGCCCCGGCTCATGGAGAAGGATACGACGGCTTCTTTGGCCTTGTTCAAATCATCTCTTGACTCGTTGAGTTTCACCCTTTTTGTCAGGGGGCCGACCATGTTCGCACCGACCCCGATGAGCAGTCCGACAATGATAAGGACAATGGCCAGCTCGACGAGCGTGAAACCCCTCATGGAGCCGGACTTCAGCAGGCGACGGACCCGGTTTGACAGGAAAGAGATTTTTCGATTTGTCTTACGAGAGACCGGAACCGGACACTCCATGGATTTCTCCCAGCGGCATAAGAACGTGATTTTTCGTATTATGTACTATTCCTGATAACAATTCAAGAGACCATGCCATAAAACCTCTGGAGGAAAGCGGGGATCGGGATTAAAAAAGGGGAAGCCCATGCTTCCCCTTTCAGGTTAAAGTTGATGTAGACGTCCAGGTTTCATGGCTCGAAGCAGCAAGATTAGAGCTTGAACCCGACCTGAAAAACGCCCGTGGTCGCCGTCATGTAATCACCGGCATTGGATCTTACGGTGCCGGTGCCGGCGTTTCCGTCGTCGTATTGCCGATCGAGTATCTGCGCCACGTCATAGGGGATGTTCTGTATGTGGATCCAGTGCTGCAAAAGGGCCGTACCGCCGGCGACAGCGGGCATGTTGTAATACGATACCGCGATGGCGCCGCCGTAAGGATGCGTCGGGTTCGTAAATCCGCTCCCGCTGATGATGCCCGCCTGCTTCAGTTCGGACCAGAGATCGCACTGTTCCGTTCCCGTCGCCGTGCAGGCAAAGTTCGGCGCTGTTGATGCGGCGCCGACGGCGATCAGGGCGTTCGCGTTTCCGTTCGTGACGGCGGGGTTCGTAAATTTGGCCGCGGCCTGGGGATCGTCGCCGGGGTAGAACCCGTAACGGTCATAGTAGGTATAAACGGCGGCGGCTATTTCCTTCTGCGCGTTGTATAGCCTTTTAATCTTTGCATTGGTGATGAGTTCCTGCCCTTTGATAATTCCGGCCAGAATGATCCCGATGATCACCAGTACGATGGCGAGTTCAACAAGGGTGAATCCTCTCTGATTCCCCTTTTTCAAGAACTTTCTCATGGTTGCCTCCTCCCATTTTAGACAGTATCTTTCACAAACCATCCGCATGATCACATCATTTTCGCGTAAACCTAATCTAAGAATCATAACCTATCAAGAGTAAAAGAATTTTACCCCTCTTCAGGTTTCGGCAGGATCACTTCAAAGGCAACACCGGAGGTGCGGGGCAGGATGCGGATATCACCCCCCATGGTAAGGGCAGCGTTTTTGGCCTGATAAAGGCCGATGCCCAGCCCCCCTTTTTTTGTGGAGTAGAAGGGTTCAAAAAGCCGGCTCCTCTCCGCCGTGAAGCTTCCCGTATCGGAGATGACAACCCTTGTGCGGTCTCCAAGATCTTCCAGTTCTATATGGCAGGACACGTCGGATTCCTGAAGCGACTTCTCATAGATATTTTTGAGAAGGTTATCGAAGATCGAGATAAGCATGTATTCCTCTGCCTGAATGATGGCCTGACCTTTGATGGCGCAAGGCATTTTATAATGTTTTGCCAGATTCTCCAGCAGCGAATTCAGGTCAACGCTTATTCCGGGGGAATTTTCATCATCGGCTTCCCCGTGCATTTCCAGCAAACCGATGATCTTTGCGCCGCTCCTTGAGATCACAGGCAGGGTCTCTTTGAGATAGTCAATAAAACGATCTTTCTTTTCATCGGTTTCCAGGTGGTGCACGTTGTAAGACAGGGACCCGATGAACTGGGCAAGGTTCTTGACATCGTGAAGAATGAAGGTCTGAAGCTTTGAGAATTTATATAAAGCCTCGTGGATGACTTTTATTTTTATGAGGACGTTCATTTCTATAATGACGGAAAGAATTTCGAGAACAATCGTATTGAGAAAATCCTGCTCCCCTCTTGAATGACGGGGCACAATGCCGATGGTGATCTTATAATCTTTTCTTTGAATGTTTTTTTCAAACGGCTTTCCCGGACGGGATTTTGGTTTCTGGAGGGTCGTATCCAGGTAGTGGATCGTATAGAAAAAATCATTGATTTTCAGTTTTTCAAACAGAGGCAGGGATTCTGACAGAAACTGGTGCAGGTCGTATTCCAGTTTTGTGTTGAGATCGATCATTTCAAGAACCGTCCGCATTGCCCGCTGGGTCAGAGACCGCAGGTAGATCAGAACGCCGATGATGACGAGACCGGTCAGAATGAAGACGGGATAGATGAGTTCAAGATTCATGGGTTCTCTTCAGACCGAACTTCTTGAGAAAGTAGTAGAGGCTTTCTCTTTTGACCCCCAGTATCTTTGCCGATTGGTAGATATTGAAATTTGTATCCCTCAGCACTTTCAAGATGACATGCTTGTCCGCTTCGTCCCGGAGGGTTTGAAGTCCTTTTCCCACCTCGACGTCAAGCGTGATTTTCTTTATTCCCTGCTTCTCCAGCTCCTCCTCCGCGTTTTTGAACAGGATCGCTCTCTCAATGGAAAAAAGGATCTTTTCCATGCTGATCGGCTTCATGAGATAATCGAAAGCGCCTGTTTTGATGGATTCCAGAGCGATGCCTTCCGTTTTCTGGCCCGTGAGGATGATCACTTTGGAAGAATATTGATTGAGGATGGACGAAAGAATGATCAGGCCTTCTTCCGGGGAATCCCCGGACGGAGGCAGGCCAAGATCGAGGATGACCACATCAATGGGATGACTCTTTAAGAGCTCCGTGGCCTCCTTGCGGTTTTCAGCCTCCAATATGCTGAAATCCCCCTCGAGAGAGAAGCGAATCTGCTTCCTCAAAGCCATGTCATCTTCTACGAGCAATATGGTGGGCATGGTCCTGCCAGTTGGCCGTTGCTTCAGCGGAATATTTTAAATGACTACTTGAAATGGAAATATTTTGCAATTATAATATTTTCCGTCAATGCTGTTCGGTATGTTCTGAAAGGGAGTGAAGCGGTTGAGGGTCTTTTGTTCTTCCATGAAAGGATGCTTTGACGGGAAGGGCGGACGGTTCGTATTGGATGGATTTTGTCCAGGGTGTTTGTTCTTGTCATGAATGGTGATATCTTTTGATCATCGGGAGTTTCTCTGACGGATTGAAAGCTGCGGTACTCGGGATTGTGATCTTCGCCTGGGTGCCTTTTTTGTTGCCTCTGTCCGCGGATGCCTTTTGTTTCGAGGAGGCGGGGAAAAAGCATGGCATTAATCCCGGCCTTCTTCAGTCGATTGCCAAGGTAGAATCGGGGCTGAATGCAAGGGCTGTAAACGTCAACAAAAACGGCTCAACAGATCTGGGTGTGATGCAGGTGAACTCCGCGTGGATTAAAAAGCTGAAGCTGAACAGAAAGGAGCTCCTGTCAGACCCCTGTTATAATGTGATGACAGGAGCCGGAATACTGAAGGGGTGCATTGACAGACGGGGCTATACCTGGCAGGCTGTCGGGTGTTATAACGCCTCGAGCAACAACAAGAGGATTGGTTATTCCTGGAAAATCTACCGGGTACTGAAGAAAGAGGGTTTAAGAAACAAAAAAGCGGCGAACAAAGGGGAACCGTCACCGGGTTCGAAAAACAAGGATCAATCTTTGCATTTCAAAGTCCGGTCTGTTGAAGGACACGGAGTCAGCGGGGAGCCATGAGCCTCATTACGGATTTGCTTTCCAAAGTCAAGCAGCAGGAATCCAAAAGGGATGTCCCCCCTCTGTTGAAGGATTCCGTGCAGCAGGATACAGCGGAGCGGAAAAGAAAAAACAAAATGACCCTGCTGCTTGCTGCCGTTTTGATCGTTATTGTCTCAGGCTTGGGCGCCCTCTTTTTGATCGATTTTCTTGATAAGCCCGCCAAGCCGCTGCCTCCCCGCCCACCCATGGCTGTGCCCGCTGCACCCGTCCGTGAACCGGCGGTTGCCGTACCTCTTCCGCAGGCCGCTGAAAAGGGGGGCGTGCGGACGGCCGAAAAAAAGGAATCAGCGAAGAGCGAAAACATAGCACCCCCTCATAAGAAGGCGGCGCCCAAAAGACTTGCGAAGAAGGCCGCGGCGGACTCAGATGGCGCCCTGCGTGAGATGAGGCAGCAGAAGGCATCCGGCGCAGAGGCGGAGCCGCAGGGTGGGATGGGTGAAAAAATATCCAAGCGGGACAAGGACGTCTATCTCTATACGGCAAGAACCTATGAGATGCAGAAAGATTATCAGAAAGCCGTATCAAGCTACAGGATGGTGCTGACCGTCGATCCCGGAAATTACATCGTCATGAACAACATATCCAGTGCCCTCATTCAGTTGGGTTCCTATGATGAGGCGATCAGGTATGCCGGAGAAGCTCTTCAAATCCGGAAAGATTATATTTATTCTCTTATCAATATGGGCATTGCCCATAGCCAGCTCGGCAGATACAAGGAAGGGGAGGACTATCTCCTTCGAGCGCTCTCTCTGGAGCCGTCAAACCGGTATGTCCTGCTGAACATCGGCCTTTTGCATGAGAAAAGCAATGCTTTTGATAAGGCTCGCGAATTTTACACCCGGCTTGCTGATAAGGGGGATTCCCAGGGTTATATCGGTCTCGCGAGGCTTGCAGAAAAACAGGGAAAAAGACGTGAAGCGGTTGATTTATACAGGGCGGTCATGTCTGTGGAAGGCCGGAATTCTGAACTCTGGAATGTTGCGAACGACCGGGTATGGCGGCTAACGCGGTGACCCCACTTTAACGATATAGGATGCGATCCAGCTTTCCTTTCCGTCAACGGTCTTTATCTTAAACCACTTTCTCCCGCTTATTTCCGTCCATTCATCAATGATGAAGATGCGTTCGCCGTTTTCAACAACCCGTTCGATTCTTGCCTGCAAAGATGGTTTTTCCCTCAATCTCGCGGCGGAAGCGGTCACGAACGCTTCTTTCTGAATTTCCGGGCGAGTTTCATGCTCGGGTTTATTTTTTTTCAGGGCGGCGGATGAACGAATTTCCCCGGCCGTGTTCTTATGATCCTGAAACTTTTGATACATGATTATGGAAACGGGTATTAAAGAAGCGATGAGCAGGCCGCCAACCGCGTATCCAATCAGTCTTCGGGGGATGATCTTTGCCTGTGTGTTCGATAGGTGTTTCGCGGCGTCCCGCACATGTTTCTTCCGGATGTGGTGAGCCGTGCCGATATAGGCGACCATCATGGCCCTTGATGTGAGGAGATTGACGAGTCTCGGGATCCCGTCGGAAAGTCTGTAGATGTCTTTTTTGACCTGTTCGTCAAATATGGCTGAGCCCTTGCCGGCCTTGATCAGCCTGAAGGCGATGTAGTCGGATGTTTCCTCCAGGGTGAGAGGCCTCAAGCCGGCCCGGATGGTGATTCGCTGATCCAGCTGCCGCAGCCCCTCGGACCTGAGCCGCCTCTGGAGTTCAGGCTGTCCGACGAGGATGATCTGCAGAAGCTTTTCCTTGTCCGTCTCCAGATTCGACAGAAGCCTCAGTTCTTCGAGGCACGGGTCTGATAGATTCTGCGCCTCATCCACAACGATAATGACCCTTTTGCCGGAGAGGGAACGGTCGATAAGAAAATCTCTGAAAGCCTTGATCATCTCGTTCTTGTTCGCCGTTTCAAGGTTGATTTTCAGGTCGTCCAGAACAGCCTGCAGGAGTTCTTCAGGCGACAGCCGGGGGGTAAGGATCAGGGCTATTTCGGCTTTTTCTTTCCACCGGTCGATGAATATTTTGAGGATCGTTGTTTTCCCTGTCCCCGGCTCGCCCATGACGAGAGAAAAACCTTCTTTCTGGTTCACCGCGTAATCCAGAGAGGCCAGGACATCGTTATGCATCTTTGAGGGATAAAAATAGGAAGAATCGGGCGTCAGCCCGAAAGGATCTTCCTGAAGATGAAAAAATTCCAGATAGTTCATGATGGATCAGGACCCCAGTTTTGTGAAAACATCATACATGGGCAGCAGAACGCCCGCGATCATGAGTCCCATGAGAAGACCCAGGATGATCATGAGGAGCGGTTCGATCATTTTCCCCACCTTCTCCGAGATATCATCCACGATTTTGTAATAATGGTTTGCAAGGAATCCGAATTGCTGGTCCAGATTGCCGCTGGATTCCCCGATGGCCACCATTCTGATAAACAGGGGCGGAAATATTTTTTGCGCTCTCAGGGCATCGGATATTTTTCTCCCCGCCATGATGTCTCTTTTGGAGTTCATGATGGCCCGCTTGAAGACCTCGTTTCCCATGACATCGGCGGCCACGTCAAAGGAACGGTCAATGGTCACCCCGGCGGAAAGCAGCAGCCTCAACTGCTCGGCGAGAAGGGCAAGCAATCGATTGTGAAGCAGCAGCCGGACAAGGGGAAGCCTGATTTTCACAAGGTCCCAGTAATATCTTGTGTACAGCTTCAATTTCATAAACTGGATGACGATGACGATCAGGAAGGGAATAACGATCATGATATACCAGAATTTCTCGGCGACTTTGCTCACCTCGTAGAGGATGACCGTGAGGAGAGGTATCTTCACACCCAGGCCGAGGATGACCTGCATAATTTTCGGCAGCACATAGGCGAGCCAGAAAACGACGGCTGCGCCCGTCGTTATGAGCGAAAAGAAGGGATAGATAAGCGCCCGCTTCACGGTGGCGGAAAGATCCTCGAGTTTTTGAAGATGGCTTGCCACTTCCGAAAGACTCTGGTCGAGACGTCCCGTCTCCTCGCCGACCCTGACCAGCCGGATGAGAATGTCGGGGAATATGGTTTTATGAGAGTCCAGAGCATTGGAGAATTTAACGCCCATCTCCGTGTTTTTTCTGATGTCCGTGAGCAGGATCTTCATCGATTCGTTGGTCGTCGTGGCAAGAATATCTTCCAGGGCTTCCAGCAGAGGAACACCGGCACGGAGCATGATGGCAAGATTGGATGCAAATTCTATGATGTCTTTTCGCTTTATTCTCCAAGTGATGAGTTTGTCCTCGACCATCTTGAGGAGCTTGCTTGAATCTTTGATATATAAAACATACAGGCCCCTGTTCGTCAGGCTATTGCGAACGGCAGACGCGTCAAGGCCCGGCAGGATACCCTTGATCTCCTCGCCGTTAACGTCCACTGCTTTGTATAAGTAATGATTCATCCCGTGACCCTGATCAGTTCCTCCAGGGAGGTGATGCCCTGCGCCACTTTTCTCAAGCCGTCCACCCTGAGCGTCACCATGCCCTTTTTGACCGCCGCCGACTGTATGACGGTTATGGGAACGTCGGCGTAGATGAGTTCTCTCAACTCATCGTCGATAATCAGGATCTCCCCCAGGACGATCCTTCCCGCATAGCCGACGCCGTTGCACTTGCTGCATCCTTTGGCTTTGAAAACATTTTCGACCGGTATTCCATGGTCTTGAAATAATCTCATTTCATCCTCATTCAGGACATGCGCTGTTTTACAGAAGGGGCATAATTTTCTCGCGAGTCTCTGGGCGATGATGGCCAGCAGGGAAGAGGACATCAGGAATTTATCCACCTTGAGGTCCAGCAGCCGGGGTATGGAGGTCACCGCGTCGTTTGTATGGATCGTGGAAAGGACAAGATGGCCCGTGATGGCTGTCCGTATGGCGATTTTTGCTGTTTCTTCGTCCCGGATCTCCCCGATCAGCATGACATCGGGATCCTGTCTCATGAAGTTCCTGGCTGCGAAGGCAAAATCGTACCCCGCTTTCTCGTTGACCTGCGTCTGCCTGATCATGCTCAGCTTGTATTCCACGGGGTCTTCAACGGTGATGACGTTTCTTTCCAGAATATTGATTTCCCTCAGCGCGGCATAAAGCGTCGTGGTCTTGCCTGATCCTGTCGGTCCGGCGACCAGGATAACGCCGTAGGGCTTCTGAAACAGATTCCTGATCTGCTTTTCGCCCTGCTCGTCAAAACCCAACGTGTCAATCCTCAACAGGGCACCGGTGCCGGCAAGGATTCTCAACGCCACGTTTTCTCCGTAAATGGTGGGAATGGTCGATACACGGATGTCATACTTTTTATTCAAAAACTCATACGAGAAAGAGCCGTCCTGGGGCAATCTCGTTTCGGCGATATCGAGCTTGGAGAGTATTTTGATCCTCGATACAATACCGTACTGAACGGCCTTCGGAAGGCCATGCCCGAAACGCAGCACGCCGTCTATCCTGTAAAAAACATGAATGATATCAGCTGCCGGGGTGATATGGATATCGGTGGCGTTTTGACGGACCCCGTCCATGAAGATCATGTCCGTGAACGATGTGACCTCTGACCCGCTGGCCGTTCCGGATTCTTTGATCTTGTTGATGATTTCATTTCGATTTTGCTGGATGGGATTTTCAAGAAAGAAATACCCCTTTTCCAGGGATTCACTGAAATTGTCCGGGTCAACCATGTATACTTTCGGCTGCGTTCTGGTGAGGGCGACCACTTTATCGATGGCGATGATATTGCTTGGATTCGTGATCCCGATTTTCAGCTTCCCGTCAACCACTTCAATGGGAATGAAACCCGTGCTTTCGGCAACGTCTTTGGGAATGAGTCTCAAGGCGTCTTCGGAGACGGGATACTGGGTCAAGTCTATATATTCCATGCCGGCCTGTTCGGCCAGGGCCTGCCCCAGTTCCTTCGATGTCACAAAGCCCAGCTTGACAACCGCATCTCCAAAAAGTTCATCGGTAATTTTCTGCTGAATGAGGGCGATTTGAATCTGATTTCCATTGAGGAGGCCTTTTGATAGAAGAAGGTCCCCGATCCTTAATCTTGCCATAAGATCTAATCCTTGTTTGATCCTGATCGCTTTGCCGCTATCTTGAAACAATGACAGGCTGGAGCAAGACCACAAGCTCCGTGTTTTTCACGCTTTTGTCCCTGCTTTTAAAGAGATAGCCAAGAATGGGAATATCACCGAGTCCCGGAATCTGGCTGTCTGTAAGGACTTCCCTCTTGGATATGAGTCCGCCGATGACGATCATCTGGCCGCTTCTGACCTTCACGGTTGTGCTCAGTTGTCTGAGATCAATCTGAGGCAGCTGAATAAGATAGGGGCGGTTTCCGGCAGAGTCCGTCGTGCCAAGGTACTGGGCGTCCAGTTTTACGAGATCGGAAATGATGGGGGTGATGGACAGGGATATCTCGCCGCTTTCGCTGATAAAGGGAATGATGCCGATCATGATCCCGGAAAGCACGCTCCCCGTATCCACAGTGAACGTAATGGTCGGAGTGGAGCCCGCGACGCTCTGCTGGGTCGTTTCAACTTTTGAGATGAAGGAGGTATTCCTTCCCACACCCAGGACCGCCGTCTGGCCGTTCATGATGTTGACTCTGGGATTGGATAATATTCTGGTTTCTCCCTGAACCTGTATGGCGTTCAGGAGAGAGGTGAAATCTCCCGCTGTCGTGCTGCCGAAAAAGACCGGACTCGACGTCGTCGGGGCGGCGACACTGGCGAAATTGGTCGTTCCGATGCTTAATACCTGACGACTGTCGAATGTGATCACCGAATTCCAGTTGATTCCGAATTGCAGGCTGTCCGACAAGGTCACTTCGATGACCTTGGCCTCAACGAGGACCTGCCGGTTGATGACGTTTTTGACGACATGGATGTAGCTCTCCACTTTTTCCAGATTTTTTCTCGTGGCGGTCACCACAATGGTTCCCATCAAACGGTTCACGGAAAAACTCTGCTGTGCGGCCGAGGGCGTTCCTCCGGGAACGGCCAGCATTTTTTCAATGGACTTCTCAATCACATCCCAAAAATTGTAGGCGGTTTTGTCGCTCTCTGTTTTCTGGGAGATCACGCCCTTCAATTGACTGCCGCCGCCTGATTTCCCGGACATGGCGGCCCCGAGAATATCGCCGCCCAGATCGGTGCTGTAAGTCTGGATGACAGCGGGGTGTCCCAGTTCGTAGCTCCGGGTCTCCATAGTCTTTACGGCCAGCATATTATCTTTGACGGTATAGAAGTAATCGACTGCTGTGAAGATCTTATTCAAAGCGTCTTCCGCCGTGACGTTTTTCAAATTTAAGGTGATCGGGATGTCGGGATTCACGTCCCGATCCATCACCAGGTTCAGGCCTGTCGCTTCTGCGATAATAAAAAGCACATCCCGCAGGGGAGTGTTTCGGGCCGAAAGATCGACGATGCGCGTTTTGATCGGAGAAACGTCTTCCTGCACGGGAACGAAATCCGGGGTCTTTAATGGTTGAGGCGCTCTTTCGGCCTGCGACTCGGTAGCCGCTTCTTTGGGTATCTGTATTTCTCTCTTGAGCTCAAAAAGCTTATCCGAATAGGCGCACGAGGATAAGAAGATGGTTAAAAGCATGAGCAGGAGAAATCTGGATACGGATGATGGTGCGTCCCTCAAATGAGATGCGTTTACTCTAGTTTCAGCCATTTCTCACCTTCTTTGTTCTTCAATAGAATCTTGTCTTTTTCAATCCGGGCAATCCTGTTTTGATCAATGACGTCGCCTTCTTTAACCAGCCTGCCGTCGATAATCGCTATTTTTTTGTTTTGGTTGACCAGAATCATGGATACCCTTTTCTCTCCCATCGATGGCGGAGGAGAGAGCTCCGCAAGAGGGGTTTCCGGAAATCCCTTTGAGGACCGGGACACGACGATCGGGCTTTTGAGAGAGCTTACCCGGGCCGGGGCCCTTTCGGCGATTTTGGGGATGTTTTCATAACGGAAGGTGTAGAGCTTCATTTCCGAGGGCGAGAGGGCCAAGCCGAAATTTATTTTCGAGATCATGAAGATCGTCAGAATCGCGACCAGGGGAACGGATACCATGAAAAGAATGATTTTCTGATCTTTCGTCATGCCTTGCCGCCCGTTACCCGTGACTGAATCTTAAGAACGCCTCTGATGTCGAAGTGAAGGGCTTCCCTCTTTTTCTCAGCGGGCGATCTGGATATGGAGACACTTTGAATGAACATGAAAGGGGACGTCAGTGCCTGCAGATAACCAACGTCATTGACAAACTGTGTGTATTCGCCGATGGCACCCGTTATGGTGACGGGAAGGGCGACTTCATTCTCCTTCCGATCGAAGTTGGCCACCAGGATATCGACGCCTTTCATCCGGGTTCTCAGCGAATCGAGCGTCGTCAGGATCGCCCCTTCCATTTCTTCCACTTTATAATTCGGCGGGATCATCGATTCAACCCGTGCCGAGGTCGCCTCCATCTCCTTGACCGCGCTCTTCATCTTGATGTTGTTTATCTTCAGGGTCTGGAACTGGTCCAGCGTGTTCGAGAGACTCGTAATGTAGCGATCGGAGAGGATGGCCCCCGATATGAGAATCGTAGCACAGAAGGCGGAAACCCCATAATAAATTAAAAGTTTTTTCAGCTTATCATCCATGGTGCCCGTCTTGCGTCATTTTATCCTGTTTTCAATTTCAATTTGAAACTGGCCGCTCTTCAGATCCAGACCCCGGGAGAGGATCGTCATGTCGGTATCCTTGGGAAAGTGGTTGAGCAGTTTCTGAAATATGCCATGCATGTTCCCGAAGTTGCTTGCGCGAATATTTCCGGCGATTTGCATCTGCAGGGCGTCTTTCTTATCGGCAAGCTGGATGCTCTGGATATCGACGTTTTCCATGGGCAGGAAATGGAGCATCGCGAGGGCTTTTTCGATGTCCGGCCCTGAGCGGGCATCTTTGATGAGATTGATCAGGGGCAGAATCTGCTGCATGTCCGCCGACTGTTTATCATAGCCGGCAACGACGAACTCGCTTCCGGCGATTTCTTTTCTCAGAATCTCGATCTTTTCACGCATTAAGGATATCTCCGCGAGGTTGATCATGAGATAGCTGAACCCTATGAGAGAGAACAGTAAAAAGAAAATAATGGAATAAGAGACTGCAAACCGCTGGATGTAGAGTACTCTGTACTTTCCGGGCAGGAGGCTGTCATTCTTCAGGGCATCGCTGAACAGGATGGCCGACAGGGGTATCATGAACTCCCGGAATGTTTCTTCCGGGATCATCGTTTTTTCATCATAACCGATCTGGACCGTTGGAATAACCGTCTTGCCCTGAGCCTCGTCGAAGGCGCTGTTCAATGACAGGACCTGTTGAGGATTCGTTCTCAACTGCTGCAGGCAATAGCTGACGGTCATGTTGATATTGTCGACATCCGTATCGCGAATGTCTTTCCCGTTTGAGGGTGTGATCCGGATAAATCGAAGCTGTCCGTTCTTTACGAGGAAAAGGGACTTGTCCGTGTTTGAAGCCAGAAGGCCAAGAGAGGTTTTACGTTCCCCTTTATCCTGCGTCTGAAGGAAATGTGAAACGGAAAGAATATCCGGGTATATGGCTTTTATGGTTTTTCCGTATCGATCAAAGCGATCGACGATAGGGTCGATTTCCCTTTGGTCCACGGCAAAGAAAAAGACATCGCGGAGCCCCTTCTCTTCGGCGGCTTTATCCGCGAGCATATAATAAAAAAATGAAAATCGATTCAATTCCGGATAGCGTTTTCTTATTTCAGCCTCAACGATGGTATGAAGATAGGCCCTCTTGACGGGCGGGGCCTGGATGATGTCGCTGTAAAACTTTCTGAAGGGATATACGATAGAGATATTCGGCATCTTGTTTGCCTTCAGGAACGCATCAAATTGGTCGTCTCCGAAGGTGAGGGTTTGTTGAACAGTCAATCCGCCCTTGTCCTGAGATGCGTAGATCACCTTGATCAGATCGTCTTCAAAACTGACGGCGACTTGTCTTTTCAAGTATCATTCCTTCCCGTTGAGGTTCCGTGAATAAATAATTGAAGGTTTCTATTTATCCTGTATTCTTCGCGATTTCAAGTATTTTTCGGGTATTATTAAAAGGATGCGGGGGCGATGAAGTGTCTGGAGGGCGGTGCGTTGTATCAGAGGAACAGCCTTTTCAGATCCACAGGGGTCCCTATGTCTTTTATAGTGATTCCCTGCAGGTGGTCCATCTCGTGCTGAATGATCCACTCCTTGTTCCGGAATGTCGTCATGACAGGACCTTCTCCCCCGGCATGACGCTTTGATCCGTATTCCAACTCGATGTATTCTTTTTCCAGTGTGTATCCGGAAATCAATACATAGGGTTTTCTCTTCACGAGATAGTTGCCGCGCGGAATCGAACCGCAGGCCTCGACGCAGGGAATGTCTTTTCCCGCCAGTTTCAGGATTTTCGGGTTGATCAGGGAGATGTACCTTCTCTTCTCCGTTGGAATGAGAATCTGCCGGATGGGGGTTGGCGTCAGATTCCAGTAGATATTGTTGGAGCTGACGCCGACGAAGAGGTGCTTTTCTCTGAAGTGCCTCATGATTCCGTCCAGAAGTCCCGCCAGGTCCAGTTCGCTGTCCAGATCGATTTCTCTTGCCAGAGTTTTCACCCAGTCGTTGTCGTCTACAATCGTCGCGAGCCGGACGTCGTATTTTTCCTGAAATTCGCGGACGGGGATGGCTTGCATGCTTTTACTCATTTTATCCTTCTCTTTTGATCGCTCAATGCCCGTCGGAGTTTATCCTGACCCTTCGACGGGGTGACATATCGAAGGGCAACATCCTCTTCTCTCATTTTTCGTATCACATTTTCAATCAGAGTTCTGCGATTTTTTAAAGGCCTCCGCAGAGGCATTGTCCGCGCACCTACCTGGGAACGGTATTAGGATTGGTTTCGAAAAACGGGTGGAATGATAAATAAATTGCCGGAAGTGGATGGGAATCGAACCCACCTGGGACGGTTTATTAACAAGTGATATTATATATTTTCATGGTGATGATGAGTGAATAGCAATGCATGACGCGGGCAAAAATAATTTTCGAACCACAGCTAAAGAATCCACTAATCCCATGAATCTTATCCCACCTCATTCATCAATTCAAAACAAATCAGGCAATCTGAATCTGCAGCCGCTTTCCCAGTGCCTTTGCGACTCGCTTCAAAGTCGAGAGTTTGATGTCCTCGGCATGGTTTTCAATTCTCGAAATGGCGGTCTTCTTGGTTTTCAGGCGAAGCGCGAGTTCCTCTTGGGTCAAACCTGCGGATTCCCGAGCCTGGCGGAGGGCCACGCCGATTTTGAACTGTTCGTAACCTTCCTCAAAACCCATGAGTGCTAGTCAAACTTGCCAGATGCTTTGTTACAGGAAAAGATTCAGGCAATGTGAATAACCAATTTCTTTCCAAGAGAGGTCGCAGCCTTATCTAAGGTTTTCAGGGAAACTGATGTATTTTGGGGATTCAACAATCTATCAAGCGCAGAACGACTCGTGCCCATCCTCTTCGACATTTCGATCTTAGATATTTTTTGTTCAGTCATTAATTGTAGGATTTGACTCGCTACTATTTCTTTGATGGCAGCCTTTTCGACTTCTGCTAAAATACCTTCTTCCCGGAGGAAATCGTCAAAGTCACTACCGACATTTTTGTGTTTCATGTTTTTATCCTTTCTTAAATAACGTCTTGCGCCTTCTTGCAATGTTCAACTCTTTAACCGGGGTCTTTTGCGCCTTTTTGATGAAGCCATGTAGTAGAATTATTTGGCTGTTGTGGATCGCAAAAAATACCCTCGAAATCTTATCTCCTAAATCACTTCTTAACTCCCATAAACCGTTTCCTAGTGGCTTTACCAGGGGCGGACCTACCGGCCAGCTGATCTCTACTATCTTTATGTCCCTGCCGACGATTTTTCTTTCTTGAGATGTCAGGCTATCTCTAAGCCAATCTCTGACAGGTTCATTTCCAGAAACCGTTTTGAAGAACTTGACAGATAACGTTAGGTTCATCTTCATAGGTTTCTTATGTACCTATTTTGGTACAAAGTCAAGTGAAAATACATCATTCGGTTTTTAATCGAAATTGGGCAGTTCGGTCAGTTTTTGGGCAGTTTTTATGATAGATAATATTTAATAATATAAATAAGTTATGGCGAAAGTGCATGGGGAATCGAACCCACCCGGGACGGTTTATTAACAAGTGATATTATATATTTTCATGGTGATGATGAGTGAATAGCAATGCATGACGCGGGCAAAAAAAAATTTAGAACCACAGCTAAAGAATCCACTAATCCCATGAATCTTACCCCACCTCATTCATCAAAATGCCCTGGACTTCTTTGTCCTCAATCCCGAGATACCTCATTGTGATAGCCGGACTTGAATGATTGAATCTTTTACAGATAACTTCGAATCCAACTCCATAAACCGTTCTTTGAATATATCCCCATGTCTTTTTCAATGAGTGTGCCCCATAATTTCCTTTCAAATTGATAGCCGAAGTCCAGACCGGAAAAAGATCCAAGATTGTGAATGAAGAGAAAATAGTTGTAGTAAATAACTCTACGATTGTGGTATAAATCACTACATCTCAAGGTCGTGGTTATTGCGATGGAAAAACTTTTCGGGTCGCGCATACGGGCAAAACTGCTGGGCTGGTTTTTCACACACGTGGAGGAATCTTACTTTGTCCGGCAGCTCGCCGCCATACTCGAAGAGGATCCGACAAACCTCAGCAGAGAGATGTCCAGGCTGGAGAATCTGGGTATCCTGAAATCAGTGCGGCAGGGAAACCTGAAGCAATTTCATGTGGACCGCGAATGCAGCTTTTTCAATGAAATGAAAGGGCTCGTGCTCAAAACCACGGGCGCGGCCGGCCTGATCAGAGAGGCCCTTCATGGTTTGAAGGGTGTTGCCTTTGCTTTCATCTATGGTTCCTACGCGAAGGGAAAAGAAGAGATCCATAGCGATGTGGACGTGATTATCGTTGGAGAAGTTGATATGGACAAACTCGATAGTCTCATCCTTGATCTGGATAAGAAACTTGGCCGGACAATCAATTATCTGATTTACAGTTCTAAAGAATTCACATCAAAGAGGAGGGCAAAAGACAGCTTTCTGAAAAATGTTCTGACCGGGCCGAAAATCATGTTGATAGGACACGATAATGACCTTAAAGCGGCTTGAAGCTCAAGGGCAGATTGAAAAGATACGGATTGAACGAAAACAGATTGTGTCGAATCTGAAACGCGCCCGAAAAGATCTCATTACGGCGAAGGCAAATTTGGACATTGACGAAGAGTGGACCTACACCATCGCCTACCATGCAATGCTCAGGGCAGGGAGAGCTTTGATGTTTGCCAAAGGTTATCGTCCTAAGGGGAAGGATCAACACAAAACGGTAGTTGAATTTTCTGCAGAGATTTTGGGCGGCGAATTCAAGCATCTGGTCAACCGCTTTAACCGGATGCGCATCAAGAGACACGATTTTATCTACGACACGGAAAAACCCATTCCAAGAACGGAAGCCATTCACTCGCTTGAAAGTGCCGAGCAGTTTGTCATGGAAATCACCTCACGAATCGAGCGAAGCACACCTCAGAAAAAGCTGATTTAAAGCGCTTTTTCCATACCCCACCTCATTCATCAAAATGCCCTGGACTTCTTTGTCCTCAATCCCGAGATACCTCATTGTGATTGCAGGACTTGAATGATTAGGTGATGAAAATTAGAGATAGAGTTCAGACACCATGAATCGCATCGATGTATCTATCATCGAAATTTGATGATAGGGCAATCGTTAACAAGTTTTTTGTGTTGCATGGAATATTGACAAGAATATTTGCGTTTCATAATATCAAAATATTGAGACGCAATATCTAACTTCCCCGAGATTCTACTTGACATATTGGTTTCATAATATTATATATTTGATACGCGTATCAAATATAGCTGGTTTTGACGCACAAAATACCATTTTTACAGATAGGCAGAAAAATTTTATGAAAAATCCTTTCATACCAAGAGAATTGCCATTGGAGGATATAAACTGGCCAGGCCTGATTGGACTAATTGCCGAAGCAAGTGCCGCTCTGGCCCGTTATGATGGATTACTGGAGAGTATTCCGGATTCCGAAGTACTCTTATCGCCCCTGATGACACAAGAAGCGGTCCTTTCATCGAAGATTGAGGGAACCATCACGACATTGGAGGAAGTACTCGAGTTCGAAGTTGATCCGGATATAACCAGAGGCAAAGAGGCTGATATTAAGGAAGTCTTAAATTATCGACGAGCGCTATTCATGGCCAAAGATGAATTGAAAGAACGGCCATGTTGCTTAAACCTGATTAAGGATGTTCAATATATTTTGCTCGAAGGGGTTAGAGGAAAAAATAAAAGTCGGGGTGACTTTAGGCGGACTCAGAATTGGATAGGAAAACCTGGTACGCCCATTGAGCAGGCGACATATATTCCACCGCCGGCAGACCGGCTTTCTGACGTGCTATCTAATTGGGAACGTTATTATCACCACGATGAAAAAGAAAGGCTCGTTCAGCTTGCCATAATTCATGCTCAGTTCGAGATGATCCATCCATTTCTCGATGGTAACGGAAGAATAGGCCGGATCTTGATACCCATTTTTCTTTACGATCGACGACTGCTGAACAGTCCGGTATTCTATATTAGTGCTTATTTTGAAGCTCGCAGGGATGAGTATTATTCAAGACTATTGGCCATCTCGGAAAGTAACGATTGGGATGGTTGGATTGCCTATTTTCTCAAGGCGATTATTGAACAAGCAAAAATGAATATTCAGAAGGTAAAGAGCATTAAGCAATTGAATGATGAAATGAGAATTAAGATTTCATCTGTCACACATTCTCGATTCTCCGTTCAGACTTCGGAATCTTTATTTCACCAGCCTGTATTTACCAGCACCTCATTTATAGCAAACTCGCGAATCCCTAAGCCAAGCGCTGCTCGGATGTTAAAATGCTTGGTTGACGAAGGCATTATTTCTGAAGCATCTCCATCGCGGGGGCGGAAACCGGCGCGATATGTCTTCCCTCAATTGTTGCGAATCATACAGAACGATTGAGATGAAATGAATCATACGATCAACATTACGATGAAACATTGATCGACCGGAGGAAGATGACGAAAAGGGTAATCGATAAGCCCGTGATGGCTCTCCAGTCCGATATGCCTCCGCTTAACTTTGGCCGGACAATCAATTATCTGGTTTACAGTTCTAAAGAATTCACATCAAAGAGGAGGGCAAAAGACAGCTTTCTGAAGAATGTTCTGACCGGGCCGAAAATCATGTTGATAGGACACGATGATGACCTTAAAGCGGCTTGAAGCTCAGGGGCAGATCGAAAAAGTATAAAACGGAAAAACCCATTCCAAGAACGGAGGCCATTCACTCGCTTGAAAGTGCCGCGCAGTTTGTCCTGGAAATCACCTCACGAATCGAGCTAAGCACACCTCAGAAAAAGCTGATTTAAAACGCTTTTTCCATACCCCACCTTATTCATCAATGAACCCCAGCCAGATGATTATTTCAGCGACATAGCTTCCCCTCCTGTGCTCGCACCATATTTTCAATCAGACCTCCCCGATATCCGCGGCCTTCTCCGCGTCTACCTGCATTCGCATAGTGTTGCTCACGCAATAATCAAGCATTGTAATTCCCGGCAAGTGACATATGAAGTCATCATGGAGGAGCCAAAGAAATCAAACACTGCAAAGGAGAATCATCATGAAAAAGGCATTGGCAATCTGTCTTTCTATCTTGTTTGTGTGCTGCTTTGCCTTGAGTGCAAACGCGGCAGAAAAGGACCAGGGGCTTTATTTCTCGATTGGCGCCGGGTACTCGCTCCCGGGAACGCAGAACGATCAATATGGAGGATCTTGGGATTTCACTAATGGTCCGGTTGCGAAAGGAGCGCTGGGCTACTCGTTCGAGGCCTCGCCAGACATTAATTTGAGAACGGAATTTGAATTGTCCTACCGCAAGTACGCAGGAGATTCTCATAAATCTGTGAATGGTACAGTCAAAGATCTGAGCGGCAATATTTCCTACCTGTCGGGAATGGTCAACGGTCTTTGCGACTTCAAAACGGGAACGGGATTCACACCCTATATTGGAGTCGGCCTCGGCATGTCCCAAGTGACGTGGTCTGACGTAAAGATAGCGGGTTATTCTTATGGCCTGGATGACAGCGACAATGTGTTTGCCTATCAGGCCATGGGGGGTGTGGGTTACGCACTGACAGATTCGGTAACCCTCGACCTTGAGTACAGATATTTTCATGCCCAAGACGTCAGCGTGAAAGATAGAGACGGAACAATAGGTACGCTCGACAACAACACCAACCACTCGTTCCTGATCGGCCTTCGATATCTTTTTTAACCGGTGACAGGACAACCGGAACAAGGCCATGAACGCGAATGAGTATGGGGAGCGGCGGCAAGGAGCATTCGAATACCCGACCAGGGCGAGGGCGGTCGGCAGTCTTGCAGATCGCGGTCCTTCTGCTGTTCGTGCTGTCCTATTCAACCGTATCGGCACAGTCGAAGAGCGATATGGAGGAGCTTCGCCGACGCTCGAAAACGGAGGCCGAGGAACTCCAGCGGGAGCGGGAGGCGCCGGAAGTCAGGCTTCAGCCGTCGATACAGGCAGACGACTCCCTGACGCTGCCCGCGGAAAAAAACTGTTTTCCCATCAGAGAAATACGAATGGAAGGGGATCGGGACAACCTTTTCCCCTGGGTGCAGGTATATCTGGATAAATATTCGGGCCGCTGCATCGGCGCCGAAGGTTTGAATCTGATCATTAAAAGATTGACGGGTCGCTTTATCGACAGGGGATACATTACGACCCGTGCGGGCGCTCCGGAGCAGGATCTCAAAAAGAGGGTGCTGCGCATTGTGGTCGTGCCGGGGATTGTCGGCGGAGTGCGGTTTGTTGACCCGAAAATCCGGGGCACGTGGAAAACGGCATTCCCGGTTCGTCCCGGCGACACGCTCAACCTGCGCGACCTGGAGCAAGGTCTCGAACAACTGAAACGCGTTCCCTCTCAGGACGCGGAGATGAAAATCGCTCCCGGACGCCGTCTGGGAGAATCGGACGTCATCATTGACGTCAAGCGCAGCAAACCCTGGAGATTGACACTCTCAGTTGACGATTCTGGCTCGAAAGCCACCGGAAAGCTCCAGTTTGCAACGGGACTGTCTGTCGACAATCCGCTGGGACTGAACGATCTCCTCAACCTGGGAATCAGCACGGACGTCGACGGAAGCGATCAGCGCGGAACGAAGGGCAGAAACGCCTCCTATTCCGTTCCTTGGGGGTACTGGACCTTTGCCTTCTCGGCCGGCGCATTCAAGTACCACCAGACGGTGGCGGGCGCCAGTCAAACCCTTGATTACAGCGGAGATTCAAGCATGGGCGAAGCAAAGATCCAGCGCGTCGTGCATCGCACGCGGGATAGCAGGACAAGCCTGCAGTTCCGCGTGAGCCGGTCCCACAGCGACAGCTATATCGAAGACACGGAGATCGAAGTCCAGCACCGCGTCGCGACGGCGGCCGAAATTGCGCTTCTGCACCGGCATTATTTCGGACCGGCGCAGCTCGACGTCACGCTGGGCCACCGGCAGGGTGTGCCGTGGTTCGGGGCGGTGGACGATCCGCCGGAAAGTCTGTCAGGTCAGCCCACGCGCTTTTACAAAATGGAGACACTGGATGCGGGGCTCGCGGTTCCCTTCAAGCTCTATGGCCGTTCCCTGCGCTATGTCGGTCTTTTTCGCGGGCAGTACACCAAGAGCCCGCTTTTCTACACGGACATGTTTTCCATCGGCAACCGCTGGACGGTGCGCGGTTTCGACGGCGAACTGACACTGGCGGCCGAGCGGGGTTTCACGATCAGCAATGAACTCTCCCTGTCTTTGATGGACCGCCTCGCAGTTTACGCCGGAGTCGATCACGGCCAGGTGGATGGACCAAACGATCCGAACCTGATCGGGAAGTCGCTTACAGGAGGGGTTTTCGGAGTTCGCGGCGGTTTTTTCGGTTTTTCCTTTGACGCGTTTATCGGCTGTCCCCTGGACAGGCCGCAGGGATTCAAGACGGAGCAGACCACTATGGGTTTCCAGGCTGCATTTCAATTCTAATACGACGATAGATGATGAACAGGGGGGGATCATCATGAAGAATCAGCGAGAAAAAGGCAGCGACGCGAACGGGAAAGCCGTTTTCAGGAATTGCAGGAAGAAGTGGATTGCCTGGCTCACGGTGATTTTGTTCATCCTTCAGCCCATGGCAGCGGCGGCCCAACTGGCGGCCGATCCGAATGCCGGTGCGAACAGGCCAGCGATCGATTCCGCGGCAAACGGAACTCCCCTCGTGCAGATCACGTCTCCGAGCCAGGCGGGCGTCTCGCACAATAAATACATCGATTTTAATGTAGATCCCCGGGGCCTCATCCTGAACAACAGCGGGGTCAACGTTCAGACCCAGCTCGGCGGATACGTGGCCGGCAATCCTTTTCTCGCCAACGGCAGTGCCCGCGTGATCCTGAACGAAGTCACGAGCAGCAGCGTCAGTTCCCTGCGCGGCTATACAGAAGTCGCCGGGCAAAGGGCGGAGGTGGTGATCGCCAACCCCAACGGGATCACCTGTGACGGCTGCGGTTTCATCAATGCCAGCCGGGGCACCCTGACGACGGGAACACCGGTCTTTGGCGGGGCGGGAAGCCTTGAGGCCTTTCGCGTGACCGGCGGGAGCATCGACATCCGCGGGACCGGTCTGGACGCTTCGACGGCGGAACAGGTTGATCTCATCAGCCGTGCCGTCAGGATTAACGCGGAGGTATGGGGCAGAAGCCTCAACGTGATCACGGGCGCAAACCGGGTCCGGTACGCCGACCTGGGCGTTCAGGTCATTCCGGGAGAAGGTAACCGGCCGACGGTCAGCCTCGATGTAGCCCTGCTTGGCGGCATGTACGCGGACAAGATCCGACTGATCGGCACCGAGGCCGGTCTGGGCGTCAACAGCCTGGGCATCATAGCGGCTCAGAGCGGCGATCTGGTCATCAGTCAGGAAGGGAAGGTCATGCTTGCCGGGAACACCTCCGCCGCGGGCCGGATGGATATCGCGGCGAAAGAAGGATTCAGCAATGAGGGGACCCTTTACAGCCGGCAGGAAGGCCGCATTTCCACCGAAGGCGATCTGCTGAGCAACGGGACGATGGCCGCCGGCGGCAGCCTTCAGCTGACAGGCGCTACCGTCACTTCCATCGGCACCCTTGGGGCGGGGATCAACCCCGACGGATCGATCAACGAATCAGGCGACCTCTCCGTTTCGACCGGGGGAAGGGCCGTTCTCAAAGGGCTGATGATCGCGGGCGGCGGACTGTCGATTGATGCATTGGACATTGACATCGCAGAGAGCAGGACCCAGTCCGGGAAAGACGCCGTCCTCAAGGCTGCCATGGGTGATATCGACAACCGTGGCGGATCGCTTTATGTCGGCGGCGCACTTTACGCGGAGGCGCAGGAACTGATCCTGAACGACGCGAACCAGGACGGCCAGGCGGCAGAAATCTCTGCGCGTCAAATCACCATGACCGCAAAAGAGATCAGCAACCGAAGCGGCAGCATCGTCCAGTTTGGCGACGGCGATACTCGACTGACGGCGACGGATAACATCGACAACCGGGGCGGCGAGATTGTGTCAAACGGCATCAACTTTGATCTGGCAGGTGCAAACATCATCAACAGCGGCGGGGGCACAATCGGGCATGCCGGGAAAGGGTTATTCACGATCCGGGCGGACGGAGATCTGAGGAATAAAGGCGGCGCCATCGCATCGAACGGCAGTGTGGATGTCCTTGCCGTCGGCATCGACAACACCGGCGCCAGCCTGATCGCCCAGAAGGGCATTGACGTGGAGGCGCCGACCATCACGAACACGGGCGGAATCATTGCCGGCGGCGAAGCCGTGAACATTCAGACGAAGAGCGACTTCGATAACAGCGGCGGACTGATCGAGGCGGGGGCGGGCCTGCGCCTTGCCGCCCAATCGCTGGACAACCGGAGCGGGCAGGTTAAAAGCCTTGGCGAGAATCGGCTCATGAGCATTGTCGTTGCCGAAACGATTGACGATCGGGAGGGATTAATCGGCGGCAACGGCGAGGCGGTCATTTCCGCCATGAGGCTTCTCAATAAGGGCGGCAGAGTGACGGCCCATGACGATATGACCGTGGCCATGCCGAAGGGCCTCGACAACACGGGCGGTACAATTTTTACTTACGGCAACCTTTTCCTTGACGTCGGTTCATCTGATCTGACCAATAACGACGGCGGGATCGGTTCGGGCACGGATCTCATGATCACGGCGGGAAGGATAGCCAATGTCCTGGGCAAGATGGCCGCCGATGGGGATATGACCGTGACCACCCTCAGCATGACGAACAGCGGTGAGGTGATAGCGGGGCGTGACCTGACAATCAGTCTGAGCGGCGATTTGAGCAATGCGGACGGGGCGGTCATGAAGGCCAACGGTGTTCTGATGCTGACGGCAGTGGGCACGATCACGAACAGCGGTTTGATCAGCGCTGTTGAGATGGCCGCCATCAGCGGCGGCTCTCTTTCCAACGAGGTCGGCGCAACGATAGAGGCGAATGATTTCAACTTGAATGTTGCCCGTGCCATTATCAACCGCGGTCTGATGAGCGGCTTCGGCACGATGAACATCTACGCGAGTAGTTTCAGCAACTCCGCCGCCGTCTTTGCCGATACCCTTAAAATAACCGCCGACAGCATCTTAAACGAAGGTGAGCCCGCCATTTTAGGTGCTACGAGCCTGATGGACCTCTATGTTGCAAGTTCGCTTATCAACAGGGACGGCGCCACGATCTACAGTCTGGGGGATATCCATATCGCCGGCAGGTCGGACAAGGATGTCAACGGCGATTACCTTTACCGCACGGCCTCCGTCCTGAACCAATCGGCTACCATTGAAGCGGAAAACGATCTTGTCATTTACGCCGATGAGATCACAAACAAGAAAAAAATCTTTGTAACCGGGCAGGCGCAGGTAGGTGACGTAACGTCCCATGGTGTGGATATGACAGGTACTCCTCAATATCCAAAGCCGCCCTATATGTGGGCGACCCGGGAGTACGACGAAACGGTTACGGAAACAGTGGTTCAGGAGGACAGCGATCCCGGGATGCTTCTTGCCGGGAGAAACATGAAGATAAAAGGCGCGACGCTCACCAACTACGTCTCCACCATTGCCGCGGGCGGCAGCCTGATGATTGATGTCTCGACCCTGGACAATATCGGCGTGGGGGCCATACGTATCGTAACGCAAGTTGGGAAAGATACTTACGCTGAACCTACCAAATGTGACGATCCTTGGCCCCGCTGTGATTGGGCTGACAGAATAGTTGACTACTATAGTCAGTATTCCGAGACCCTCGCCGGCTGGTCAGGTGTCATATCCGCCGGCACAAGCATCAGTGGAACGGCCCAAGCGATTAATAACAGTATGGTAAATCCAAACGGTTCGCCGGCAGGTTCGTTTTCTTCTACACTTCCTCCGGGAACGATTACCCCTGATCCGGCCGGCAGCGCCCCGCAGACGACCCCCGGCGGATTCGTGCTGCCCTCAAACGGCCTGTACCACATCTACGCAGACCCAGGGCGGAAGTATCTGGTTGAAACGGATCCGCGCTTTGTCGACTACAGGACCTTTCTTTCCTCGGACTACATGCTCCAGAGGCTGGCCTACAATATGGAGACAGCGGAAAAGCGTCTGGGCGACGGCTTCTATGAACAGAAGCTCGTCCGCGACCAGATCACGCAGCTTACGGGACGACGCTATCTGGAAGGCTACTCAAGCAATGACGTACAATACCGGGGGCTTATGGAAAACGCTGTTTATTATGCAAAGGCTTTTAATCTTACGGTCGGCATAGCTCTCACGGCGGAGCAGATGGCTGGCCTGACCTCCGACATGGTGTGGCTGGTGGAGAAGGATGTTGGTGGTCAGAAGGTGCTTGCCCCTGTGGTCTATCTCAGCAAGGTCAATGCGGAAGACCTGCGGCCCACGGGCGCGTTAATTGTGGCCAACGACATCAATCTTGTCGCCTCGGATACCCTCACCAACATGGGAACAATCAAGGGAGGCGTGCAGACGAGTCTTGCTGCAAACACCATCGTCAATCGCGGCGGGATGATTGATTCCGGCAATCTCACCCGGATAATCGCGTCACAAGACATCATAAACCAGAGCGGGACGATGACCGGAGGCCGTGTTTTTCTTGGAGCAGGCCGTGACATCAAACATGAAACTCTGTCTGAGTCGGTCTCCGGGGGTGGGAAGAGAACAGCCACGCTTATCAATGATACAGCAAAGATCCAATCCCGAGGCGACCTGTCCGCCCAAGCCGGTCGTGATGTTGTTGTCACGGGCGCGACGGTTAACGTGGCGGGTGATGCCTCCATAACCGCCGGGCGTAATCTCGATATTGATACGATCCAATACAATGAGCGGTCTGCTACGAACTATTCGCAAGCCGAAAGTACGACCCATGTGGCCTCTGTCCTCCAGACGGGCGGCAATCTCAATTTGAACAGCGGCAACGACGCCGTATTGAGAGGCACTCAGGTCACTGCGGGAAAGGATTTGAATCTCGTGGCCGGCGGCAACGTCAGCATAAACGCCGTGAAGGACAGCTCTACGTCCACGGCTGCCTTTGCCGGCAAGAGGAGTTATTTTCATTCCGAAAACAGGGATGAAAAGGTTGTGGGCAGTAATTTGAATGCGGGCGGCAACTTGTTGATTGCCGCAGCGAAAGGAGGGGACGGCGTTCGCAGCGATGGCAAGGGCAATGTAACCATTGCAGGCAGTAGCATCTCCAGCAAAACCGGAGCCATTGGCATTGCGGCGGACAGGGATATAACCGTCAAGGAGGAAACAGAACGGCATGAAAGCCTTTTGGAGACACGGACAACGGGGGGCGGTTTCTTATCCAGTTCGACGACGGAGACGCGAGACTGGACGCTCAGCAATCTTTCAAGGGGTAATGCTCTTTCCGGAGAATCGATTGCGGTGGGAGCAGGAAATGACCTCCTGATTCGGGGTTCATCCCTCGTTGCCACGAACGATTTGATACTTGCCGCAAAGAACAATATCGATATCACCACGTCGCAGGAAACCCGTCAGGAAGAGCACATGCGGCGGGAGAGCAAATCCGGGTTCATGAGCAGCGGCGGTCTCGGCTTCACCATCGGCAGCCAGAGTCAGAAGAGCACCATGGAGGAGCAGGGCCTGACCCAGGTCGGAAGCACCATCGGCTCCATTCTCGGCAGGGTGGATATTGCTTCGGGCAAGGACACCCGGATCACGGGCAGCGACGTCATCTCCGCGATAGAGACGAGCATCACCGGGCGAAACGTCACAATCGATTCGGCCTATAACACCATAAACAGAAAAGAAACCTTTGAGGCGAGCAGTTCGGGCCTCACTATTGGAATCGTCACGCCCGGCGGAATTATTGAGACGGCGATGAAGGTGAACAATGAATTCCAGCGAAGCCAGGAGGTGAAGGATGACCGCCTCAATGCCCTTTATAAATTCAAAGCAGGCCGTGATTTATATAAAGCGGGTGATGAAATCAAAAATTATATAAAGAGCGACGAATTTAAGAAAACGGTAAAAGACATCGGTAGCGGCAATATAGACATTGCTAAGTTTGCTCCGACTTTGACGGTCAGTTTCGGTTCCAGCAGCAGCCGCTCCGAAACGGTTTCCCAATCGAAAGAGGCCAGAGGAAGCAATATTGTTTCAGGCGGCGATATCCATATTGCCGCCGCCGGAGAGAAAGGTACAGAAGGGACGATCCTGCCTGATACGGGGAACCTTGATGTCGTCGGGTCCGTGATCACGGGCAAAGGCATCTACCTGACTGCGGGCAACGACATCAACCTCATTTCCGCTGAGAACACAAGCTCCACGCGGTCGAGTTCTTCCAGCGATCATGGCAGCATCGGGGTCAATATAAGTCCGAAGGGCGTGTCGGCAACGGCGAATGTTGCCATGTCACGGGGCAACTCAGACGGTGATACCCTGACCCATGTCAACACGAAGATCACGGCTGATGAGATTCTTGGGATCAAGAGCGGCAGAGACACCAACATGCTTGGCGCCCTCGCGAAAGGCGAAAAAATCCTTGCGGAAATAGGCCATAACCTGAACATGGAGAGCCGTCAGGATACGGACGACTTCAAATCCAGAAACGACAGCTTCTCGGCGGGCGCCACGGTACCCATCACGGGCGGCAACTTTAGCGCCAATCTGAGTTTCAGCAAGGGAAAGGTCGACAGCGAATACCGCTCCGTCGTGGAGCAGACGGGTCTTTACGCCGGCAAGGGCGGATACGACATCAGAGTGGAAAACAACACCGATCTCAAAGGTGCGGCAATAGACAGCAAGGCCGACCCGGAAAAAAACAGGCTTTCCACGGGCACCCTCACGTACGGCAATATTCAGAACAAGGCGGAGTACAGCGCGAGCACTGTTGGTATCAGCGCTGGCTATGGCGTGGACGATAAAGGGAAGGGACATGGATTTGTGCTTCCCAATATCGGCATTCCATCGGGCGGGTCGGCAAGCAGCACGACCTACGCGGCCATCAGTCCCGGCACGATCGAAATAAGATCCAATCCGTCGCAGGACATCAGCGGCTTGAGCCGCAGCCCCGATACAGCCCACCGGGCACTGGAAAAGATCTTTGACGCCGAAAAGGTGGCGGAACAGCAGGAACTCTCGCGGGTCTTCGGCGAGGAGGCCTTCAAGCTGGTCGGCGGCGTGTCAGCAGTCATGGGATGGGAGGAAGGCAGCCGGGAAAAAGTCATTCTTCACACAATCACGGGCGCTATCCAGGCGAGCCTGGGAGGCGGAAACGTACTGGCGGGAGCTGTGGGAGCAGGGGCTGCCGAGGCGTCCCGGAGCTTGACGGATAATCTTGGAAAAGCGCAACAGCAGTGGATATCGGCGGCCATCGGCGCCGCTGCCGGAGGCATCGCCGGAGGAGGCTCACCCGCAGGCCTTGGAGCGGGAGCGGCAACGGGCCTGGACGGCGAGCGGTACAACAGGCAACTGCATCAATATGAGATCGATCGCGCGAAACTGAAGGCCAAAGAATTTAAAGAGTGGGTCAAGAAGGAAGAAGGAAAAGACATTACGGAAGAGGAGGCGGAAGGCCGCTTGATGCGCCAGCAACTGCGCTACGCGGACAGCGAGACCTATTATAAAGACGGTTCAATAGAAGACAGGGCTGCTTATGATTTTCTTAAAAAAAATGAGTTGTTGGTTTATCTGAAACCCGGTGATTTCTTCGACGCAGGCATCAATCAGGACGTCAAAGCAGCGAACCTCGACAGTTACGCGAAGGGGGAGGCCCAGAGAAGCGTCGGCGTGGAGACGCCTCTGGATCAAAACGGATGGCTCTTTTATGCCGGCAGCATGGGATTGCTGCCTTCGTCGAAAGCTGTAAAATTGTATGAGTACGCTCGAGTCGATAGGCGCCCCACGAAGAATACGCCCGTGCTGCTGTCAATTGTCAGTCTGATACTTTCTCCCGTTAATTTGTCACTTTCCCATCCGCAGGCGATGTTTGAAGGAACCCCGACGGATTTTCTCCTGAAAGATAAAAGCCCGATAAAACCAACTTTCAATACGGGGTTTTTCCCGGCAAATCCAAATGCGACTCTGTTGGAGCTGATATCCGGCACTCTGGGTGCGTGGAAGAGTGAGTACAGTAAGGAGCAGTTAGATGCCTATAAATCCATGCAGGGAAACATTTATTACGATTACGATCGCTTGAAGGAGTCTTGGGAAGCTGCAAAACAAAAAAATCCAGCCACATACACAGTGCAATATGAAAACTGTCAGAAATCGATGAAGGAAGTATTACGTATATATGATCAGCTCACTCCAAAAAACTGAAAATGCGACGACCATGAGAAGTTTTGTCCTGCTAACGGCGCTGCTGGCCATCACGGGCACAGGAGAGATACGGGGGAAGCTCATAACGGGTGAGACCCGTATATATTTGGTCAACCTGGAATCTCCCCGGAATGTGATCACGTTGTATGAAGCAAACCCTGTTGGCCGTAGTATTGGCGGTGTGACGCGGGTGGACGATCACTCCTTCATTTTTTCAGTCGAGGATCCGGGTTCCTTTGAGGATCGATTTATAAAACGGTTTGATCTTGCCTCCGGCGAGGTGAAGACTCTGGGTAAAGGTTTCGGTCCGATGGTGTATCTCCCGGAGCGCAGGTTGCTTCTCTTTTACCGCATGGTACCCGACGGGGGGATAAATTATTTCGGCAAACCCTGTCCGGATAAATGGCTGGTTGCGGCAGACCCGGAGAACATAGATGGTTACATAAGGATAGTTCCCTCATCGCAAACTTATGAATCGCCCATCGTTCAGATCTCCCCCGACGAGGTTGTTTTCTACGGAGAGGGGGACAGGTTGTGGGTCTATGATTTTTCCTATTCGAGATTGAGGCCGACGGGAATAAAGAACTGCGAGCCGAAGGTCTGGAGAGAAAAGACGAGAGAGCTTTTGTGCAAAGATTGGGGCACCACGGAAATATTTCTTGTCAATCTGGTGACCGGAGAAAAGAGGGAAATACCAAAATTAAAGGGGGCTCATGGATTTATAAATATTCCCGCGTATGACGTCATCATTTGTGGAAAAGACCGCTGGATTACGAGTGTGAGTAACTTTTATTCCTTTGAAAAGGATGAAGAAATAATATTTCAAGGTCCTTTATTCAGCTTTAAAGGGATCTGGATGCCGTGATGTTTTTAGAGAGGTAAACCAACATGAAGATAACCATTCCTCTTATAGCCCTATTGACAATGATGGGCTGCGTCAGTCCGCACGGCAAGCTCATCGCTACGGACGGAGCAAACGAGATATACCAGATAGACCTCCGGGCGCCCAAGGAAAAGACAATCATCTATAAGACACGCGGCATTATCGGCAAGATAACCAAGGTGAACGACCGGACTTTCATTTTTGACGAATTCGAATGGCGGAAGGACCCCGTGATCAGGCAGTACAACCTCGATTCCGGCGAGGTAAAGACTTTAGGTCAGGGGTTTGAGCCGACCTATCTTGCGGGGCGGAACCAGATTGTCTTTTATCGTCAGATACCCGGGAGCGACAGGATTTATTCCGGTATATTTCCAAACTGGGACTGCTGGATGATGGCGGCCGATGTGGGAAATCTGGAGCGTTTCAAAAGAATCATGTCCATAATGAACCATAAACCCCCCGTCATTCAGATATCGCCCAATGAGATTCTCTTTCTTGATGGTCGTTATGGGTCGATCTATAACCTGTTAGAATCCAAAAAAAGGGGTTCCTATGCCCCAGAGGATTTTAAGCCCGTCCTTTGGCGAGAAAAGACGAAGGAGATGCTGTACGACCAGGGAGCTTTTGGCTTTCTTTTGGCTCGTGACTATGACGCGGAAAAGAAATGTTTGTGGACGCTTGGCGGTACCAGGGATGCCGTGTACATGCCGGATGACGATGCCATGATTTACGTAAAGACGGTATGGGAAAAACAAGGCGATACGTACTGGTACTCCTTTCCATACCATTGGAAAACGAAAATCAGGACCGGCGGCCACCGCTCCGCCATCTGGATCCCATAGCAGGGAAGAAGAATGGCAAAACCTGGATTGGCAAAGTTCAGGTTTGATTTCATAGAGTAAGAGTATGATACCTGGAAAATTCATCTGGAAACCGCTGCTTCAAAGACTAGTCACCGGGCAAGGGAGACGATTCCGTATGCTCCCAGACGAGCCATGTTTTCCGGAGAACCTCAAGAGAACAGGCCTTTATCTTCACGTTCCCTTCTGCAAGAGTCTTTGTCCTTTCTGTCCTTACAACAGGATTGAATACGACGGGGAATTATTCAGCCAGTACGAACGAGCGGTACATGAGGAAATAGAATTATACACACCCTACCTGAGGGACCGTGAATTCGTCTCGCTCTACATTGGCGGTGGCACCCCTACGGTCGACTTGGCTGGTTTACTGAGAATACTAAATCACTTGCATCAGAATTTCTCTCTTTCATGCGATATTTGTATCGAACTTCACCCCAGCAACATGGACTCAGAGTCACTCGATTTGCTCAAGGATGCCGGAGTGAGCATGATCTCAATAGGCGTTGAGTCAACATCCGATTCACTTTTGAGAAGAATTGGCAGAAACCATGATGGCAAGACAGCCTTGGATTCACTGAGAAGAGCAGGAAATGCCGGATTTGATTCGGTGAACGCTGATCTCATGTTTGCTCTTCCTGGTCAGACTCTTAAGGATTGGGAAAATGACCTCAGGGCGGTCATTGGCGAAGGGGTTGACCAGGTCAGCACCTATCCTCTCTTTTCCTTCCCCTACTCAGACTTGGGGCAATCTCAACAGATACGGGAAGTAAAAAGACCGGCCAGTCATTTGGTCATTTCAATGTTGAATCTTAGCAATTCTCTCCTGAGTCAGGCAGGCTATATCAGGTGTGCGGTGTGGAGTTGGCTGAAACCCGTAAAGAAAAAGTTCAGTTCGATAACCAGGCATCACTACATCGGTTTTGGACCGAGTGCGGCATCAATGACCGGTTCACACTTTTATGTGAATACTTTTGATGTTCGTTCTTATGCCTCAAATCTGCCCGGCAGAAGGCCGATCGCTCTCTCCATGCCTGTGGATAAACGATTGGAGATGGCTTACTGGCTATACTGGCGTATTTATGAGTTGAAGATTTATGAAGAGGATTTCCAGAACCTCTTTGGAACTGCGACTTCTTTGGATTCAGCTTTTTCAAAAGTCATCAGACCACTTGAATTGACTGGAATGATAGAAAAGACAAATGGACAATATCGCGTCACAGACTCAGGGGCTTATTGGATTCATCGTTTGCAGAACGAATATAGTCTCAATTACATAAACAGGCTTTGGGGTAAATGCAGACAGACGCCATGGCCCTTGGAGGTTTTACTCTGATGAACAAGAAACTGTTCGACTGGCTGGCCTATGGCTTCAAGACATTTGTCCTTAGAAAGGAATCACCGTACCTCTTTGGCATGGTGATTACCGACAAGTGCAACCTGAACTGTTTTTATTGCGAAAGCAAGAACTCCGGGAGGTACCATTTCAAGTATGAAGAAGCCCGGAAGGCATTGCATGATGCCTTCATGAGAGGACACCGTTCATTGTATTTCACCGGCGGGGAGCCGATGATCTGGGAAGATCGCGGACATGAGCTCAATGAGTTGGTGAGGTTTGCTCGGGATATAGGATTTCTGGACGTCTTTATTTTTACAAATGGCACTGTGCCCTTGTCAATTGAGCAATGCAACTACATTGTGACGATTGACGGCCCAAAGACCGTTCACAACCTGATCCGAAACAATTCTTACGACCTGGTGCTGAAGAACGTCGAGAACGCAGTGACGAGAGCAGTCTTTTGCTCCATAACATTCAGCAAGTCAAACGCTTCGTATCTGGATCAGTTTGTAAAAGAGGTGTCAGCAACAAAGCTCTTTAGAGGCATTTCTTTCAATCTCCTGACCCACTGGCCTGAGGTCGTAAAAGAGTACGGATTGCCTCCAAATGAAAGGGAAGAACGCCTTGACAGGTTATGGGAACTCAGGAAAGCCGGATACCCGATCGTGCTTTCATGGTGTCGCCTCGCACATTAAATTAA
>DFZO01000013.1 GCA_002383495.1 Syntrophaceae bacterium UBA4054 | reverse complement strand
CAAATGATTTGTGCAACAGGCTCTGTAATGTAGCATAAAAGGGTAAAATAGAAAAATTAAGACTTCAGGAAGACACAGATACCACGTCACCTTGAAAAATTCACGCTTATAAATCTGCACATTTCAAACCGTTGTCATTGATCCGGACCGACCTCCCAATCTCTCGCTCTGTATTTGAAGCGTGTAAAACTGCATCAGGATGAATAAACGACTTCGAGGAACGCATGGGTAATTATGGGGCGCAAATGGGGTGCAAAACAAGTAAACTCGCAGCGCACGATGCGCGCTGCTCGACTTCGCGGGCGGGGCATTAACCCCGCCCTTGACCAAAGGGCTGCTGCGCGCCCCTTTGGAAACCCAGCATAAGGTACCCCGCGGCAAGCCGCGGGGCATAACCCTGACGTCAAATTTGGCTAGATTCGGCGAGATACGAAAAAAGGGGTTTCGGCGTAAATACCGAAACCCTTTGAATTTTCTGGTGGGCCGCCGGAGACTCGAACTCCGGACCAATTGATTAAGAGTCAACTGCTCTACCGACTGAGCTAGCGGCCCACGCTTGCGTCATATCTTAAGCGCGTGATAGCTGGTACGCCCGGTAGGATTCGAACCTACGACCAACAGATTCGAAGTCTGCCACTCTATCCAGCTGAGCTACGGGCGCCTGTATGGTTCAGGTCAGACAACCTTTATATCTGGGGTGAGTGAAGGGACTCGAACCCTCAACCTTCGGGGCCACAACCCGACACTCTAACCACTTGAGCTACACCCACCACGAATTATGGTACGCCTGCAGGGATTCGAACCCGGGACCTACGGATTAGAAGTCCGTTGCTCTATCCAGCTGAGCTACAGGCGCACAAATCACTCCAGGCTTTTCTTGAAAAGAGCGCCTTTAATAAACCCTTTCGTCATTTTTGTCAAGCCCAAAGGACTGAAAAAAAAAGGAAGGATCACCCTCACCCCATCCCTCTCCCGTCAAGGGAGAGGGCTCATGTGAATTATCGCACGTATCCGGCAATCCCTTCGAAACGATAGCCTTTTCTCGCCATCCCCTCCCCTCTTACATCGGTGGTGTAGAAATGACATCCCGTGGAGGGGTTATGCCAGCGGTAAAGTTCCTTCATCCCGTGGATTCTGGACGTTCCGATATTGCCGATGGAGCCTTCCAGAACGTAACCGTTGAGGGATTTTCCGCCTCCATCGGGATCAGAGGAATAATAGTGATCTCCCCTCAAGGCGTTATGCCACCGGAAGAATTTCCTCGTTCCCGGTGTGTCTTCCCTGAAGAGCCTGAACGCCAGTCGCTGCTTCCTGTAGGTTCTTAAAACGCTGTAGTTTTCCGCTTCGGGCTGCCCCGTGTAAAGGAAATCGTTTCCCTTCACGTATCTGTAAACATCGATGATTTTTGAGACGGCATCCCGTTTCACCCTGATCGATGCGTCCACAACGGCCAGACCGGCGCTGGTCTGGATCAGGATGTTTTCGCTGTAATTTCCTGCCCTGAGGTTCTCCGTATTCACGGTCACGGTCACATAATTCGTCTGGCTTCTCAACGTGCCGCCCGTCGGGAATGCCGCGATCCATCCCGGCGCTTCGTAGAGCGGGTCGTTCCCGTATACCCGCAGACCTTCGATTTCAGCATATCCTCCCTCATTCACCAGAGTAAGGACGTGGGATTCTTCCGGCAGATTCTCGGCGACGACAACAGCTATCCGGTCCTGCTCTTCCGAATAACAATCCACCACGACCGCGGGTGCGCCGTCGATGGATGCATTGAGCTTGCCGCCATCCTCATCGGGCCTCAGAATGACGGCAACCCCTGTTCCGGTGAAAACATATCTGAGAGCTTCTCCGCCGTTGGCGGCGGGGTATCCGTCTGCTGAAAGCCAGGGTCCCGTGAGCTCAATGAGATTCGCGAGCCGGCCTGGAACTTCATATCGATCTCCTCCCGGGTTTTCTTCATTCAGGAAGGAGACATACATTCCTTTCCTGAGCCTGGCGCCATTCACCTCTTCTCTGTCGCCCTGGAGCCCCAGTTTCCAGATGAGGGCCCCCTTGCCGGTGTTCCTGATCTTCAGTTTCCTCATGAGGGTTTTTGTGCCCTCCACGGACCCGAAGTCGATCCCCGGAGGTTCCACGTGGATCTCGGGGCCGGGCTCCCGGAGCGCGGTATCAAAGTTGACAGAAACAACTTTCTCGCCCCCCTCGAAGAGGACAGCGATTTTCTCCTCATGAGCTCCAAAAGGCAGGACCTTTACCAGCGTGAGGGTTTCACCTTCTGATTCGATGGTCATTTGAACCCTGCAAGAATCTTCATTCTCAGCCTGCTCTTCATCCTCCATGAGTTTTATGCCGATCTCCATGTAGCCCAGAGAATCTTTCATCTGCCCGGATAATTTTCCGTTTCCGATCGACTCCCATCCCTCAGGGCCCCTGGTGGACCATTTCATGTCTGCCGACAGGGTGCTCTTCATAAAGATACTGCCTTTGACATATCCTCCGGGACTGAGTGTGCCGACTTCAAGCGTTTCCGGAATAATCTGCAGAGGCGATCCGGTGTCCGGTTTTTCGCCTTCGGCCGGCAGGCCAAAAGAACTCATGAGCTGTAAAATAATTGCAGCAAATACAACAGCGAGAAAATATGTTCTTGTTTTCATAACGCCTCGTTCGTTTAACACGTTTTACTTTTAAATCAATTGTCCGCGGAAGGCAAAGAAATTCTGGACGGAGAAAATAAGCTTGACACCCCATCATAATACGTTATAGTTCGCGACTTACTCGCGGCACCGCGTTGCGAAGACAGGCGTTCACGGTCACTCCGGACTCAACCGAAACGGCAAAATGAAAGAAGGCGATCTCAAATACTGGCTGGCCCTCAGATTCATCGAAGGTCTGAGCAGCGCGGGTTTCAAGAACCTCCTTTCCGCTTTCGGTGACCCTCAGAAGGTTTTTGGGGTTCCCTCCGACGCGTTGAAAGTCGTTTCCGGCGTGAAGGCAAAAACAGCGGACAGCATCGCATCCTTCAAGAACTGGGAACAGGCGGAGCGGGAGATGGAACTCGCCCGCGAAGCAGGGGTTTCCATTGTAACGGCACATGACCCGCTCTATCCCGGGCTTCTTTTGAATATTTACGATTATCCGCCGATTCTCTACGTGAAGGGCCATCTGCGTGAGGACGATGTGACGGTCGCGGTCGTGGGTTCCAGGGCAGCCAGCACCTACGGAATATTTTCAACGGAGAGGCTGTGCCGCGACATGGCGTCGAACGGGATAACCGTCGTCAGCGGAATGGCGAGGGGAATCGATTCCGCCGCGCATCGCGGGGCTCTTTCGGTAAAAGGCAGAACCATCGCCGTGCTGGGCTGCGGGATCGATGTCGTGTATCCCCCGGAGAACCGCTCGCTTTACGAAGAAATCGCTTCCAACGGCGCGGTCATATCGGAATTTCCTTTCTCGACGCCGCCGCTGGCGCAGCACTTCCCCATGAGAAACCGGATCATCAGCGGCCTGTCTCTGGGTGTGGTGATCGTCGAGGCGACCGAAAAAAGCGGATCCCTCATCACGGCCAGGCTGGCGCTTGATCAGGGCAGAGAGGTCTTCGCGGTTCCCGGCATCATTGATTCGCCCGGTTCAAAGGGAACGCACAGGCTGATCAAAGAAGGGGCGAAACTCGTGGAAAATGTTCATGACATACTGGATGAAATACGCCCCCAGCTGACGATCCCCCTGGCGCAGCAGGCTTCGACGGAAGCAATGACGTCTCCCTCCCCGCGGGGGGAATCTCTGAAGGAAACGGAGAGGACGGTCCTGGAGTCCCTCACGCGGAGGGCCGTGGACGTGGACACGATTATAGAGCACACCGGTTTCAAGGCGAAGGACGTCCTCGCGATCCTGCTCAGCCTGGAGCTCAACGGCCATATCGAACAGCGGCCCGGAAAACTATTCCTGCGCAAGGAGCAATAACAAAATGGAGCGTTCGCTGATCATCGTCGAATCACCGACCAAGGTGAAGACCATTAAAAAATTCCTGGGCAGTGATTATGACGTCCGCGCCTCGGTGGGTCACATCAAGGACCTTCCCAAGAGCAAACTCGGAATCGATATAAAAGATAATTTTCAGCCGACCTATCAGGTCCTGGAAAGCAAGAAGAAGGTCATTGCGGATTTAAAGAAGGCCGCGAAAGCGGCCGATACCATCTACCTCGCCCCCGACCCCGACCGGGAAGGCGAAGCCATCGCCTGGCATATCGCCGAAGAGATCGACGGCAAGAAGAATATCTACCGTGTTCTTTTCAACGATCTGACGAAAAACACCATGCTCGCCGCCCTCAGCCATCCCCGGAAGCTGGATTTTGACAAATACGAGGCCCAGCAAACGCGGCGCATTCTGGACAGGCTGGTGGGATATCAGATCAGCCCCATTCTCTGGGACAAGGTGAGGCGCGGATTGAGCGCCGGGCGTGTGCAGTCGGTTGCCGTGAGGATCATTTGCGACCGGGAAGAGGAGATCCGGAAATTTGTCGCTGAAGAATACTGGAACATCACGGCGCTCCTTGAGGGCACGCTGCCTCCGCCCTTTGAGGCCCGCCTCCTCAGAATAGACGGAAAAAAGGCGCGCGTCGCCAACGCGGAACAGTCGAATGACATCCTCACGCGCCTGAAAGCGGCTCCCTTTGTCGTCCACAGCATTGAAAAGAAGGAAACCCGGCGGTCCCCTGCTCCTCCCTTCACAACGAGCAAACTCCAGCAGGAAGCGTCGCGAAAGCTTCGCTTCTCCGCCAAAAAAACCATGGCCACCGCGCAAAGACTTTACGAGGGCGTCGAGCTTGGCGAGGAAGGGCCTGTCGGGCTCATCACTTACATGCGAACCGACTCCGTGCGAATCGCCGCGGAAGCCCTCAATGAAGTCAGAGATTATATCCATGGGGAATACGGAAAAGACTTTCTCCCCGCAAAAGCCCGCTTCTACAAGTCGGGCCGCGCCGCCCAGGAGGCGCACGAGGCCATCCGGCCAGCCTCCCTGAACTACCGGCCGAAGGATATCAAATCCCATCTCACGAATGATCAGTTCCGCCTCTACCAGCTCATCTGGAACCGCTTCGTGGCGAGCCAGATGAACCCGGCCGTACTGGACCAGACGACCATCGATATCGAAGCCCTCGATTGCCTTTTCCGCGCCCAGGGGTCCGTCATGAAATTCCCCGGCTTCACCATCCTCTACAGCGAAGGGCGGGACGACAGCAAGGAGGAAAACGGCTTCGAGAAATCACTGCCCGACGTGAAGACGGGCGAGACGCTGAATCTCCTTTCGCTCACGCCGGAACAGAAATTCACCGAGCCCCCGCCCCGTTTCTCCGAGGCAACACTGGTCAAGGAACTTGAAGAAAATGGAATCGGAAGACCGAGCACCTACGCCGCCATCCTGAGCACCATCCAGGACAGGGAATACGCCCGTCTCGAGGGAGGCCGTTTTCATCCCACGGAACTCGGCATTCTGGTCACGGAACTGCTGGTGAAGAATTTTTCCACTGTTCTCGACGTGGCTTTCACGGCGGACATGGAAAACGAACTGGACATGATCGAAGAGGGAAAACTGAAAAGGATCGAGAGCCTGGAGAAATTCTATTCCTCCTTTGAAAAAGATCTGAAGAAAGCGAAGGCCGAAATGAGAAACGTGAAAAAAGAGGAAACCCCCACCGACCTCGTGTGCGAAAAATGCGGAAATCCCATGATCATCAAGTGGGGAAGAAACGGAAAGTTCATCGCCTGTTCCAATTACCCTGCATGCAAGAACACGATGAACTTCACGCAGGATGAAAACGGCGTGATCAACCACGTGAGCAGCGAGGAAACCACAACGGATACGGACTGCCCCGAATGCGGACGGAAGATGGTCGTCAAGCAGGGAAAATTCGGAAGCTTTCTTGGCTGCTCCGGCTACCCCGACTGCAAAACAACCATGGCGATCAGTCTGGGCATCAAGTGTCCCGAAAAAGGCTGCACCGGAGAGATCACCGAGAAACGGTCCAGGAAAGGGAAAATCTTTTTCGGATGTTCGAATTATCCCCGATGCCATTATGCCACCTGGGACAAGCCAGTGCCGGAATCCTGCCCCGAGTGCGGCGCCGCCTTCCTGCTTGAAAAGTACGACCGGAAAAAAGGACGCTACCGGGCATGCAGCAACCCGGAGTGCACGTACCAGGATAAGACACGAAGATGAGAAGTTGCGAAGATAAGAAGATGAGACAAAGATGAAAGTATTTTTGTTTTATTGCGCATCTTCTCAACCTCTCAACTTCTTATTTTCCCGTCTCACCCCGGCCTGTCACCATGAAGATGGACATCCGTAAACCCGTAGTCATTATAGGCGGCGGCCTGGCCGGCTGCGAAGCGGCCTGGCAATTGCTGAACCGCGGCATCAGAGTCACACTTCACGAAATGAGGCCTAAGGTTTTTTCGGCCGCACACAAAACGCCCCTCCTCGCCGAACTCGTCTGCAGCAACTCGCTCCGTTCCCGGATGATCGAAAACGCCGTTGGCCTCCTCAAAGAGGAGATGCGCTCCATGGGATCACTGATCGTGGAGGCCGCGGACGCCGGCGCCCTCCCTGCAGGCAAGGCCTTGGCCGTTGACAGAACGCTCTTCTCCCGGTACGTGGAGGAACGGCTCGGTGAGCGGGATGGACTGTATATCCTCCGGAACGAGGTCACGGGAATCCCGGAAGAGGGCGTGGTCATCGTCGCGAGCGGCCCTCTCACCTCCGATTCCCTGGCAAAGAAAATCGCGGGTCTTGCCGGCAGTGATTATCTCTATTTCTACGACGCCATCGCACCCATCGTGGAGGCCGAATCGATCGACCTGTCAAAGGCCTTTCGGGCATCGAGATATGACTCCGGCACGGGGGACTATCTCAACTGCCCCATGGACAGGGACGAATACAAGGCGTTTTACAGAGCGCTCATGGAAGCCAACGAAGTCCCTCTCAGGAGTTTTGAAGACCCCCGATACTTTGAAGGCTGCCTGCCTATCGAAGTGATGGCAAGGAGAGGATTACGCACCCTCCTCTTCGGTCCCATGAAACCCGTGGGTCTCGTCGATCCCCGGACAGGGCGGGAACCCTATGCCGTGGTCCAGCTCCGGCAGGAGAACAGGACAGCCAGACTTTACAATATGGTGGGTTTTCAAACCAAGCTGACGTGGCCGGAACAGGAGCGCGTCTTTCGGATGATCCCGGCGCTTGAGAAAGCCGAATTCGCCCGGCTCGGAAGCATTCACCGCAATACGTTTTTGAACGCCCCCGCCGTGCTCCGGAAAACTCTGCAGTTGCGCTCGGATGAAAGGATTTTTTTCGCCGGACAGATCACCGGCGTCGAGGGTTACGTGGAATCGGCCGCCACGGGTCTCCTGGCCGGCGTCTTCGCGTCCAGTTGTCTCCGTGGTCAGGCGCCTTCCCTGCCTCCCGGGGTCACCGCCCTGGGCGCTCTTCTGGCGCATCTCGCCCGCGCCGACGCGGAAACGTTTCAGCCCATGAACATCAACTTCGGCCTTTTTCCGGCGCTTGAAAAAAAGGTGCCCCGAAAGGATCGGGGCATGGCCTATGCCGAACGCGCTCTCGCGGCTGTCCGGCAATGGAAAGAGGAAATCGGCTCTGTCACTTGTTCTTCAGGTAGATCATCCGGAGACCCTCAAGGGTGAGCATCTCATCGACGATGTTGATGCTCTTCGTTTCCTGGGCAATGACCTTCGCCAGTCCTCCGGTGGCAATTACTTTCGGATTGGATTTGGCTTCCGCCTTCATCCTCTCCACGATGCCATCCACGAGACCTGCATAACCGTACATGATCCCGGCCTGCATGCTGCTCACGGTGTCCTTGGCAATGATGGACCTCGGCCGGCTGAATTCGACTCTCGGAAGCTTCGAGGCCCTTTCAAAGAGCGCCTCACTGGAAATGACAATCCCGGGTGAGATGCAGCCTCCCATGTATTCGCCGTTCTTGGATACGTAATCGAACGTGGTGGCCGTGCCGAAATCCACGATGATGAGATCGCCGCCGTATTTCTCGTACCCGGCGACCGCGTTCACGATCCTGTCTGCACCCACTTCCTTCGGGTTATCGTAATAGATGGGCATTCCCGTACGTATCCCCGGTCCGACGATGAGCGGCTTGACATGAAAATATTTCTCGCAGAGAGGTTCCAGTATGTTCAGCATAGGGGGAACCACGCAGGATATGATGATGTCATTGACCGATTTCGAGCTGACCTTCCCCGTCTTGTAGAGATTGACGATCAGCATTCCATACTCGTCCATGGTATGGTCTGCAACCGTCCTCACTCTCCAATTGTGGAGCAGCTTGTTCCCGTCAAAAAGCCCTATCACCGTATTCGTATTTCCCACATCAATCACGAGAAGCGTCATGAACCCTCCGTTAAAAGGACGTCTCCCGAGATGATCTTTTTTGTCTGTCCATCGTCGTCCAATAAAAGCGCGCCTTCTTCGTCGATTCCCAGGACATTCCCCTTCTGCATCTGCGTCCCTGACTGAACATGGATCTCCAGTCCGAGAATCCCTGAATATTCAAGCCACTTTTCCCTCACGGGATGAAATCCTCCGTCAAGAAATATCCTATACCATTTATCGAAACAACTGAGCAAACGGACCGCAACGTCGCTGCGCGGCATCTCCCGGCCCACTTCCTCTCTGAGAGAAGTCGACACATGCCGGAAATCTTCGTCAAAATCATTTTTAATCATGTTGATGTTAATGCCGATCCCGACGATGATGAAATCGACGTCTCCCCCGCGGAGTCTCATCTCTGTCAGGATGCCGCAAACCTTCTTCCCATGGATCCGGACGTCGTTCGGCCACTTCAGGGTGACATCTCGCCCGCAGTATTCAAACAAAGCTTCCGCCGCAGCCACGCCCGCTGTCAGCGTGATCTGGGGCGAAACGGCGGGACGGATGGCCGGCCTTAAAATGATCGAGATGTAGAGGTTGGACCCTGCAGGCGACTGCCAGGATCGCCCGATCCGCCCCTTGCCTTTGATCTGACGATCGGCGATGACGACCTCTCCTTCTTCTGCCCCTTCCCTCGCGAGCGCAGCCGCGTATGTGTTTGTGGAGTCCACCTCCTCCAGGAAGTGAACCCGCTTCCCCATCGCCTGCCCTTCGAGAAGACGGCTTAAAATATCCCCGTTAAACTCCATTGAAGTCATTCTTTATGCAATCCATTTAATCACTTGTATTTATAGGATTATCAGAGAGATATCGGCCGCAGAAACGGAGTGGGTCAGGGCGCCGGCGGATATGTAGTCCACGCCCGTTTCAGCGACTTCCCTGACATTCAAAAGCGATATTTTTCCTGAGGCCTCGACGGGCACTTTTCCAGCGATGAATTGGACGGCTTCCTCCATGTTTTTCAGGCTCATGTTGTCGAGCATGATCATGTCCGCTCCGGCCTTCAATGCTTCCTTTGCCTCTTTCAGATTTTTCACTTCGACTTCGATCTTCAGGGTCGGCGTTATGGAAGAGGCCGCCCGATTCACGGCCGGAGTGATTCCTCCCGCCGCCGCGATGTGGTTATCCTTGATCAGGACGCCGTCGTAAAGGGCAAACCGGTGGTTGTGTCCTCCCCCGGCCTTGACGGCGTACTTGTCGAGAACGCGCAGGCCGGGCGCCGTCTTTCTCGTGTCGAGTATTTTCGCCTTCGTGCCCTTCACCCGGTCGACGTAGCTTCGGGTCATCGTCGCGATCCCGCACATCCTCTGAAAGAGATTGAGCGCCGCGCGCTCCGCCTGAAGAATGCTGCTCAGCCTCCCCGACACCTCTGCGATTGTTTCTCCCTTCTTCGCCTGCTGACCGTCCCTGATCTTCCCAAGGAAGCGGATTTCCGGGTCAACAACGAGAAAGACCTCTTTGAAGACATGGATTCCCGCGATGACCATGTCCGCTTTGGCCACGGCCCTGGCGCGGCCTTTCTCACGTCCCGTCAGCACGGATCCCGTGGTCACATCACCGGACCCTATGTCCTCCCGCAGCGCCCTTTCGATGATCCGCCGTATTTCAGCTTGCTGCAGCATCGCTGTAAATCCTAAATTCTAATTTCAAAATCCTAATTTGCAGGCCTTTTTGGTTTCAACTCGAAACTTGAAACCAGAAACTTGAAACTATGTTTATTTAATTTTCTTCAGTTTTTCCAGCGCCGATCCCAGGACATTCAGTTTCCCACTGATCTCCTGAAACTTGTTTTCCTCTTTACGTATCACGGCCTCCGCCGCCTTGGTCCTGAAATCGGAATTGGCGAGCTTCCTGGAGACACCGGTGAATTCTTTCGTGAGTTTCAGGATCTCCTTTTCAAGCCTTGCCTTCTCCCCTTCGATATCGACCATGCCCTCGAGAAAGACAAAAACTTTCACCGGTCCCGCAACACCCGTGGCTACGCCTTTCGGCTCCTCCACCTTTCCTTCGATGGAAAGAGACCCCCCTCTCGCCATGGTCAGAACGTACTCCTCGGACCGCTTCAGCAGAGCGACGGTTCCGGCATCGGGCGCCGAAATGAGGACATTCACTTTCCTGGCCGGAAGGATGTTCATCTCGCCGCGGATATTTCTAATGCTGCTGATCACATCCATCACAAGCTGCATCTGTTTTGCCGCTTCGGGATCGTCCAGGCCTTCGTCCGCCTTTGGAAAGGGGCTCACCATGACCGACGTTCCGTCGTTCGCTAGTTTCTGCCATATTTCCTCCGTGACAAAGGGCATGATGGGATGGAGCAGCTTCACGGTCGATTTGAAGACGGTGATGAGGGTATGCTGTGCGGCGTAGCGCTCTTTCGGTTTATCCTTTCCGTAAAGGACAGGCTTGATGAGTTCGAGATACCAGTCGCAGAGCTCGTGCCATATGAAATGATAGAGCGTGCCCGCAGCCTCGTTGAACCGGTACTCGTCCAGTTGTTTTGTCACGTCGGCCACGGTCGTGTTGAGGCGGTCCAGGATCCAGCGGTCACAGAGCGAGTAGTCTTTCTTCTTCGGCTCCGCGGATCCCGCCGGATAATCTTCCAGGTTCATGAGGGCGAATCTCGTGGCATTCCATATCTTATTCACGAAATTCCGGTAGCCCTCTATCCTCTCCTCGGACATGCGGATGTCCCTTCCCTGGGCCGTGAAGGCCGTCAGGGTGAACCGGAAAGCGTCCGTGCCGAACTTGTCGATCATGTCGAGAGGGTCGATGATGTTTCCCTTGGACTTGCTCATCTTGTCTCCGTGCTCATCGCGGACGAGGGCATGGAGGTAGACATGCCGGAAAGGAACATCTTTCATCGTGTAGAGCCCCATCATCATCATCCTCGCCACCCAGAAGAAGAGGATGTCGAAGCCCGTGATCAGGAGTGATGTGGGGTAGAATGTCTTGAGGTCCTTCGTCTTGTCCGGCCATCCGAGAGTCGAGAAGGGCCAGAGGGCCGAGCTGAACCACGTATCCAGCACGTCCTCTTCCTGCCTGAGAGCGGATCCTTCGCACTTCGGACACTTGTCCGGGTCCTTGGAAGAGACGATGATCTCGCCGCAATCGCAATACCACACGGGGATCCTGTGTCCCCACCAGATCTGTCTTGAAATGCACCAATCCCGGATGTTGTTCAGCCAGTCGAAATAGGTCCCCTCCCACATTTTCGGAACGAGCAGGGTCTTCCCCTTGACCACCGCCGACATGGCCGTTTTGGCAAGCGGCGTGACTTTTACGAACCACTGCTTGGAGACAAAGGGTTCAATGTCCGTCTTGCAGCGGTAACACTGGCCGATATTGTGAACATAAGGCTCCGTGCTCACGAGATAGCCTCCCTTTTCAAGATCGCGGATCACGTTCTTGCGGGCCTCGTAGCGGTCCTGCCCCTGATACTCACCGCCGTTTTCGTTGATCACGGCATTTCCGTCCATGATTTTTATGATCTCGAGCTGATGCCTCTCCGCCATGGCAAAGTCCGCCGCGTCACAGGCCGGCGTGATCTTGACGGCTCCGGAGCCGAAATCCATGGTGACATAATCGTCGGCGATGATGGGGATCTTCTTGTTCACCAGGGGGAGAATGACCTGTTTCCCGATGATATTCTTATATCGCTTGTCGTTTGGATTCACGGCCACGGCCGTGTCGCCGAGCATCGTTTCCGGACGCGTCGTCGCCACGACGATTTCCCCTTTTCCTTCAGCGTAGGGATAGCGGATATTCCAGAGCCAGCTCTTTTCCTCCTTGAACTCGACCTCCAGATCCGATATGGCCGTATGGCACCGGGGGCACCAATTGACAATGTAGTCGCCCTGATAGATGAGTTTGTCATGATAAAGCCTGACGAAAACTTCTCTCACCGCCTTCGAAAGCCCTTCGTCCATGGTGAAGCGCTCCCGCGACCAGTCGCAGGAACAGCCGAGCCTCTTCAACTGGTTCGTGATGACACCGCCGTACTTCTCCTTCCACTCCCAGACCTTTTCAATAAACTTCTCCCTGCCGAGGTCGTGCCGGGTCATGCCCTTTTTGGCCAGCTCCTGCTCAACCACGTTCTGCGTCGCAATGCCGGCATGATCGGTGCCCGGCATCCAGAGGGTGTTGTACCCCTGCATGCGCCTCATGCGGATCATGATGTCCTGCAGGGTATTGTTCAGAGCATGGCCCATGTGAAGCATGCCGGTTACGTTCGGAGGAGGAATGACAATCGAGAATGGTTTTCTTGCGCTCGTCTCTTCCGCCCTGAAATAATCCTGATCCAGCCAGTACTGGTACCACCTCGCCTCCGCCTCATGCGGCTCAAACGCCTTGCTCAACATATTTTCTTGCATCGGCACTCCCCGTTCAACTGCATGCTTCTGTTTTAACGTAAAGGACAAACACCTGCGCACATAAACAAGTAAGGCAGGGGACCTCTCCGCTCCCCTGCCCGCTTTCACATCAGAGCGTTCAGACGGCCAGGATTTCTGATCCGTCCACTAAGATGATCTATCTGTCAAACCGGAGCTCCTCTTTGATCTTTTTGATGACCAGGAGCGCGTCAACCCCGGAAACCGGGGCGAGCGGAGCAAACTCACCGGTCGTGAAATCCTTCGCCTCCATGATGCCTCTCGACGTCACGACCATGACCGCGTTGAAGTACGGAAGATCCGATCTCAAATCGGGAAAAGGCGACGTGGATCCGATAAACTTCGTGGCCAGCTTTTCATCGCCCGTCACCTTGATCATGATGTCTTCGAGCATCATGGCATACTGCCCTCTGGTGATCAGTTCGTCGGGGTGAAACGCGTTATCAGGATAATTTTCCAGACCTCTCACGCCGAGGTTGAGAATGCCCTCGATATCCGCCTTCAGCGGATGCTTGCCGATATCCGTTGAAGTAATCCGGCTGTCTTTCTTGGCCTTGAATTTTTCCGGATCCTTGAAGGACGTGTCGAAGGTCTTGGGTGTTCTCTTTTTATAGAGAATGTCTATCCTCAATTCCTCCATGAAAAGGGCGGCCGCATCGGAGCGCGTGATACTCTCCACAATGGCGATCTTCTTGCCTGTGATGGTTCCCGGCATGGCCCTCTGGATCTTCTGAACCAGATTCCACTCCATGTCCGCTTCCTTGAGGTAATCGGTCTTCAGATCAAGTACCTTCGTGAACATCTGGCCGGACGCGTTGAAATCCAACCCGTACTTGTAAGCAACGCCCATGTAATAATAAGCGGCAGAGGACTTGGGGTCGATCAGAACCGCCGTATCAAAGGCATCCCTGGCCTTGTCAAGCCACTTTTTATTGTCCTCCCGGCTCATGGTGTAAAGCCGGATATATCCCACCTGGGCAAAGGTCTTCTCTTCATCCGTCTTGGCGTACTTCCAGGCCTTGTCCATTGCCTCGAAGGCTCCCTTGATATCTCCCTGGGAGGCCTTCGCGAGCCCGGCGCCTCCATGGGCCATGGAGAATTTTGGGCTCAGTTCAAGGGCAAGATCAAACTCCCTCAAAGCATCGACGTACCGCGCCTGCTTCAACAGGGTCAGCCCTGTCGACACATGATGTTCGGGGGTATCCAGCTGGCTCGTTGGTTTTCTCGCCGCCGGGCCGCAGGAGATGACAAACGCGCCGATGACCATCACGATGAACATGAACATCATGCGCCGCCGATATTTGAAAAAGTGATTCATGATCTTCTCCTTTCTCAAAGAAGGTTAATTTCGCGATGAATCCCCGAGGGGATTCACTCCGGGAACAGTTTAAAGTGTCCGTATTTAATATATTTTTGCAGTTTGCAAGTCAAGATATTTCAATCATTCACCGGCCTGACAAAAAGGCCTCGATTCTTTTTCTCATCCCGTCCATCTCGTCGGGGTGGAGCCAGATCATTTCCCTGTCCGCCCGAAACCATGTCAGCTGACGCTTCGCATAGTTCCTCGTGTCGCGCTTCATCCGCGCCGCGGCCTCGCCGAGGGACAGGGTCCCTTTTAAATACCCGGCCATGTGCCTGTAGCCGAGAGACTGCATCGCCTTCAGGGACTCTGAATATCCCCGGGCGAGAAGGCTCTCAACTTCTCCGGCGAGCCCTTTTTCTATCATTCCATCGCATCTCCTGTCAATTTTCTCATACAGCCGCTCCCGTTCGTCCATGAGCCCGATCTTCATAGATTCATAGGGCCTGTCGCCGAAACGATGCTCCCGCTGTCTGGCGACAATGGATTCACCGCTGAGCTCGATGACTTCCAGGGCTCTCATCAATCTCACCGCATCATTTGGATGGATCTTCTTCGCAGCGGCTTTGTCTTTTCCCTTCAGCCTCTCATGGAGGTATCCCGTTCCGTATCTCTCGATTTCCTGGCGGAAGACGTTCCTCATGCCTTCATCGCTTCCGGGTCCCTCCAGGAGGCCGCCCGTCAGGACCCTGATGTACAGACCGGTTCCTCCAACCACCCATATGTTCTTCTTATCCTCATGCAGTTCCTGAACGATCCTGCGTGCCTTCTCCGCATAGAGGGCGGCGTTGAATGTCTCGTCGGGATTCACGACATCGATCAAGTGGTGCCTGACCAGGGCACGGTCCTCCACGGAAGGCTTCGCGGTCCCTATATCCATGAACCGGTAAACCTGCATGGAGTCGGCACTGATGATCTCCCCGCCGAATTCGCGGGCAAGCGTCAGGGCTGTCGCGGATTTCCCGACCCCGGTAGGACCGGCGATGATGATCAGGCGGGGTTTCATGATCTTTTGAAAAGTTTCTCCAGATCTTTGAGCTCAAACCGGATAAAAAGCGGCCTCCCGTGAGGGCAGTTGGATGAGAAAGGAATCGCATCAAGATCCCGACAGAGCTGCTCCGCCTCACTTCTCGTCAATCTCTCGCGGGCCTTGACGGCACCCTTGCAGGCCATCATGGTGAGAAGCTTCTCCCTCAATTCCCGAAGGTCGGGCGATTTTCCCCTCTCCCCTATTTCTTCAAGCACATCAAAAATAACGGACATCGGCTCAAGATGAGCCAGCAGGGTCGGGAAGGAATGGATCCTGATGGAGCTTCCTCCGAAGGGCTCTATGTCCATTCCCATTTCATTGAGGAGACTTCGGGAATCCCCGGCGAGGGACGCCAGCCCCGGCGGAATGTCCACGATCTCAGGCAACAGCCTTCTCTGGCTCGACAGACTCCCGTCTTCCGACTCCGCCCGCAATTTTTCAAAAAGGATCCGCTCATGAGCGGCATGCTGATCGATAAGAACCATCCCCCGGGATCCTGAAAAAATGAGATACGTATTTTCGATCTGACCCAGATATTCAAGAGAGGAAAAAAATGGGATGTCCCTCGTCTCACCCGAAATGTCCCAGACAGGATGGGTTTCCGCGATGCTTGCCGCGGTCCCGCCTCCGTAAGCGTTGTATCGCTTCAGCGCCTCCTCGACCCTCCCTCTGAATTCGGGAAATATCACATCCGCATACGCTGCGGGCTCTTCGGTCGAACGTTTTTCAACCCTGCTTGCGATCGTCGCCAGAACGCCCGCAAGGGCAAAAAGAACAGCTTCATAAACTTCCTTTGGATTGCGGAATCGCACCTCAAGCTTGGCCGGATGAACATTCACGTCCACGTCCCCCGGAGGGAGATCGATAAAAAGCACGGCCTGAGGGTATCGTCTTGCCTCCATGAGCCTCCGGTAGGCCGTCATGACGGCATGACTGATCAGGGGGTCTTTCACGTGGCGCCCGTTCACATAGCAGAGGATTCCCCTGGATGTGGAACGGGTAAAGTCAGGCCTGGATGTGAAACCTTTTACTCTGACAACTCCTCTCACTCTTTCAACAGGGAGAAGCTGGTCCTTGACGTTGATGCCCAGAACCAGGGCGACCCTTTCAGCGATATCCGCCGTCGCGGGGATATGCAGGAGGGGTTTTCCGTCCGCCACGACTCGGAATCGGACTCTTGAGCGAGGCAGAAGTGTTCTCGTGATCACCTCAAGGCAATAGGACTGTTCCGTGGACTCTTTCTTCAGAAACTTTCTGCGAACCGGGACGGTACCGAAAATATCGGTGACGGAGACAGCCGTTCCCTCGGGACAGCCGGCTTCCGTGTTTTCTACGACTTTCCCGCTCTCCACTCTGATTCTGCAGCCTGACAGGGCCCCTTTTTTCCTCGTGATCATCTCTGTTTTCGAAACGGACGCGATACTTGGCAGGGCCTCCCCGCGAAAACCGAAGGAGGTTATTTCATAAAGATCCTCAAAGACTGAAATCTTGCTTGTCGCGTGTCTCTCAAAGGCCAGGGCCGCGTCCACCCGGTCCATGCCTTCTCCGTTATCGATGACCCGGACTGAACGGGTTCCCCCTTTTTCAAGCTCGATCACAATCTCAGAGGCCCCGGCATCCAGGGCATTCTCAAGGAGTTCCTTCACAATCGAGGAAGGTCTCTCCACGACCTCACCGGCCGCGATCCTCTCCGCTGTCTCCCTGGGCAGTATAACGATTCTCGCTGGCAAAATCATTCCTCCTCAAAAAGACTGTTGAGAAACACGCTTTTCATCAGGCTGTTCAGAAACGTTCATGGTTCGACAGGCTCACCATGACAAATTGTGCAGCCTGTCCTGAGCCCGTCGAAGGAAGGGGCGCAGCGCAGCATGCAGACGCCCGTCCCCGCGAAAGCGGGGATGGGCGTTTTTCAACAACCTGTTAATGAAGAAGACCGCAGCCGCGATCAAGGTCACAGCTGCGGTCTGACATGCAACAAAAGATTACCTTTTACTGTAAATCCGGGCAGGCTATGGGAGTTTTCCCATACATCCTCAATCCAGCACGATCATGACGCGGCATTTCTTCAGAAAGGCCAGATTTTCAGCGGAACCGCTGATCTTCGAGGCATCGGCGGCGCTGATGACGACATCGCCCTTCGTCGGCCCCTCGGACCTCAGAGCCTTCACTGTCAGCGGGTTGTTGGTGACCCTGGTATTGCTCTGGGCTGCTGTCAGATCCTTCGAATAGCTGCTGATGCCCTGCTGATTCGCGTAAGTCTGATCCACCATCATATAACCATAGACTTCCTGACCGCCCTCATCCAGAATTTTGGGCTTCATGGTGGGCCTGAGCTGAATACCCCTGGCATCCACAACCAGTCCGGTGAAAACCTCGGGGGCAGCCGGAGCGGGAGGAGGCGCCGTAACCTGGGGTCCTGCGGGGGGAGCCGCTGGGGGCGCCGCGGGGGGCGCCGCCGGGGGCGCCGCGGGGGCCGGTTCAACCTTCGCCGGTTTCGGGAGAGGCATGATGACATTGGCAATGGCGGATTCACCGTACAGGGGCATCCTCAAGGTCACTTCCACCGTCCCGTCGGAAAGATAATCCCTCTTTATGAGCTGCGCCCCTTTCACAAGGCCTTCCACTTTCGCCTTTATGACATCGCTTGCAACCGTAAAGTCCTTGACCTCCGTCTCGGAATCGACACGAACGCCCTGAACAACCTCAAGCAGGTTCCTGTAGGCATCCACCTGTGCGGCCCTCAAAGCCATCGGCCGTGCCTGGGGTTTCCCATAGAATCTTTCAGGAGGAGCCCCGATTCCCGTCGCCTCTATATAGCCGCCCGACCAGTTGATCTTTCCTTTGGCTCCAATTTGTTCGACAACCGCGGTCCATTCCTTGGCGCTGATCGACTCCTGGCTGTATGCCGCGGACGCCATGAACAGTACGCCGATTATCAAACCCATGACCAGAAAGCTTCTTTTCTTCATATTGTCCTCCTTTATAGTGTAGAACGTTTATGTCCCGTATCGCTCTCAATCCGTGCGATAAAATCCGGCTGCAGTCAGCTGTTGAGATGATCAGTAAATATCAAAAAAGAAACGTTGATTCAATAAGGTTTTTGCCGACCACAAGTGTCTATTTTTTCTCCTGAAAAGCCTTTTCTTCCTCATTCTCAAGCCATGGTGTGAGATTGATGCTGTTCGCGTTGTCCTTCAGAATCATGCCGTCGTCCGGCGGACTCTTCCCCCACCAGTTCCACCGGGCATCGATGTAAATGGAAGAGAAGGCCTGAATGGCAAAGGCGTTGCCGATGAAATTGTTGTGATTGATTCTCGGTCTTGACATGCCCCGGCAGGCGATTCCGCCCTGCCCGAGATTGCCCGAGAATGTATTGAAGGTGATCTTCGGTGAAGCGTCGTTGCCGCAGAAAAGGCCTGCCTGCGCGTTCTCGGCGATATGGCAGTAGGAGATGTCCGGTGCGCCGTATTGAATGTCCAGGGCCGTTTCGGCGTACTTGATGATACAATATTCCAGGAAGCTGTTCACCTTCGTCGGCGCCGTAAACTGCACGGCGTGGGAGTAGAAGCCCGGAGACGGCGACGCGCCCGACGCGGCAAAGAGGATGGGATTCTCCCTCGCTCCCCTCGCGACGATTCCGCCGTCCTTCACGATGATGGATGTTTTCTGGTCGTAGAGAATCTGGACGCCAGGTTCGATGTAAAGAACACTGCCGCCGTCGATGAGCACGTTCTTCGTCACCCGGTAGGGGCTGTTTGAGAGAATAAGATACGCATCCCCGCTGATCGGGCCGCCGAGATTCGCCGTGAGAATGGGAAGGCTCAAAGGCTTCCCATTCGGCCAGGGGCCGTCCAGAACGGTGGCGATATCAATTTTTCCTTTGATCTTCCTTAGAATCTCCAGGCCCTGGGACGTCCCCCACCAGTTGCTCCGAGCGTTCACGGACTCGCCGGAAGACTCCCCGACCATATCGCGGGGCTTGTTGTCGTAAATATTATTTTCCGTCACCACGGCCTGGCTTTTCTCTATCATGAGGCCCGGTCCCTGGTTCTGGATGATGGTGTTGTGCAGGATGGATGGAGCGGAGTCGATCACCGAAATCCCGGCCTTTGCATTATCCCGGATCCTGTTTTCGGAGATTGACGGCTGCGCCCCGCCTGCAATGATTACACCGGTCTCATTCTTGTGGATGGTATTCCTCACAAGCACGGGTTTTGAAAAGGCGCCGAGAATTCTTGCCGCCTCGGTATTTCCGGTGAATTCAGAATCCTCGACCCTCGGCGACGAGGCCTCGAAGGTTATCCCGGTCCTCGCGTGACGGATGCGGCAGAAACGGAGCACATTCTCCTTTTCCTTCACGCTCATGAACGTGATGCCCTCCCATGCTGCGCCTTCGATCCCTTCAAAGGTGATGATGTTCTCCGTGTTCCCCTCCGCCATGAGCCTGCCCTCTATCACCAGGCCCTTCCCCTTTGAACGAATTTCCGTGCCCGGCTCGACGGTGAGGATCGCCTTGTCCCGCACCGTAACGGTGTCCGCCAGGATATACGGACTGGCACCCGAGTACCATGTGGTATCCGTCTCAATAGGGCCGGAGACGGCCGTTGGGCCCGGGGCCACCGGCATCGCCGTCAGGGTATCCGACTTTTCGCTCTCGTTCCCGGCCCGATCCACCGCCGAGATCCTGTAGTAGTATTTTCTGGAATTCACGAGTCCCTGGTCTTTGAATTCCGTGAACTCCGTCTTCGAAATTTCCGTGAATCCCGTCAGGGGTGTCTCGCTCCGGTAGAGCCGGTATCCCGTAAGATCCGCTTCCGTATTCTTTCCCCATTTCAGGAGCACCACGTTGTTTCTGCCGACGCCGGCAAGTCCACCGGGCTTCGCCGGCGGCGTCGTATCCAGCGTGACCAGGCCGATGGCATCCACCCAATCCGCTTTGAGACCCGCGTCGTCAGTGAGATGGCCCGTGATGATGGCATTCTCCACGTTGTCGCCCGGCAGAACCTTATACACACCCAGATAGCCGCCGGGTTCCACCTCTTTCATTTCGATTCCCTTCTTGTAGTCTCCGATATCAAAGGCGGCCTGCATCTTCGGCGTCCCCTGAATGACCACGCGGATCTCGTCGCCCGCCTTTTTCGGCAAACCCTTCGTGTCCTGCGTGAGAAGGGTGATCATGGGCGGTCGCATAGCCTCCGCAATGGTGGGCACGGGAACCGTTTTGACCATGTCGCGGAAAAGATCGTCGCAGGCCCTCAAAAGCTGGATGTCTCGCACGTTCATCGCGGCGGCGATCACCGTGGCAATGATCCCGATGGGGGTCGTGGCGATTCCCCCCTCGTGGATGCGGGTCACGTGCTGCCCGCTCCAGAGAAAATGTCCCGTCTTCGCTTCATACATTCTGATCTCGGCGCCCACGGCGACCTGAGAATAGATGCCGGCGAAGAACTTGTCGAAATTCGATATCTCACCATAGACAATGCCGTCCACTCCCAGAATGCCGCCCAGTTCCTGGGGGGATTTCTTGCTGATGGCTATCGGGTCTGTCAGTCCCGCCTTGGCGAGCATGCGGTCCACCTGGTAGATCTCCATGTCCTTGAAGGGCAGCGAGCTGAAATGGTTGTAAAAACCCTTCCGGACAGCCTGCGCGCCCTCTTTGCTCCCTGATTTATCCACAAAGGGAAGAACCGCGACCGTTCGCGGCCTGTGATCCTCCATATAGGGATCCACCTTGTATGTCCCGCTGAAAAGGGTCGATATCTGGGGGCTGATCTTCGCATCCTTGGTATCGACCACGCAGCCCGGGATGAACAGCACGGACAAAACCAGCAGGAGAAAACAAACCGGCATTCTATTTCCCTGTTTCATAAGAACCTCACATTAAAATCAGGCATTAGGCATCAGGCGCTGGGCATAAAAAACGACGAATGGCAAATCATCCCCGGGCAGAGAAGCGTTTACGCTCTCCAGACCAGGGAGCCTGAAGGCTCCCCTACCCACTATTCACTATTCACTTCTCAAATGTTTCCACGCCGAGCAGTGCATTGCTTTCACTGCGAACGGGTTCCCCGTGACCGGGATAGACGGTCTTCACCTGAACGGTGCGGAGCAGGAAATCTAAGGAGGCCATGATCTCGTCCCTTGAAGAATAAAAACGGTTCAACCTCCCCCTGCCGTTCTTTTCCATGTTGATGATGAGATCACCGCACACGAGTTCACGAGTCGCTTCCCGGAAAAAGGAGACGGAGTCTTCCGTATGTCCCGGCGTCTCGATCACCTCCCATCCGCCGAAACCAAGAGGGTATCGCCTCTCGCGTTTTCCACCGAAAAAGACGATCCGTTCCCTGTCGTATGGCAAAGAGGATAAATTTTTAAACCCTGGAAGGGGGATCCCGGCCGGTCCGTCAAACATGAGATGGGTCGCCTTCCGCAAATAGCGGACGCTTTTCCAAGCCGCCGGCCTCAAACCGAGATACCAGTTTTTCATGGAAGAGATGGGCCGCTTTTTTTCCAGGTAATCCCTGACCCGTTCATGGAAAAAGACTCTGGCTTCCGGCCCCGAGCAGGATAAAAGGGTTCCGATTCCTCCGATATGATCGATGTGGAAATGTGTGGCCATGATGGCGGTCAGATCCCTCATCTCCCGGCGGAGTTCTTTCTCGATGAAACGTTTGGTGTCCTCGGCCGCTCCCACGCTCCCCGGATCGACAACGGCGAGTTCGTCTTCAGCGACCAGGACATAGGTTCTGGAAAAACCGCTGTTCGGGACTGGATAAACCATCCCCTTTTATTCCTTTTTTGGAGGATGACCTTGTGTTCTACCTCGGCCTTTTCGACCCTCCGACCGGAACCTTGCGTCCTTCTTCATCCAGATAATAGTTCTCGTCGGGACGAATATAGAGGAATTTATAAGGAATGGCAACGGGTTCCCGGCCTGTCGCCATGGTGCGCTGAGTCAGGACCCATACGGCCCCGGTCTGCGTATCCACCAGGTAGGCATTATCGCTCGTCCCCGGCACAACCCTGTACTTGCCGGACTCCTCTGCCTGCACGGGCGACATCGCAAAAAAACTCAGAACCAGTGCGAGGAGGATCATGCTCTTAAGATAACTCTTCATTTCAAATCACCTCGTGATGCCTGTTGATATTATTTCCCTTCTATCGTGAGTCCCGGACTCGGCTCGCTTTCAAGATCATCCTTGTCCCTGGCCGTGATGACATAGGTCCTGCTTTTCCCGCGCTCCGGTGCCTTTTCGGAAAAACGCGTGTCCCCTTTCACGGTCTCAATCTTTCTGCGGCCCGATGCCGTGTTTTCATAGACCGTGTATGAAACAATATCCGGTTCAGGGTTCTGCGCCCATCTGAGAAAAACCGTTGCGCCCTGGATCTCCCCGCTAAGCTGGGTGGGCTGCCGGGGCTTCGCCTTTGTCGTCGCCGATGCAACCTGTGAAACCTCGCTCTCCACATCCACCTTGTTATAGGTGGTCAGAGTATAGAAATAGGTCGTACCGTCTTCCGTTTTGGTGCCGAAACCAAAAAGGCCGCCTTCATCCACCGCGCTGCTGGAGCCCCGTCCCGATATCTTTGTTATAAATTCGTATTTTCCGTCTTTGACCTTGGAGCGGTACAGCTTGTACCCTTCCACCTCTTCTTCCTGATTCGCCGTCCACGAGAGCTGTACCTTTTTGACCAGACCGCTCTCCGCCTTCAGATCTTTCGGGACCGGCGGTTTTCCCCTCGTGACCGCTGACACCTTCGACGACGGACTCGTTTCCAGATCCGATACCTCAAAGGCGGTCACCTGATAATAATAGCGTATTTTGTCACCCAGCCCCTCGAGATCCGTATGACTGATTTCCTCTCCGGCGCGGAAAAATTCCACTTTCTGCAGCCGCATGAAATTCTTTTTCTCCTCCGTGCTTCGATAAATGTAATATCCTTTCACGAAGGGGGATTCCAGCGCCGTCCACCTCAACCGGATCTCCCTAATCATCTCACCCTGGATATCCACTCTGCCCAGCCCGGGCGTTGTGGTCCCCTTGATGGGCACGGAAAAACTGCTTTCCAGATTTTTTTCATTATAGGCCGTGATCCTGTAATAGTAATCTTCTCCGTCGGCCAATCCCTTGTCCGCATGATTGATCTTCTCGCCCGCGGAGACATCCGCGCTTGACGACGCGTCCTTGAGGAGGAGATTGACCGCTTCCTTATAGGGACCTTTTTCCGCCTTCGCCCGATAGATGCGGAATCCCTTCAGGGGAGACGGGTCCTCGCTTTTGCCTGGGTTGGCCGACCAGGTGAGCTGGATGCTCTTGACGTGCCCTTCGGCCTTCAGGATAATCGGCGCGAGGGGAGTCGGCGCCGTTTCCGCGCTCACGACGGGCGAGTACCCGCTCTGGATGCCTCTCGCGTCGAAGGCCCGGATCCGGTAATAATAGGTCCTCATTTTTTCCAGATCCTGATCGAGATATTCGGGGACCTGAACCTGCGCGATCCGCGTGAAGGGTCCTTCTTTGGATGACCCGCGATCGATCTTGTAACCGGCGGCCGCGTAACCGGGGGGATCCTCCCATCTCAAAAAGATGCTCATGTTTCCCGGGCGCGCTTCGACATTCGCAGGAATCCCCTCGGATCCGCCTCCGCCATCCCTCCGTCTCTCCGCGTCACTCATGACAGCTTTCACAATGCTGTCACCGATTTTGCTGGTCTCCGAGGCGAGGTCGGCATCGCCGAAGGCCTTGGATTGGAGGTAAAGGATGGTCCTTTTCTGACCGATCGAGATCAACTTGGTGTTGATCGTAATGAGCTGGCCTGACTTGCCCACGTTGCCCGCCACGATGAAATCCAGGGCGAGCCTGCTGCCGATGTGAACGACGTTCTCCACGTCATCGTTCTGCTGGAGATCATTGAGAGACAGGAAGGCTTCCAGCTCCTTGCGGTCGAGGACACTCAGGGATGCGGTCCCCCTGAGCGTGGCGATCAGCATGTTCGTCACTGATGTCCCGTAGGCTGAAGCGTCCATGTTCATCGCGCCGTAATTGAACACGGACATCTTGACCTGCGGGACATCCCCTGCGGCACCCGCAGGAACGACCAGAAGCACGGCCAGAGCCGTTAAGAGAAAGAATCGTCTTGCCCGAAGCATCTGCAACCTCCCACAACGGTAAGCCTTGCCAACGTCACGATGACGCGCCTGTTACATGTCACGGATCAGCCTGTTGATGGACTCCTTCGAGTTCTTTGAAACAGGAGTGGAGATCCCCTTCATTTGCTCATCAAAAACGGCATCCATGTACCGTTCGACGGCCTCATCATGATTGCGCCTCTTCACCTGCAGCAAGGCCTGATTGTAGTATTCCACTTCAAGATTCTGAAATTTTTTGAGCACGCTCTGTCCCATCTCTGAAACCTTCTGGTTTGTCAGTTCATCCAGAACATCGGATTCAGTCTGAATTTCGAGAGGGTCGAGCGGAATATTGGCAAGAGGCACGGCATCCTGGTATTTATCCTCTTTGGCAAGCCTGCCCGAAACGGTATTGGTAAAGAGGTTCTCCCCCGTTCTGGCGTCCACCAGTTTATAAGAGGATTCGATGGAAGCGTTGATCTTGGCATATCCGGATTTATAGGCGATCAACTGATAGTTCTTTTTTTTGACGGTCTTGGGCGGCGCGTTCTTGAGATCCTCTTCCGTGGGGTTTCTGTTGAGCAACAGCCAGTCCGTATAATCGGGGTTGCGCACATCCTCTACGTCAATGACAACCTTCACCTGGCTTGTGGTCGGATAATCCCTGTACTGGGAGGAAAAGCGAAGGACGTCCCCCATGATAAAGGTATCGATCCCGCCCATTTTGGCGAGTTTCTGAGCCGTATCCACATCCACCAGCTGCGTGGATACAAGCTGAAGCTCTTTCAGAATGGACTCGAGATTTTCCCTCTCGATGATCCGGATGTCGCCGCTGGCATTCCGGTAGAGGAACGTCATCAGCTTGTTGGCCACGATTTTCCCGGCGTCCTTGCTCTGGCTGGGGCTCTTGAAGTCGAAAACGGCGATGGACTTCCGGATTCTCTTCTTGATGTTATCCTTGGCCTCCTGGACCTTGAAGAAGATGCCTTTGTAATTCGGATCAAGGGTTTCAATCTTCTGATAGGCGAGATAGGCGTTTCCCCACTTGCCTTTTTCCGCGTACCTTTCTCCCCTTTCTATCAATTTCATCCCGAAACGATTGGTCATGAATTCCTTGAAAAGCGGGGCGTCCTGCATGGACGGTTTGTATGTCTTGGCGAGTTCCAGCTTCCGGGCTGCCTCATAGAGTTTCCCCTGCTGTGTGTCCTTGATCGCCCCATCAAAAAAGCTCTGCGCTGCATTCTCTCTGAAAGACTTCAGCCGCTTTTCGACTTCTTTATTGTCGGGGTCGTATTCTTTGGCTTTTTCATAAAGCAGAATGGCCCTTTCCCATTTCGGGGGCCGAGCCGCGGCGGCTATGGCGCCTTCCTTCACATAATAATGGATATTGTCTTTTCCCCTCGCCTCTTCATAACGCCTTGCCGCGTCCTGATAACCGGGATTTATATCGAGGACGGATTTATAGGCCAGAACGGCCCCTTTCCAGTCTTCCTGTTCTTCAAGATCAAGTCCCTGCTTGTAATAGATTCGCGTGGCCTGCTGATTCACGGAGGCCAGCTTGTCTCCCGTATCCTCATAACCGGGCGAGATGTCATTGATCTTTTTGAGCTTCTGTATGGCGGCCAGCCAGTCTTCCTTCTTCATGTCCAGATCCGCCTGGCTGTAAAGTGATTTCAGAGACGATTGCATATCGCTCCTCTTGCGGCTTACATCCCCGTGAAAAGCGGCGATCGTCTTGTTTTGAGGATCGAGCTTGTAAGCCAGATCCGCCTCCTTTAAAACCTGCTCCAGGGCGGTCATATTCGGATCGGTCTGGGCGGACAGGGTCTGTTTCGCTTTCTCATAGTGTGTCTTCGCGGACTCCTGTTTCGCGTTCTCCAGAGCCTGCTTGTATTCCTGGCTTTCCGGGTTTTCATTCACGGCCTTCTCAAAGTATACGATGGCTTCGTCCCAGCGCTTGCTCTTGCTCAGGTCCTCCGCGATCTTGAAGCTCTCTGTTCCGGCACAGCCGACAAAAAACATCAGGATGAACAGATGAACAAGATGTCTTTTTATTCCCGCTCCCATTTTTCGCCTCCTTGGAAGAAATGTTGCATGTTGTCTGTTGAAACTCGCGGCCCGGCGGATGGTCCGCCGTTATGGGCCGATTCTGACCTCGATCCTGTTCGGGGTGATCTCCACGACCTTTATGGCTTTCCCGTTCAAGGTCATGGCCGCGATATCGTCGGCCACGCCCTGGGTGTTTCCCCTGACCTCCATGTCCAGCTCCACGCGACCGCGTTGATAGCGTCTCTGGTTCACCTCCTTGACACCCTTGATCTCATTGGCGAGCAGGGACTTGAATTTTGCCAGTTCCTTGTACGACTTCAGCCCCGACGCCACCAGCTTCACCGTAACGGTGTTTGTCAACTCATAGGACCACCGGTCCACAATCCGGTCGGCCAGTGTCCTGGCCACCTTTTCGCTGGCCTCCGTGGTCATCGTCTTAAGCACATCTTCCATCCCCGGGCCCGACTTGGTATCGCTGTCGGTGGCGATGATCTCCGCCGTGTCCACTTTCATGGCCTTGGCCGAAACATTCACCTTGTTGAATTTCATCTCCACATTGCCGATGGTGAAGGGGCTTGTCGACGACTCGCTCCTTCCCACGATCAGGACCTCCGCCCCGTAACGCTGTCCGACTTTCGCGGCGGCACCCGGATCCGCTGTGATGGTCTCCAAATTGATCCTGTCAAGCGCGCCCCTCGCGGCTTCCACATCCACCATCTTAAAACCTTTGGACAGAAAATAGGTGACCATGGCGGATTCGGCCACGTCATCCTTCTTCTTTCCGTGACCGATCAGAACGAGCAGGCGCGGCCTGGATTGTCTGGACATGATCATGTTGAAGGCTTCCATCCGGTCCTTCAGCCTGTCGACACCCACATCGGCCTCTATGGTCACCCGGTACTGATCTCCCTCCCTCTCCTCCTGGATGATCTTATAGGTGTTGATGAACCCCTGCGATTCAGAGAGAATCGAATCCAGCTTGACCTGGTAATTCTCGACCTCGGTGGAACTCGAGACCATGACGCCGACGACCCTTTCGACGGCGCTTCTCTGAGCCTCGTCAATCGCCTTGCTCCGGGCAATATCCACGAGGTTCTTATGAATAGTCGCCATTCCCTGCGCCTGAACCTTCGTCTGTGCAAGAACGGGTTGGGAAGCGAAAAAAACCAGAAAGAAAAAAATGGTGGTTTTCAAAAGGACCTTTATTTTCATCTGCCTTTCCCTCACGGTTGGATCCGGATCAGTGTGATCAGGACAGGAGCCATGCTTTGTTCTCGCTGATGAAATCACTAAGCGCGATTTGCCAGTATCGCATGGTTTTACTCGTCAGATCTGAAAATTTCCGGTTGCTGAGGACGGAATAACCGGGACGCAGGGCCTTTCGGGTCAGTCTGTCCGATGTGATCGGCCTGACCTCCACATCCTTGATATCCGCATATTGCAATATTTTCAACGTATAGTCAAACCAACTACATTTTCCCCTGTTAGTCAAATGAAAAATGCCTTCATGCCCCCCTTCCACAAGCACCTTGACCGCTCCGGCAAGATCACGGGTCCAGGTCGGCGAACCCACCTGGTCGGTCACGACATCGAGCGTTCCTGAGTTCCTCGCCTTCTCAAGGATGGTCCTGACAAAGTTCTTTCCGTTTCTGCCGTACAGCCAGGCTGTCCGAACGAGGACAAAATGATCCGAAAGCTCTCTGAGGTAGCGTTCTCCCTGAAACTTGGATTCCCCGTAGACGTTTATGGGGTTGGTGAGGTCCCCCTCCGCGTAGGGCTTTTTCTTCGTCCCGTCAAAGACATAATCCGTGCTGAAATGAACAATCCGGATACCCTTCTGCCCGCAGCTGAGGGCCAGATTTTTCACGCCCTCCGCGTTCACGGAGAAACAGGCCTCCCTGTCGGTTTCACAGCCGTCCACATCGGTGTAAGCGGCGGCGTTGATCACGCATTCCGGACAGACGGCTCCGATGAGTTCCCGGCAGTCCGCCAGAGACGCGATATCAAAGTCATCGATGTCTTTCCCGGTGACCTCATGGTCAGAAGAAAGCCTGCGGACCAGATCGTGTCCCAGCATTCCCTTGTGTCCGAGAACCAGAATTTTCATTGATATTTCACATCCACCAGATAAAGGCCCTGCGGCGGAGCCGTCACGCCGGCTTTCCTCCGGTCCCGGGCCTTCATGATTCCGAGAAATTCCAAGGGTGTTCTCTTCCCCTTTCCAACCTCGACCAAGGTGCCCACAATGTTGCGGACCATGTATTTCAGAAAACCGTTTGCTTCAATGGAGAAAAGGATGAGGCTTTTCCCCTTCGTTTCAAAACCGCAATCATAAATTTCCCGGATGTAACTTTTCGATTCATGCCCGGCGGCGCAGAAGGATGAAAAATCATGGACGCCCTTGAGCATGAGCGCCGCCTCGCCCATGGCAGCCCCATCAAGGGGTCCGTAGACGAACCAGGAATAGTTACGGAACAGGGCCGGTCGCGTCGGGCCGTTGAATATTCTGTACTCATAGGCCTTGCTTCTGGCGCTGTGTTGTGCGTGAAACTCCTCGGGGGCCTCGGTAATCTCCCTGACGGCGATATCTTTCGGAAGAAGGCTGTTCAATCCCATCAGAAGCTCTCTCTCCGTGATGCGCGTGCCGGTCCTGAAATGAGCGACCTGATAGCGGGCATGGACTCCCGCGTCCGTCCGGCCAGAACCGATCAGGGTCACCTTTTCACGGGTCATGATGCCTATCTTTTCCTCAACCACCTGCTGGATGGTCACCAGGCCTGCCTGCCGCTGCCACCCGTGATAGGCTGTTCCGTCGTATTCCAGCACCATCTTGAGGTTCTTCATTTCGAACAGCCGCTGCCGCCTTTCACTAACCGCAGACTTTAAGGGCCTTTATCGCCGGAAGATCCTTGCCCTCCAGGAGCTCGAGAAAAGCCCCGCCCCCCGTGGAGATGTAGGACATGTTGTCGCTTTCCCCGGCCTTGGTAATAGCCACATCCGTATCGCCGCCCCCCACAATGGAAAGGGCGTAGGAATTGGCAACGCTGTGGGCCATGGAGGAGGTCCCCCTGCTGAAGGCGTCGATCTCGAAGACTCCCATGGGACCGTTCCAGACAATGGTTTTCGCGTTGCTCAGGGCCTCGGTAAAGACCATGATCGTGGCCGGACCGATATCCAGCGCCATCCACTTCGAATTGATCTCCTGCACGGGAACGATCTTCGTCTCCGCTTCCTCGCTCATCTCCTCCGCCACAACACAATCCACTGGGAGGTAGAGCCTGACCCCGAGTTCCCTGGCCGTTTTCATGATCTCGAGGGCCTTGTTCTGGAAACTGTCTTCCACGAGCGATTTTCCCACCTCATAGCCCAGAGCCTTGAGAAAGGTAAAGGCCATGGAGCCTCCGATGATCATTTTGTTCACGTTTTTGATCAGGTGACCCAAGGCTTCGATTTTGCCGGACACCTTTGATCCTCCTACAATCGCGACAAGCGGTCTGGCGGGCTTCTCGAGAGCCTTGCTGAAATAAGTCAGCTCTTTTTTCATGAGAAAACCGGCACCGCAATCCTTTATGAATTTCGTGATACCCACATTCGAGGCGTGGGTCCGATGGGCGTTGCCAAAGGCATCATCGATATAGACGTCACAGCAGCTTGCCAGTTCCTTTGCAAATCCGTCGTCGTTCGCCTCTTCCTGCGGATGAAACCTCAGGTTCTCGAGAAGGATGATGTCACGGGGCTTCATGGCGTCGATGAGTTTTTTGACGTCATCGCCGATACAGTCATCCGCCATGCGAATCTCCTTGTCCAGGAGTCTGGCCAGTCTTTTCGCCACGGGAGCAAGGCTCATCTTATCAACCCGCTTCCCCTTCGGTCTTCCCAGGTGTGAAATAATGACAATTCGGGCGTTCTCGTCGAGGGCATAGTTGATGGTGGGAAGGGTCGCCCGGATCCTCGTGTCGTCTGTGATATTCTGATCTTTATCCAGGGGAACATTATAGTCGAAGCGAAACAAAACCCTTTTCCCCTTGATATCCATTCCATCGATGTATTTCATGGAGACGTCCTCCTGGCGAATATTTTTAAAAAAGGGATGACAAAAAAGTGGCGGGCTTTCGACCCTTTTGAAAACATTTGAACGGCAACGCCCGTTGCCTGAGCCGCTGTGTTTTAAGCTGATCCCACGTGAAATTCTATATATTAGTCGCGCCGCAGAGGTCAAGGGAAATAACAGGACGGCGTATAAAGGTCAGTGATCTTTAAAGGATATTTTAAATTGCAATTCCTCATGTTCAATGTTAATTAGAACCGGTTTTTTTATCATCATCGAGAGGGAGATAAGCATATGGGACTTACAGAAGACAGGATCAAACAATTTGAGGAAAGAAAAGCACGGCTCATGACCATGGGCGGTGAGAAGATGGTTCAGCGCCAGCACGAGCTGGGCAAGCTGACAGCCCGCGAGAGACTGGATCTTTTCTACGATAAGGGAACTTTTCAGGAGGTTCAGCTTTTCGTCAAGCACCGATCCAAACTTTTCGGACTGGACGAGAAGGAGATCAACGCGGATGGCGTCATCACCGGCTTCGGCAAAGTGAACGGCCGGGCGGTCTTTGCCGCGGCACAGGATTTCACCAGCGCCGGAGGGAGCCTGGGCGAGATGCATGCCCGGAAGATATGGAAAGTCATGGACATGGCGATCGATTCCCGCAAGCCTTTTGTCGCCTTGAACGACTCTGGAGGCGCCCGCATCCAGGAGGGTGTTCCGGCCCTCGACGGCTATGCCGGGATCTTCTACCGCAATACCCAGGGCTCCGGATACATCCCCCAGATCACGGCCATCTTGGGCCCCACGGCGGGAGGAGCCGTCTATTCTCCCGCGCTGACCGACTGGGTCTTCATGGTCAAAGGGACAAGCTATATGTACATCACCGGCCCTGACGTGATCAAGGCCGTCATCGGCGAGGAGGTGACTCACGATGAGCTCGGAGGAGCCGTTGCCCATGCCACGAAAAGCGGCGTCTGCCATGTGGTCACGGAAAACGATACGGACTGCATTGAAAAGATCAGGACCCTGCTTTCCTACCTGCCGGACAGCTGCCACAGCCCCGTGCCGGTCGTGGAATGCACGGACAGCGCCGACCGGGAGTGCCCGGATCTGGACAAAATCGTCCCCGACAAAGCCACCCGCGGCTACGACATGAAGAAAGTCATCGCCGCCGTGGCGGACAACGGGATCCTGTTCGAACCTCATGAACTCTGGGCACAGAACATGTGCGTGGCGTTCATCCGAATCATGGGCCGGACCGTGGGCGTCATCGCCAACAACCCTAGATTCCATGCCGGCGTTCTGGACACGAAAGCGTCAGACAAGGCCTCCCGCTTCATCCGTTTCTGCGACGCCTTCAACATTCCGCTTTTGACCTTCTCCGACGTTCCAGGCTACATGCCGGGCACAAACCAGGAATGGTCGGGCATCATCAGCCACGGTGCCAAGCTGCTTCACGCTTACGCAGAAGCGACGGTCCCCAAAGTCACCGTGGTGACACGCAAGGATTACGGCGGAGCCTACATCGGGATGTGCAGCAAGTACCTTGGAGGAGATTACATCATGGCCTGGCCTTCGGCTGAAATCGCCGTCATGGGCGCCGAGGGCGCCTGCAACATTGTTTACCGGCGCGAAATCACTTCAGCGGATGACCCGGCGGCAAAGCGCAAGGAACTGGTAAGCGCCTATGAGGAACAATTCAACAACCCCTATTTCGCGGCCAGCATGGGAATCGTCGACGAGATCATAGCGCCGAGGGATACGAGAAAACGAGTCATCACGTTTCTGGAAAGTTACAGAGACAAGGCGGAAGCAAGGCTTACTAAGAAGCACAACAACATTCCGCTATAAAAGGCTGCTGAAAAACGTCCATCCCCGCTTTCGAGACTGTGTCGCAATAGCAGAAAGTGCTATCAACACCGTCATGCCGGCGAAAGCCGGCATCCAGGACTTGCTGAAAATACTGGATTCCGTGTCGCGCTTCGCTTGCACGGAATGACAAAAATGGTAATTGCGACACAGTCTCTCGATCCGGAATCCATGGTTCGACAGGCTCACCATGACAACAAAGAGAAACTGGATTCCCGCTGCAGCCTGCCCTCGAAGTTTTTAATCGGGGGCGGGAATGACAAAGA
>DFZO01000010.1 GCA_002383495.1 Syntrophaceae bacterium UBA4054 | reverse complement strand
TTCAGCCATCTATCTGCCTCCTTTCACTCACCGTAAATTTATTGGATGTGTTGAATATTGCTTGTCTTGCCTTTGTTCGTATTCCAGGAAAAATAATTCATTTTTGCATCCAGGAAGGAGACGACACCAGCTCCTTCCTGAATGCCTGGAGAGGGGAAGATTCCATGGCAAGAATCCTCGCCCAGCAAATAACGTCCTTATGCCGTCAGCCGAAAAACTAACCGACCCTCTTTCCGCAGAATAATTTCATCACAAACGAAACCAGTGTCTCACCTTTCTGGTTTTTTATCTGATTGCGGATGGTCAGGACCCCTTTGCCCTTGCCCTTATCAGTTATCTCGATGACCTCCACCTCACAGTGGATGGTGTCTCCGATCCTGGTGGGCGCCGTAAAACGGATCTCCTCCATCCCGTAAAAGGCGATAAAAGACTTCGGAAGATAGCTTGAATGAGGTCCCAGCCTGAAGGGCAAGACCATCCCTATACTCAAGGTCAGCATGCCGTGGGCAATCCTGCCCTTGAAAGGTGTCTGAGCCGCATATTCCACATCAGTGTGGAGAGGATGCCAGTCGCCGGTGAGCCCCGCAAAATTCACAATATCCGTTTCCGTGAGGGTCCTGGCCGGCGAAATCATCTTTTCGCCGATGGTATAGTCGTCAAGATATGTGTATTCTTTTGCCATTTTCTCCTCCTCGATTCATTTGGGATTTCAAGCTTATACGACGAACACGTCCGGGAAATCTTTTTGGAAAAGGTGACCCATGCAGCAACGGTCTCCGCAGCAGATCGCTTACCTCCACAATTCGACACGATTGCACCCCCGCAAGATGACTGCCCGCTTATCCCGAATTTCAGGCTTTGTCTGTAGGGTAAGTTTGATAAAGCATGTGGGGGAACGTTGAAAAGAGAATCTAATGCAGGGTTTTTATTCCAAAGAGGTGAGACCGTGCTGAATGGCAAATTTTATGAGGCTGGGAATGTCTTTGATGCCTAACTTTTGCATCAGGCGGCTCCGATAGGTTTCAATGGTTTTAACCGAAAGGAACAGTTTTTCGGCGATTTCCGCACTGGTTCTGCCCTCTACGACAAGCTGCAGGACTTCCCGTTCCCTCTGGCTAAGGACGGATACAGGGTCCTGCATGCCCTCTGTCTTCTCCAGATAAGCACCAACCATCTTATCTGAGACCTTATGGCTCAGATAACGCTGGCCCGAGTGAACCGCACGAATGGCCGTGATCAACTCGCGGCCCGCGGATTCCTTTAGCAGGTAACCGCTGGCCCCCGCTTTCAGGGAACGCAAAATCGACTCCGACGAAGACCGCATCGAAAGCATGATGACCTTCGTGACCGGGTATTCTCTGCAGATCTGTTCGGTCGCCTCAATGCCGTTCAAATCGGCCATGACGATATCCATAATAACGATGTTTGGTTGAAGATTCTTTATCTTTTTTACCGCGTCGCGTCCGTTTGATGCTTCCCCGATGACTTTAATGTCGTTGTGTGCCTCCAGTAAATAACGAAGTCCATCGCGAACAATCGTGTGATCGTCAGCCAGAAATACCGTGATGCTCATAAGGGCACCTCCACCGTCACTCTGGTTCCTCTCCCCGTCTCGGATTCGAGAGAGAAACGACCGCCGATCGCCTCGGCCCGCTCAGCCATGGTCATGAGCCCCCAGCCGTGATGCTCGCCCGCTTTGTTTATTTTATCAGGATCAAAACCGACACCGTCATCAAAGATGGCAATCTTTAACTTTCCTTCAGCAACATGGACATTGATCCTTACTCGCCGGGCTCCAGCATGTTTGCTGATATTGGTGAGCACCTCCTGGACGATTCGAAACGCATTGTTTTCGATATATGTTGTGGGTCGAGGATTTATCTCTTGTCCCTCCATGACGACTTCTACGCCCGTCCTCATGGAGAAGCGCTCGCTGTACCAGCGGATGGAGGCCACAAGACCGTAATCGTCCATGTCCGGCGGCCTTAAATCCGCCATCAAACTGCGGGTGAATTCTGTTGTCTGCTCGACCAATGCAATGGAATCCTCTAACAATCGGGATTGCACCATTCTCATGCTTTCTTCCGAAAGCATCGATCGAAGAACATTCAGGTTTATTCCCACCACCGTCAGGTTTTGTCCCACCTGATCGTGAAGCTCCCGGGCAATCCTCCGCCTTTCAACTTCTTCCGCTTCAGAAAGTTTCGCCGAGAGAACCCGGAGTTGCTCGCTTTGCTCTTTCAGGGTCTTTTCTGCCCGTTTGCGCTCGGTGATATCCTGGGTTGTGCCGAACAGACCTTTGGCCCTCCCGTTATGCCCTAATTCCGCTTCGCCCGTTGTGAAAATGTAACGCACCGTTGCGTCAGGACGTAGAATCGTCAGTTCCAGCCCATAGGGCTTTCCCTCAAATGCCGCCTGCACAGAGGTTTCAAGCTTTTGCCAATCATCAGGATGAACGTATTTTCTGGGGTGAAAGTGAAATGGTTCACTGTGTTTCAACTCCAGTCCAAAGATTCGGAACATTTCTTCAGACCATACGGATAATCTCGTATCCAGATTATACCGCCAGTTGCCTATATGAGCGAGATCCTGGGCCCTGGCCAGATCAGCTGCAATCTGTCTCAATGCTTCATCCGCTTTTCTACGCTCTGTAATGTCGCGACCGATGCCAAGCCGGCCTACGGGGCTGCCGGGTGAATCGTATTGAGTTGTCACCAGGAATTCGACCGGGATTCTCTCCCCGTTTTTATGAACCAGTTCTGCCTCATAGGGGGGCGTTTCCTCACCCCGGATGCCCTTTTTAAACCGCTGAACCGTCGATTTTACAAGCTCCGGCGCGACAAGGGATGTGAACGGTCGACCAATCAAGTCCGAAACGGAATAACCCGTGACTTTTTCGAACCTGGGGTTGACGTACGTGTATGTCCCTTCCTTATCGACCATAAAAATAAGGTCCAATGTGGATTCAACAAGATTCCGGTATTTTTCTTCGCTTTCCCGAAGCGCCTCCTCCGTTTTTCTCCTTTTCACCTCTAATCTTTCTAATTGTGTTATTCTTTGATGCGATAAGGCAAGCTCATCCAGGAGTTGTTGTTTGGTTTTATCTTTGTTTCTCATTTCGTCCCTGGAGATTTTTTTCTTGATGGTCATAATCCAACTCATATCTTCAAATCAGAAATGATGGAATAAAAAAACACCGCCTTGTTCCTGATGGCATCGGGTTGTCCGATATTCCTGAAATTCATACCACATTTCAGGTTGAAATTCCGTCATTTTACGTTTCAGCGGCATGGCTACATGGCCTTACGGCTCGCGCGCCTGTCGGTGGCGCATCCCGCCCGTCATTCCCCCGCATACCATACACGGCAAAAGGGGCCACACCTTCTATCTGCGTGACCCCTTTCTGTTTCACAAACGACCGAGCACCGGCATGCTGTCATAACCAATACTGATGGCTCAGTTCAATACTTCCCTGGCAATGATGATGCGCTGGATCTCCGAGGTGCCGCCGCCGATGGTCTGCAGCTTCGCGTCCCGCATCATCCGCTCCACGGGGAACTCCTTCATATAACCGTAGCCGCCGAGGATCTGCACGGCCTCGGTCGTCACGCGCATGGCCACCTCCGAGGTGTAGAGCTTGGCATAAGCGGCCACGAGATTCATTTCCCGGTGAAGACCCCGGTCGGCCATGACCGCTCCCTTGTACGTGATCAGGTGCGAGAGTTCTATCTCCATGGCCATGTCGGCCAGCTTCGCCTGGATCAGCTGAAAGGCGGCGATGGGCTTTCCGAACTGGACGCGCTCCTTCGCGTATTTCAGGGCGAATTCGTAAGCCCCGCGGGAAATCCCGAGAGACATGGCCCCCAGAACGACGCGTTCCGTATTGAGGCCGCTCATGAGAACCATGGCGCCCCTGTTCTCCCCGCCCAGGAGATTCTCCGCCGGCACCCGGCAGTCCTCAAAGATCAGTTCCCCCGTGGGTGAACCGCGCCAGCCCATCTTCTCGAATTTCTTCCCACGCTGGAAACCGGGAAAATCCTTTTCCACGATGAAGGCCGAAACCCCGTGGGCCTTCTTTTCCGGGGCTGTCTTGGCGTAGATCACGAAGACATCCCCCACGGGACCGTTGGTGATGAAGGTCTTCGTACCGTTGAGAATGTAATGATCACCCTTGTGCTCCGCGCGGAGGCTCATGGACATGACATCGGATCCCGCCGACGGCTCCGTCATGGCCAGCCCCCCGATTTTTTCCCCGCTACAGAGCAGTGGCAGATATTTTTTCTTCTGATCCTCGTTCGCGTTTCTCCGGATATTGTCGATGCAGAGATCCGCGTGGTCGGCATAGGTCGCCGATGTGGAGCCGCAGAAGCGGGCAAGCTCTTCCGTCACGATGCACATCTCCGTATAGCCCGCTCCGGCCCCTCCATGCTCCGCGGGGACCGTTATTCCCAGGAGCCCCAGGTCCGCGAGCCTTTTGAAACTCTCTGAAGGAAAACGCTCATCCCTGTCAATGTCGTAGGCCAGGGGAGCGACCTCTTTCTCGGCGAAGATCGCCATGGTCTCCCGGAGCATTTTCTGTTCACTGGTGAATTCCAGCATGATGGTCTCCTTCCAAACATGAAGAAGGGAGGAACGATGAACCCGGTTGCCTCCCTTCCCCGTTTCACGCTCCACTGCGTTATTGGAATATGCCCCTCTCCTTGGCGGCCTTCACCAGTTCATCCTGGAACTTCGGATGGGCAACCTTGATCAAAGCTTCAGCACGCTCTATCACGGACATGCCTTCCAATGGACCGGCAACACCGTTTTCCGTCACGACATAATCGACCAGATGGCATGGAATGTTCACCAGGCTGCCGGGTTTCAGAAATTTCACGATCCGGCTGATGAGATTCCGGTTCTCGTCCCGTCCCACCGATTCCGTGGCGATGATCATCCTCCCGAACTCTGACATGCGGCAGCCCATGGCAAAATCGATCTGACCGCCGTGGCCGCTGAAGATTCTTTCGCCGCAGGTGAGCGAGGCGATCTGACCGGCCATGTCTATCTCGAGCACCCCGTTGACACCCACGAGTTGATCCTCGGCGCCGAGAACGGCGGGATGGTTGGTCATGTTGCTGGGAAAGAACTTCACAAATTCATTCTTCTGGATGAACTCGTAGAGCTCCGCCGACGGCCCCATGAAGGTGCAGTTGATCTCTCCCGGTCTGAACTTCTTGTATTTATTCGTGCAGATTCCTTTCTCCACCCACTGGGGGGCGCCCGTGGGCAGCATCTCCGTGAGAACCCCGATGTCCTTCAAATCGGACTTGACGATGAGGTCCGATACCACCATGGGAAGGGCGCCGATCCCGATCTGGATCGTGTCGCGGTCCCTCAGGAGGGTCACCACGTTCTCCGCGATCTTGTGGTGGGCTTCCGTCGGCGTGGGCGGCGGCGGGGCCGGCAGCTTCGCAGAGTTCTGAACGATGTGGGTCAGCTTGGACACATGAAGCTTCGTGTATCCGAATGCGGGCGGGTACTGATCATTTTCCTCGGCGATGACCACCCGGGCGCCGCCGATGACGCCCCGTCCTGTCTGGACACCCTCGATCATGGCACGGGTGTAGAAGAGGTCCGGACCCAGATTCACGTACCCGTCCTTGTCCGGCGGGGTCGTCATCAGGACGACGACGTCCGGTCTCCGGTAGTAGGAATATTGTTTCGATGTTGAAAAGGAACTGACCGGAACATAGCGGCCGTAGCTTTCGCTCACGGGGAAGCATGAACGGACGGTCGGTGCCCCCAGGAAGCCCGCGTTGATCCTGAAGCTCCCGCGGTATTCGGGCTTGAATATTTTATAAGGACGCAAGGTCAAAAGGGCGTTGAACTCGCAGCCTTTCACCTCATCCTTCCGGTCCGCGATGGCATCCATGATCAGGTTTGTGGGCTGGCCGAGGCAGAGGGGATTCATGATCCGGTCTCCGCTTCTTACGACCCGCGCTGCCTCCTCCGCCTTGCACAACTTGCCTTTGTAAACATCCTTCCAGTCTCCAGACTGCATAATCACTCCCTCCTTTTTTGCTGGTCTCTGAGAAATGTCCTTGAACGTCCCCGATGTTCCGCTCCCCCTATTTGACCGGCGCGAAGCATACGATGTCGTGGATGTCCGCTTTCTTCTCGGGACTCCAGACGGCTTTGACCTTCGCTCCTGTCTTCAGTTTCTGCCTGACCTGTTTCGCGTCCGAAAGATCGAACCCGCCGATGAAATGACTGAAGCCGCAATCCGCCCCGTCGAGCTTGATCAGGGCCACCACATAGGGAGGCTCCTTGACCTGGCCGTAGTACTTCTCCCTGACGAGCGTCCAGGTGACGATTTTCCCTTCCGGCTTCACGTCCACCCACTGCGTCATGTCCGTGAAGCACACCGGGCAGAAGGTCCTGGCCGGGACGTAAACCCTGCCGCAGTCGGCGCATTTCGTCCCCCGGATTTTTTCTTCTTTCAGTCCGTCGAAAAACCGGGGCCATGTCTTGCCCAGTGCCCACTGATAGGGCAGGGCCACGTCGTTTCTTATGGTTCTGTATTCTTTTGCCATGATCTCGTCCTCCTCACTTCACAGGCTCAAAATAGGCGATATCGAGGATGTTCCCCTTTTTCTCCTTGCTCCAGACCGCCTTCACCCTTCCGCCCAGCTTCACGGTCTCCCGGACACTGTCAAAGTCCGAGAGGTCAATCCCGGCCACCTGATGGATGAACCCGGTATCGCTCCCGTCCAGCCGGATCTGCGCGGAGATGAAGGGGATCTTGATCTCCTGGGCAAAGAAGGGCATGTTCACGTAGACCCAGGTCTCCACAACGCCCTCCTGGCTCACCTCGACCCATTCGTCCATGTCCTCGAAACACCTGGGGCAGAAACTCCGGGGAGGAACAAGCACCCTCGAGCATTTCCCGCATTTCTTGCCCATGATCTTCTCTTCCTTAAGGTAATCGTAAAATTCGCTCCAGGTCCTTCCCAGAGCCAATTCGTAGGGGACCATGACCTGCCCCTTGACGATTCTGTATTCTTCCTTAGACATCTCTTCATCCTCCTTTTACAGTTTCGATCCGAGAATGGTCACGGCGTTGAACTGATCCACGCCGCCCATGGCGTGGGAAAGGGCCAGCTTCGCGCCTTCCACCTGCCTTGCGCCTGCCTTGCCCGTCACCTGCAGCGCGGCTTCCGCAAGCCGGATCAGGCCGGTGGCGCCGATGGGATTGGTGCAGAGGGTGCCGCCCGAGGGGCAGCAGGGAAGCTGCCCGCCCTTCTTGAAGGCGCCCTTCAACACGTAATCCGGCGCCTCGCCGCGGGGGCAGAACCCAAAACACTCGTAAAAGATCATCTCCTGATAGGTAAAGGGATTGTAAAGCTCCGCGACATCCAACTGCTTCATGGGATTCCGGATGCCCGCCTGCTGGTAAGCCTCTTTGGCGGCCTCCGTGGCGCTCATCCAGATGGCCTTGTCGCTCTCGCCGTAGAAGAACTCCTCCCCCCGGAAACCCAGCCCCTTGATCCAGGCGGGCTTCTTGCAAATCTTTTTCGCCGTCCGCTCGGAGGCAAAAACCACGGCGCAGGCGCCGTCCGAGGCCGGGCACACATCGAGGAGACGGACCGGGTAGGTGATGACGCGGGCGTTCTTGACGTCGTCCATCGTCACCCTCGTCCGGATGTGGGCGTAAGGGTTGTCCATGGCGTTGTCGTGATTGCTCACGGAAATCATGGCCGCGGCTTCCCTTCCCTTCTCCTCCGGGATCTTGAAGCGGTACATCCACTCCATGCTCTGCATGGTGAAGACGCCCGGGGCGCCCGCGGCGAAGGTCCGCTGGAAGAAGGGATCAAAGACCGTGGTCATGGTCGCCTGGCCGTCTCCTTCGGACATCTTCTCGGATCCCACGACCAGAACGATATCGGCCATGCCCGAGGCCACCCAGAAGAACCCGCAGTGCCCGATGGACTGTCCGGTGCTTCCGCAGGTTTCCACTTTCATGACCGGTTTTCCGACGGCCCCCATGGCCTCCGCAAAATAGAAATGGGTCGACGAGACCCCCTCCATCATGGAGGGCATGGTTCCCAGTACGACACCGTCAATATCCTTCAGGGTAATTCCCGCATCCATGAGGGCCGCCGAAACGGCCTCTTTCACCAGATCGGGATAGCACACATCAGACCTTCTTCCGTGCTTGGTCTGGCCTGTTCCTATAATCGCAACCGCTTTTCCCATGTCCATGTCCTCCTGCTTAAGCTGATAAGATGACGACGGAGTGGCACTGGCCTCCGAATCCGTGCGTGCTGTGGGCCAGCGCCGTCTTGACTTTCTTCCCCACCTGGTGCTCGCCCGCCTCGCCCTTGATCTGCAGGGCCGCCTCGGCAATGCGGTAAAGGCCTCTGGCCGGATAGGGGTTCGTGGCAAGGACGCCGCCGGAGGGATTCACGGGAAGAGCCCCGTCCATCTGCGTTGCGCCGCTGTCGATCAGTTTTCCCCCTCCCCCTTCTCCGCAGAATCCGAGCTGTTCGCACCAGAGAAGCTCCTGGAACGCGTAGGGTTCACAGACCTCCGCCACATCTATTTTCTTTTTTGGATCGCGGACCCCGGCCATCTTGTAAGCCGCGGCCGCCGCTGTTTTGAGCTGCCCGTTCAGGAGATCCCTGTCGCCGGGATTGAAGTGATCCATGGAGCATCCGTAGCCCGCAAACCAGACGGGTTTCTTCGTCAGCTTTTTCGCCCGGCTCTCCGATGCCAGCAGAACAGAGACGACACCGTCCGATTTGGGCGCGCACTCCAGGGCCTTCAACGGATCGTAGACCCGTTCGGAGCTCATGACGTCTTTGAGGCTGACTCTCCTCTTCCTGTCGGCATAGGGATTGAAAAGAGCGTTTGCCAGGTTCTTCACGGCCACCTTCGCGCACTGCTCTTCCGTCACCTTGTAGCGCTCCATGTACTGTCTCATCTGCATGGCCGCCACCACGCTCTCGTTGATGCCCACGGGTCTCAGGTAGAACGGATCGCCGTAAAAACTCGTGATTGGATCATTGTCCGGATTCTCGGACCCCTTGACCAGGGCCGTCACGAGAACCGTGTCGTAGTGGCCGGACAAAATCCGCATGCAGCCGTAAATAAAGGACATGGCCGACTCTTCCGCCCGGGAGCCTTCCTTCAAAAAGGCCCCGATGCCGTCCCAGTCGAAGGCGTTGGCGCAGGACAGGCCGCTGTGGAAGATATCCGCCGATCCGGCGATGATGCATCCCACGTCCTCGCGCTTCAGACCCGCCTTATCGAGAATCTCCCGGTTGATCTGATATGTGAAATCCATCAGGCTTTCTCTTGATTCCGCACCGGAACTCTGTGCCACATGGGTAATGGCAACTCTTCGCATGATTCCACCTCCTTATTTATTTCGTGAATCGTGAAACCGATGGGTGGGCGCCTGAAGGCGCCCCTACCCTCTTTTTTCTCGAAAACTCGAAACTTTCTATGCTGGGTAGGGGAGCGTTTACGCTCCCCAAATCAGGGAGCCTGAAGGCTTCCCTGCCCGTCGCTTCCCAACTTCACTCTTCTTATTTTCTCTTGCCGCACAGAACCTTGATGATGTAGGTGACGAGCAGTTCCCCCCTCTGGTTCTTGATGCTGTTCTGCGTGGTCAGCACCCCCCTGTCGGGGCCCTTGTCCGTGATCTCCGCAACCTCCACCTCGCAGTGAATCGTATCCCCGATTCTCGTGGGTCCCGTGAAGCGCACGGATTCCATGCCGTAAAAGGCGATGAATGACCGGGGGAGGAAACTCGAATAAGGCCCGAGACGGAAAGGCAGGACCATGCCCACGGAGAGGGTCAGCATGCCGTGGGCGATCCTTTCCTTGAAAGGCGTCTTCGCCGCGTATTCCACGTCCGTGTGCAGGGGATGCCAGTCCCCCGTGAGACCGGCAAAGTTTATAATATCCGCTTCCGTGATCGTTCGTGCCGGAGAAATGAATTTGTCGCCGACGGCGTAATCATCGAGGGTTTCGTAATCTTTTCCCATACCGCCTCCTTGCCTGTTTTGTGAATCACGATTGTTTTGCTGTCATCCCTGCGAAAGCAGGGATCCAGTTTTTATTAAAGACCTGGATTCCGGATCAAGTCCGGAATGACCGTAGGACACTATCTCGTAGTAATGACAATGTAACCCCTTTCACTTGAATCCTTGACTCCTCGACCCCTTGAACCCTGTTTTAATTCATATTCCCAGTATCTCTCTTGCGATGATGAGACGGCGGATCTCGGAGGTCCCGGCACCGATCTCGATGAGCTTGGCGTCTCTTAAAAAACGCTGGACGGGATACTCGAGCATATAGCCGTAGCCACCGTGAATCTGGACGGCCTGGTCCGCGACACGGCTCGCCATCTCGGCATTAAAGAGAATGGAGGCCGCGGAGAGCTTGTGGATTTCCGTGCCCTTTCCGCCTTTTCTCGCCTGGTCGGCGAGCACGGCCGCCTTGTAGCAGAGCATCTTTCCCGCTTCGAGCTGGGTGTACATGTCGGCGAGCTTGGCCTGAACGAGCTGAAAGGCGCCGATGGGTTTCCCGAACTGCACCCTTTCTTTGGCATATTTGACGGAGAGCTCCAGGCAGGCCTCCGCGATCCCGATGGACTCTCCCGCGTAGAAGGCCCGCTCCACATCGAGGCCGGACATGAGAACGTGAATGCCCCTGTTCTCCTCGCCCAGAACATTCTCCGCGGGAATGACGCAGTCCTCGAGAATCAGTTCAGCGGTGGGGGAACCGCGGTGGCCGTATTTCTTCAATTTTTTCGAGACGGAAAAACCCGGGAAAGAGGTATCGAGGATAAACGCGGTGATTCCTCTGGCGCCTTTTTCCTTGTCCGTTTTGGTGTAGAGGACGATGGTGTCGGCGATGGTGCCGTTGGTGATGAACATCTTCGTGCCGTTCACCACGTAATGCTCTCCCTTCCTCACCGCCACGGTCTGGATATTGACGGCGTCGGAGCCGGCGTTGGGCTCCGTAAGGCCCAGGGCGCCGATATGCTTCCCCGCGCAGAGCGGCGGAAGGTATTTCTTCTTCTGCGCCGCGCTTGCGTTGTGGTTCAGGTTGTTGCAGCACAGATTGGCATGGGCGCCCCAGGAAAGGGCGACGGCGGGGCTCGTCCTGGAAAGCTCCTCGAGAACGATCACGGCGGAAAGAAGGTCGGCCCCGGCGCCTCCGTACTCCTCATCCACGGTGATCCCCATGACCCCCAGGTTCGCCAGTTTCTCCCACATGCCGTCCGGCCAGCGGTCTTCCGCGTCGATCTCTTCGGCAATGGGCCAGATTTCCTTCGCGGCAAAATTTCGAATACTGTCCCTCAACATGATGTGCTGATCGCTGAAATTGAAATCCATCTCGTCTCTCCTTGCTCGTGATTATCCCATCCAAAATTCCACAGGCTGCCCCCGTTCATGTACAGCAAACAACATGCCGCTTCTTTAAAAACAGGGTTGGATACCGGGGGAAATATAAACGGCTGATTCAAGACTGTGAATTGAACGGGATCCCGGCTGCCAGGATCGCCGGATCGATCCGCAAGCAGTGGAATTAAAGAATGAATTTCGGGGAAGCGGCCGTGAAACACGCGCGCATCGGAAATGATGATCCACGCCGTTTCTCCCGGAACTCACTACCCGGCAAAATCGCATCCGGAGGCGGACTGGATTATTTTAATCCACCCCTGAACCGTCATTGCTGGAACGGAGTCTTTTTTTGAGAAAATGTGATGGATTAAGAGTCGTTACAGATATGGATGAATTCGAACCAGCGCCTGGGCTGAATTAATCCACTTCGGAGCTCAGGATGCGCCGCAATCTCTGCCTTGTAATTTTCAGGACATCGGCCGTCCTGGACCTGTTTTCCTTGAACCGGGAGAGAATGCTTTGCGTATAGGACTTGATGAGTTTATCCAGGGGGATGGGATCCAGCAACGCGATCTTTGCCAGATCGGACTTGGCGCGGGCGGCCACGTTTTCCAGGGGGATGTCCGCGGAAGTGATCGAATCTCCTTCACTCAGCAGCATCGCCCTTTCGATGATATTCCTCAGTTCCCGGATGTTTCCCGGCCAGGAATAATCCGATAGAATCTTCAGGGCCTCGCTGTCACAGCCTTTGATATTCTTGTTCAGCACCCTGTTGTAGCTGTCGACGAAATAGTCGATCAGCAGGTGAATATCGCTTCTCCTCTCTCTCAGCGGCGGAATGACGAAGGAGATCACGTTGAGGCGATAATAGAGGTCCTCCCTGAACGTTCCGTCCCTGACGCCCTTTACCAGGTCCTTGTTGGTCGCGGCGATGATCCTCACATCCACTTCGATCTTCTCCGTACCGCCCACTCGCTGAATCTTTTTCTCCTCCAGGAATCTCAACAGCTTGACCTGGGTCTTCTGGGTGATCTCTCCGATCTCGTCGAGAAAAAGGGTCCCCCGGTCGGCAAGCTCAAACATCCCCCTCTTCTGCTTCACGGCTCCCGTAAAGGCGCCTTTTTCATGGCCGAAAAGCTCACTCTCCAGAAGTCCTTCCGAGAGCGCCGCGCAATTGACGGTGATCAAGGGACTGTCGGAACGCGGCCCGTTGTAGTGGATGGCGTTGGCAAAGAGTTCCTTCCCGGTGCCGCTCTCCCCCATGATGAGTACCGTCGACTGGGCATTCAGAGCCAGACGTTTGCCGAGATCGATAATTGCCCTGATTTTCGGATGGGCGGTGATGATATTATCGAAGCTGTATCGTTCCTTTCTTGTGGAACGAATTTTGTTCACTTCGGCGACAGCTTTCTGAGAAGCGAGAGACCGGGCGAGAACAAACTTCAACTCATCGATATCGAAGGGTTTCGCAATGTAGTCGTAAGCGCCGAGCTTGATCGCCTCCACGGCCCCTTTGATGCCGCTGAAGGCCGTCATGATAATCACGGGAACATTCCCGTCCACGGCCTTGATTTTCTTGAGAACCTGCATGCCGTCCATGTCCGGCAGCTTCACGTCGAGAAGAATGATATCGGGATTATTCTCCCTGAAGGATTCCAGAGCCTCTTCACCGCTCGCGGCCGTGAGGGCCTGATAGCCCCCTCTGGACAGAGCTGTTTTCAGAGAATGCAGGAGGAGCTTTTCATCGTCGACAATCAGGATGAATGGCTTCACTGTTTTTCCCCCGGCTGCCCGTGAACCGCTCTGCCGACGGGCAGAAGAACACGGAACGCGGCGCCTTGATCCGCCTGGCTTTCCACCTCGATCATGCCGCCGTGCTCTTCGATGATTTTATGCGTCACCGTCAGCCCCAGGCCTGTTCCCGCGTTCTTGGTTGTAAAAAAGGGATCAAAAATCCTGCTCATGTGCTTCGCGGGGATCCCGATTCCGTTGTCGATGATATCAATCACAAGCCACTCCCTGTCCCCCCGCTTTGCCGCGTTCGTTCTCACGGTGATCTTTCCGCCGCCGTTTATGGACTCAATAGCATTGATAGTCAGATTCAGGAAGACCTGCCTCAGGCGGTTGGGGTCCGCGCTGATGACCGGACATCCCGAGCCATATTCCGTTCTCAACTCAATTTTTTTCCCGGCCATCTCCTTCTTGAGGAGGGAGAACGTGGTTGAAAGGAGGTCGTGAATGTCGAAATCCTCAATTTGAAGCGGAACGGGTCTCACCAGATTGAGGACTTCCCTGATCAGATGTTCAACCCTGTCGATCTCCTCCATGATGTTTTTCAAATCCGTCTTCCGGAGATCGTCCTGATTGAATTCATCCTCGAGATTCTGGACCGTGGTGTAGATGCCGGCCAGCGGGTTTCGGATCTCATGGGCGATTCCCGCCGCGATGCGGCCCAGGGCAGCGAATTTCTCCACCCGCAGCAGGTAATCGTCCATCCTCTTCTTTTCCGTCAGGTCCGTAATAACGGTCACCGCTCCCAGGGTATTGTGGTTCTCATCCTGGACGGAAAAACCGCTCAGGTTCAAGACCAGCTGCCTGTCGTCCGGTCTCTTGTACGGGAAATCAAAGAAATGGATGTTCTCGTTTTTCTTCAGTGCCCTGTATATTCTCCACCTGTCGTTCGCATTGAATTTGAAAATGTCCTGGATCCGCTGCTTCACGGCCGCTTCCTTCGGGACATCCAGTATCTCCTCCACCCGGGGGTTCACATTGAGGATATTGCCCATGAGGTCGCTGACAATGATGCCGTTTGTGGAGCACTTGATGATATTTTCGGAGAGGACCTTCTCATCGTTCAGCGCCTGATACAGCCGGGCATTCTCGATGATGATGGAGGCCTGGTTGGCGAAGATCGTGAGGGATTCCACGTCGTCATGGGTGATTTCCATGCGGGTCCGGTAGCGGTCCACGCCGAGAAGACCGAGGATCTTGTCTTTTATTTTCAAGGGGACGTAAAGAACGGATTTTCTCTCATGGTGCCTGTTGATCACCCGGTCGATGGGCGTTACGTCATGGGCGTTTTCCGTATCGGGAATAAACCTTGGATTTCCATAACGGACAACCTTGGTTTCATAGCAATCGTGCTCGTCCATGATCAGAGGCTTTTCCCACGCCCTCTTTTCCCCTTCCGGCGTGAAGCCTTTGATGCATCTGCATTCCAGCTTCGTTTTGTCGTTATTCAGGAGCATGACGATGGCCCGGTCGAAATTCAGGCCGTTCATCACGCGGTTCGTGATCGCATTCAAAACCTCGCCAAGGTCGGGCGAACTCGTGAGCAGCGAACTGATCTCGAAGATGTGGCTCAAAAGATTGTTTTTTATCCTGAGCTTTTCGCCCAGCGAGCTTCCCTGGCGGGCCATGGCTGTTCCGTTTTTATTACAAGTATACAAATGATACTATCAGAAAAATGTTTTTATCTCCACATGCGGATGTTCACATCATGACATAAATACAAGCAATAAACGTTCCATGCTTGAAATCGGAATCCTAACCGGCTCATGCCTTTTGAATGAAAAATGCTGGAACAAGGACACCCTTTCAGCCGACGAAAATGCGGCCGTCGTCAAACCATTAAAAACGGAATGTGTCCTGGTGGTGGTTCTTCGGAAAGATAAAAGCGAATGGATTATGGCCGTGAGCCTTTTGTCAACGGTCTTTTCAAAGTGAGCCATTTTCGGTCGTGAAAAGTGAGCCACCTGGTCATCATGACGGGCTCATTTCCACACCC
>DFZO01000027.1 GCA_002383495.1 Syntrophaceae bacterium UBA4054 | reverse complement strand
TTCAGCCATCTATCTGCCTCCTTTCGATGCTGGTTCTACCTTCCTCTCCGGGAAAATCCATATAACACTATACACAACACCGCAAGAAATTTAAGTAAGGGTTCGAGGAATTGAAGGATGGGGTAGGGGAGCCTTTAGGCTCCTTGAACCGGGGAGCGTAAACGCTCCCCTACCCACAGGGTGTCTTTAAATAATATGTTGAAGTTTGAAATCTGTCATTCAGATTTCTAAAACGGGGCTTGCCTGACCCGGAATTGTGTAAAGCAAATTTTACTATTGAATAGTGACGAAAGGAAAAGGACTTCACGTACTGGTCGCCTCTCATCAACAAGAAAGTACGTGGAAAAATATTTCAAAGCCCGCAAAGATATCTCCGTGGAAGACAGGATGAAATTGCTTTACCTGATTCAGGATTTAACAGCATCGAGATTCAGCGGCTATCTGACGGCCAGCGCCATCTGCGCCGGGGGAACGCCGGAAACAAACAGGGTGGAGATGGCAAGGAGCTACAATCTGAAAGAAAAAATAAACAACATCAAGGAGATTTGTCAGATCGGCCGGACATCCTGACCCGAGGAGAGATCCGCGGTCTTTTTACCGGCGCTGATTTCAGCCTGGATTGCTACAGGCGATTCGGAGGGAACTTTCTCGGCGGAGAGGCCCATTTCTTCCATGACGGAGTTTACGACGACGGTCAGGAAGGCGACCGCTTCGGCCTGCGAGCAATTTTTCGTGGCCTCAAGTCCCAGGGCAAGTTTATGCTGACGGGTCAGGGCGTAATAAGTCAGTGACATGCGCTGTTCTTTATTACGGGAGGTCCTGTGACCGGTGTTTGTGTTGTTGACCAGGAAATGATACTGCCGGTCCCGGATTTTTGTGTTTGTTTTTTCCGCCACGGTGCGGGCAAAACGCTCCAACTCCAGTTTTTCCCCGTTGGGAAGATCGAAGATCGGGGCGTCGATGACGTTGCACTGTCCCCATTTCAAGGGATTGCGCTTTTTGGAGATCCACAGGGGCGAGTAAAAGCCGTCGCCCTGGTGAAGATTGAGGACACAGTCGGCCTTCCGGATAAGCGACTTGGCCAGATTGACCACCTTGGAGTCCCGCAGGGTCTGATGGTCATCGGGCAGATGAAAGAGGCGGTTCATATCGCCGTCGAGGCCTTGTCTTTTACCCTGTTCGATCGCCGTCCGGTTCAGACGGGGTACAATGATCAGGGTCCCGCGCCTCATCCGAATCGCATTATAGCGATCCGCAGCCAGATACCCTCCCTTCTCGTCCCCATGAATGCCTGCGATGATCAGAAGCGTCGGGCCCTTCTCCCGGCCTGTCAGCGTATAAACAGTGACGTCCTGGCCGGTTCCCGCGAAATAGGTCTGAACCTGGCGATCCGCCCCGTGACTTACCGCCGGCACAGCCTTTTTTCTGTCAAAAATCTCGTGAACGGCAAAAAAGAGATAGAGGCAACCGAAGGCAAAAAGGGTTAGAATGAGGATTCGCCGATAATATGCCATCCCCCCTGCCCTTTTTTCAGATAGAGTATCTTGTTCGAATCGGTCTTGAAATTGCTTGACTGGTAACGCTGATTAAATCGCGCGACAGCCACTCTGCCCTCGCCCTCCGGCGGGAGAAGGATCATCAGATTATCCGCGGCCACCCGGATAAATGATTTCCCCCTGTTGACTTTTTCCTTGTGCCTCTTGAAGGCCTGATAGCTCATCCCGTCCGCGCTCACGAACTCCGGGGCATAATAGCTCATGTACGTCTGCACGTTCCGGCTCTCCCAGGCCTTTCTCCAGGAATCGACAAAGGCCGTCAGTTCCTTCGACAGCGCCTCCTGGTTTTCTGCTTTCGTGAAGGTCAGCTTGTTGACAATGGCAATCGCGGTGCTGTTCGGTTTGAGATATTCACTCATCTCTTTCAGGGCGTCATTGCTGACGACGATGCATCCCCGGGTATTCACGACTTCGTCGCCGAGGCTTTTCCCCGCGCTGTGGCCATGAAGCCAGATTCCCGTCCCGTCCTTGCCCCCCGTGCGGTCGAGGAAGTTGGGATAATTCAGAACGAAGGCGCCATAGCCGTAATTTTCCGCCAGGTTCTTCCCGGGAATGAATCTCAGGAAGAAATAAACGCCGACCGGCGTCGCCAGATCCCCACCCTTTCTCTTGTCCCCGTGGTTGGCTCCTATCAGACAGGGGTAGGCTTTCACGAGCGTCAGCTTTCCTCCGGTTTTGCGGAACACATAGAGGGTTGTCGTATCTTTCTCGCAAAGCAGAAGATTTTCCGCCTCGCCGGCAAAGAGGAAAGGATAGGGGATTTCCCTTGTAAGATCCGGAAGGCTCGCCGAAACCTGGACCGGAAGCGCTTTCTTCTGAACAGACGATGGTTGCGGAATCTCTTCCCTGACAGCCGCTTTCTCCGAAGACGGTGTCAGAAAAGCCACCATCTGCTTCTGCGCCGCGTGAAGATCACCGAAAGCCTTCTGGAGATCTTTGTCTCCCAGAGACTTGTTGACCTGTTCCAGTTTCCTGTTCGCATCCGTCATGACGCTCAAAAGCTTCCTGTTCCTGATTCCTTCCCGAACAAGGGCGTAGAAAAGGCCCGAAATAATGAGAACCAGACAGACCAGAACGGCGATCCCGATTTTCAAATGGGAATGCTTCAGGTAGATATACCTGGAGGGATATTTATTGAGAGATGGGGTCTGATAGGATCTGATATTCTTCATTATCGGATCGGCTGCCTGAACTTTAGATAATCACGTTTTGAATGCTGCTTTAAAACGCACTTTTTAACTTTTGTCAAGACATGATCAAGCCATCGCCCCAAAATCTCAACCATACAGGGCTGGCCATCAAAGCTTTTCACTCATTGCTTTTTCAAGCACCCTGTCGCTTTTGTAGACATCCTTGCGAAACTGAAGAAATCCATCCCTGTCCGCCCACGCCGTCATGTAGTAAATATAGACAGGGACAGGACTGGTCAGTTTGATCACCTGTCTTTTCTTTTTCGCGATCTCGGCGAGAATCGTTTCCTTCGTCCATTCCAACTCGTACTTCAGGAGATAGGCGGCAAGCTCGATGGGCTTCTCAATGCGGATGCAGCCGTGGCTGAAGGTGCGCCGATCCCTCTGGAAAAGCGATCGGGTAGGCGTATCGTGGAGATAGATGTGAAACTCATTGATAAACATGAACTTGATGCGGCCGAGAGGATTTTTCGGTCCGGGGTCCTGGCGCAATCTGTACCTGAACTTTTCGGGGTCCAGGGATTCCCAGTCTATAGACCCGGGGGCTATCTCCCTCGCGCGCTCACTCCAGCCGTCCAGAATCCTCATCCCCTGCGAGGCCAGGTAGCCGGGATTCTTTTTGAGCTTCGGGATCAGCTCATTCACGGTGATGCTTTCGGGCACGTTCCAGTAGGGATTCAGTTCCAGGTAGGTCATCCTGCCCGCAAAAAGGAAGGTGCGCTGATCTTCCTCATCCTTTCCCACGATGATCTTCATGTTCATGACCGGTTCGCCCTTTTCCATCACCGCCAGGCTGAACCCCGCCACGTTCACCAGTATATAGCGTTCTCCGAGGTCCCGGGGCAGCCAGCGCAGGCGCTCCATGTTCAATCTCATCTGGTGGATTCTCTTTTCCACAGGGACATTGAGTTCCCCCAACGTCCGGATGCTCAGGACACCGTCGACCAGCAGCCCGTGACGGTGCTGAAACAGGCGAAGAGCCTTGTCAAGCTCTTCGTCAAAAAGGTCCGCGTCGCTCACGGATGTCCCGGCCAGATCTCCCGGGAGGGCGAGACGTTTACGCAGGACGGGAACGCGGCCGTCACGATCGCCCATCTTGAGTTTCGGTCCATCGGGAACGAAAGGCCACCCTCCCCTGCTCTGAATATCGGAATAAAGCGCGAGGCCATGCCGGAGCTTCTGATAGCCCGCGTCGTGGGGCCGCAGACCCTCCATGGCCTTTTCCATATCTCTCATGCCCAGGGCGGCGAGAATCAGGCTGTCGTCTTTTTCCTGCTGCGGCAGGTTGAACCAGTCCTCATATATGGCATGGGGATTCACGCGCCCGTTCATAAGATGTTTCCCGTAAAGAATGAAAGCGTCCGAGAGCAGGAGTTCCAGTTCTATGCGCTGAACGACGCTGAAGGGTTCCCTGCCCTTTTTCCCGCTGGAAAGAAGAGACTCGATTCTTGTCAGATGATAGTCCTGCGGTCTCAAACCATCCTGATCCGCTGCCCGGATGACCTTCAGGAAAGATTCCACCCTGGGCGTCGGGCCCCTGGGCGATGACCAGAGAGGTTCAAAATCGCGTTCTGAATAGAACGCTTTGATAATCACCAGTTCGCGAAGGCGCCCGAACAGGGTTCCCGGTTGAGGAACCGAGCCGGCATCCTGCAGCCGGCCGCGGAGCTGACTGCTCAGCGGATCGGACATCTCTTCCCGGGTCACATGCCATAAAAGGACCAGGAGCAAAAGACCTATGGCGGCCGCCGTGATGATTCCGATCCTGCGCATGGGCGCCTTACCCTTCGCTCCTTTTTTCTTTATTTCCTTCTTTATCGCCGATCACGGAAAGGGAATCCTCACATTTCTTCCTGAGAAAATCTCAGTCATTATTATCTTTTCTCCCAAATCGGCGTCATCCTAACGCATCTCACCGGTCAAGTAAATAGTGAATTGGGCGGGCACAACGCAAAATTCCTTGAACATTTTCGATTTCGGGGGTAATAAAAATTAAAGATTAAAGACAAAAGACGATCTCTCATAGAGATCACAAAGACCACAGAAGAGAAATCTTTTCTCCGTGCTCTCTGCGGTCTCGAGCGACCGCAGGGAGCGGGCGAGAGAGAAAAAAACAAAATCTGCCTCTCACAGAGGCCTCAGAGACCACAGAGAGAAAAGGAGGGTAATCATGAAAACGACACATTCCCGGAAAGATCAACTGTCAGGGATGGTGTTTTTGCTCACCCTGTGTCTTTTAATGGTCTTCTGCATCGGAACGGTGTCGGCAGAGGACGTGCAGCCCCCGGTTGGGAGCGAAGCATCACCCCCGGCCGCTGAAAAGGCTCCAGACATAAAAAAAGAAGAGAAAGCGCTTCCTCCCCTGATTTCGGAGAGGGTCGTCACGGAACTGAGGATGGTGCCGTTCCAGAAAGTGCGTCAGCCCGATGACACCCTGCCCCGGGGGGTTGTCAAAGTCTTGCAGCAGGGCCGCCATGGCCGGGAAAGGGTCACCTTCAGGATCAGAGAAGCGAACGGCGTTCAGGTGGAGAAAATCGTGCTGGGAACGGAGGTGCTTTCTTCACCGAGGCCTCACATCGAACGGGTCGGAACGGCCCCTCAGATTGTCCAGCGCACGGTGACGGAGGTTGTATCCATACCCTTCCAGAAGGAACAGAAACCCGATGAATCCCTGCCCGCCGGGACCCTCACGGTGATACAGGCCGGCCGGGAGGGACAGGAGAAAATCACGTACCGCGTCACCCTCACGGACGGAAAGGAAACCGATAGAGTGGTCGTGGCGAGCGAAGTGGTGTCTCCTCCTCTGAATCAGATAGAAGCTGCCGGCACGGGAAAGCCGGTTCAGGATCCGCTGTCTCCCCCGCCTTCCATGGAAGTAAAATGATCAAAGCCTTCTCCGCCTTCAAAGGCAAGGAGGGCGCCCTCTGAATCGCGGATGACAGGCTTATCGGAAGCGATGAACTCGCCGATGACCGTCAGGGGGGTCTCCTCGAAAGGCCACGCCGTCGCCAACCTCCCCGTCTTTCTTTTCGCCACCGCAAAGAGGAGTTCGTAATCCTCGCCGTCCGTCAGGGCCTCCCGGAGGGACGTCTCAGGGCTGCGAAGGGGAATATGGTCCGTGTTCAGCCTGAGACCTGTTCCGGAAGAACGGCAGAGGCGCCGGGCATCCAGCAGCAGTCCGTCACTCACATCGATCATCGCCCGGGCGTAACCCTTCGAGGCCAGCCATTCGCCTTCCCGGCAGCGCGGCTTGAAGGTAAGATGATGGCCTGTCGCAACGGCGCGTCCGAAGCGCCCCGTGGAGAAGAGAATGTCTCCCGGGCGCGCGCCCGAGCGGCGGACAACCTTTTTCTCAGGCGCTTCGCCGATGATGACAAGGCTAGCCGCGTCATCCTCCGGCGTAACCGCCAGGTCCCCCCCGATCATGAGAACCCCGAATTCCCGTGCGAGCGTGATAATCCCCTCGAAAAACCGCCGAAGCCATACGTCATCATGCCGGGGGCTCAGAGCCGAGGCCACCAGACAGTACAGCGGGCGGCCTCCCATGGCGGCGATGTCGCTCAGATTCCGGGCCAGAAGCTTCCGTCCGACCTCTTCCGGTTTCGCGGCCCCGGGTCCTTCCAGAAGGTAATGCCTGCCCCCGACAATCTGGTCGATCGCCACGAGGAGAAGCCGGCCGCGGCCGATGCGCAGCCCGGCGCAGTCATCCCCCGGCGGAATGACCAGCTCGGCCGGCGGTATCGGCAGCCGCTTGTAAAGGACCTCTAAAAACTCATCTTCAGTCTGCATAACAAATCAGGCATCAGGCATTGGACATCAGGCATAAAGCGCAAGGCGTCCATTGCGTTCATAGCGTCCATTGAAGCCGTGAAGCGTAAAGCTATTTTTTTCACATCTTCTTAACTTCGCATCTTCTCAACTTCGAGTCTTTTCTTGCCCCCTCCTTTGTGTTCCCTCCCGCAAGGGGAGGGAATATTTCGGAGTCCGCTCCCTCTTGTCATTCCGGACTTGATCCGGGAACAGGGTTTTGAGGTGTGAATAGATTTTTTCCGGGTAACCGTTTCTTATCGAAGATCCGCGGCCGCAAATGCAATGTCTGAGTCCGCTTGCGGACGAGTTTTGCATTTGCAGCGGAGCAAGATTTAGAACGGTCGGAAAAAATCTCCTGAGCACCGAAGAATCCTGTTTTCGGATCGAGCTACAAATTAATGCATCGGGTAGGGGCGCCTTCGGTCGCCAAGGGAGGCTGAAGCCTCCCCTACCCCATTTATAGCTACTTTCTTTTGTCGTTACCATTAATATCATTTACAGCGAAAGAGGTGAAAGAAAAATTTTTCTTGAAATTCCTCTCGCTATCATGAATAAGTCGCCGGATATTTCTTGCCCAAGGAGAAGGAAAATGAATTTACCCCTTGAGGGCTTCCTCGTCCTCGACCTCTCACAGCGACTTCCCGGCTCTCTCTGCACGCAGATCCTGGCGGACCTGGGAGCCGAGGTCATTAAAATAGAGAACCCCGGCGGCGGGGACGACTTCCGCGGGACGCCGCCCATCGTCAAGACCATTGGAAGCTTCTTCCATGTCCTGAACAGAAACAAGCGGGGAATGACTCTTGCTTTGAAGCAGCCCGCTGGACGGGACGTTTTCTTGAAGCTCGCCGCAAAGGCCGATGTCCTTCTCGAGAGTTTCCGTCCCGGATGGATGAAGGAAACCGGCCTGGGATATGAAGACTTGAAAACATCGAACCCTCGCCTTGTTTATTGCTCCCTGACCGGTTTCGGACAGGACGGCCCTTACCGGGACAGACCCGCCCACGACATTGACTTTCTTGCCGTCTCGGGCATTTTGAGCCTTATTGGTGAAAAAAGCGGGCGCCCCGTCCTGCCGGCCGTTCAGTTCGCCGGGGCGGGCGGCGGCCTCGGCGCTGCCATGGGGATTCTGGCAGCACTCCTGGGACGCGAGAAAAGCGGCAGGGGGGAGTACATTGACATGGCCATCCTGGATGGGCTCACCCCCTTTCTGGGGCTTGTCATGTCCCAGTATATGACGGATGGACGATTGCCGGAGCGGGGTGACACGCTCGTGGGAGGCGGATACGCCTTTTACAACGTTTATGAGACCCGGGACGGAAAGTTCATCGTCCTCGGCTGCCTGGAGGAGAAATTCTGGGAAGTCTTCTGCAGGGCCATCCACCGGGAAGACCTGATCGGGGAACAGTTTGCCCCGGCGCCCCGGCGTCATGAGATCATTGAAGAGTTGAGGGCCGTCTTTCTTGAAAAGACCAGAGAAGAATGGCTTGAGCATCTCGGCCGGTGCGAAATATGTTTTTCCCCCGTGAACTCCCTTGAAGAAGCACTCAACGACCCGCAAATTGAGAAAAGACGCCTCTGGTTCAGGGGTTCCCACCCCACGGACGGGGAAATCCCCCAGCAGACCTTTCCCGTCAAGTTCTCGGGCGATCGACCCGGCTGGCGATCCCATCCCCCGGAACTCGGTGAGCACACGGAAGATATCCTGCGAGAATTGGGCTACAGCGACCGGGAAATTTCTGAACTCGCAGCCCTCGGGATCATTTGAGTAGGGCGACTGAACAAACATTATTTCCAGTATTTTTCTTGACAGCCTCAAATTGAAATGATAATTTTTTTCCCAGTTTTTTTATAGCGTTGCATGCTGAATAATTCTTACTCACCACCTGAGGCCGGATCATGAATCCTCAAATCCCCAATGATTTTCACCCTCTAAAATCCGATTCTTCAAATAAGATCTCCCGCGAAAAAGCATGCCGGTGCTTCATCTTCCTCCTCATTCTTCTGTTGAGTTTCTCGCCCTGCCAGGCGCAGCAGGATCAGGGTGCGATTTCAAGTGAAAGCGCGGCATCTTCCGCTCATGACCGGAAACTGTTGGAAAAGATTCCACCGGAAGAGCTGGATAAGCTGGAAGACAGACTTTCCGAGGCCCTGACGCTTTATTACGACGGACAGTACGGCCAGGCTTTACCGATCTTCAACAGTATCGCGTCGCAGGTGGGGACAATGGATCTCCTCTGGTGGGTCGGAACGAGCGCCATGAAGACGGGCAATCTCAAGCTGGCCGTTGACAGGTTCCAGAAGATGCTCGCCGTGGACCCGAATCTCGCCCGGGTCAGGCTGGAACTGGCGGCAACCTATTTCGAACTTGGACGCTACCAGGACGCGAGAAAAGAGCTGGAGACCGTGAAAGCCTCAAAACCGCCTCAGGAAGTCCTGAACAACATCGAAAAGCTCCTCGCCGCCATCGATGAGAGGACGAAAAAAGTCTTCGTGAACGTCCGTTTTTCACAGGGGATTCAATGGGACACCAATATATCGAGTGGTCCGGACAAAAAAGAACTGAACGTGACCGGGGGAACGCTGACCCTCGATACCGACGCCGGGAAGCTTCGCGACTGGGCCTCCATCACAAACCTCTCAGGAAGCGTCCTGTACGATATCGGCGAGAAGCAGGGCTTCATGTGGAATACCACGGCAGATTTCTATAACAGCGCCTATTTCAGCCACGGCAAATTCAACTACATGCTCCTGGACGCGACCACGGGTCCCTGGTGGGTGGGGAGAGAGGATATCTTGAAGATTCCTTTCGGCATCTCCGATCAGGTGTACGGCAGCGAAGGCCTTTCCTACATTTTTCACATCGATCCGAACTACGAGCATTATTTCAGCCCCTATTTCAGTCTGAAGGCCCAGCATACCTTCAGCAAGGAAACCTTTTACGATTCCGAAAAGAACGGTCTCCTGGACAACACGACGCGGCGCTATGAGCTGAGCCCGAGCATCTTTCTCGACAACCGCCGCCATATCATATCATTTGCCATCGGATATGAGGATCTATCAGCGGGTGCGAGGCGCTATACCTATTCCGCAAAATACTATACCATGTCTTATTTCACAAGATTCCCCACGAAGACCGATCTGTTTTTAAAATACCAGTATGCCGACAAGGATTACAAGGACGCGCCGCTCCTCTACCCCGATGCCCGCGCGGACCGCCGCCACACCTATACAGCCGTCTTGAGCCAGGAGATTCGCAAGAACTTCTTTGCATCCTTCGCCCTCAACCATATCGTCAACAGCTCGAATGCGGAACTGTATGACTTTGACAAAACCACCTACACATTGAGTGTGGGTTTCTATTTCTAAGAGGTTGTTGAAAAACACTCTATCATTCAGGCTGTTCAAAAGCTTGTCCCGTACTTGATACAGGACGTGCATGGTTCGACAAGCTCACCATGACATCGCTCACCATGACATAATTTTGTCACCCTGAGCCTGTCGAAGGGTAAAAGCCTGCAAAGCTCTCACGGAGAAAGGCCATGAAACACCGAAACATCGTGATTCTGCTGATCGCCGCCCTCCTCTGGACGGGGATGGGATTCTTCTTCCCGGCCGGCCTTGAGGCCGCCGGAGGCCGGGGCAAGGGTGCGGGGGAACTTCCCAAAGAACTGAAGGGCGTCAGGGTAAAAGACGCCTTCATCCCCTCGGCCGGAAAGCCCGCGGGCGTCATCCAGTCTGTCGTCGGGCACGTGGTCGTGGCCCGGGAGGGCTTGAGACAGGCTTACTACAGCGCGGCCGGTGACAGGCTCTACGAGCGTGATACCCTCTTCACTCTCAAAGGATCCAGGTGCCGGTTCAGGCTCAACGGCGAAGACGTGGTCACCATGGGCGAAGGGACGAAGATCGCAATCAGCGGTTTCAGCGTGGACAAGGCCCGGGGCAAGAAGAGTTCGGCCTTCAAGATGTCCAACGGAAAGGCCATGTTTTACGCCTTGAAGCTTTTCCGCTACAAGGGCGCCGCCATGACGGTGGAAACCCCGACGGCCGTTGTCGGTGTCCGGGGGACAAAGTGGGGCGTGGAAATCGTCGAGCTGGAGGGGAAGCCGACCGCCTCGCTGCCCATTCTCGTCGCGGACCTGTCGGATACGGGATTCCGGCATCTGGCGCAGGCGAATCAGCCCAATGTCCAGACGAATGTTTACAGCTTTGAGGGCCAGGTGCAGGTTACATCGACGACCACGGGACAGACCACCACGCTGAACACCGGCCAGGGGCTCAACGCCGGGGGCACGGGACTGGGCGGCACGTTTCAGACGCCTCCGGGTGTAGCGCAGCAGTTCAGTTCGGACACAAGCGCCCCGGGCGGAAACGGCGGGACGTCGACGTCAGGAACCACGACCGGCGGGTCAACCACGACCACCGGCGGTGGCGGCGGCGGTACCACCACCACGACGACGCCCGACACAAGCACCGTCGCGCAGAATCAGACGACCAAAGACGCGTCCAGCACGGCAACCGATCCGACCACGGACCCGGGCACGAACGCGATCGGGAGCCACGTCGGTTACGTTGCCGGCATGCTGACGAACCAGACGGGCCAGTCGCTGGCAGAGATCTTCGTCAGCAAGAATCGTCAGGATTTTGACACCACCAACCTCTGGCTGCGGGGCGCCAAGGCCACGTCCGATTACCTGCGCGCAGCCAACAATCAGAACTGGTCGGAAGCCACCGACGCCTATGGCAAGTGGGCTGTGTTCGACTCCGGGACCAAAAACTCCGGAGACCTGGGAACAAGCCATCCCATCAGCCATACCACGACAGGTTCCGTCACCCTGGGCAGCTCGCAACTGGAATGGGGCTGGTGGACCATGTCCGATGCCTTCACCTTGGATGGATTGAATTACGCCATCGACAACAGAGGGTGGTGGATCAACGGGCCCAACACCCAGAACGTATCCAGCCTGACCGGGGTGGCCCGTTACAGCGGAAACGCCTGGGGCACCTACTGGTCCTCCTCCGGCGGGACGGACATGACAGGGAGCTTCAGCAGCAATGTGAATCTCGGCTCCGGCGCCATCAGCGACTTTGCCTTATCCGTATCTTACAGTGAAATGTATTATGCCTCCATCAGCGGGGCTTCGGGCACCATCGGCTCCGATGGCCATTTCAGCATTGCAGGCGGAACGTGGAATCTCAATGGAACGACAAATCCTGCCTATCAAATGGCTTATGGTTCTCTTTACGGCAGCTCGGCCAGTTACATGGGCGGCGCCTGGGGCATGGCCACAGCCAGCGCCGGAGCCACGGGAATCTTTGTGGGAGACAAAGAAGATCATTACGGCTACTTTGTCGGGATGCTTTCCAGAAGTTCCGGCACACACTCCTTTGTGAACTTTTCAATGACCCAGACCATACAAGATTTTCGGTCAGCTTCCATATCGGCTGATGATCCCTTCACCACGGGACACGCCGTGACCGTCGACGGAAGCAGCAATTACCAGGACCCCACTATCAAAACGATAACGGTCATGGGGGATTCCTGGACCGGGAGCGCGCAGGTTCAGCATATAGAAATCGGCTCGAATGCTTACATGGAATGGGGGTCCTGGACACAGCCTGTCGCCATGCTAGGGCAACCGGGGGATCCGCAGCATTCTTATTATTATGAGAACAAGGGCTATTATGTCAACGGCGCCCGCACCACCGACGCCCAGATGGCTTTATTAACGGGGTCTGCAACGTACAGCGGCAGCGCCAACGGAACCTACTGGACATCTACAACCGGCACCGACATGACGGGAAGCTTCAGCGCGGACGTGAATTTCGGCACCAGAGCCATCAGCAACTTCAACATGTCGGTTGAAAATGCCACGGCCGGGAAAAGCGCTTCCATTACGGGAGCATCCGGTTCCTTTACCGGAAACTCCAGCCAGTTCACGATAACGGGGGGAAGTGTTGACATCTCAGGCGGGGAGGGACCGACACATAAAACGTACGGGGCTGTTTACGGCCCGGGCGGACAGGCGGTCGGCGGAGTTTGGGCAATAAAATCTAATGACACGTATCCGACTGCGGCCGGGGTGTTCCAGGGGACAAAGTAGCGCAGAGTATTTTCCCGTTGACAGGACGGATAAACTGATGTAGAAAGACACCCTTTTAAAAATTGACCGTCAGGAGGACAGGTGTTTGGCGACGCATAAATCAGCAGAAAAGAGAAATCGGCAGAACAAAAAGAGAAAACTGAGAAACATGTCCGTGAAATCGCTGGTGAAGACCAAGACCAAGAAGGTTCTTCAGGCCGTGGAAGCGAAGGAAACGGAGACCGCGAAGAAGGTCCTGCTCGAGGCCGCATCCATCATCGACAAGGCGGCAGCCAAGAAGGTCTTTCACAAAAACACGGCATCCCGCAAGATCTCGAAACTCACGCGAAAGGTCAACACCCTCGCTTAACAAACAACGTTCACACACAAAAGGGGTAGGGGAGCGTAAACGCTCCCCTACCCCTTTTTCTCTTGTAGATTTCTTCAATTCTCTTTTTCAGAATTCTTCAGGCTGTTCAAAAACGTTCAGATGCAAGGCGTCCTTCGACTGGCTCAGGACAGGCTCTGAAATCTGTCATGGTGAGCGCAGCTTGTCCTGAGCTTGCCGAAGGGAACCACGCAGCGCAGCATGCAGACACCGTCCCCGCGAAGACACTGTGTCGCAATAATGAAAAACGTCATTTAAAATAAAGAGGGCTTGTTGCTCGAATAACGCATCTGATCAGAGAGAGGAAACAGGACTCTGAACAAGCGAATATCTTTTTTCCGGGTCACCGTTTCTTATCGAAGATCCGCGCCCGCAAGTTCAATGTCTGAGACGCCGGAGGTGGCGAGTTTTGAACTTGCAGCGGATCGAGATCTAGAACGGTCGGGAAAAAGATCCTGAGCGGTGAAGAGGCCTGTTCCGATCTGCTCACACCTCAAGACCATTTGGGCAACAGACCCAAGATTTCTCGTTTCACTCGAAATGACAAAGAAGAGAATTGCGACACAGTCTTGAAAGCGGGGATGGACGTTTTTAAACAGCCTGATTAGAATCCCGACATCATCATCCGAAACGCTCTATCCGCAAAGTCATCGGCGAGCTTGCTCAGGGCGTTTCTTTTGTTGGTCTCCGTGTTCACCGGGTTGGCGGAATCCACCCGGTAATCCCCGTACCATGAAAACGCCTGGTTCGACCAGATGATCTTCCGGCTGACCCGCTCCTCAAAAACAAGGTCCATGACCGCTGTCATGCGGTCCTCTTTCGCCACATCGACCGACGTGTAGGAAAGGTGAGAGCTCGAAAGATTGTTGATGCTCCCCCTCACGACCGCATCGGCCTCCTCCCGTGTTTCCGCGACCTTGAAGCGGCTGGTTTTCCTGAACTGATCGATGAAGGAATTCCGGAAGATATTTTCCACATTGGCCTCGCTCGTCCTGTTCTCGAAGGTTTCCACGTAGACCGTCTGGATGCCCTTGTCGATGTGTTCCCCGCCGGGCGAGAAGTGGTAACCGCAGGACGCCAGCAGGACCGCAGCCACGAAGCTTACTGTAATAATATATTTTTTTTGTTTCATCTTTTCTACCTGACCTCATCGAAGTTAAGAAGTTGGGAAGTTGGGAAGTTGCGAAAAAGAGAAAAACAATTTTTCAACACCTGATGGGGGTAGGGGAGCCTTCAGGCTCCCTTAGCTCCGGGGAGCGTAAACGCCCCCCTACCCAGGAGTGTGTTCCCTTCGCCTTTCTACCTAATGTCTAACGTCCAATGCCTGATGCCTATCTTATCACTATATTCACCAGTTTCTTCGGCACGTAGACCACTTTGACCGGTTTTTTCCCCTCGAGGAATTTGCCTGTCTTTTCGTCCTTGAGAGCGAGTTCCTTGATCTTATCGTCGGACTCGCCTGCAGGGACCACGAGCCTTCCCCGAAGTTTCCCGTTCACCTGGATCACGATCGTGATCTCTTCTTCGGAAGCCGCGGCGGGATCATAAGCCGGCCAGGCCGCATCCACGAGCGGATCCCTGTGTCCCATCTTCTCCCAGAGCTCTTCCGTGATATGGGGCACGAAGGGGGCGAGCAGGATCACCACCGTCTCAAGGGCGTCCTTGATGACGGAGAGGGATCTCGCATCTCCTTTTTCAGGCCGCTTCACCTGGTAGAGAACATTGACGAGTTCCATGACGGCACTGATGGCCGTGTTGAAGTGAAACCGTTCATCCACGTCATCGGTCACCTTCTTGATCGTCTGGTGTGTTTTGCGCCTCAGGTCTTTCAGCTCCCCTTCAAGATCGTCTTTCCCCGCAAAGGGTTTGATGTCCTTCACGTCATCGAGATAATCCTCAACGATCCGCCACACCCGTCCCAGAAAACGGAAGGAGCCTTCCACACCCTGGTCGCTCCATTCCAGGTCCTTCTCCGGCGGAGAGGCGAAGAGGCAGAACATCCGCGCCGTATCGGCCCCGTATTTTTCGATGAGATAGTCGGGATCGATGACATTCTTGAGAGACTTGGACATCTTCTCCGTCTTTCCGATGACGACCTCACGGGAACAGCGTTCACACTTCCCCTCCTTGACCTCGTGGGGGAAGAGATAGCCGTGCTCCTTGCAGCGCATGGTCTCCTTGACGACCATCCCCTGGGTCAGGAGGTTGGCGAAGGGCTCGTCGACTCCCAGGACACCGAACTCCTTCAGGACCCTGGTGTAAAACCTCGAGTAAAGAAGGTGAAGGATGGCGTGCTCGATACCGCCGATGTACTGGTCCACCGGGAGCCAGTAATCCATTTTCTTCCGGTCAAGCCCCGGCTTCTGATCATAATCGGGCGAACAGAACCGGTCAAAGTACCAGGAGGATTCCACGAAGGTATCCATGGTGTCCGTCTCGCGCCTCGCCGGCCCCTTGCAGGAGGGGCAGCTCGTTTCCACGAAGGACTTGTGCCTGGCGAGAGGCGATCCGCCCTCCCCCTTGATCTCCACGTCAAGGGGAAGAACGACGGGAAGGTCCGCCTCGGGCACCGGCACGGTGCCGCACTTGTCGCAGTAAATAATCGGGATCGGCGCCCCCCAGTAACGCTGCCGCGAGATTCCCCAATCCCGCAGGCGGTACTGGACGGTTCGTTTTCCCCGTCCCAGGGACTCAAGATAATCCGCCATGGCATCCAGGGCCTTCATGTTGTTCATGCCGTTGAACTGCCCCGAATTCACCAGGACGCCCTCGTCCACGTAAGCCTCCTCCATTGTCTCCGCGTCCAGGGTCATCTCCGGGTTCTGAATGACCACGATGAGCGGGAGACTGTATTTTTTCGCGAACTCGAAGTCGCGCTGATCGTGTGTGGGAACCGCCATGACGCAGCCCGTCCCGTAATCGGCAAGGACAAAGTTGGCGGCATAGATGGGCATCTTCTGATCCGTGAGCGGGTTCAGGCAGTATGCATCGAGGAAGACGCCCTCCTTTTCATAATAGTCGGAGGTCCGCATCATCCGGTCCTGCTTCTTCACCTTCTCCACAAACTCCATGGCCGCCTTCTCGCAGGGCTTCCCCTTCGCCAGCTTCATGACCAGAGGATGCTCCGCGGCGATGAGCATGAACGTCGCTCCGAACAGCGTATCCTGGCGGGTCGTGAAGACTTTGATGGCCTCGTCGGAATCGGCCATGGGGAAATCCACCTCCAGGCCGTAGCTCTTCCCGATCCAGTTCTTTTGCATGGTGAGGACCCGCTCGGGCCACCCGTCTCCCAGCCGGTCACAGTACTCCAGGAGGTCATCCACATATTGTGTTATGCGGAAAAACCACTGTTCCAGATAATTTTCCTGTACCTCGCTGTGGCAGCGCCAGCAAAGGCCCTGCTCCACCTGCTCGTTGGCCAGGACGGTCGAGCACTTGGGGCACCAATTGACGGAGGAACCTTTCTTGTAAGCCAGGCCCTTCTCGTACATCCAGAGGAAATAGAGCTGCTCCCATTTATAGTAAAAAGGCTCGCAGGTCGAGAGCTCCCGGTCCCAGTCATAGCTGAAGCCCATCCGCTTCAACTGCTTTTTCATTTCCTCGATATTTTCGTTTGTCCATTTGGCCGGGTGAATCCCCTTTTCAATGGCCGCGTTTTCCGCCGGCATCCCGAAAGAGTCCCATCCCATGGGATGGAGGACGTTGAACCCCCTCATCCGCTTGAAACGGGCCACTACATCGCCGATGGTGTAATTTCTCACGTGGCCGATGTGGATCTTTCCGGAGGGATAGGGAAACATTTCCAGAAGGTAGTATTTTTTCTTCTTCGGGTCTTCCGTCACCTTGAAGGTCTTATGGTCTTCCCAGCACCGCTGCCATTTCTCTTCGATCACCCGGGGGTCATACTTTCTGTTCATGTCCGTCTCCACCATCCCTCTTTCTGTTCAAGTTCCGTTGGTCTCAACACCGTCTTTCTCACAGGTGAACATCCACGTTCACCGTCTCTCCGGCGTTCCTCCTGAAGCGTTCCAGACCGCTCAGCACACCATCCAGATTGGACGAATCAGCCAGGAGGTCGGTCAATTGAATGGAACACCTTTTTAAATCCTCATTGCAGAAATCCACGTATCCCGTGATCAAGGCCTCCGTCATGACGGGAACGTCGAGCCCGCAGCGGCCGTCGGAAGGAACATTCAGGGCAATCTCGCACCACCCCATCCCGGTGATGGTCTCTGAAATCGTATACCCTGCCGTGTAAAGCTGATCGTAGGTAAGTTCGGTGCTCTTGCCGAGCCCGAGGAGGAGGATTCTCCCGCAGGGAACCCTCTCCTGCGAGGGGATGAGTATCTTTTCAAGAAAGGCTCCCGTGATCCTGCCCTCCTTGAGATACCTTGAGATGATTCCGTTCAGGCGCCAGTCCGCAAAACCGCAGAGGCCCCGGGGAGGTCTTTCATCGGAGAAAAAGACCAGGACCAGTCCCTCACAATCAAGTTCGTCAAGGGTTTCAGTCGATATCTTTAAAGCCATCCTCATGTTTCAGTTTCGCGTAGAGGGCATCCAGAACCCCGTTGATGAAGGAACCCGAATTCTCCGAGCCGTAATCTTTTCCAAGGTCTATGGCTTCGTTGAGGGTCACCTTCGGGGGAATATCCGCGCAGTAGAGAAGCTCATATACCGCCATCCGCAGGATGTTCCGGTCCACCCGCGACATCCTGTCAAGAGACCAGTGATCGGAGCACCCGATGATGAGATCGTCTATTGCTTCGAGGTGCGCAGTCGTCCCCAAAACCAGGTCTGAAGAAAAGGCTCTGGCTTCTTCCGGCGCATCGAAGTTCTTCCAGAAGAGCTCGAGAGCCTCACCGGGACCGATCTGCAAGACATCCATTTCGTAAAGAACCTGCAAGGCGACTTCCCTTGCTTTCCTTCTATGACCCATAATCCTCTGACTGAAAGAACACCCCATGAAATGGGAATATGACGCAAATGAAGACACAGCCCCGGATCGTCCCGCTCCTGATTTTGCGGCTATATCTTTTTAAAGAGGTCCACCATTTCTATGGCGGAAAGGGCGGCGTCCCATCCCTTGTTGCCGGACTTGGAACCGGCCCGCTCGATCGCCTGCTCAATGGTGTCCGTTGTAACGACACCGAAGACAACGGGAATCTCCGTTTCCAGACCCACGAGAGCGATTCCTTTTGAAACCTCGGCGCTTATGTATTCAAAATGGGGTGTGGCTCCCCTGATGACCGCCCCGAGACAGATCACGGCATCGTACTTTCCGCTCTTGGCGAGTTTCTTTGCCACGATGGGAATCTCAAAAGCGCCCGGCACCTTGACGACGTCAATGCTCTTGTCCTCCGCTCCTGAGCGGGTCAGAGCATCCACGGCCCCGTCGATCAGCCTCCCGCAGATGAAATCATTGAATCGGCTCGCCACGATCCCGAACCTCATCCCCCGCGCTACAATCTTACCCTCGATGACCTTTGGCATGATCTTGTCCTCCGTAAGTTGGGCTAAAGGCGAAAGGCTAAGGACGAAAGGCAAAAGGTTGCATTCATTTCTATTTTTTTCTTTCCCTTGGCCTCTAGCCCTTTGCCCTTTGCCTATAATTCCAGTATATGCCCCATCTTTTTCTTCTTCGTTTCCAGATAGTGAATGTTGGACTCCGTCGGTTCGATTTCAATCGGGACTCTTCCCGTGATGGACAGCCCGTAAGCCTGAAGCCCAACGATCTTCTTGGGATTGTTTGTCAGGAGTCTCATCTTTCTCACACCGAGATCCACAAGAATCTGCGCGCCGATACCGTAGTCTCTCAAATCCTCCTTGAAGCCGAGTTCGATATTCGCCTCCACGGTATCGCGTCCATGCTCCTGGAGTTCGTAGGCCTTGATCTTGTTCACGAGACCGATACCCCGTCCCTCCTGGTGCATGTAAACAATCACCCCTTTACCCTCTTCCTCCACCATCTTCATCGCCGCATGGAGCTGATCGCCGCAGTCGCAGCGTGCAGATCCAAAGGTGTCGCCCGTGAGGCATTCCGAGTGGACACGCACGAGAACTTCGTCATCGGGCTGAATGTCTCCCTTGACAAGAGCGATGTGCTTCATGTTGTCCACATCGTTCTCATACACAATGATCTTGAATTCTCCGCCGTAGCGCGTGGGCAGCGTGGCCGTTGCCGCCCTTCTCACGAGACGCTCCGTCTTCAGCCTGAAATCGATCAAATCAGCGATGGTTACGATCTTGAGGTGATGTTCCTTAGAGAAGACTTCCAGATCGGGCATCCGGGCCATGGTCCCGTCATCTTTCATGATCTCGCAGATGACCCCTGCGGTTTTGAGTCCCGCGAGCCGCGCGAGATCCACAGAGCCTTCCGTCTGCCCGGTTCTCACGAGGACGCCGCCCTTCCGCGCGCGGATGGGGAAGATATGCCCGGGGCTCACCAGGTCCTCCGCGGTGGTCCCGTCCGCCACAGCCGTGCGGATCGTCGTCGCCCTGTCCGCCGCCGATATCCCCGTGGTCACGCCCCGTCTCGCCTCTATGGAAACGGTGAAGGCCGTGCCGAAACGGGAACGATTGTCCCGCACCATGAGCGGCAGATCCAGCCTGTCGGCCAGATCGCTGCTCAAACTGAGGCAGATCAAGCCCCTGCCGTGCTTCGCCATGAAGTTGATCGCCTCGGGCGTCACGTGCTCCGCCGCCATGCAGAGGTCCCCTTCGTTCTCGCGGTCTTCGTCATCCACCAGGATAACCATCCTGCCTTTTTTCATATCATCGATTGCTTCTTTAATTGTACTGATCGCCATTTTACACCCACATTCTTTAAATTCTAAATTCTAAATCCTGAGCTTTGAATAATGACCACCATATCAAATGTGTCATACCGGACCTGATCCGGTATCCAGTATTTTTAATATGTTCTGGATTCCGGCTTTCGAGACTGTGNNTTCTGGATGCCGGCTTTCGCCGGCATGACGGTGTTGATAGCACTTTCTACTATTGCGACACAGTCTCTTCGCCGGAATGACTCAATGGAGCTTTTTCAAAGGTCTAAAATCCTAAACAATGAAAACTTCCTGGCTTCCTAACTTCCTATCTTCCCAACTTCGCATCTTCGTTTTTTTATTTGATGTATCCCTGCTCCGCCAGAAACTTGAGGTCAAGACCCTTCCGGGGTTCACCGGCTTCCCGGCCCTGATCATGCTGCAGGAGCTTCTCCACATATTTGCCCAGAATATCTGTTTCAATATTCACCGCGTCACCGGCCTTCTTGAATCCCAGCGTCGTTTCCCGGACGGTGTGCGGAATGATATTAACATAAAACCGGTTGCTTTTGCACTCGTTTACGGTCAGGCTGATACCGTCCACGGCCACGGACCCTTTTTCCACAATGTAGCGGGCCAGCCTCTCGTCCACTTCCACGCCGAAAACGATGGAGTTCGCCCTCACTTTTTTCTCGAAAATCTTTCCCAGAGAATCCACGTGACCCAGGACCATGTGTCCGCCAAGAAAGTCATTGAGCCGCAGAGACTTCTCAAGATTGAGCCGGTCGCCCGCCTTCAGGGTTCCGAGGTTCGTCCTGGAGAGGGTCTCCGCCGACACATCGGCCGTGAACCCCCGGCCCGTCAGGGCGACGACAGTGAGGCACGCTCCGTTCACGGAAATGCTGTCCCCCACGCGGACGTCTTTCATGTCCAGACCGCTTTCCACTTCAAGACGGGCATCCTCACCCTTCCGGGTCATTCCTCTGACGACACCCATTTTCTCTATAATGCCCGTAAACATTTTTTGCCCGTCCCGCTACCTGCCGGTCTTGCGGCTCTCCGTTTTCCTCTTCTTCAGGTCTTCCAGCTCTTCCAGGAACTCATTCACATCACGGAACTGCCGGTAGACCGACGCAAACCGAACATAGGCCACTTCATCAAGGTCGTGCAGTTCCGACATCACCTTTTCTCCGATCACCGAGGAGGGAATTTCTTTCGCCTGGAATTCCTGGCAGGCCTGTTCGATCCTGTCCGCTGTCTCCTCCATGACGTCGACGCTGATGGGCCGCTTCTCGCAGGCTTTTTTGATTCCAATGAGGATCTTATTCCGGTCGAAGGGCTCGCGGCGGCCGTCCTTCTTCACCACCATGGGAAGGACCTCTTCCACGAACTCGTAGGTCGTGAATCGCTTTCCGCACTCGTCGCACTCACGCCTCCGCCGAATGGCATTGCCCTCTTTGCTGATCCTCGAATCGATTACCCTGTTTTCCGCGCCGGCACAAAAAGGACACTTCATAGTCGGATCACCTTGACCCCCGCTTCTTCGAGCATCTCTTCCGCCATCTTGTCCCGATAGCCGTCACCGTAATATACTCTCTCGATCCCCGCATTGATGATCATCTTCGCGCAGATGACACAAGGATGGTTCGTGCTGTAAAGGGCCGCTCCTTTCAAGCTCACACCGTGAAGAGCGGACTGAATGATCGCGTTCTGTTCCGCGTGCAGTCCCCGGCAGAGCTCATGACGCTCTCCCGAGGAGATATTCATCTTCTCCCGGAGACAGCCGACTTCCACGCAGTGACGCAGGCCGCTCGGGGCGCCGTTGTAGCCCGTGGCAAGGATACGCTTGTCCTTCACGAGAATGGCCCCGACGCTTCGTCTGAGACAGGTGGACCGCCGTGAGACGAGCCTGACGATGTCCATGAAATATTCATCCCAGCTCGGCCGCTCATACTGCTGCTTGCTGATAGTCTTGGCCATGATGTCTCAGTTTCTGGTGTCGTGTCTCGTAAATTTATTTAATAAGTGTCATTTCGAGCGTAGCGAGAAATCTTAATAATTTTAGAGTTGTGCAAGATATCTCCCTTCGGTCGATATGACAATTTATTTTTGAGACACGACACTAGTTTCTAGTTTCTGGTTTCGAGTTTCTGGTTAATTGCATTCTTAAAATTGACCGTGCCTGCAAAATCTCATTCCATTTATTTCCATAACTTTTCTGTCTTCTTTTTTTTCAACTTGAAACTTGGAACTTGGAACTTGGAACTTGAAACTATTTTGTAGCTTCTATCCTTTAAGGATCCTCTCTCGGTACAGGGGGAATTTTTCGCACATTGCGCTTACCTGCTCCCTCACTTCGGCAACACGCTTATCGTCCTTGATGTCGTTCAGGACGTGGGCGATCAGTCGGGCGATGGTTCTCATCTCCTCTTCCTTCATTCCCCTTGTCGTAACAGCGGGTGTTCCGATCCGGATGCCGCTCGTCACCATCGGGCTTTTCGTATCAAAAGGAATCCCGTTCTTGTTGATGGTGATTCCCGCCAGGTCCAGGCTTTCCTGAGCGTCCCTCCCGGTAATCCCCTTGTCTGTGAGATCCACCAGCATCAGGTGATTGTCCGTACCTCCGGAGACAAGGCGGAACCCTTCCATGGCAAGGGTTTCAGCCAAGGCTCTGGCGTTTTTCACGATCTGGTTCTGGTAAACCTTGAAATCTTCGGTGAGCGCTTCTTTCAGCGCCACGGCTTTCGCGGCGATGATGTGCATCAGCGGGCCTCCCTGGCTTCCCGGAAAAACGCGGCTGTCAAGGGTCTTGGCAAAATCGTTCTTGCACATGATCATGCCGCTGCGGGGACCGCGCAGGGTCTTGTGGGTGGTGGTGGTGACAAATTCGCAATTCGGGATCGGCGAGGGGTGAAGGCCGCATGCCACAAGGCCGGCCACGTGGGCGATGTCTGCCATGATCACCGCTCCGACCTGATCGGCGATCTGCCGGAATCGTTCGAAGTCAATCGTCCTCGGATAGGCGCTTGCCCCCACAACGATGATCTTGGGTTTGTGCTGTTTCGCCTGGGACTCCACTTCATTGAAATCGATGGTCTCCGTCTTCCGGTCCACGCCGTAGAAAACCACATTGTAGAGTCTCCCGGAAAAGTTAGCCGGGCTTCCGTGGGAGAGATGGCCCCCGTGGGAGAGGTTCATACCAAGGATCGTGTCGCCGGGCTGAAGCACGGCGAAATAAACGGCCATGTTGGCCTGGGTGCCCGAATGGGGCTGAACGTTCACGTGATCGGCTCCGAAAAGCTTCTTCGCCCGCTCGATGGCCAGCGTCTCCACGATGTCCACAAACTCACAGCCGCCGTAGTAACGTTTTCCGGGATACCCTTCCGCGTACTTGTTGGTCATGATGCATCCCTGGGCCTCGAGGACGGCCTCGCTCACAAAATTCTCCGAGGCGATGAGTTCCAGTTTTCCCGCCTGCCTTTTCGTCTCCAGCAATATGGCCTCGGCAACCTCCGGATCAAACGTTCTCAAGATCGACATATACACAATCCCCCCACAATATTGAATTCTAGTGTCGTGTCCCGTAAATTCATTTAATAAGTGTCATTTCGAGCGCAGCGAGAAATCTTAATAATTTTAAAAATGTGCAAGATATCTCCCTTCGGTCGATATGACAATTTATTTTTGAAACACGAGACAGGCTGATGAAAAACGTGTTTTTCAGCACCCTTTTATCATTTGTTCTTCTATGGCTTTGATCTTGTCGAGCCGCGTCTGGTGACGGCCTCCTTCGAAATCCGTCTCAAGCCAGGTTTTCACTATTCCCGCCGCCGTCTCGATATCCGTTTTTCTTCCCGCGAGAATCAGGACATTTGAATCATTATGCATCCGGCTCAGCCGCGCCGTATCTGCATCGAGACAGAGAGCCCCCCGGACACCCGGAAATCTGTTGGCCGTGATGCTCATGCCCACGCCGGAACCGCAAACGAGAATCCCTCTCCTCACGCTGCCCGAAGAAACGCTTTCGGCAACCCGGCAGCCGAAATCGGGATAGTCCACGGGATCACCGTTGTACGTGCCCGCGTCAATGACGTCCAGACCCCTTTCCGCCAGAAACCCCTTCAGCTTTTCCTTCAGGGGAAAACCCGCATGGTCGGCGCCGATGATGATAGAACTCATATCCCAATTACCAGGCTAAAGGCTAACGGCAAAGGGCAAAGGGTAAATTGTTTTGACGACATGTATATTTGTTTTCTTAGCCTTTTGCCTTTCGTCCTTCGCCTTTTGCCCTATGTATATTTCTTGAACACCAGCACCGCGTTCACTCCCCCGAAACCAAAGGCATTGGACATGGCGGCACGAATCTCTCCCTTCCGCGATGTGTGTGGCACAAAATCGAGATCACACTCGTCGTCAGGGTTGTCCAGATTGATGGTTGGAGGCAGAACCCCTTCTTCAATCGCCTTCGCCGTGATGACGGCCTCCAGGCCCCCCGCAGCCCCCAGGAGATGCCCTGTCATGGATTTTGTGGAGCTGACGGCAAGAGAGCGGGCTTTTTCTCCAAAGACGTGTTTTATGGCCTGCACCTCGTAGAGATCGTTGAGCGGCGTCGAGGTTCCGTGTGTGTTGATGTAATCGATTTCACCCGTCCCGAGACCGGCCTCCTGAAGGGCGAGGCGCATGCTCCTGGCCGCCCCTTCGTGGCCGGGAGGCGGCGCCGCGATGTGAAACGCGTCGCTTGTCACGCCCAGTCCCGATATCTCGGCATAAATCCTGGCCCCCCTCTTGAGGGCGGAGGAAAGTTCTTCCAGGATGAGGATCCCGCAGCCTTCCCCCATCACGAAACCATCACGGTCTTTGTCAAAGGGCCTGCTTGCCTTTTCAGGCGCGTCGTTTCTCGTGGAGAGCGCCCGCATGGCGTTGAAACCGGCAATGGTCAGGGGACTGACGGCCGCTTCAGCGCCTCCCGTGATCATGACGTCGGCATGCCCGCAGGCAATCAGCCGGAAGGAATCTCCGATGGCGTTGGCACCTGATGAGCAGGCCGTCACCGTGCAGCTGATGGGTCCCTTCGCCCCGAAGCGGATCGAAACCTGCCCGGCCGCGAGGTTCGCTAGAACCGCCGGGATTGTGAAGGGCGAAAGCCGCCTGGGTCCCTGCTGCATGAGGGTCTCTTTCGCTTTCTCCATCGTCAGGAGTCCCCCGATACCGGACCCGATGATAACCCCGGTCCGCTCCGCCCGGCTCGCATCGATCGTGAGACCCGCATCCTCCAGGGCCATCGCCGCAGATGCCAGAGCGTAAATGAGAAAGTCATCGAGCCGCCGGGCCTCCTTGGCGCTCACGAAGGCCCGTGGATCAAAACCCTTCACTTCACCGGCAATCTTCGTGGAGAAACCGTCGGTATCGAATTTCGTAATCGTCCCAATTCCCGATTTTCCGGAACAGATCCCTTCCCACGAATCTTTCACGCAGTTGCCGATGGGATTGACGGTCCCCAGACCCGTTATGACGACCCTTCTTTTCAATGGGCGGCTCCAATTCAGGCGTCTTCTTTAGTTCAGCGCTCCCCGCTTCTTTTTTATGAAATCAATGACGTCCTGGATTGTTCGGATTTTCATGAGTTCATCATCGCTGATTTCAATGGCAAAATTCTCTTCCATGGCCATGACCAGCTCTACGATATCCAGAGAGTCGGCGCCCAGATCGTCAATAAAGGCGGCTTCGGGAACGCACTCTTCCTTCGTTACATCCAGTTGCTCCATGATAATCTCAATAACTTTTTCCTCGATTGATGACATCTAAGACATCCTCCTTCAATAGCGCTTTCGCTTTTTTATTTGCTACATGTAAAGACCGCCGTTCACGTGAATGACCTGTCCCGTCACATAACCGGCCTCTTCCGATAAGAGAAACCGGACCACGCCCGCCACGTCTTCCGGGGTTCCCAGCCTTTCGAGGGGAATCTGGCTTTTGACCTTCTCCTTTTCTTCCTCTTTCAGGAACGCCGTCATGTCCGTTTCAATAAACCCCGGAGCCACCGCATTGATGCAGATATTCCTCGAGCCGAGTTCCCGGGCCATCGATTTCGTGAGACCCTCGATCCCTGCCTTGGAAGCGCTGTAATTGACCTGGCCCGCGTTCCCCGTGGCCGCCACGACGGAACTGATATTGACGATTCGCCCCCCGTGCTGCCTGATCATCTGACGGACCACGGCCCGGCAGCAGTTGAAGACACCTTTCAGGTTGTTCGCAATGACCCTGTCCCAGTCCTCTTCCTTCATCATGGCGATGAGACCGTCCACTGAAATCCCGGCGTTATTCACCAGAATGTCCAGACGGCCCTTCTTCTTCACGATAGCGCCGGCGGCCTCCTGAACACTTTTGTAATTCGACACGTCAAAAGGAAAAACCTCGCCGGAGCCGCCCTGTTCAAGAATCATTCTCAGCGTTTCATCAGCGGCCTTCTCGTTGCGGGCGTAATTCACAAAGACATGGGCGCCGTCTTTCGCCAGCCTCATGGATATGGCGCGGCCTATCCCCCGCGACCCGCCCGTAACCAGCGCCACTTTCCCTTCCAGATTCATTGATTCAACTCCCAACTCTTATCAATCTTATCTGCCGTAACCGAAAGATCATTCCATCGGTCTATCATTTCGGCATCAGCTTATCCCGGGTGTACAAAGGATCGAAGCGCTTCTATCTTTATATCGCATCTTCTCATCTTCGCAACTTCTCAACTTCGTGTCTCACCCAGCCATGCTGCCGTTTTTTTCAATGACGCCATGTCTTCCACGTTGGCAACCCGGATACCCGCGTCAATTCTCTTCGTGAGATTGGTGAGCGTCCGTTTCGGTCCGATTTCGACAATCGTGTCAATGCCCCTGCGGACCATCCTTTCGATCGAGGCCTGCCAGTACACGGGGAAATGGACCTGCCTGACCATGAAGTCCTTCGCCGAGTCCCGCGTATAGGTTGCCTCGGGATCACAGTTCGGAATGACGTCCACCTCGAAATCCCGGAGCTCCACACCTTCCAGATCCCCGGCAAACCGCCTGGCCGCCTCATCCAGCAGAGGGCAATGACAGGGAACGCTTATGGGGAGCTTGAGCGCCCTCATGGCCCCCAATTCCCTGGCCCTGACCACGGCCTTTTCAATCGTCCCCAGATCACCGGAAATGACGATCTGGTCCCGGGCATTGATGATCGCCGGAAAGACAGCGCCGTTATTTGAACTGACCTCCCGGCAGAGGGCCCCCACCTGCGCCGCATTTAAGCCGATCACCGCAGCCATGACGCCTGTTCCTATGGGAGCCGCTTCCTGCTGATACTGACCACGCGCGGCCACCAGGAGCAGGGCGTCAACAAAAGGAAGGGCCCCCGCCGCGCACAGGGCGCTATATTCCCCGAGGCTGTGCCCCGCCATGATCATCGGCTGGAGGCCGGTTTCCCTTTCAAATATCCTGTAAATCGCCATGTCCGTCGTCAGAACGGCAACCTGGGTATTTACAGTCCGATCCAGTTCCTCCCGGGGTCCCTCAAAACAAAGGGACTGGATATCGAAGCCGAGAACGTCACAGGCCTCTTCGTAGACGTTTCTTGCCTCCTGAAACGCCTGATGCAAATCGCTTCCCATCCCGACATGCTGCGTGCCCTGGCCGGGGAAAACAATGCCTAAATTATTCACCTGGGCCCCCTGACTTTTTTCTCAAAGCGTCAGGAAGCCTTTTCTGCAGCGCGCACTTCCCTGCCCTTGTAAGTGCCGCAGTGCGGACAGGCCTGGTGGGGCAGCTTGGGTTCATTGCACTGAGGACAGAGGGACGTAATGGGTGGTGTGAGAAAATCGTGAGATCTCCTCTTATTTCTTCTTGATTTCGAATGTCTCTTGACTGGGTTTGGCATCGGATAACCTTCCTTTTTATGAATCTGATTTTATTTCGTAACCTTAAATTTTTTCAAAGCTGAAAATCGATGATCGAGAATCCCGCTTTTGCACCCGCAGATGTCTGTGTTGAGATTGGTCCCGCAATGGGGACAGAGCCCTTTACAGAGATCATCGCAAAGCGGTTTGAGTGGAACATGAAGGACGATCTCCTCCATGACGAGAAGATCCAGTTCAATCACCTCATCGCTGTAATAACCAAAGTCCAGATCCTCGTCGGATTGCGAAGGATCCTCCTCCCCCATCTTTCCGTCAGAAGGTACGAGGGTATAGACAAGCTCCGCTTCGACCGGATAGTTCACAGGCTCCAGACAGCGCCCGCATTCCATTCCAATGGCCGTTTCCAGTTTCACCTGAAGAGAGACCGTATCACGAACCTTTTGAACGAAACCTGTCACCTTCAGGCCGTGAAGGGAAAAATCTCTTTTCTCTTTTTCCGGGAGAAGCTGCAGGAATTTTTCCCCATCCTGGGAAAAGTGAAATTCCGATCCCTCCTCCGGGATATTGCCAACCTTGATTTTCAATGACCTTTACCTCACATCCGCCGCTTTCTTCCATGAGATCTTCCTTTTCAGGGAGCGGAGGTAAGCGGTAAATCTAATTAAAAGCAGCATGTCCTGTCAAGTAATATTATTGGTTTTTCGTCGATCCCCAAATAAGGAGAAAAAGGGCGGATTCCATGCGTGAAGTCACCAGCCGTCAACGTGTATCCGCTCCGGAACGGGACATGCCGTACCGGAAAGCAAGTTATATACCACCTGAAAGCCGGAAAGGCGGGAACCCCGGCCCTGCCCGTGCGGTGGAGATTATCAGGGGGTGCCGTCTTTTCATATCTCCGGTTGCGGCATCGCTGTGTTGCAAAATAAACACACTTCGCTTGGGAATAGCGGAGAAAACAGGCTTGACAATCCATGACAGGGCACCTTATAAAACGTATTAAAAATCGAGGTCCTGTTAAAATGTCCAATGACAATAAGAAAAGAACGAGATTTGCCCCGTCCCCGACGGGATATCTGCACATCGGCGGGGCGAGAACGGCTCTCTTCAACTGGCTATATGCACGACATTACGGCGGAAAGTTCATTCTCCGGATTGAGGACACGGATCAGGAGCGCTCGACGGAGGAATCCACGCGGGCGATTTTCGACGCCATGACTTGGCTGGGACTCAACTGGGATGAAGGACCGCATTACCAGGCGGAGCGGATTGAGAAATACAAAGAGGCCGTCCGCAGGCTTCTTGACGCGGGAAAGGCCTTCCGATGCGACTGCACACCCGACGCGCTCGAAGAAAAGAGGAAAAAGGCACTCGCCGAGGGACGGAAACCGAAATACGACGGGACCTGCCGTGAGAAAAACCTCGAATGGAAGCCCGGTTCGGTGGTGCGCTTCCGAACGCCCCAGATCGGGATGACCACGGTCAATGATCTGATCAAAGGCATCATTTCGTTCAACAACGAAGAACTCGACGATCTCATTGTTGAGCGGAGCGACGGCTATCCCACTTACAATTTCGCCGTGGTCGTCGACGACGCTGAAATGGGGATCACCCACGTCATCCGGGGCGACGACCACCTGAACAACACCCCCCGCCAGATCCTTCTTTACGAGGCCCTGGGTTACGAGGTCCCGAAATTCGCCCACGTTCCGATGATCCTTGGCTCCGACAAGGCCAGGCTGAGCAAGCGCCACGGGGCGACCTCCGTCATGGCCTACCGGGAAATGGGCTATCTCCCCGAGGCCCTCGTCAACTACCTGGTGAGGCTCGGATGGTCCTACGGCGACCAGGAGATCTTCTCGCTCGACGAGCTTATCCGATATTTCTCGCTGGAGAGCGTGGGCCGGTCGGCGGCTGTTTTTAACCCGGAAAAGCTCCTCTGGCTGAATCAGCATTACATCAAGGAAGGGGACACGGACAGGCTGGCGGACCTTCTCTGCCCGTTTTTGAAGGACTTGGATCTCCGGGTGACAGACAAGGCCTTGGTGAAAAACGTGGTGGGTGATCTCAAGACGCGTTCCAAAACCCTCGTCGAGATGGCGGAATCGGGGGCCTTCTATTTCAGGGACAGCGTTGAATACGATCCGAAATCAGCAGAGCAATTCCTCGACAGAGAGGGAAGAGCCTCCCTGAACGCGATCCTCGAGGAACTGCCCGCCCTTTCCGATTATACAAAGGAAGGGGTCGAAAACATGCTGCGGACCATCGCCGAAAAACGGACCCTGAAACTCAAGAACGTTATCCAGCCGCTCCGCGTGACCCTGACGGGGAAGACCGTGAGCCCCGGGATCGATCAGGTCATGATCACCCTGGGAAAGGAAAAGGTCATCGCCCGCATCAAGAGCGCCCTGGAATTCAGCAAGGCTGAATAATTCAATCCTTTCCCCTCCCTGCATCCCTCCCGCCCTTCGAGTTTCTCAGGGTAAACTCGGGAGGGAACATTTAAGCCATCTCCATTGCTGAAAGTCTGCCTGTGGCGGAACGGGAGAAGCAGGCTCTTTAACCCTCTCCCTCGACGGGAGAGGGTCAGGGTGAGGGTAAAAGGAGATTCGCCTTGACTTTTTAGGCCGTTTTATCTACATTCCCGCCTCCGACTACCATTGGGGGATCGTCTAGTGGTAGGACTCAAGATTCTGGATCTTGCTACCGAGGTTCGAATCCTTGTCCCCCAGCCAAAATGGGTCCCATCGTCTAGCGGTTAGGACATCGGCCTCTCACGCCGAGAACCTGGGTTCAAATCCCGGTGGGATCACCATATAATTGAAGGAGTTAGGAATTCATCCTAACTCCTTTTTTATGCGTGGTACTTTTTGTGGTACTTTTTTTTTAAAGTCGACGCAGGATATCTGCCTTTATAATAATGTCAATACGTTAAGATTTAAGTCAGACTCTCACTCATCATTCAGAAGATCTTCATTATTGAAAAAGTTCAAAAAGATGATGACGATCCCAAAGAGTAATACTACGATCTCTGGCAAAATTTATCGCATCTGCAGTAAAGCCACTGGGACAAACCACAATCCCTCTTGTGCTGGCCGCACCTTTAGGCAGCACACCATTTAATTCCCTTATTACATCAACCCCCACAGGGGATGCATGATTTTTACATTGAATGAAAAGGGTTATCTCTACGCCAATATCATCATTACGCCGGGCTATAAGGTCAACGCCCCCATCGCGTGTCAAAGGCGTGCTTTCCACTCGCCACTTTTTTTGTTCCAATAGACGTTTCACATGCTCCTCAAATTCAACGCCACCCATTTCTGCATAGTTGCCTGCAAGAGCCGCTCTACGTTTCGGTTGTTTTAAGTGATCAGGCGGAACCAAGCCAAACAAGCCGAAAAGCTCTTCGCTCGTCAATTTTGATTTCAAATCAATTGAAACACTATCTACCAACTCATCGAAAAGTAGCTGTTTTTCCAGCAATATTTTCTCGATCCTTTCCTCAATAGTATCTTCGATAATATATTTATAAACATTAACGGGGAAAGTTTGGCCAAGACGGTGAGCCCTACCTTCGGCCTGAAGCTCGACGGCAGGATTCCACCAGCGATCAAAATGAAAAACATATGAAGCATCCTGTAAATTAAGCCCTTGTCCACCGGCACGGAGGGAAAGAATGAGAACTTTATGATCTCGATTTTCTTTAAAGGTCCGTATGACCAAATCCCGCTGTGTTGGGGAAAGATCACCGGTAAAGAGAAGCGGGTTATATTCTTCAAGTCTTGATGCTATGGCATTTGCCCCGTATGTCGAATCCGTGAATTGCGAAAATATTAATGCACGATATCCCTCAGATACGAGAATATTTAATCTCTCAAGAACATCATCAAACTTGACAGATTCGCCATCGATCGGACAGAAATTGCATATCTGCTTTAATTTCATAATGAGCGCTAAGATGTTTTCAATCCTAACAGACTCCCCACTTTCTTTTAATTGGATTATGCCTTCTTTTTCAGCTCGCTCATAATATTTACGCTGTGTTGAATCCATTGATAGAAATAGCTGGCTAACAATTTTGGGCGGAAGCTGTGGGAGCACATCCTGCTTCTTCCGTCGAAGCTGTAAACTTTTATGTATTTCTTTAAGTTCAAAACCCGGCTTGAGCCGAGGTACTGACTCACCGTCTTTGAGGGCTGTTACAAATTCGAGAATTGAAGCGAGATCGTCCTCTCGATTTTCGAGGGGAGTACCCGTCAGCACCCAGGCTCTTTGGCGGTTTAATAGTTTACATTTGCGACTGATTTCGACATCCCGATTTTTAATTTTTTGCGCCTCGTCAAGAATGACAACATCCCATATTCGACGGCGGGGCGGTGATTGATAATGGTCCGTACAATCAGACCGGAAGGTTTCATAACTCGTAAGGTAAATATGGGCAGGTGTTGCCCATTGCCATGTTCGTTCTGCTGTTACACCTCGAATGGTGGAGATACGTAATTCTGGAGCCCAATAATGGATTTCCTTGCGCCACTGACCGACGAGGCTCGCTGGGACAATTAATAGACAAGATTCGATACGGCGCTGCAGAAAGAGGATGCGGAGAGCGCCAATAGCCTGAATTGTCTTTCCAAGACCCATATCATCTGCAAGCAATAAGGCGTCTTTTGAAAGCAATGTTTTTATTCCTTCGATTTGATAGTCGAACAAGGCGTTCGGCCACTCTAAAGGTCCAATTCGTGATAACAAAACATCAGTTGGTGGCTGGAGCAGATACGCTAATCTTTTAGAAAGAGAGATTGCTTGTTCATCTTTATGAAAACTATTTTCAGGGGTTTGTGGCAATAAACCCGGTTGTGGCGGTTTTGATGTTTTTGAACCGCCTGGCTCCTCCTTTAATAGTATTCCAGCAAGTCCAGCACTGCCTCGTACAAAATCATCTTGTTGTGTTTGGCCGGAAATGAGATTTTCAGGTATGTTTAAATCACAAGAGATTGTTAATGAGAATGGTGATAATAAAGCATTGTCATCAGATGGTGATACGTGTCTGGGGGCAGATAGGATTGTGGATGGTATAGAAATCCTATGGGGAATATCCTCTCTCAGCTTAACTGAGCGCCGAAAAATACCGAACCAGCGTGCTCTCGGGACATTTTCAATGTTTCTTTCTTTCCACCATACCGCTTGTGCACTCATCATGCACCTTTATCTGGATAGACTTCCCGGAGTCCAATTAATGCCCGCTCGAAGGGCTCTGTGAGTAAGCCCTTGGTAGACAACTCATGCAATAGTTTTAATTCAATTGAATCGTCCGGTGGTCTTCCCGGATACCAAAAGAGATTCATTGGTCCCTCTGCTTCGAGCCTGTCCTGGATCTCGGTTGATGAATAAGGGAGAGCTTTAATTGCCGGTGCAATCCGACAGACTGGAACGGACAATTGAATATCCTGACAGAAAAGTTCACTACCCACCTCTTCAGCGAGACAAAGTATCATTCGTGGTGTTTTTGGACATAAGGAAAACAGCGATGTAGTTAATTTTCTGATTGCGTGGCGGTGGATATCCGCCTGTCGCCAAAGAAATGTGTGTGGAGTCTCTATGCGGTTGTATGTAAATTCTATCGGCTCACCTCGCGCATTGATCAGGAATAGTGCTGCCAGATATCCGGATTCATCCTGTACAGGTTGAATCTTGAGATATCCCGCTATCCCTAAATCGTTCAGTTCATCAGCATCACGATAGGGTATAGGCATTTCACGCAACCTCCTGACCGCTAAGACGGCTTTTCGCTGCTGTTATCAGATGTTTCCTCGGTCTCCACCTCCAACTCCTTATCCTCCGTATAATCTTGTTCAAGAGTGGTCACTTCTATTTCCGGCGTATACTGGCTGTCGAGACGCTTAAGATCCCATTCCGTGATCCAACCTCTTATGTATTGGCGCATCCGTGTCGTGCCCAGACGTTCCACGGACGGTACCGGCGGCGGGGTCCAGTCATAGGCCTTGGCATGGATGGCCCGTATTTTCTCATAGGTCTGATCTAACCCGGCACTATCAGGTGGATTTAAGGGGATGCGTTCATTTTGAATAACCCGCATTCCCCTTTCGGCCTGGCTTGCCAATAGGAGATCATTTTCCGTTCCTTTCGCCCTTAACCTGTTCGGGACTTTTTCAAGGTCGTCTTTGCCTTCCAGCACAATGCTTTCAAAAGCCTGTGCAATCGTAAAAACCGATGTTATTCCCGCATATCGCGACTCTTCAAGCTTTCCCATCCAGCGCGCCAACTCGGCATAGGATTTAGCCCTCTGCATCAAGGAGTATTTGGCTATCAATTCCGTTTCATCAATCAACAGCAACCAGCCGGCATAACCGGCGGCCACAATTAAACGTGCGGTAAACCTGAATCTTTGCAACGCAAGTTCTCTCACCGGAATTTTCTCAATCTTGTAGGTTACCGGCTCCCTGCATGCCCGGAGGTATTTTCTAATTTCACTTGGTCCGAATTTATCACCAGACCAAAACCGGATAATGCGGTTGCTCAGTTCGGGATCATTTGACATACGTTCGTATAGAAAAAGAGTAGCCGCAAATATGGAATTTAAATCTGATTGCTGATGCAGCCACTCGTAAAAATCGGCATAGAGATGCTCCCTGGGATTCAGAGCCGTGGCAATTTCCGTCATGGCGCTGCCCCGTTTACCGGGCACCATTGCCGCTTCGGCTGCGGCGCGATATAACTTTGTCGGATCAAAAAGAGGGGTTTCTTTGCTGATGACAATCTTGCTGCAAACGAAATTCCGCTCCAGGGCAAGATGCATCAGGTATTCGAGAAGATGCGACTTGCCGGAACCAAAATCGCCCGCAACCAGCAAACCTTCGTTTTTGCCATTGCCGTCAATCGCGCTCTGAGTTGATTCCAGTTTTTGTCGAAATTTTTCTTCTATTTCCCACTGATTGCATCCCAAAACCGTCACAGCATCTCGATTCGGAACACCATTGCGCAGAGCTTCAATGGCACGCTGATTTATAACCTGTTCGTCTATGTTCATTATTGCACCTCTCTAAATACTTTATAGCCTGGTTCCTTATTATTATTCGCCAGGCGTACCAACGATGCCAGCGGATTTGGTCTTTGCCTGTCTCTGACTTCGTCCCATATCCTAAATTGCAATGCCTCATAGCTTCTAAGCCCCCGTCTGTCGTCCAGGTCGAGGAATTCCTTTGACGCAAGAACAACGATGAGACAACCTTCCATCTCGTCCGTTCCGTCAATAAACTGGCGCAGAACTTCATAGACGTCAAGCAGGGCAGGAATAGAATAGAAAAAACCATCATCAGGATTTTTCGATTTCCGGGAGACGAGATAGCGGGTAATATCGAGCACAAGGACCAAACCGCTTTTGCCGTTTACCTTTAACCAGTGTACAAGAGAAAAAAGCATGTGCCGGGCATTATACCGGGCGATCTTTTGAAAAATAAGGGCATCTTTCAATGCCGAAATCAAGCGGAGTTCACCACGCAGCCATTCTTTTACCGCATTACTTAAAAATGCCGATGGTCCCGCCAAGTCAAGCTGCTCTAAACATAGGCGGATCATAGCGATGCGAAATTCCTGGCTCATATCGAAATCGTGAAATATTCTCTCTTCAAACCATGCACGCACTTCTCTGCGTAAAAATATTTCCTCCCTATTATTGATTGCCGCAATATTTGAAAAAGCAAAGTCTTCACCATGCATTGGAAGCGCATATCCATTTTGGACAAAAATCTTTTTCACAAATGCACGAGATAAATCATCCCAATCAATTTGGCGAGCGACCGTGTGGAACAACTTGTCGATCATGTGAATCTTTGTCGATATGGCATCGACGGAGGCAAAAAGATAATTTTCCTCTTCTGCCGTTTTACGTACAAGATTTTGCAATTGGCGATGGTCGAGATCTTCCATCGGCACGGCAAATTTTACCGCCGCACCGCCACGTTTAATGAAAGAATGTAAATATTCCCTGCGAATCGTGTCTATCCATTCATCCTGTGTGATGTATGACATAGGTTATGCCTCCTTAGCCTCTGAAAAAGAAATACCGTAATACAGCTTGTCCTGGCCTTCCTGCGTAATGACTCGAATCGCACCTGCAGTCCCTTTCATTCCAGAACTTACTCCCGGCATTGTAACGCCGCATCCCTTCTTTGTTTCTGTGACGCCGCTTCGATCAAGAAGATAAATGTCTCTGGCAAATTCCTGAAGAGAGTACTCCTTGGTTTGCCCTGGCAGAAGCGTCAGCAATCTGTATATCTCACGAAGAGTTACGACACTCCCTTTACCGACTTGGCCCTTGCCGCGACTCTTTATGATAGCGTCATACGCTAAGAACAGACTTTCCAGAAACGCCTCGGGTTTAAACCTGACGGGTTTATTTTGAAGGGATTTTAGATGAGTCACAAGGGTTGATGGTCTTAAGCGTTTTTCTTTTGCCTTATCAATTTGTATCGCAAGCTCAGTTGGAATGATTCGGATAAGAAAAGGATAACAATATAATCTTTCATCCTGTTCAAAGATTCTTACCCCGAGAGTTTTGGCCATCTCTAATATTTCATCAGGGAAAGCCTTACTGCCGACATAGTTTTCCGCATCGAAATTCCAGCCGTCCTTTGTGTTTGAGAATTGTTGTTTCAGTGCAGCGATTGCCTGCTCCGACGTATCAATCGCTTTCTTTAATTCACGGAGACTACCTGCTTTAATTGCACCACGAAACTTCTTTAAGGAACTGACGACGGCATTTGCCGCTTTTAATGATGAATCAACATCTGCTTCTGTTTTTGCAAGCGCCTTTTCAAGCCCATTCGGATTGATGTTTTCCATTTACCCTCCTTTTCAGTATCTTGACCATATATTGAACAAAAATCATTTATCGCCGTCCATACACCAAACCATTTCAGCATGCTTGCGGCTCAGCTCCTCTTTACGTTCCTTCCAGTCCGGGAGCACCCGTCCCAGTACCCGCCAGAATTCCGGGGTATGGTTATGTTCGCGAAGATGGACAAGCTCATGGGTTATAACGTAATCCACCAGCCTTACCGGCAACTGGAGGAGACGCCAATTGAAGTAAAGGCTGCCATTCTTTCCGCACGAACCCCAACGGAAGCCAAGGTCGTTGACGGTTATCTTTGAGGTGGAAATACCTGCCTTGGGCTCCCAGAACCGAACACGCTCATTGAGCCATTCGGTTCCCGTATCTTGATACCAACTCTGAAAATGTTTTGGCGCTTCCCGTCGATCCCGCTCTCGCAGGGAGAACCATTGTCCGTCGAATCTTAAGGGTACAGATTGTTTCTTCACAATTTTAAGACGGTAATTTTGGCCGAGATAAGCAATGCTTTCGCCGCTCACCATTTCGAGCCTATTGATTCCCTGGCTATATTCCTCTTTGCGAAGGAGCTTTCGATGAACCCAAAGGAGCTTCTGCTTGACCCAGTTATGGAGTTCCGCCTCGCTCGTCGTTATGGGCGAGTGCACGACAAGCTCGCCCGCGCGATCAACCGTGAGCCCCAACGTTTTACGGCGACTGCTCCGGCGAACTTCGAATTCCAGTTTGTCTACAACCAGCACTTCACTCATCTTCTTACCAGGTTTTCGTGGTTCTCTTTTGCGAGGGCCACCAGCCTTTGCGCGATGTCTCGTTCTTTTCCCGGCGGGCAGACGCCCGATGCATCGAGGTCCCGCACAAGTTGTTTGGTGAGCAGTTCACGACGGTCTGCGTTCTTCCAGAAACCCACCTTGGCAATTTCCTGCCGGATCCGCTCCACGATATCGAGAGCGGCGCTAATGGCGGTTCTTCTCTGACTCTCGTCCAATTGAAGACCCTCCGAGCACACTTCAAGGATCAGTCGTACAAAGGGAACCTGCACACGCGGGTCGAGGTCCGGGAAATCGTTGCGGTCACCCCGTCGTAGTTCATCCATGAATTTCCGCAACTCCCTCTCCAGGGCGTCCCAGTCGTCCTTGAACCGTTTGAGGATCTCCTCCAGCTTCTCGCTTATCTTGCGGGCAAAAATAGGATTCTGATTGCTGAAACCGATGATGTGATAGCGAGCTGCATACTGCATCTGCGCCGCCCTTGCCCGGCTGCTGCCCTGGGCTTGTAGGACCTTCTCAAACTCAGCGTCCGTAATCGTTGTTGGCGGTATCTTAGGGTCAACGCCCCGTGCCGATATGTGCGCATCGATCAGCGCTTTCACCTTTTCCGCGACACCCAGAAGATTCAAGGCCGGATCGCGGTACAGATTCACCGCCACCTTATTGATGAAGCCAAG
>DFZO01000012.1 GCA_002383495.1 Syntrophaceae bacterium UBA4054 | reverse complement strand
GCAATGCGTTAACGCTGGATTTGGGTATAAAGATTATTTAACCATTATTTCTAATGATTTACCGATCAAACAGGTGGCGGCTATCATGAGCATCAAGAAAAAAATAGAAAGTGAGATGATCCTGGCTGCAAAGGCGAAAGACAAGTTGAAACTGTCGGCGCTCCGCATGATTAAAACGGCCCTGCATAACAAAGAGATTGATCTCAAAAGGGAACTCAACGAAGCGGAGATGCTTCAACTCCTTTCGTCCAGTGTGAAGCAGCGCAATGACTCCATAGATCAGTTCAAAAAAGGCGGCAGGACGGACCTGGTGGAGAAGGAAGAAGCGGAACTTGCAATCATTCAGGGGTTCATGCCGGAACAAATGTCGGAAAAAGACGTGGAGGAAGAGATCGGAAAGGCTATTGCCGAGGTCGGGGCAACCGGGGTCAAGGATATGGGGAAAGTCATGAAGATCCTGATGCCGAAAGTAACCGGCAAGGCTGATGGAAAACTTGTCAGCGAACTGGTGAAAAAGAAATTATCCTCCTGAGGCGGTAAACTCATACCAGACATTTTAACGGATTGCTGCAAGATCTCGGAAGAGAGTTGCGGGTCGTTCTTATAACCATTCGCTTTTTCAAATGTGTCAGAGGATTTTCCATTTCCCTTGATGAGGGACTTATCTCAGCATTTTTACACGTCAGCCCTTTCTGAAAAATATTTTCTTGATGTAGTTGTGCGGAAGCGTTCATCCTGTCAGATCTGCTGAAAGGGAATCATCTTGATGGCTTCTGTCCGTCCCGATGTAGACGAAATTAAAAGACGAGCAAACATCTTTGACGTTGTATCGGAATACGTCACTCTCCGGAAAACCGGAATCAATTATACAGGCCTCTGCCCTTTTCATAAGGAAAAAACCCCCTCGTTCAGTGTGAATGTGGATAAGCAGATCTTTTATTGCTTTGGCTGCGGTGAGGGGGGTGATGTTCTCGCCTTTTTGATGAAGATCAATAACATGACCTTTCCCGAGGCCTTGAGGCATCTGGCAGGGAAGCTTGGGATCGTTCTTTCAAGGGAATACAGAGAAGGCGAAGCTCGGGAGACGAAGAGCCTGCGGGAGGAGATTCATAGGGTCAACCAACTCGCCGCCGATTACTTTGCCGGCAATCTTTATGCGGAAGCCGGGAAGGGAGCCCGGGCCTATCTCGGGAAAAGGATGATACGGGAGGAGGTCATAAAGACCTTTCGTCTTGGCTATGCTTATGATGGATGGCGCAATCTCAGGGGTTTTTTTGAAAAGAAGAAGATACCTCCGAAACTCCTTGAAAAAGCCGGCCTCTTAATCCAAAAGGGTGAGGAGGATTTTTATGACAGGTTCCGGGGGAGACTGATCTTTCCTATAGAGAGTGTAAACGGAAATGTGATCGCCTTCGGAGGAAGATCCCTGGGAGATGAGATGCCCAAGTATCTCAACTCTCCCGAGTCTCCCGTATACATCAAAGGAAAAAACCTCTACGGTCTCAGCAGGGCGAAAGAGGAAATACGAAGGAAGAATGAAGCCATCCTTGTGGAAGGATACTTTGATTTCCTCCAGCTCTGGAACGCGGGCGTTCGAAATGCCGTGGCTACCCTTGGCACAGCCCTGACGAGAGATCATTTAGACTTGCTGCGGCGTTATACGAAAACAATCGTGGTCCTGTTCGATCCCGATGAAGGGGGACGAAACGCCGTCGAGCGCAGTATGCGCCTGTTCGTTGAGGAGAAGATGCACGCCCGGGTCGTCATCCTCCCGGAAAAAGATGACCCTGATTCCTTCATCATGAACTTCGGGAAGGATGCCCTCGAAGACCGGATCTCCCGAGCCCAGTCTATTGTGGATTATTATATCGATCATATCATGGGCAGGAAAGGCGGCCTGGAAGACAATCTGGACGCGGCCGGGAATGCAGTCCGATTCATCGTCACCATAGACGACCCGATTCAAAGAAATGAATTTATAAAGAGAGTATCGGAAAGGCTGGGGATTGACCAGGAGCTTCTTAAAACAGAGGTGCGCAAGAGCATGTCAAAGATCCGGAAGACGGGGAAGGAGGATATGCCGCTTCGGAAGGATGCCCGGAAGGTCGACACTGTAGAATTGAGTTTTCTCTACCTGCTGATAGAACATCCGGAATGGTTTCCCCTTGTCAGGAAAGAAAATGCATTCGATTATCTCATGAGCGAGGACCTGAGAATTCTTGGAAGAGCCTTGGCGGAAGATATGGAGCGGATTGGAAAAATTGCCGTTGCAGACGTGATCAACGGCCTTGAGAATGGCACCGTGAGGGAAAATTTGCTGAAACTTGCCATGGCGGGGAGTCCAGTTGAAGCCGGGGTTGCCGAAAGAGTCTTCACCGATACGATCCGAAAAATAAAAATCAGGTGGTTTAAAGAGCGGCACAAGGCATTGAAGATAGAGCTGGTTCAGGCGCAGGAAATGAGAGATGAAAACGGTTGCAAGCGGATATTGGTCGAAAAAGAAAAGTTGATGAGGGAAGAAAAAGAATTATCATCAGTGATCAGGGAGAAATAACATGCGAAAAGGAATGCATTCAGACGAAGTGAAAAAACTTATATCCCTGGGTGAGGAGAAAGGATTTTTAACATACGACGATGTGAATGATATTCTGCCGTCCGACGTGACGTCTCCGGAGGAGATCGATGACATCATCATGCTCTTCGGAGAGAAGAATATTGATATTATTGATACGGATAAGGGAGAAAAGATTGTCCTCAAGAAAACCGCAGAAGAAGTTGGCGAAGTCAAGGAGGAAGAGGAGGAATTGACAGCCCTCCTCACGACGGCCGGCAAGACAGGTGATCCCGTCAAAATGTATCTACGCGAAATGGGGGTTGTATCCCTGTTGAACCGTGAGGGAGAGATCGAAATCGCCAAAAAAATTGAGGAAGGCGAGAAGGAAGTCATGGAATCCGTTTTTAGCGTGGCGGTTTCCGTGAAGGATGTTGTGGATATCGCAAAAAAGCTTCGGAGCGAGGACATCCGCATCAAGAACGTCGTGGACAATCTTGAAGACGATGACGGATTTGTGGAAGAGGACATGCATCGGGACAGGGTGCTGGAGCTCATTGACAAGATTGCCAGGATCGAAAGAAAGAACGACCAGTACAGGAAGAAGATCAATGAGAAGCTTGTCCTGGAGGCAGAACGAAAAAAGGCAAGACTGGAACTGGCGAAGAACACGGCAAAGATTGTCGAACTATCGAGAGAAATCAAATTCAGCAAAAAACAGATCAACCGGATGGTGCTCAGACTCAAGTATGCTGCCGCCGAAATCAACAGATCCGAGTATGTGGTTGGACGATGCAAGAGATTGACCGGCATGACCGTTAAGGAAATGGAGCAGACCTTTTCGAATATGAAACGCAACCCTGCGAAAGCAGGGAAGATCGCCAGGGAAGTTAAGGTATCCATTAAAAGGCTGAAAGAATGTGAGGTCGCAGTCAAAGAAACCCGTAAGATTGTTAAAAAGGTCACGGCGGAGATTGGTCTTCAGGCACAAGCCCTCAAGGATGTGGTTATCCGGATAGAGGCCGGAGAGGAAAAAGCCAATGAAGCCAAGAAAAAGCTTATCGAGGCGAATCTTCGGTTGGTGGTCAGTATTGCCAAAAAATACACCAACAGGGGTCTGCAGTTTCTGGATCTTATTCAGGAAGGAAATATCGGACTTATGAAAGCTGTCGATAAGTTTGAATACCAGAGGGGCTACAAGTTTTCCACATACGCTACCTGGTGGATCCGGCAGGCTATTACGCGCGCCATCGCCGACCAGGCGAGGACCATCCGGATACCTGTTCACATGATTGAGACGATCAACAAACTCATCAGAACATCGCGCTATCTCGTTCAGGAATTGGGGAGGGAACCGAGTCCTGAAGAGATTGCTGAAAAGATGGAATTTCCTCTGGAGAAGGTGAGGAAGGTCTTGCGAATTGCCAAGGAACCCATCTCCCTCGAAACTCCCATTGGGGAAGAAGAAGACAGCCATCTTGGGGATTTTATCGAGGATAAGAAGATCATGTCGCCCTCCGACGCGGCCATCAGCATGGATCTGGCAAAGCAGACCAGAAAGATTCTGTCCACGCTGACCCCTCGCGAAGAGAAAGTTCTCAGGATGAGATTCGGTATCGGTGAGAGATCTGATTATGGGGAAGAAAGCATAGACGATCTTGGTGTTACAGTTGAAAGGACAAAGCAGATAGAAGCCAATGCATTGAAACGGTTGAGAAATCCATCAAGGCGAAGAGAACTGAAAATCGTCGTGAAATAGGGATTCTCAAAAATCCTTGACAAAAGAGGCGAATGGGATTAACTAAATCTCTTTCCGAATCCACGACGCAGGCCGTGGACGGATATCAGCGGGCCCATAGCTCAATTGGAAGAGCCACCGGCTCATAACCGGTAGGTCCCTGGTTCGAACCCAGGTGGGCCCACCATTGATAGTGAATAGGGAGGCCCTGATTATTCCCATGTATATGATGAATCATTCAGCACAATCAGGATGCCCGTCCGCGTGACAGGAGCGAAAAAATGCACCAGTATCAGGTGCATTTTTTTTACCATAATTTCGATTATTAATATGTGAAAGGGGCAGATTGTTGAGAGAGGATTTATTGCTGTTGATTTCGTTGCAAAGAATCGATACGGAGTTTGCGAGGACGGGCATCAGGAAGAGAGAACTGCCGAATAAGATCAGTCGGCTCGACGAGACGTTCCGCGCCTCCGCAGAAGAAGTGGAAGGAGAAAAGCAACACCTGGAAGAACTGATCATAGCCCACCGCGCGAAGGAGGAGGGCCTCAAAAAAGGGATGGATCAGTTAAAAAAGACGAAGGAGCGTCTCCTGGAGGTGAAGACGAACAAGGAATATCAGGCGATGCTCAAAGAGATCGATGTGATTGTAAAGAAAAATAGTGAAATCGAAGACGAAATTATTTTAAAACTGGAGGAAATAGATTCTGCCAGAAGCGGATTGAAGGTGAAGGAGCTGGGATTTGAAACCTTTCGCTCTAGCTACGAAGAGGGGAAAAAGGAACTTGAAAGGGAAGTCGGCCTCATGGATTCGGAGATATCACGACTCACCCGCGAACAGGCAGGGCTGAGGGAAAGAATCCATGCAGAGATTCTAAAAAAATACGATAGAATAAAAAATCACAGCAATGGCCGCGCCGTTGTGCCTGTATGGAAGGGCATCTGCGAGGCGTGCCACATGAATATTCCGCCCCAGATGTATAACGAATTGCAGAGATCCGATGAGATCATGCAATGTCCCTTCTGCAGCAGGATTATTTATTGGGATGACAGGGGGAAGAATGTCTGATGCCCGGTTCGGTCTGTATACGGACGGGGCCTGTCGAGGGAATCCCGGTTTTGGCGGTGCCGGTTCCGTTTTTAAAGATGAGAGCGGGAACATCGTCGGCGCCCTGAAAAAGTACATCGGACACTGTACAAATAATGAAGCAGAATATCTGGCCCTTATTATGGGTCTGGAGGAAGCGGTCCGACGCGGCTACAACCGGCTTGATATCTTTCTCGACTCTGAACTGGTGGTTAATCAGATCAACGGGGCCTACCGAATAAAGAGCAAAAATCTTTTGAAGTATATCATTCAGGTCAGAAATTTGTTATCATTACTGCGAGAATACAAGATCGCTCACATTGATAGAAGCTATAACAAAATGGCCGATCAGCTGGCCAATGAAGCCATCGATGAACACTTAATGAGTGAATAGTGGATAGTGAACAGTAACGGATTTTCTCTCTATCTACTATTCACTGACGACTATTCACTATATGATGTTGGAGTAGACGAGATGATCGCTGGTCCCGGTTTCGGCCGTGGACGGGAGGAAAGTCCGAGCTCCGCAGGGCAGGATGGTCGCTAACGGCGACTGGGGGCGACCCTAAGGAAAGTGCCACAGAAAAAATACCGCCCACCCGCTTGCAGCGGGCAGTTCAGAGTTCGGGGTTTAGAGTTTATAACTCGAGACTCGAAACTCAAAAACTCTGTGGCGTAGCCACAGTGGGTAAGGGTGAAAAGGCGAGGTAAGAGCTCACCGTTTCCCGGGTGACCGGGAAAGCCTGGTAAACCCCATCCGGAGCAAGACCAAATAGGAGGACCTTTGAGGGTGGCCCGCCCGATGTCCTCGGGTAGTGTCGCTTGAGGCGTCAGGCAACTGATGTCCCAGAGGAATGATCATCGCCTCCTTCCGGGCGACCGGTGGGGGGAACAGAACTCGGCTTATTGTCTGCTCCGACATCAAAAGATTTCAGCGTGAAACTCGATTCGGCATGGCAAGAAACGTCATTGTTTTCTTTCTCCTGACTTCCCTTCTTTTTTCCCCCGCCTTGAGCAGCCCCGGTGGCGAAACAGATCACGCGTTTCAGCGGGCGGAGACCTATCTCAAGGAAGGGCTCTATCTCGAGGCCATCAGCGACTATCAGGATACGGCGGATCGTTCTGAAGAATATGAGATCCGTGCCAGAGCGCTCTTCATGATAGGGGATATTTACAGTTATTTTCTCGACGACTACGATACAGCCCTGAAGTATTATTATCTCGTGAAGACAAAATATTCTGGGAGCCCTTTCGCGGCCAATGCCTGGTTCAATTCTGGTATGATTTTTTATGAGAAAGGCAGATACAGGGATGCCCTGACGCAGTTTCGAACCTATCTGAAGAACGATCCCCGGGGGATAAGAAAAGAAACAGCCGAGTACATGATGGAAGCCTGCCGGAGAGAGACGTCGCCGGCTCTTGATAAAAAGGGGAAGCGCGTCACCCCCGCGATTGCAGATGAGGAGAGAATCCGGGTTTTGATCAAGACCTCCGCAAGGGAAACGATCATCGCCGCATCTTCATCCGTGGATGTAAAAAACCTTTCGGGAGAAAAGATCCTGAAAAGAATAGAAGGAGGCATTCTTGCGGTTGCAGTTGCCGGGGAGACCATGACCCTCAACGGTGAGACGCTCGCCGGCGGCGGCGTGGTCGTGACCCCTTCTCTGAATGGAAAGCTGAAGGTGGATGGAAAAAGTTACAGGGGAGAGATAAGGATCATCAAGAGCAAAAAAGGGGGAATGGATCTCATCAATACCCTGAATCTCGAAGAGTATCTCTATGGGGTCGTTCCCAAAGAGATGTCCCCCGGCTGGCCGCTTGAGGCTTTGAAGGCGCAGGCCGTGGTGGCGAGGACCTTCGCGCTTTATCAAAAAGAGAAAAACAGGGAGAGCGAGTTTGACGTTTCGGCCACGACCATGTCCCAGGTCTATGGAGGATTTGAAGCGGAGACCGCGAGTGCCATTCGCGCTGTGGATAACACGAAAGGCCAGGTCCTCTATCACAACGGAAAAAGGATCCTTGCCTATTACCATTCAAACAGCGGCGGGGCTACGGAGGACGCAAAAAACGTCTGGACGGCGGATATCCCCTATCTCAAGGGGATTCCGGATGAGTACAGCATGAACGCGTCGGGCTATCGGTGGACGCTTTCTCTCGCGCCGGGAGATCTGTCGAAAGCCCTTGCCGGGGGCGGCATCCGCGTGGGCGAGATCCATGACATTGTCCCTGTTGATGTCAGTCCGTCGGGCAGGATCGTGAAACTCAAAGTCCTCCACAGCGACGGTGAGGCTGTTTTCCGATCCAACGATTTCAGACTTCGGGTGAACCCCCAATCGCTCAAAAGCACGCTCTTTGTGATGACGAAAGAAGGGGACCGGATCAGGTTTGACGGCAGTGGCTACGGCCATGGTGTCGGCCTCAGTCAATGGGGGGCTTACGAAATGGCCCGCCGGGGATTCACTTGCCGCGACATCCTCAAGCACTACTATTGGGGAATTGAAATCCAATCGCCGCGCGGCAAATAAGAACACAACGTTCGGGAAGGTTGTCTGAGAGGACGAGCTTCTGAAGACCGCTCAATAAAAAACCGTGGAGAGGCAGGACCTGTCCACGGTTTTTTTATTGTTTCATGGAAAACAAATTTCCTCTTCAGACTGCCTCCGCCCTGTCACGATGACGCGAGAACATGACAAGATTTAATTCTTCCTGGCGCGCTTCGGAGTCTTAATCCCCAGCTCTTTTTCCGTATTCAGGATGTCCAGCGTGGTTTTGATCACCGTATCGGAGTTCAGGGACATGCTGTCGATCCCGCACTTTACAAGAAATCGGGCGAACTCAGGGTAATCGCTCGGCGCCTGCCCGCAGATGCCGATTTTCTTCTTCATCTTTCGGGCCTTTTTGATCGCCAGCGCCACGAGATCGAGGACGGCCTGATTCCGTTCGTCGAAAATATGGGCAACCTGGGCGGAATCCCTGTCGAGACCGAGAGTCAACTGAGTGAGATCATTGGACCCAATTGAGAATCCGTCGAAGACTTTACCGAATTCTTCTATGAGAATCACATTGCTCGGAATTTCGACCATCATGTAAATTTCAAGGCCGTTTTCACCCTGCACGAGCCCGTTCTGCTTCATGACCTCGACGACCCGTTTGCCCTCTTCCACGGTCCGGCAGAAGGGAATCATGAGCTTCACATTGGTGAGGCCCATTTCTTCGCGAACTTTGATCATGGCCTTGCACTCCAGGGCGAAGCCGTCACGGTACTTCTCGTCGTAATAACGTGACGCCCCCCGCCATCCGATCATGGGGTTCTCTTCATGGGGTTCAAAGAAGGAGCCGCCGATGAGGTTCGCGTATTCGTTGCTCTTGAAATCGCTCATCCGGACAATGACGTCGTTGGGATGGAAGGCCGCCCCGATTTTGGCGACACCCTGCGCGAGTTTGTCCACAAAGCAGTCGCTCTTGTTGTCGTAGCCCTGCGTGAGGGCTTCAATTTCCTCACGGACCTTGGGATCCGTCACCTTGTCAAACTGGATCAGAGCCATGGGGTGGAGCCGGATGTTGTTGATGATGAACTCCAGCCGCGCCAGCCCGACACCATCATTGGGGATGGAGGCGTTATTGAAGGCAAGATCCGGGTTTCCCACGTTCATCATGATATTGGTCTTCGGCCGCGACACGTTCTGCAAATTGATTCTCTGTATGTCGAACTTGAGGATGCCGTCGTAGACATTCCCCACTTCTCCTTCCGCGCAAGAAACCGTTGCTTCTCTGGAAGCCTTCAATTTCTCCGTCCCGTCCCCCGTGCCGACGATACAGGGTACCCCCAACTCCCGGCTGACGATGGCGGCGTGGCAGGTGCGGCCGCCCTTGTTGGTGACGATGGCGGCGGCGATTTTCATGATCGGTTCCCAGTCGGGATCCGTCATGTCCGTGACCAGAATTTCTCCTTTCTTGAAGTTCTTGATCTGGTCGACGCTTTCAATGATGTTGACCGGCCCGGCCCCGATTTTAGACCCGACTGCCGTTCCCGTAGCCAGAGGGGTCTTCTTTTCCAGGAGCGCATAAGTCTCCAGAACGTTGACATCCTTCTGAGACTGAACCGTTTCCGGTCTCGCCTGGAGTATGAAGAGCTCTCCCGTGCCGCCGTCTTTTCCCCATTCGATGTCCATGGGTTTGAAGAAACCGGCCTTTTCGGAATAGTGGTCTTCGATGATCATGGTCCACCGGGAAAGTTTCAGGATCTCATCGTCGGAGATGCAAAACCTTTTCCTGTCGTGGGCAGGAACCGGCACTATGACCGTGGACTCGTTGTCCTTATCCGCTGCGTAAACCATCTTGATTTCCTTGGAGCCGAGTTTCTTTTGCAGAATCGGCCGGAAACCTTTCCGCAGAGTGGGTTTGAAGACGAAAAACTCGTCGGGGTTCACCGTGCCCTGCACGACGAGTTCGCCGAGACCGTAGGAGCCGGTGATCAGCACCGCATCCCGGAATCCGGACTCCGTGTCAATCGAGAAGATGACGCCCGAAGACGCCATGTCCGAACGCACCATTTTCTGCACGCCGATGGAGAGAGCGATGGAGAGGTGGTCAAATCCTTTATCCACCCGGTACGAGATGGCCCGGTCGGTGAAGAGGGATGCGAAGCATTTCTTGCAGGCTTTGATAAGGGCCTCTTCTCCCCGGATATTCAGGTAGGTTTCTTGCTGGCCGGCGAAACTCGCATCGGGGAGATCCTCCGCCGTCGCGGAGCTTCTCACGGCCACGTCCGTATTCTCGCCGTATTCTTCACATATTTTTTTGTATGCTTTTAAAATCTCTGCTTTCAGGTCATCCGGCAGCTCAGCGCCATAGATGAGGGAACGGATCTTTTTCCCCCTTTCATTGAGATTCTCGATGTCGTGGGTGTCCAGATCAGAGAGAATCTTCTTGAGATTCTCCGTGATACCCGCTGTCTCAAGGAGATATCGATAAGCATAAGCGGTAATGGCGTAACCGTCTGGAATGCTGACTCCTTTGGAGGTCAGTTCTCTCCTCATCTCTCCGAGAGAAGCGTTCTTTCCGCCTACCTGGGGTATATCTTTCAACTCGATCTCATCGAACCACATGACGAGCTTATTGGCTTTCATTCGTTCCTCCTGAAGAGTAGTTGTGTTGCGGAATTCAAAAGTCGGATTTCCATACCAGTTTTGACTTTTCAAGTCAATTGGAAATCGAAAAATTGAACCATAACGAAGGATTGCGAATATAAACGAGTTCATGTGGAAAATTCGGGAGATAGCTTCCACTTGTTGAAAAATGGGAAAAAAAAGAGGCCGGGGTTGAGCCCCGGCCTCCGTCATGCCTTTGCTGTTTTATTTATGTTCTTCTTCATCCTCTTCGTCTTCATAATAGTCCACCACTTCCCGGGATCCTTCCGGTACCTCCGTATCGATGGAACGCGAAATTCCTCTCGCCAGCAGGGCAGAGATAGCGAAGAGAATCAGAACGGAAACGATAAGAATCAGAACGATCGTTGTCGTCCAGGATTTTGCTTCTTTTTCAATCTTCTGGGACGTCGCGACGGCCAGTTCGTTCCATTTCTCCACGTCCACACCCATACCGATCCAGCCGAATCCACCTGGTTTGGGATAGTTTTCCGTGTAGAACTTGATGGGCGCATAGGCCACGAACTTGGTGTGACCGCCGAACTTGTACATCTTGATGCCTGAACGACCCGCCGCGGCATCCTTTGCGATGGCAGGCAGATTCGGATCCATGAAACCGAGAAGATTCAGATTCAGGACCTCTTCCCCCTTCTTCGTCAACTCAGTCGCCGTCTTATCCATCAGAGGAGGAACGGGCTTTCCATCCCGGTACAGACCGGCGATATGAAAATCGTTGGGATGGGAAATAATAAATCCCCTGTTGTCAACCATGTAGGCATAATTGCCCGTTGAGGCGTCTGCCTCATAGACATAGCTGGACTGGGTCGGAATTGTGTGGTCCGTGAATCCTGCCAGGTGCCGATAGTCAAGGGCCAACTCAACGATGCCGGCGAATCCTTCTTTTCCGAACAGCGGCGTGGCCAATCGTATAATGCCGCCGAACCGTTTGCCCTTTTCAAAATCCTGCCTGTTCACGTACCATCCGGTGACGTTAGACACATAGACGTCGCCCTTGTTCAACTTTCGGGTCTTGGCGAAGTATTCTTCTGATTTATAAGCGGTGCCGGCTGGATTGCTCACATTGATCAGTTTTGACTTGGGTACAACCTGGCCGTTTGTAATTTTGATCAGCTCATTTCCGTTCCTGTCAATGAGAGCCATTTCGGTATAGAGCGGGAGCGGCTGCTGCAGGATCTTGTCCTCTGCCTTGACCCATACATTCCTTTTGTTCTCATTGATAAATTGTTTATAGGCTGTTTCCGTTGTGGGGATGATGGTTGCCACCAGCAGATCCTTTTTTCTTTCCATGAGGAAGCCGGCAACCTCATCCGCTGTATTAATGGCTCGTATCTTGACTTCTTCCTGAGATTTCTGGTCGAGAACAGTAACGGCTCGTTCCTTTGCTGTAATCCCTAATTTGAAAATGCCATTGGCTATCAGAATAGCCATCAGTGATAAGGGGATTACGATAAGCAGGAAGAAGACTCTCGCTACAGTGAAAAGCTGCTTATCCTTGTTCGTTTCTGGCATTGCCTTCTCCCCCTAACTTTTGTTAGTTTTGAAGTTAATTATTCGTTTCGGAATTAACCCAAAAAATAACGCATATAGGGGTTTGCGTAGAGAAGAACAAGCGAAACGACCAGGGCGTAAATGGCGATCGATTCTGCCATGGCCATGCCGACGAGCATGGTCATCATGATTTTTCCCTGCACCCCGGGGTTTCTTCCGACTGCTGCGCACGCGCCGCTGGCGGCTGTACCGATCCCCAGACCGGCTCCGACGGCTCCCACACCGATTGCAAATCCCGCCGCCAGCATGGCGCCAACGGCAAAAAGGACCTTCGTGTAGGATTCACCGGCAGGAAGGGCTTCCGCAGCGAAAACCACCGGCGAACATACAAGCATAGCGGCCGCGGTTGAGAAAAGGGTTAATAACGTTTTTCCGAGTTTCTTTAACATCTGTCTTATCTCCTTTCATTATAATGAGATTGCTTTGAATATTTCACCTTGCCTTAGTAGCACAAAAGCGCTTTCAAAGAAAAGGGAAAATTCGCCGAACTGACCGCCCTTTATGCAATCACCGTGCCTCACCCTCTCGCAATGGGATCTTTTTCATAACCAGAAGCAACGACTTGCATATTTCCAGTGATGAAATCGTTCAGGACTGCTCCGATGGGCACGAGAATTTAACATTTCGTTAAATCATGAAGCAGGATGTAACGAAATGTTAAATGGGGGCGTCAGGCAGGACCGAAGAGGGTGAAAGGGGAGAGAGAAAAAAATAAAGAGAAGATATGGGCTGATGAACATTGCGATATTTTTATTGAAAAATACAGGCTCAAAAGATATATCCACTTGCCGGGTCGTTTTTTGCATACCATTTTACGAAAGGGTTCACTTGATGCAGGAGATATTAACCGCTGTAACGTATCTTGTGGCTTGGCTCGCCTGCGAAAAAGTCTTCCATATTGAAAGCGGGCTTGTCAAGCTTCTCATCTCACTGGGAGCTGCCGTGGGTGTCTATGTCCTGATCGCCGTTAAGGAGCGCCGGGAAAAGAGGAAAAAAGGAGAGGATGATTGAGTCTGCCCTCGAATCCATCCCTTGGAAATAAAAAAAGAAGGATTCCCATCTGGCTGACCACGCTGATCGTGATCGTCATGATTCTGCTCTTTTCCATCCTCATCAATAATGCGAGGGAAAAGGAGGTCGTGGAACAGTTCAGCCGCCAGCAGATGGCCATTGCAAGAGGAGCGGCAGCGGGGATAGAGGATCTCATTTCCAGCATGGAAAAGAGCATGATTATCCACTCCAGGAGGAGGAGCTCGGAGAAAACGGATTCCGATTTGACCCTGGAAAACATAAGGATTATCTATGAGGATCTTGAAGGGAAGGTAGAGTTCATCGCGAAGGAAAGCGAATCGGGTTCCGCACTGCTCGCCTACCCTTCCTCGTTCCGGAAAGATTTTGTTGCGAAGCGGCCCGAGCTGCAGGGCCTCATACGGAAAATCAGGACGAAGGGGAGCCCTCAGGTGAGCGATCTCCTCTGGAACGACCGCGAAGAACCCGGTGCCGCAAAAAAACGCTCGAATTTTATCATCGTAGCCGTGCCCAGGCTCGATGCGGAAAACAGATTTTCCGGCGTGGCTTTCGCAGCGCTTTCTTTATCGGCCATCGTGGATCGCTATATCCAGCCTGCGAAAGACGACTTCTCCTGTGATGCCTGGATCATCGATGACCGGGGGATCATTCTGTTTCATCCCAACCGGGCATTGACCGGGGTGGATGCCGCGAAGATTGAAGGGAAGGGTCCGGCGGAGGGAATATCCCTTAAGGAGATGATGCTGAAAGGCGGAGACGGCCTTGGCGATTACTACTTCCGGGATGAGGAAGACAGGATTGAAAAGAATATCGTCGCCTATGCCCCCATTAATCTCGGTTCCCGGAAGTGGTCCATCGCTGTCAGCCTTCCCTACCAGGCAGCTGTTTCGCATCTGAAAAAGACATTTTTCATCCTCATGCTGGAAGCTTTCATCCTCATCATCACCGTGATTGTCGGCAGTGCGTTGATTCTTTATTCGGGCAGAAAACGCTTCATGCTAGAGGAGGAACTGAAGCGTTTCAAGGAGCGGGACGACTGGCAGGAAAAACTTGCCCGTGAGAAGAAGACCATAGAGGGCATCATTGAGGGGTCGCCGATCCCGACTTTTGTCATTGACCGTGATCACAAGATCATTTTCTGGAACCGGGCCTGCGAGGAGTTGACGGGATACAAGGGTGCCGACATGATAGGGACGGACAGGCAGTATATTCCTTTTTATGCGGAGAAGCGGCCGGTGATTGCCGATGTGATCGTGGATGACGATATCGAGGGTTTGGAGCGGTATTACGGCAAGAAGCGTGTTCAGAAATCGGTGGTGGTGGAGGGGGCCTGCGAGGCGAGCGATTTTTACGAGAACCTGGGCGGCCGGAGGCGGCATCTTTATTTTCTGGCGGCGCCCATTTACGATGAGAGCGGGGAGGTCATAGCGGCGATCGAGACCCTTCAGGACGTGACGCGGGAGCGGGAGATGGAGCGCGACCTGAAGGAATACGCTGAGACGCTGAAGAATGAGCTCTACGAAAATATCAAGCTGAAGAAGACCATAGAGGGCATCATTGGGGGGTCGCCGATCCCGACTTTTGTCATTGACCGCGATCACAAGATCATTTTCTGGAACCGGGCCTGCGAGGAGTTGACGGGATACAAGGGTGCCGACATGATAGGGACGGACAGGCAGTATATTCCTTTTTATGCGGAGAAGCGGCCGGTGATTGCCGATGTGATCATGGATGACGACATTGAGAGTTTGGAGCGGTATTACGGCAAGAAGCGTGTTCAGAAATCGGTGGTGGTGGAGGGGGCTTACGAGGCGAGCGATTTTTACGAGAACCTGGGCGGCCGGAGGCGGCATCTTTATTTTCTGGCGGCGCCCATTTACGATGAGAGCGGGGAGGTCATAGCGGCGATCGAGACCCTTCAGGACGTGACGCGGGAGCGGGAGATGGAGCGCGACCTGAAGGAATACGCTGAGACGCTGAAGAATGAACTCTACGAAAATATCAAGCTCAGGGAAGACATTGAAGAGCTCTACAATTACCTCCAGTCCATTATGGACAGTTCACCGGACAGGGTCTTCGCGTTGGGAAGCGACGGAGTGATCACCTATGTCAGCAGGGAGTTGAAAATGGAGGCCGGATTGACACCGGGAAAAATGGAAGGGAAACATTTTACGGAATTCGTATTGCCGGAGCAGAAAGAATTCATGCTTCGAAAATGGGAGGAGATCAAACAGGGGAATTACAGACCTTATGAGATCGAAGCGATAGCCAGAGACGGATCGAAGAGGAGCCTGCTCATCACGCCGCGACCGATCAAAGGGACGGACCGTTATATTCTCGTTCAGAGGGATATCACCGAGTTCAAGGACCTGGAAAAGAAGTTTTATGAAAGTCAGAAACTTGCTGCTGTGGGGCAGCTCTCCGCCGGCATCGCCCATGAAGTGAGAAACCCCCTTTCCTCAATCAAGATGAGCCTTCAGATTCTGGAGAAAAGGCTGTGCCCCGAAGGGAATGACCTGAAGCGGTTCAAGATCGCCGAGAAGGAAGTGGAGCATCTCGAAAAACTGGTCAGCGATATCCTGATCTTCGCCAGGCCTCTGGAACCCGAAATGAAAAAGGCCGACATCAGTAACTTCCTGGAGAATTCACTGAACATGGCCGAAAAGGAGATCGCCGAGAAAAAGATTGAGGTCCTGAAAAATTTTGATCATGGCATTCCCGCTGTGAATTTTGATTCGGCCATGCTCAAGCAGGCTCTCCTTAATGTTTACCTCAATGCCATTGATGCCATGGATGAAGGAGGACGGCTATCCATCTCAACAAAGCCTCTCAGAAAAAACAATCAGTCTTCTGTCGTGATTGAAATCGAAGACAATGGCTGCGGTATTGACCCGGAGGACATTCCCCATCTTTTCAATCCCTTTTTCACGAAGAAAAAATATGGGACGGGCCTGGGACTCACGCAGGTCAAAAAAATCATTGATCTTCACCAGGGGACCATCGAGATTGTCAGTGCGAAAGGAAAGGGAACGAAGGTCGTTATTGCGCTGCCGGCGCAATAACTATATAGAAGTTGAGAAGATGGGAAAATGCGGAAAAGAAATGGTCTTTACTTGAACCCTTGGACCCTTGAATCCTCGAACCCTTAACGAAACGGATTTGAAAATGGCTAAAATTCTCGTAATCGACGATGACAAGTCCATAAGCGAATCGCTGGAACTCTACCTTTCCGAAGAGGGATACGAGATCATTACAGCCAACACGGGCACGGAGGGCTTGAATAAGGCCCTGCAGATGTCACCGGATATTGTGATCCTCGATATCCGGTTGCCTGATATTGACGGTTTTACGGTTCTCGAAGACCTCAAGGAAGACAATGAGGACGCCAAGGTCATCATGATCACGGCCCACCACGATATGGAAACAACGATCCGGGCGATGAAGGAAGGGGCCTTTGATTATATTCACAAACCGATCAACATCGACGAACTGGATATTGCCATTCAGAAGGCCGTGAAAACCATAGAAATGGAAAAAAAGATAGATGGTCTTCTCACGGAACCCTCCCGGAGCTTCAAGGTGGGCGATATCATCGGCACCGGCAAGGCCATGCGGGAAATCTTCAAGACCATCGGCGTCGTTTCCCAGAGCAAGACGACAGTCCTTATCCAGGGAGAGAGTGGAACGGGAAAGGAATTGATCGCAAAAGTCATTCATAATAATACCTCATCCACGGAACCCTACATCGCCATCAATTGTTCCGCCATAGTGGATACGCTGCTCGAATCAGAGCTTTTCGGCCACGAGAAGGGCTCCTTCACGGGAGCCATCAGCAGGAAACCGGGAAAGTTTGAGCTGGCCCGTTACGGAACCGTCTTCCTTGATGAGATCAGCGAAATGTCTTTGAACCTGCAGGCCAAGCTCCTGAGGGTATTGCAGGAGCTGGAGTTTGAACGCGTGGGAGGTAAAGACCGGGTGAAGGTGAACGCCCGGATCGTCGCGGCCACAAACAAAGATTTGAAGACCCTGGTGGAGGAGGGGAAATTCCGTGACGATCTTTACTACCGGCTGAATATCGTGACCGTCCATATCCCCCCCCTGAGAGAGAGACGGGAGGATATACCCCTGTTGCTGGATTATCTCCTTAGAAAGATCAACCGGGATCTCCACAAAAAAATCATTGGCGTATCGCAGGAAATGATGGATATATTCATGGAGTACCACTGGCCGGGAAACGTCAGGGAACTGGAAAATCTTCTCGTGAGAGCTGCCGTGGTTGCAAAGGGTCAGGTCTTGGGCCATGAGGATTTTCCCGATCTCCTGGGGCACGATAAAGGAGAAGGCGCACGCCTGACCGCTGCTGTTTCCGGTCCTGAGGCGGATAAGGAGAGAGGTTTTGAAACGCTTGATGACATAGAAGAGAAGCATATCCGAAAGGTCATTGCCAGGGTCGGCAAGAACAAGGGGGAAATCTGCGAAGTCCTTGGCATCTCACGTCCTACCCTGGAGAGGAAACTCGAAAAGTACGGCATTGAATTCGAGTGAAAGAAGGCTAAAGGCGAAGGGCGAAAGGCGGTTGCGGATTATAGCTCATGACTCGCAGGTTGAAGGTCTTTTCCCCCTTTAGCCTTTAGCCCTGTGCCCTTAGCCGGATGACCAACGATGAAGATAACCTCCGCAATATTCATAAAAAGTGCGACACAGCCTGCACATTATCCGGAAGATCCCTATCCGGAGGTTGCCTTTGCCGGCAAGTCCAACGTGGGAAAATCCTCCCTGATTAACGCTCTGGTCCATCGGAAAAAACTTGCCCTTACCAGTTCCACGCCGGGCAGGACGCGCTTACTCAATTTCTTTCTGATCAACAACCGCTTCTCTTTCGTGGACCTCCCGGGATACGGGTTCGCGCGGGTTTCCCTGGAAGAGAAGAAGAGATGGGGTCTCATGGTCGAGAGGTATCTCAAGGAGAGAAGAGCCCTGCGCCTGGTTGTTCTGATCCTCGATATAAGGCGGGACCCATCCGATGATGACCTGTCGCTCATGGAATGGCTCCGGATTTATAATAAAAATTTCATCGTCGTCCTGACAAAGGCCGATAAGGTTTCAAAAAGCCGGGCGAAGGTTCACATGGACAGCATAAAAAAAAATCTGGGAATGCCTGTTGAGAGGATGATCCTTTTCTCGGCCCGCACAGGGGAAGGGAAGACCGAAATCTGGAATGCGATTTCAGAAAACCCGGTTTCCTGAAACCTAAATGCCCTTGACATTTCAATATTGATCTGCTATGAAGCGCGGGATTTTGAAAGAACGGGTCAATAGTGTAAGTTTTGAAATTCCTTAACGATATGAAATTTTGAACCCCCAAGACGTCCGGAAATTCAATCATTTTTCAAAGCTTTTTTTTTGCGTTTTGCAATCAGCAGAAGGCGACGGGGACGATTGTCATTTAAGTGCCTTTCAGATTGAGAAATATACACGATTGAAAACGATAGGAGACCAATAGAAAATGTCAACAGCGGTCACGCCATATCTGGAGATGTCGCAGGCGATCGCAGACGCCGGCGGCGAGGCCTTCAGGAAATGTTATCAGTGCGGAACCTGCACGGGAACGTGCCCCTGGAGTCCGATCACTCATTTCAATATCCGCAAACTCATGAGGCTGAGCCAGCTCGGCTTTGACGGCATAGAAGATCTGATGTGGGGTTGCTCGACCTGCAAGTTCTGCGTGGATCGCTGTCCCCGGGGCGTCGAGATCATTGATCTCGTCCGATCGGTTCGAAGCGTATACGCCGGCGGCGGCCTGCTTCCGCCTCCCCTGCGCGCCTTCGTGGGGAGTCTTACAGCCAGAGGGAATCCATGGACAGGGGACGCGCCCAAGAGAAACGACTGGGCGCAGGATAAATATCCTCTTTTCGCCGAGGGAAAGGAATATCTTTACTGGACCTGCTGCACCGTTTGCTACGATCCCAGGAACGTGCTTGTCGCGAAGGCCACGGCGGAGATCCTCGAAAAATCCGGATTGAGCTGGGGGCTTCCGGGAACGGACGCTCAGTGCTGCGGGGAAAGCGTCAGGAAGGTCGGCGATCTCGATCTTTTCGAGAAACTGAAGAACAACAATCTGGGCATTTTCAGCGCGACGGGCGCCAAAAAGATCATCACCATTTCTCCCCACTGCCTGGCAACCTTCAAACAGGAATACGGTGAGGATTACGAGGTCATCCACTTCAGCGAACTCCTCGCCGATCTCATCAAGTCGGGAAAGGTCACGCCCACGAAAGACGCAGGCGGCCTCAAAGTCACCTATCACGATCCCTGCTACCTGGGAAGGCATAGCGGAATCTACGATGCGCCGAGGGAGGTCCTGAGTGCCCTGCCGGGTGTGGAATTGGTCGAGATGGACCGGATCCGCGAGCAGAGCATGTGCTGTGGCGGGGGCGGGGGCGGGCTCTGGGTTGAAAGGGCGAAAGGGGAGCGTCTCAGCGACCTGAGGATCGAGGAAGCCCTGAGCACGGGAGCGACGGTGCTGGCTACCGCCTGTCCTTACTGTATCGCCATGCTGGAAGACAGCGTGCGAACCATGAATGCGGAAGATAAGATCAAGGTCAAGGACTTGACGGAACTCTTTCTTGAAAGTCTGGAAGGATAAGGAGATTTTATGAGCAGGATCGGTGTTTTTGTCTGTCACTGTGGTTTGAATATCGCCAAGACCGTCCGGGTCAGTGAACTCGCCGAGTTTGCCAGGACGCTGCCCGATGTGGTTGTGGCGGAAGACTATAAGTTCATGTGCTCCACTCCGGGCCAGGAACTGATTCAGAATGACATCAGGAAACACAACCTTGACAGGGTCATCGTGGCTGCCTGTTCTCCCCTGATGCACGAGAGGACTTTTCGCAAGGTGATCGAGAATGCTGGATTGAATCAGTATCTGCTCTCCATCGTGAATGTCCGGGAGCAGGACTCCTGGGTCACGGAAGACGAGGACGTGGCTACGACGAAAGCGAAGGCGCTCATCAACGGCGCCGTTTTCCGGGCGAGGCTTCTCCAGCCCCTTGTCTCACGGTTCATTGACGTCAATCCGGACGTGATGGTCGTCGGCGGAGGCATCGCCGGTATTCAGGCGGCCCTGGAACTCGCCGATACAGGGAAAAAAGTTTACCTCGTGGAAAGAAGTCCCACCATTGGCGGCCACATGGCGCAGTTCGACAAGACGTTTCCCACTCTGGACTGCTCAGCCTGCATCCTAACGCCGAAGATGGATGCCGTTCTGCAGAGCTCCAACATTGAACTTCTCACCTACTGTGAGGTCGAAGAGGTCAAGGGTTTTGTGGGAAACTTCGACATCAAGATCAGGCAGAAGGCGCGATACGTGGACCACGACAAGTGCAACGCGTGCCTCGCCTGCACGGAGAAGTGTCCCGGGCGAGGTGTCTCGGAATGGGATGAGGGCCTTGTCAAAAGAAAAGCCATTTATATTCCTTTCCCACAGGCCGTTCCGCAGAAGCCTGTCATTGACCGAGAGAACTGTACCTTCTTCAAGAAAGGGAAATGCCGTCTCTGCGAGAAAGTATGCGAACAGGAGGCCATCGATTTCGAGCAGAAAGACACATTCCGTGAAGTCAAGGTCGGTGCCGTGATTCTTGCAACGGGCTATGATCTCATGGATACGAAGCCCCTGATCCAGTACGGTTACGGGAAGCTCCCCGGTGTTCACCATGCCCTGGAACTCGAACGTCTCTTCAATTCCGCCGGCCCCACGAGCGGTAAGGTCGTGATGCGGGATGGGAAGACGGAGCCTCAGAGCATCGCCATCCTTCATTGCATCGGGAGCCGCGACAAAAACAACCATGAGTATTGCAGCCGGGTCTGCTGCATGTATTCCCTGAAGTTCGCCCATCTCCTGAAGGAGAAGACCCACGGCGATGTCTATCAGCTCTATATCGACATGAGGGCGCCCGGCAAGGGCTACGAAGAATTTTACAACCGGCTTGTGGAAGAGGACGTGAAATTCATCCGCGGCAAGGCGGCCCGTGTCACCGACAAAACGGATAATCCGGATCATGCCGGGAAGCTGATCGTCGAAGTGGAAGATACTCTGACCAGCCAGTTCGTTACGATCCCCGTGGACATGGTGGTTCTGTCGCCGGCCATGAAACCCAGGCAGGACGCCAAGGACATGGCGCGGCTCTTCAATCTCAGCACCGACAAGTACGGCTTCTTCATGGAGCGGCATCCGAAGCTGGCGCCTCTTTCCACCATGACGGACGGCGTCTTCATCGCCGGTGCCTGCCAGAGCCCCAAAGACATCCCCGATTCCGTTTCACAGGGGACGGGTGCGGCCGCCGAGGCTCTGACGATTGTCGTCAAGGACAAGATGGAACTTGAGGCGGCGACGGCAATCGTGAATTCAGCCGCCTGCTGCGGCTGCCAGAATTGCGTGAGGGTCTGTCCCTACGGAGCGCCCATGTTCAACTATGAGAAGAATGTTTCGGAAATCAACGAAGCCCTCTGCAAGGGGTGCGGCCTCTGCGCTGCGAGCTGCCCCGCGTCGGCAATCATCACGCGCCATTTTACGAATGACCAGGTCATGGCCGAGATGGAAGGTTTGATGGAATTTTAGATATTTTGTCATATACAAGTAAAAGGAGACCGTAATGGACTTTGAACCTAAAATACTGGGCATCGCCTGCAACTGGTGTACCTATACGGGTGCCGACCTTGCCGGTACGACACGGCTCAAGTACCCTCAGAATGTGAGAACCGTCCGTGTCATGTGTTCCAGCCGTATCAATCCGTCGTTCATTATCCGGGCCTTTCAACTGGGTGCGGACGGTGTTCTCGTGGGAGGCTGCCACCCCGGCGACTGCCATTACGGGACAGGCAATCTCTATGCCCGAAGGAAACTGGCCGTTACAAAAAAGATCCTCGAGTTTGCCGGCATGGAGCCGAAGCGTTTCCGGGTGGAGTGGATATCCGCCTCGGAAGGAAAGAAATATGCCGAGGTCGTGGAAGAGTTCACCAATGACGTGAAAGCCCTGGGGCCGCAGACAAAGTTCAAGATCAGGAAAGATTAGAGAGAGCGATTATGACCGCGATGAAGAAGATCGAGGAAAATCTGAGAAAAGAAGCGAAGAGGCTCTTGGAGGGCGGCGAGGTTTCCGTGGTTCTCGCCTATGGCAGGGGATATGATGAAAATCATCCCATGCCTTTTGCCGCCAGGACGGTGGAAGATGTGGACAGCCTGGTCTTCAATGAATACTGCACCTTCAACCTTGCCAGGTATCTCCCCAAGTATCCGCCAAAGACGAAAATCGCTGTTGCCGTGAAAGCCGCCGACAGCAGGGCCGTGGTTCAACTGATCCAGGAAGAAAAGGTTCGAAGGGAGGACCTTGTGATCCTGGGAATTCCTGTCACCGGTATGAAAGATCAGAAAACGGGTGAGGTCATCGACAACAAAACCACCTGCAACATGGCCAACCCGGTCCTCTATGATATTCTTCTCGGCGATGAGATTCATGGTTTCAAAGGCGGTTCACCTTATGACGTTCTGGCCGAACTCGAGGGCATGGATCATGACGCCCGCATGGCCTTCTGGAAAAAAGAATTCGAAAAATGCATCCGATGCTTTGCCTGCCGCAAGGCCTGTCCCATGTGTTACTGTGATCCATGCTTCATGGACGCATCAAGACCCCGCTGGGCGGATAAATCACCTACTCCCGACGGACATCTCATGTACCACCTGACGCGGTTCTATCATCTGGCCGGCCGGTGCATCGACTGCGGCGAATGCTCTCGGGCCTGTCCCGTGGATATCCCGCTTTACCTCTTTCACAAAAAACTGGCCAAGGAATGTGAGGATATGTTCCAGCAGGCCGCCGGCATGAAGATCGAGGACAAACCGGCCATGGTCAACTACGGCAATCAGGATTCGGATGAAATGTTGAAGTAAGGCGAAAGGCCAAGGGCAAAAGGCTAAAGACAAGGAGAACGACGTGTTAAAGAAGATAGCGCTTGAAAAACTCGGTGATCTGGTATCGGCCCTCATGGAAAAAGGCCCGCTCTACGCGCCCGTAAAAGGCGAGAAGGCCGTCGATTTCCAGGAGATCACGAATCCCGCTGATGTCATCCTGGATTTCTACAATACAGCCATGAGCCCCAAGTTCGCGTTCTTCCCCCAGTCGGAAGACCTGATCCGCTACAGGCTGGGGAAGGAAGCGACGGAATCCGAAGCGGTGTCCCTGGACGCGAAGCCGTCTGTGATCCTGGGCGTCAGACCCTGCGACGCGAAGAGTTTTGAGATCATGGACAGGCACTTTCTGGGAGCGGGCATCATTGATCCTTACTGGAATGATAAGCGTGAGAAAACCACGATCATCGGTTATGCCTTCGATCCTTCGACAGCAGCCGATCCGGCCGATTTTTACAATACCCTGGGGATCAGTGCCTCCGACACGGCTGGAAGCGACATCTTCATGATCCGGACGGATAAGCACCTTCTGTTCAAAGGAATCACGGAGAAGGGCGACCGGCTGCTGAAGGAACTTTCTGTTCTTGAAGCGGGGTCGAAGACGGATGAGAAAACCTTTGAGGATAAGGCGAAAAAGGGCGGTGAGGTGAAAACCCGCTTCATGGAGATTCAGGATAAAGCCGTTGCCGGAAAGCTGGTCCAGGTCTTCAACAACAAAGAATTCTGGGAAAAGGCGACGGCGGCGTGCATCAGCTGCGGGGCCTGCACGTTTGTGTGTCCTACCTGCTACTGTTTTGACATTTCCGATGAGACCCTTTTCAGAGACGGTGTGAGAAAGCGATTCTGGGACGCCTGCATGTTCACCGATTTCACTCTTGAGGCGAGCGGACACAACCCCCGACCCAGGATCTTCCAGCGGTACCGTCAGAAGGTATGCCACAAGTATTCCTATCATGTGGATAAATACGGCTGTATCTCCTGCGTGGGATGCGGGCGCTGCACACGGTCCTGCCCGGTGAATATCGATATCTACTCGATTATTGAGAGCGCATCGAAGTTGTAAAGATCGAAGCTGAGAAGTTAAAAAGATAGAAAGCTGATAAAAGATTTAAAAACACATTGAGCTGAGAGCCAAGCAGCTGAAAACGAGGAATGATGATGCAGAACCCCTACATCCCCATGCCGGTTGAGGTCACGAAGATTGTGACGGAGGTGGAAACAAACGACATCAAGACCTTCCGGTTGAACTTTGTGAATAAGGAAGACGAGGAGAACTTCAAGTACCTGCCCGGTCAGTTTGCCGAACTGTCCATATTGGGCAAGGGTGAAAGCCCCATCGGTATCGCTTCGTCGCCGACCCAGCCGGGATATATCGAGTTCACGGTTCAACGTGCGGGAACGCTCGTCACCGGTATCGTGACCACGGCACTGCATGACCTCGATGTGGGTGCCCGCATCGGGGTTCGGGGCCCTCTGGGAAATTCCTGGCCCATCGAATTTCTTGAAGGGAAAAATGTGGTTGTGGTGGGTGGCGGTTTTGCCTTCACCACTCTGAGGTCGCTCATCCATTACATGCTCCACAAGGACAACCGGCCCCGGTTTGGCGACATCAGCGTCGTTTACGGCGCCAGGACTCCCGGGCTTCTCTGCTACAAGGAGGAGTTGGCCGCCTGGGAGAAGCGAAAAGACATCAAGATGCATGTCACGGTGGACAAGGGCGATGCGAACTGGAAGGGCAGGGAAGGTTTCGTTCCCACGGTTTGCAAGGAGGTTGGGCCGAGCCCCGAGAACGCTGTGACCGTGATCTGCGGCCCGCCCATCATGATCCGGTTCACCCTGCCGGTCTTTTTTGAACTGGGCTTCGCCAAGGAGAACATCCTCACCTCCCTGGAGATGAGGATGAAGTGCGGCGTGGGAAAATGCGGCCGCTGCAACGTGGGACACAAGTATGTCTGCAAGGACGGCCCCGTCTTTTCCTTCGCAGAGTTGGATAAACTGCCAAGAGATTTTTAGCAGCTGTTGCCCTTCGACAGGCTCAGGGTGACAAGAATGATGTCATGGTGAGCTCGTCGAACCATGAACGTTTTTGAACAGCCTGATGAAAAGCGTGTTTTTGAACAACCTTTAAGGATAGGAGAAAATACATTGCACAAAATAATCGAAAAAACGTATTTGCAGGACATTGTGGTCAGGATGGTTTTTGAGGCACCGGAGATTGCCCGTAAACGCAAGGCCGGCCAATTCGTTGTCCTGATGATCGACGACAAGGGCGAGAGAATTCCCCTGACCATCGTGGATTCCGACAGCGAGAAGGGGACGCTCACGATCATTTTTCAGATTGTGGGAAAAACGACGACCTGCCTCGCTCAGTTGAGTGCCGGGGATTATATAAAGCACGTGTTGGGCCCTCTCGGTCATCCCACGGAGGTCGAGAACTTCGGGACATCGGTCTGCGTCGGCGGCGGTGTGGGTGTCGGCGTCGTCTATCCCATTGCCGCGGCCCTCAAGAAAAAGGGAAACAAGGTCATCTCCATCATTGGTGCCCGTACAAAGGATATTCTGATCCTGGAGGAGGAGATGGGGAAGGTGAGCGACAAGCTCCTCGTGGCCACCGACGACGGGAGCTATGGCTTCCACGGCTTTGTGAGCGCCGTGCTTCAGAACCTCATCGACTCGGGCGAGAAGATTGACAGGGTCTTCGCCATCGGACCGGTTCCGATGATGCGCGTGATCTGTAATGTGACGAAGCCTTACAACATCAAGACGATTGTCAGCCTCAACCCCATCATGGTGGACGCCACGGGGATGTGCGGCGCCTGCCGCGTCTCTGTGGGAGGCAGGACGAAATTCGGCTGTGTGGACGGTCCCGAATTCGATGGGCACGAAGTGGACTTCGGGCTCCTGATGACTCGTCTCAGGATGTACTGTGACCAGGAAAAACAATCCATGGATATGTGCAGGTGTGGTGAAAATGGAAAATAAAGAAGAAAAAGCGGAAAAGAAAGAGAAGAAGGAGAAAATCCCCAGGCAGGCCATGCCGGAGCAGGACCCGAAGGCGCGCATCGGCAATTTTGACGAAGTTCCCTACGGTTATTCGGAGGAAGTGGCGATGCTGGAGGCGAAGCGTTGCATCCAGTGCAAGAAACCGGGCTGTATCCCGGGCTGCCCTGTGGACGTGGACATCCCGGGCTTCATCAAGCTGATTGCTGAAGGGAAGTTCATCGAAGCTGCCTGGAAGCTCAAAGAAACGAATGCCCTTCCTGCGGTTTGCGGCAGGGTTTGCCCTCAGGAAGACCAGTGCGAGAAGGTCTGCATCCTGGGCAAGAAAGGTGACCCCGTTGCTGTCGGGCGGCTTGAGCGTTTTGCGGCGGATTATGAGCGGGCTACCGGAAAGATCGAGATCCCGAAAGTGGCGGCGCCCACGGGCAAGAAGATCGCCATTGTCGGGGCGGGACCCGCGGGGCTGACCATTGCCGGAGACCTCGTGAAGGTCGGCCATGACGTGACGGTCTTCGAGGCGCTTCACAAAGCGGGGGGCGTGCTCATTTACGGCATTCCGGAATTCCGCCTTCCCAAGGCGATCGTGGATGCGGAAGTGGATTATTTGGAGAAGCTGGGCGTGAAAATCGTGTTCAATGCCGCCATCGGCCGCCTCAAGACGGTGGACGATCTCTTCGCGGAAGGATTTCACGCCGTGTTTCTCGGCGTGGGCGCGGGAGCGCCGGTCTTCATGAACGTACCCGGCGAGAACATCTCGGGCATTTATTCGGCCAACGAATACCTCACGCGATCAAACCTCATGAAGGCCTACCTCTTCCCCAAATACGACACACCGATTGTCAAGGGAAAGAACGTGGCTGTTATCGGCGGCGGAAACGTGGCCATGGACTCCGTGAGGACGGCGCTTCGGCTCGGCGCGGACAATGCCTACATCATTTATCGCCGTTCCAAGAAGGAAATGCCGGCCAGAATCGAGGAGGTCCATCATGCCGAGGAGGAAGGTGTACAGTTCAATTTTCTCACGAACCCCATCGAATACATCGGAGACGAAAACGGCTGGGTGAAGCAGATGGTTTGCAACCGGATGGAACTGGGCGAGCCCGATGACTCGGGCAGGCGCCGTCCTATCGTCATCAAGGGCTCGGAGTTCACCATCGATGTGGACATTGTTGTTGTAGCCATCGGCACCACGGCGAACCCCGTAATTCCAAGGACGACCCCGGGCCTCGACGTCAATAAGTGGGGCTATATCGTGACGAAAGACGGCACCGGCGAGACGACGCGCATGGGCGTCTACGCCGGAGGCGACATCGTCACGGGTTCGGCCACCGTCATCCTCGCCATGGGCGCGGGACGCCAGGCGGCCAAGGCGATTGATGAGTATGTGAGATCGCTTTAATTCCGGGAATCGAAAATGGTCAAGAACCACCGGGTAGTGAGGACGAGCGAAAAATGAAAACATTTATGAGCCATTTTGCGGGCGGTTTGTTCGGCTTTTTTAGCCGGGTCTGCCTGCGACGCTTCATAGACTGAAACAGAAGCTGAAGCCGCGGGCAGGCCGCCTGAGCCGCCCGCGGCTTTTTTGTATCTAAAGGCCGTGGAGATTCCACGGCCTTTTTTTATCCGAAGGCGACCCTGCAGGGGCGTCAACGTTGCGGGAAACAAAAAAAGGAGGAGTCGATGATGAAGGGAGTCAATCTGGCGAGCTGTGTGGAGAATTCCGCACATGCCCACCCGGGGAGGGTGGCTCTTATTTTCGAGGATGAGCGCTGGACGTTCAGGGAACTCGATGCCGAAGCCAACCGGATCGCCAACGGCCTTGTAGACTTGGGCGTGGAAAAGGGGGACCGGGTGTCGCTCTTTCTTCCGAACTGCGCGGAATTCCTTTTCTGGTATTTCGGCGCGCTGAAAACAGGGGCCGTCGTCAATCCGATCAATACGATGCTCAAGGAGCGGGAACTGGAATACGTGATCCGTGACTGCAGTCCCAAGATTCTCGTCACCGCGGAGGAACTGGCGGTTGTGCCTCGCCTTGTTTACGGACTCCCGGAGATCGGGGTTAAGAAAATGATCGTGATCCATGGAAAGGACGGCGATGGGATTCTCGCCAACGAAGCATGGGTGAAGCGGTATCCTGGGGACTTCGATGCGATTCCTGTCGAGCGGGACGATCTTGCCGCCATCCTCTACACCTCCGGGACGACGGGGCAGCCGAAGGGCGTCATGCTGACCCATTTGAACCTCTGGACCAACGCCCGGCATTGCGCCGACTGGGCGGAGACAACATACAACGATCTGTCTGTCTGCGCCCTCCCGCTCTTCCATTCCTATGCCCTCTCCCACGTGGTAGGCGAACTCTTTATCGAAGGCGGGGCGGTGGCCTGGCTGAAGCGCTTCGATCCGACGGCTTTCCTGGATGCCATGGCCCGCCATCGGGCGACGGCCTGCCATTGTGTCGCCACGATGTACTATGCTCTGGTGAACCATCCAGCCGTTGATGACTATGCCCGTAGAATCCGCCTGCGGTATTGCGTAACCGGCGCGGCAGTAACCCCCGAACCGATCCTCAAGGCCTGGAACGCGAAGTTCACGCCCATGAGCGAAGGATACGGTCTAACGGAGGCGGCTCCTGTGGTGTTCATGAACCCGCTTCCGGGAAAGGGCGTGCAGAAGATCATGTCCTGCGGCATTCCAATCGTCCCGGAAATCGAGGTAGGAGTCGTGAACGACGACGGCAAGCCGGTGGCCGTCGGGGAGGTGGGAGAGCTGATTATCCGGGGGCCGAACGTGATGAAGGGCTACTGGAACAAACCGGAGGCGACCGCCAAAAGCCTCAAAAACGGGTGGCTCCATACGGGGGACCTGGTCAGCTTTGATGAGGACGGCTATTATTATATCCGGGACCGCAAAAATGACATGATCTGCCGCTCGGCCTTCAGTATTTATCCGAAGGAACTCGAGGACGTCCTGTATACCCATCCGGCCGTTGCCGAGGTCCAGGTGGTGGGCATTCCCGATCTGGTCAAGGGAGAAGAGGTTGTGGCGTGCCTGGCCCTGAAGCCGGGATATAAAACCACAGAGGAGGAGTTCATCCAGTTCTGCCGGAAACACCTGGCCGCTTACAAGGCACCCAAGTTTGTCCGTCTCTTCGATTCTCTCCCGAAGACGGTGACGGGGAAGCTGGAGAAGATGACCCTTCGGAAAATCCTCCTGAAGGATCTGGGGCAGTAGACAAGTTGTTGAGAAGGGCCGGGAGAGATCCCGGCCTTTTTGTTCTGGGATGATCTGCAGTTTGCTTCGACTGTATAGAAATGGGGTCTGTTACCTAAATGTTTATGAGATGCATCATCTCAGGGACAGTCCTCTTCCGAGCTCAGGATCTTTTTTCCGACCGTACTAAATCTCGTTTCACTGCAAATGCAAAACTCGCCCGCGCAGGCGGGCTCAGACAGTTGCATTTGCGGGCGTGGAATTTATCCTGAGCCTGTCGAAGGGCTGCAATAAGAACGGTGACCCGAAAAAAAGATATTCGCTCTTTCAGAGTCCTGTCTCCTTCGATAATGATTGGATGTGCTATTCGGGAAACAGGATAAGTAGACCCTTTTAGGCAACGGGCCGCGCAACCGATGCCCCGTGGTATGAGAATAAGAATTAGATCATGGAATGCTCTGAACGATGGTTCCCGGCGGTGGTTTGAAGGTGAAGAGGCTGTCGGAGAGCTTGTTGTTGATGGTGATATTCCGGAACGTGATGCGTGTCAGGTTCCCGTAAGTGTCACGCAGCGAGCAGGCGATGATATGATAGTCGTCTTTGCCGACTGTGAGAGCAAGACGCTCGATGCCGGCCGTTGTCCCGGGTGACCGTGGCTTCAGTTCAAGAAGATAGTTTCCCTGGGAGTCCCTTTCATGAGGCTGAGCAAAGCGAACAAGGAAATCATCCTTGAGTCTTCCCACGCCCGTGAGAAACCGGATGACCAGACGGGAATTCAGGATTTTTCTCGCGTCCTGAACATAGACCAGGTTGTCTTCGGGAATATACAGCCACGCCTTTCGGGGATTAATGATTAGCTTTTTTGATTTGGGACTGCTGTAATCCCAGAGCATTTTCTTTGGTTTCTTGAAGTAGACCGTTCCCTCCTCCCGCTCCACCTTCCGGATCGATTTGATGGTCGTTTCCTGGACGAATCGCGCTTTCAGATCTTCCGCCTTTTCGTAACTTGACTGTATCTTTTCAACCAGCTCATCCAGGGGCGGTGTTTCCGCAAGGAGGGGGAGGGGGGGGAAAATGCCTGTCAGTAAAATAAACCCCGTCAGTAATATAAACATTAAAAAAGATTTCCATGCCTTGCCTGAGACGGGGCTTTTTCTGCAGAAAAAGCCCGTCTCGGGGGCCGGAACGTGGTATAAATTTCGCAAATCGTTCATAACCTCGCAGAGAACCCGGAAATATGCAGAAAGATCAAGGTGTAAATTGTATCATATTGATATCATTTGATAATATATGTGCTCAAAGGTTATGCAACAAGGTGCAAAGCGGCCCCAATTGGGCACTTCCTGTGATTGTCCACAGAGTTATAAACAGTTCTATCCACATGATTGTGGATTCTGCCAGAAAAGGCTGGCAAGTTAAAAAAAACAGCTTTCATAAGGGATCTTAGTTCGATATTTTTATCCGCCAGCCGAAGGGGTCTTCCTTTTCACCATACTGGATCTGGAGTATTTCGTTGTACAGTTTTTCCGTTACGGGGCCTGTTTTGCCCTGGTTTATGGCGTACTCCTTCTTGTTGTAATGAATCAGTCCCACAGGCGAGACGATGGCCGCCGTTCCGGAAGCAAAGACTTCCTTCAATGCTCCAGACTTCTGAGCAGAAAGAATTTCATCAATCGAGAGCTGTTTTTCCGAGACTTTCATTCCCCAGCTCCGGGCGATCTCAATGACCGAATTCCGGGTCACTCCTGGCAGAATGCTTCCCGTGAGGGGAGGGGTGATCAACTCATCGTTGATGACGAAGAAAATATTGCTGGTACCAACCTCCTCGACATATTTATTCTGGATCGCGTCAAGCCAGAGGACCTGGGTGTAGCCCATTTCTCCCGCCACCTTGCTGGCCAGCAGACTCGCGGCGTAATTTCCTGCGGCTTTGCAGAACCCAATGCATCCGACAACAGAGCGGACGTAATCCTTCGTGACATAAATCTTTGTCGGACTGAAGCCCTGGGGGTAGTAAGCTCCCACCGGACCCACAATGATGAAAAAGATATATTCGTTGGAGGGCCTGACGCCAAGCGCAGGTTCCGTGGCGATCATGGTTGGGCGGATATAGAGAGAGGTTCCGCGGCCGCGGGGAATCCAGTCTTTTTCCAGGATCACGAGCTCTTTTAGCGCTTCGAGCATCAGCTTCTCATCCACTTCCGGCATGCAGAGTCTCCGCGCGGAGGCGTTCATCCGTCGGATGTTCTCAATGGGGCGGAAGAGGTAAACGGCGCCGTCGCTACCCCGGTAAGCCTTCAGCCCTTCAAAAATCTCCTGACCGTAATGGAGTCCCATCGCCGCGGGGTCTAACGTCAGCGGACGATAGGGCTCGATATGAGCATCGTGCCACCCCTTCCCGGTGTGGTATTGCATGGTGAAGAAGTGGTCGGAGAAAATAGCTCCGAAGCCGAGCTTCGATTCGTCAGTCGGTTTTGTTTTCAGCTTTTCCGGGGTGGCCCTGGTGATCTTGATTTTCATCTCTCGAATTCCCTCTTTATGCAGATATTATCCTTTTCAGTTTCCCCTGAATTGAAGCAGGTTTCCCTCTTCAATATCCGATATCTCCAGTCCGGGCATGGCGCCGCCCAGGGATTTCGATACCTTTACAAGAATCTCAGGATTGTTGTAATGGGTCACGGCCTGGACAATGGCGTGAGCCATTTTCGCGGGATTCTCGGATTTAAAAATTCCCGATCCCACAAAAACGCCGTCGGCTCCGAGCTGCATCATCATGGCGGCATCGGCCGGTGTCGCGATTCCTCCCGCGGAGAAATTGACCACGGGGAGCTTCTTTTCCCGCGCGACCCATTTGACCAGTTCATAGGGAGCACCCAGATTTTTTGCTGCCGTCATGAGTTCTTCTTCGGGGAGAATCGTCAGCCTCGCGATCTCATCGTTGATGGTGCGCATGTGTTTCACAGCTTCCACGACGTTCCCGGTTCCGGCCTCACCCTTGGTCCGGATCATGGCGGCTCCTTCGCCGATTCTTCTGAGCGCCTCACCGAGGTTGATCGCCCCGCAAACGAAGGGTACTTTAAAATCCCATTTATTGACGTGATACTTGTCGTCGGCCGGCGTGAGGACTTCGCTCTCGTCTATATAGTCGATTCCCATGGCTTCGAGGATCTGCGCTTCTACGAAGTGACCGATCCGGACTTTTGCCATGACCGGAATCGTAACGGTATTCATGATTCTTTCGATGATGGCGGGATCCGTCATGCGCGCCACTCCACCCTGTGCCCTTATATCCGCAGGCACCCGTTCAAGGGCCATGACCGAGACAGCACCTGCGTCTTCTGCAATCTTGGCCTGTTCCGGGTTGGTGACATCCATGATGACACCGCCCTTCAGCATTTCCGCCAGGCCCGCCCTTACGGTAAATGTCCCGAATACTTCCATATTTATCGCCTCCTTCACATGGCCATGCCTTGAAAATATCTTCAATCCATTCAAATTGTAATTACAAGTTATTTCAAAGGACATGAGATTTGTAAAGAATTAATAATGGAAATTGGATATAATAAATTAAGATACGCTTTTGTATGGGTCGGCCATTTAATACAAAATTGTTGAAAGGAGGGTGCCGAAGAAACGTAATTGTACCCTTGCTGAATGTTTTCCGATAGCAATGAGTGCGCAATATATCAATATTATTGATAATATATTTATTGGCCCGACTTTTGCTTTTTTTTACGAAATAAGAAAGGAGGTAGAAAATGATCTGCAAGAATATTGAAGACGTAAAAAAACTTGTGAGAGACAAAAATGTCAGTTTCATTCAATTCTGGTTTGTTGATGTCCTCGGTATTTTGAAAAGTTTTGCCATAACCCCTTCGGAAATGGAAGAAGGTTTATCAGAGGGCATGGGCTTTGACGGATCTTCGATCCAGGGTTTTGCCCGTATCGAAGAGAGCGACATGATTGCAAAGCCCGATCCGACTACATTCCAGTTTCTTCCTTGGAGGGGTGGGGAGAGGCCCTCTGTAAGGATGTTTTGCGACATCTTGAATCCTGATGGGACGCCTTATGAAGGTGACCCCCGTTATGTCCTGAAAAGGGCCATGAAGAAAGCTGCCGATATGGGGTATACTTTTTATGTCGGTCCCGAACCCGAATACTTCTATTTTGAAAGCAACGGGGCCCCGAAGATTATCGATAAAGGTGGTTACTTTGACACGCGTCCGTTAGATAAAGGGAGTGATCTCCGAAGAGATACCATCTTTGCCCTTCAGGATATGGGCATTCAAATCGAATACAGCCACCATGAGGTAGCCCCGAGCCAGCACGAAATCGATATGCGTTATGATGAGGGTCTGAAGATGGCGGATAAACTGGTCACCCTCAGGATGGTGACCAAGGAAATTGCCCGCCAGCACGGATATTACGCAACCTTCATGCCGAAGCCAATCTTTGGCGAAAACGGAAGCGGTCTGCATTGTCACCAGTCCCTCTTCAGGGGAAACAAAAATGCCTTTCACGACGCCAAAGACAAGTACAATCTCTCTGAGGTGGGGAAAAGCTACATCGCCGGCATCATGAAGCATGCCAGGGAAATCACCGCCGTACTGAACCAATGGGTCAACTCATATAAGCGGTTGGTTCCCGGCTATGAAGCACCCGTTTATATCGCCTGGGCAAGACGGAACCGTTCCGCCCTGGTTAGAGTCCCCATGTACAAGCCGGGGAAGGAAAAAGCGACGCGCATCGAGTTCCGTTCCCCCGACCCTGCCTGCAATCCGTATCTGGCTTTTGCCGTAATGCTCGCAGCGGGACTTAAAGGGATTGAGAATAAGTACCCCCTTGCAGAGCCCATCGAAGAGGACATTTATGATTTCTCGGCGGAGAAGCGGAAGAAAATGAAAATCCAGGAACTCCCTGGCAACCTCTATGAGGCAGTTTCCCTGGTTGAGAAATCGGATCTGGTCCGCGATGCACTCGGCGATCATATCTTCAACAAGTTCATTGAGAACAAAAAAATCGAGTGGGACCGTTACAGGATTCATGTAACGGAATACGAAATCGAAAAGTATCTGCCCATCATGTAGGCGTCGGCAACTGGTCCGCATTGCAGGGTATGAACAAGGGGGTGCCCGCGAGATGTGGTGCACCCCCTCTTTGTTTCCTTTTCACGAAAAACCATGGCGAAGCATCTTCTCATTATTCAGCATACACCCTGGGAGAAGCCGGGCAAGCATCTGATTCAGGCGGCGAGAGCGCGGAAAGTTCGCCTGGATGTCTGGCAGGCCTGGCATGAATCGCTTCCGGACATCAGACCATACAACGGATTGATCGTTCTGGGAGGGACTCCCAATGTGGATGAGGAAGATCGGTACTCCTTCCTCAAGCATGAAAAAAAACTTATTCAGCAGGCCGTGAAGGAGGACATGCCCTATCTCGGGTTCTGTCTCGGCCATCAACTGCTGGCTGAGGCCCTTGGCGCTCGTGTGGGGCCGAATTTCACTACCAGTGTAGGTTTCATCCCGGGACAGGTCACGAAAGATGGAAGGCGCCACCCCCTGTTTCGCGATATTCCTTCTTCGGTTTCTCTGTTTAAATGGCACACTCAGGCCGTTTTGCCCCCCCTTCCCAAGGAGATGGAAATTCTGGTCACCTCTATGGATTGCGAGATCGAGGCCATTTCCATCCAGGGACGGCCGCATCTAGTCGGGTTGCAGTTCGATAATTATTCGGCTTCCTTGAGGGATGTGAGGGAGTGGGTCAACAGCGACCTCGGGTGGCTTTTGAAAGCGGGTGCGGATGCAATGAAGTTGATCAGGGATGCCGAGGAACAGGAAACGCTCATTGGGGCCCAGTTCGATACCCTCTTCGATAATTTTATTTCTCTTATCACCTGATAACACCTTAAAAAACTTACGTTTTATTCGGCTGTCAGCCTTGATTGAGCTTGAGATCCTCTTCTTCACATCGACCAAAAATCAAACACATACAATTATGTAGATAATGCAACTTATATATACATAATTGTATGCTGTTAATTTCCTATTACTGTGCCTTATTTAAATAATACGTTTAATATCAATTTGTTACATGATTAGCTAAATATGGCACCTTAATTGCTCGGTTATAGTACGAAGACGATTATTTTAACGATTGATCCGTCGAGAGGAGGTCCTATCATGAATTCGGGTGATACAGCGTGGGTGCTTGTGTCAGCGGCACTGGTTTTCATCATGACTCCGGGGGTGGCCTTTTTTTACGGTGGGATGGCAAGACGGAAGAATGTTCTGTCCATCCTCATGCAGTGTTTCCTCATCATGTGCCTCATCAGTCTGCAGTGGGTTGTCTACGGCTATTCTCTGGCCTTTGGTCCCGATACGGGACAGGGAATCATCGGAAGCCTTGATTGGGCGGGTCTCCGGGGCGTCGGTCTCCAACCCTTCAACGATTACTCGAAAACAGTTCCTCACCTGGCCTTCATGATCTTTCAAGCCATGTTTGCCATTATTACGCCGGCGTTGATGATCGGAGCCTTCGCCGAGAGGATCAAGTTCTCCTCCTTCTGCGTGCTCACTCTCCTGTGGGCAACCTTCGTCTATGACCCCATAGCGCACTGGGTGTGGGGAACGGGCGGTTGGCTCAAAGACCTGGGCGCCCTTGATTTTGCTGGAGGCATTGTCGTTCACGTGAGTTCAGGCGTCTCTGCGCTTGTCATGTGCTTTCTGATTGGGAAGAGGCTCGGCTATGAGAATCAGGCCTTCGCGCCTCACAACCTGCCTTTTACCGTTTTGGGGGGGGCGCTCTTGTGGTTTGGCTGGTTCGGCTTTAATGCCGGAAGTGCCCTCGAAGCGGGGGGACTTGCCGCAAATGCCTTTGTCACGACGAACACAGCAGCGGCCGCGGCAGGGTTGACATGGGCGCTCCTTGAGTGGCAGCAGCATGGGGCTCCCACCATCCTTGGTATTGTGACTGGGGCGGTAGCGGGGCTTGTGGCGATCACGCCTGCCTGCGGTTATGTAAGCTCTCTATCCGCAATACCTATCGGAATCCTGGTGAGTGTTTTCTGCTTTCTTGCGGTGACCAAGTTGAAACAGAAACTGGGCTACGACGACTCCCTGGACGTCTTTGGCGTCCACGGCATAGGGGGGATGTGGGGGACACTGGCGACGGGGCTGTTTGCAGAAAAGGCGATCAATGAGGCAGGCGCTAACGGACTCCTCTTCGGAAACGTGAAGCTCTTCCTCATCCAGGGTCTGTATATGCTGGCTTGTGTGGCGTATGCCGTCGTCGTGACCTGGATCCTCTTCAAGTTCATAGATGCCTTGATGGGCATGCGCGTTGACAAAAAAGACGAACTCGTGGGCCTTGATCTGACACAGCATAGCGAAGCTGCGTATACCGTCATCGAATAGGAGGAAGGAGAGATGAAATACATCATTGCGATCATACAGCCCCATAAACTTGATGAAGTGAAGAAGGCACTGGAAGACGTGGAGGTGAACCTTATGACTGTCTCCAACGTCCTGGGCCGGGGAAGGCAGAAGGGATTTACTGAGATATACCGTGGCGCAAAGGAAGTGGGCGGTCTGCTGAAAAAAGTTAAGATCGAAATTGCCTGCAATGAGGACTTCGTGGAACCCACGATAGCCGCCATTACCAAGGGAGCCCGCACGGGCGAGATCGGCGACGGGAAAATCTTTGTTATGGACCTTCACGATGTGGTCAGGATCAGGACCGGCGAGCGGGGAAGCGAGGCGATCGGTTGAGAAAAGAGGTCGGTTGCGGGATTATCAGGAGAGGTAGGAAATGATCAAAGCTGTTGTCACAGGTGCCGGCAGGAAAATTGGGAACAGCATCGTCTTTCTTGTTTTTGCTACGGATGGCATGGAGGTGGTGGGGGCCATTGAACAGAAGGGGCACCCTTCGATCGGGAAGGATGTCGGAGAGGTCGCGGGTCTCGTGAATACGGGTATCCTGATTCAGGATCATCTGGAATCCTGTCTTGACAAGGCCGATGTCATTATCGGTTTCACGGACCGTGAGGAGTCCATTGAACACCTGAAAACGGCGTCAAAGAGAAACATCCCCATTGTGATTGGGACGAAGGGTCTGCTCTATGAAGATATGGGTCAGATCAGAAATCTGTCGAACGAAACCCGTTGTGTTCTTGCACCATCCGTAGGTATGGACCTCCGGTATTTGAGGGGAGCCATTCGCGCGGCACTCTGGATCATAAACCAGCCGAACGGTCTTTACGACATGCAGGACATCCCGGAACTGTGAATCATCGAAACTCTCCTGATCAAGATCCGGTGAATCCTAAATTTAGTCTGCTCAAGCTTATCACCATCGCATCTAAGATGTCTTGAATGTCCCCGTTTTCGGTTGATGCCAAGAACAAAATGAAGGCCCGCGGGAAAAAAGTGAATCCCACCGATAACGACAGTTCATTCCTCTATGGAGGTCTGACTCTCTCCGTGTCTTTCTAATGATCTTGTCTCCACCTGGCTTCGGTGCGGCTCCTCCCTGGACATACCCGCCGCGCCGGATCTCCCACAAAAGCGTAAATTATTATTTCTCTTTCCCACAATAACGTGTCTTTTAATTACGACAAAAAAGCCTTTTTGTTGTCAACGGTATGTAATTCTTATTGAAATTCCATTGGTCTGTTATTTGCATCATTTAAGTGTGAAAAGGTATTACAGAACAGGAACAGGAAAGAAAAGTGCTCTATTACGACCAGAATAAGAATTATCGCGATTTTGAGGTGCTGCGCGATGAGAATAAATGCATCCAGTGCCAGGTCTGCGTGCGTCAGTGTTCCTACGAGGTTCATACCTATGACGAGAAGCATGACGAAGTCACGGCAGACCAGACCAAGTGCGTGGGATGTCACCGTTGCGAGGCTTTTTGCCCCACCGACGCCCTGAAGATCAGGAAAAATCAATCCGAATTCCGTGACAACGCCCTGTGGACGCCCCAGTACCTCAAGAATATTTATAAACAGGCCGACACGGGGGGCGTGCTTTTAACGGGCATGGGGAATTCCTATCCTTACCCTGTCTACTGGGACAAGATGCTGCTCGATGCGAGCCAGGTCACGAATCCATCGATCGACCCCCTCCGGGAGCCTATGGAACTCAGGACATACCTGGGTGCCAAACCCGATGCAGTAGAAGTCCATGGTGGAAACGGGCATCCCCGGCTGGATACGTCATTTGCGCCCCAGATCCCGATTGAGTATCCGATCCTCTTTTCTGCGATGTCCTACGGGTCCATCAACCTCAATATTCACGTGGGACTCGCACGGGCCGCGGAGGAAATGGGAACTTTATACAACACCGGCGAAGGGGGATTGCACCCAACCCTTTACCAGTATGGAAAGAACACGATCGTTCAATGCGCCTCAGGCCGTTTCGGTGTGCACACCGATTATCTCAACGCCGGCGTGGCGGTGGAGATCAAGATCGGCCAGGGGGCCAAGCCGGGGATCGGCGGCCATCTCCCGGGAGAGAAGATCGGCCCTGAGATTTCCCTGACGAGGATGATCCCGGAAGGGACCGACGCTCTGTCGCCGGCGCCGCACCACGACATCTACTCCATCGAGGACCTGAGGCAGCTCATTTACGCCCTGAAGGAAGCGACGGATTACAAGAAGCTCGTCTTTGTGAAGATCGCCGCCGTCCACAATTCGGCGGCCATAGCAAGCGGGATGGTGAGGGCCGGGGCTGATGTCATTTCCCTTGACGGATTCCGCGGCGGAACGGGTGCGGCGCCCACGATGATCCGGGACAACGTGGGGGTTCCCATTGAACTCGCGCTGGCATCCGTCGATGAGCGGCTCCGCCAAGAAGGGATCCGGAACCGGGCATCGCTCGTCGTGGCTGGTGGTATCCGTTGCAGTGCCGATGTGGTGAAAGCAATCGCCCTTGGCGCCGATGCGGTCTATATCGCTACGGCGGCCCTGATTGCCGTCGGATGCACGGTATGCCAGCGCTGCTACACGGGGAAATGCCCCTGGGGCATCGCGACCAATGATCCCTATCTTGCCAAGCGGATCAACCCGGAGATTGCCCATGAGAAGTTGGCCAATTTGATCCGGGGGTGGGGCCACGAAATTCAGGAGATGCTGGGAGGGATGGGTCTCAATGCCCTGGAGAGCCTCCGGGGAAACAGGGAGAAGCTGCGCGGCGTAGGACTGAACGAAACAGAATTGAACATCCTCGGCATCAAGCACGCAGGAGCGTGACAAGGGAAGGAAGTTGAGAGGATGAGAAGTTGGGAAGATGGGAAACGCAATGACTTCAAGAATAGAATTAAAAAGATTTCAAATCACGAATGAGACATAACGAGAAAAAACGATGAAGAGGGTTTACGCGAAAGAAGATGTTTGTATCGGCTGCCGCCTCTGCGAGATTGCCTGTGTCGTGGAGCACTCCGAGTCAAAAAACGCCATTCGGACCTACAAGACAGAAGTGCCGAGGCCTGTTGCCAGGAACGTCGTTGAAGAACGGGGGCCCTTAACCTTCTCGGTCAACTGCCGGCACTGTGATGAGCCGCTTTGTGTGGCCGTTTGTATTGCGGGAGCGATGGTCAAAGATGAGGAGAGCGGTGTTGTCCGCCATAACGAGGAAAAGTGTGTGGGATGCTGGTCCTGTGTCATGATCTGCCCTTACGGCGTCATCAAGATGAAGCCGGCGGCGAAGAAGGTCAGCAAATGCGATCTCTGCAACGGACGGACGATGCCTGCCTGTGTGCAGGCCTGCCCCAATCGGGCGATTGTTTACGAGGAGAGGTAAGCCCATGGAACACGTGATCATCGGAAACGGCGCGGCGGCCATCGGAGCGGTGGAGGGCATCCGCGAGATTGATAAGGCCAGTCCCGTTACGATCGTTTCGGCTGAACCTTACAGAGCCTACGGACGCCCCCTCATTGCCAATCTCTTGAGCGGCAAAATCGTCGAGGCGGATATATATTACCGGGCGGATGATTTTTATGAGGCCCGGGGCGTGAAGCTGCTTCTCGGAGAAAAAGCTGCGAGGATCGATGTCGAGAAGAAGCGGGTTGTTCTCGAGAGCGGGAAAGCGGTTTCCTTTGGCAGGCTGCTCATTGCCACCGGTGGCATTCCCTTCATCCCTCCCATCAAAGGCGGGGAGGGTTCGAGTATCTATACCTTTACGACACTCGACGATGCAAAGAACCTTGAAGCGCTCCCGGGAAAGGTGGAGCGTGTTGTGGTCATCGGCGGCGGCCTTATCGGTCTCAAGGCGGCGGAGAGCCTTCATGACCGCGGGATTAAGGTGACCGTTGTCGAGCTGGCAGACCGAATACTGAGTTCTGCCTTTGATCGTGAAGCGGGCGACATCGTCGAGAAACGCCTGAAAGAGATCGGCATCGAAATTGTCCTCGAAAATTCCGTCAAGGAGATTGTCCGGGCGAAGGGCCGCATCAAAGCCGTGATCCTGAACAACGGAGAACAGTATGAATGCGGGGCCGTGGTTATTGCCATCGGTGTCATTCCCAACAAGGCGATTGTGGAAGGAACGGGGATTATGACCAACCGCGGTATTCTGGCGGACGGTAACATGCAGACCAGCGTTCCGGGAATCTATGCGGCCGGAGACGTCGCTGAGGCGCCGGATCTCCTTCTCGGGCAGAAGAGGGTTGCGCCGATCTGGCCGAACGCCTATCTTCAGGGACGCTATGCGGGATTGAATATGGCGGGAGCAAAGAAACCCTATCGCGGCGGCGTGGCCATGAACTCCATTGAATTCTACGGCATACCAACGGTTTCGATGGGGATCTCCAACCCGCCGGACGAAGGGTATGTGGTCCGCGCCGTATATGAGCCGAAAAAAAATCTCTATCGCAAGATCGTCCTCAAAGGACACCGTCTTGTCGGTGCTGTCCTTGTGGGCCAGATTCAGAGGGCGGGCGTCCTCACCGGGCTCATGACCGGCCGGACGAATGTGGAAAGTTTCGAGGAAGAACTTTTGAACGGTGAATTCGGGTTCGCCAGCATGCCGCCGGACGTGAGGAAGAAGATCCTGGCTGAAAATAGATAAATTCTAAATTCCAGGCACGAAATCCGAAAATGTTTTCTGGAATTTATAATTTCGAATTGAACAAACGGAAGTGAGTTATGCAGAGCTGGAATTATCAGAAGGACATATCGGGATGCGGGCTTTCGGGTCTCATCAACAAGGATGGTACGAGGGTCGGCGGAGAGGTCATTGTCCGCTCCATCGCCACCCAGCATGATCGCGGAAACGGCCTGGGAGGTGGCTTTGCGGCCTACGGGATCTATCCGGATTTCGCGGATCACTATGCCCTGCACATCATGTGTGACGATCGGGCGTCGCTCGCGGCTGCGGAGTCCTTTCTCAAGGAGGCGGTTTATATCGCCCATCAGGAACGGATTCCGATAAGGCTGAATCCGAAAATCACGAACGTGCCCATCCTGAACCGTTACTTTGTAAAGCCCAGAGCGGAGATGGAAGGAACGACCTTTGACAAGGGACTGAGCGAGGATGACTTCATGGTCCAGGTGGTCATGAAGATCAACATGGATATCCAGGGGGCATTTGTTTTCTCCAGCGGAAAAAACATGGGGGCCTTCAAGGGCGTCGGTTATCCCGAAGATATCGCCGACTTTTACCGTCTGGAGGATTATTCGGGCTATATCTGGACGGCCCATAACCGTTTCCCAACCAATACGCCAGGCTGGTGGGGCGGGGCACATCCCTTCACGATTCTGGACTGGTCCATCGTTCACAACGGCGAGATTTCTTCCTACGGGATCAACAAGCGCTACCTGGAGATGTTCGGGTATCACTGCACGCTCCTGACCGACACGGAGGTCGTCGCCTATCTTCTGGACCTTCTGATCCGAAAGCACGGTCTTGCAGTGGATGTGGCCTGTCTTGCGTTGGCGCCGCCCTTCTGGAAGGAGATTGACCGCATGGATGAGGACAGAAGAAAGCTCTGCAAGGCCATCCGGATGGTCTACGGCAGCGCCCTTCTGAACGGTCCCTTTGCGATCCTCTTTGCTTACAATGGGGGACTGGTAGGGCTCAATGACCGCATCAAGCTCAGGCCATTGGTGGCTGCGACAAAGGGAGAGACGGTTTACATGGCCAGCGAAGAGTCGGCCATCCGGGAGATCTGCCCTGATCCGGAAAGGGTGTGGGCGCCGAAGGCCGGCGACCCGGTGATCGCGCACCTGAACCCTGGAATAGGCTAAAGGCGAAAGGCAAAAGGCGAAAGGCGAAAGGCGAAAGGCGAAAGGCTTGTGGTGCAGAGTTGAAGGAAAATAAGAATAACCTTTGGCCTTTAGCCCCGTGCCCTTAGCCAATAATAGAGAGGTGAAATATGGAAATTAATGCAAAGGGAATCTACTATCGGGACTTGAACAAGATGATCAGGGAGGCCGTCGCAGGCGGGGAGCGTAGCTTTGTCCTCAGGAACATCAACGGCCAGCGTTATATCGGCGACGGAATCGAAGGGAAAGTCAAAATGGATTTATACGGCACACCCGGCCAGGATATGGCAGCCTTTATGAAAGGGCCGGAGATCGTTGTTCACGGCAACGCCCAGGACGGTGTGGGAAACACCATGGACGACGGAAAGATCACCATAACGGGCATGGCCGGCGATATCGTCGGCTACGGTATGAGAGGCGGCAGGATTTATATTCAGGGCGACGTGGGCTACCGCGTGGGCATCCACATGAAGGCCTACAAAGACAAAATCCCGGCCATCGTGATCGGCGGCAAGGCGGGGGATTTTCTCGGGGAATATATGGCAGGCGGCGTGATCATTCTCCTCGGCATGTTCGGCGAAGACAGAAACGGCCGCCCCGCTGCGGGTGATTTCCTTGGTACGGGGATGCATGGAGGGGCTATCTATGTCCGTGGAGGGGTGGATGAGCACATGCTCGGCAAGGGACTGAAACCGGAGGAGGCGACCCCCGAGGATATGAAGACCATTCGACCCTACTTGAAAGAGTTTTGTCAGGTATTCGGTCTCGATCTCAACGGGATACTGGATGGGTCGTTCAGCAAAATTGCCCCGGCTACCCATAGGCCCTATGGGAACATGTACGCCTATTGATATTTTCGCTTCTTTTTTTGTGACTTTATTGCCGACGGCAACAATTTTGTAATGTCATTCCTGTTGCAAGAGAGTCCCGGCGGTGGTAGATTGATTTTATGATTGCCATTATTGACTATAAAGCCGGGAACTTGAAAAGTGTCGAAAGAGCCCTTAAGAAACTGGGATTTCCCTGCAGGATTACGCGGAATAAAAACGAGATACTGGAGGCTGAGAGGGTCGTTTTCCCGGGCGTAGGGGCTGCGGGAAAGGCCATGGAGGACCTTGTAGAAATAGGCGTGGATGGGGCCATCCGGGAGGTCTTTCGAAGCGGGAAACCGATCCTGGGGATTTGCCTGGGGGCACAGGTTGTCCTGGGGTGGAGCGAGGAAAACGAAACGAAATGCCTGGGCCTCATTCAGGGAAGGGTCGTGCGATTTCCGGAAGGTATCGCCTCACCTGGGGGAGAGCCCTGCAAAATTCCTCACATGGGATGGAACGGGATTGCCCTTAAAAGAACGCACCCCGTCGTGGAGGGAATAACCCCCGCCGATGAGTTTTATTTCGTTCATTCCTATTATCCCCTCCCGGAAGAAAAGGAGAGGATCATCGCCGTAACGGAGTACGGAATGGAATTTCCATCGGTTATCGGTTTTCGGAATCTGATCGCCATGCAATTCCACCCCGAAAAGAGCGGGACCGCGGGACTCCGGATCCTGCGGAATTTCTGTGCCTGGGACGGTCGTCATGCTGAGTAAGCGGATCATCCCCTGTCTTGATGTACGGGACGGAAAAACCACGAAGGGCATCCGGTTCAAGGAGAATGTGGACATAGGAGACCCCGTGGATATGGCCCGTTTCTATTACGAGCAAGGGGCCGATGAGATCGTGTTCTATGACATCACGGCCTCGAGTGACAGGCGCGACATTATGATTGATGTGGTGCGCCGTGTTGCCGAGGAGATTTTCATTCCCTTTTCCGTCGGAGGCGGAATCCGGACCATTGAGGATATGCGGGCCGTGCTTCTGGCGGGAGCCGAGAAGGTAAGCGTCAACAGTGCGGCCGTCCTGAACCCCGGACTCATCTCCGAGGGCGCACGGGCCTTCGGGAACCAGTGCATTGTTCTGGGGATGGATGTGAAGCAAGTGGAAGTATCATCTCAAATTCCCTCGGGTTACGAAGTCGTTATCGACGGAGGGCGGACCTACATGGGCATGGATGCCCTGCAATGGGCGAAAGAGGCCGAAGCCCTCGGGGCGGGGGAGATCTGCCTGAATTCCATCGATACCGATGGGACCCAGAAAGGATACGAGATGACGATCACGCCGCTCATTTCCGGGAGCGTCGGCATACCGGTCATCGCATCGGGCGGGGCGGGCAACATTGACCATATTTATGACGTCCTTACACAGGGGAAGGCCGACGCGGCCCTGGTCGCCTCCATCGTCCACTACGAAACCTACGGGATAGCGAATATCAAGGAGGAACTGGACCGGCGGGGCGTCAAGGTGAGGATGAAGTGGTGAATGAATAGGCTCAAGGCAAAAGGCGAAGGGCTAAAGGGAAAAGTGCTTCCCGGTCGTGGGATTGGTTTAAAATTGTCTTTCCTTTGGCCCTGTGCCCATAGCCTTTTGCCTGATTCAGAATTTAGGATTTTATTTCGCTTATGAAAGCCTTACTGGTTCTGGAAGACGGTACATTTTTTGAAGGAAGGGTCTTTGCCGGAGAAGGAGAGGTCTTCGGGGAAGTCGTCTTCAATACGAGTATGACAGGCTACCAGGAGATTCTCACAGATCCTTCTTACCACGGCCAGATTGTGGCCATGACCTACCCCCTGATCGGGAACTACGGCATCAATCCCGAAGACGTGGAATCGGGGAAGGTACAGGTTGAAGGTTTTATCGTCAGGGAATACGAACCTGTGCCGAGCAACTGGCGTTCCCGGACGGCGCTGGCTGATTACCTGACAGGGGAGGGTATTCTCGGCATTGAAGGCGTGGACACAAGGGCCCTGACGAGGCACCTGCGTCTTGCCGGGGCCATGAAAGGGATCATCTCGACGGAGGATCTTGAGCCCCGCTCACTGGTCTCGAAGGCAAAAGCTGCTCCCGGTCTTGTTGGACGGGACCTTGTAAAGGACGTCACCGGCAGGAAGGTCTACGAATGGCCCGTAGCAGGGGAGGCTTGTTTTCATGTCGTTGCCTTTGACTTCGGCATCAAGTTCAATATTTTGAGATGTCTCGTTGAGAGAGGCTGCCGGGTCACCGTCGTTCCGGCCTGGACATCCGCCGGCGATGTAAAAGCTTTGAAGCCTGACGGCATCATCCTCTCCAATGGTCCCGGAGATCCCGAACCGGTTACCTATGCCGTGGAGACCATCCGAAAATTGATAGGCCGGGTTCCCCTTTTCGGAATCTGTCTGGGGCAGCAGCTCTTGGGCCTTGCCCTGGGCGGTAAAACCTACAAGCTGAAATTCGGCCACCGGGGTGCGAACCATCCCGTCAAGAATCTGCGAACGGGGCGGGTAGAGATTACGACACAGAACCATGGTTTCTGTGTTGATGTGGATTCGATCCGAGACTCCGACGTGGAGATCACCCACGTGAACCTCAACGATCAAACACTGGAGGGAATCAGGCATCGGAGCCTTCCCCTGTTCTCCGTCCAGTATCATCCCGAGGCCTCTGCGGGTCCCCACGATGCCAATTATCTCTTTGACGATTTTATCGAAATGATGAAGAAGGCAAACGGCAAATCCTAAGCACTAAATCCTAAATTCTAAACAAATGAAAGGTCTAAATAATAGAAAAAGATAATTTTCAATATTCCATTCCTATCATTGCCCGTCCCCGATTGAAAACTTCGAGGGCAGGCTGCGGCGGACATCCAAAAAGTCAACGAAAAACCGGATTCCCGCTTTCGAGACTGTGTCATAATAGTAGAAAGTGCTATCAACACCGTCATGCCGGCGAAAGCCGGCATCCAGAACTTGCTGAAAATACTGGATTCCGTGTCGCGCTTCGCTTGCACGGAATGACAAAAATGGTAATTGCGACACAGTCTCGATAGCCGGAATCCAGAACATATTAAAAATACTGGATACCGGATCAGGTCCGGTATGACACATTTGATATGG
>DFZO01000042.1 GCA_002383495.1 Syntrophaceae bacterium UBA4054 | reverse complement strand
TGAAGGGCAGGCTCAAATACTGGGTTACGGGAACCCTCGTGGCGTTTTCCGGGGTGGCCGTCGTGAAAGTTATGGCTCCGCTCTATTCAGGAAACGCTAAAATAGCGTCGATGCTCGCCGGATACACGCTCTCTATTCTGGGTCTGTTTATCATCATGCTCGGCACGAGAAGAACGGACTGATCGTTATAAGATGATCCAGTCCCAGGCCTGCTCCCATTTTCCCGGCGCGAATGCGTTGACCCGGCTCTCCGAAAGAACCTCTCCGATTCTCAAACACCACTCGGCCCATGGGGATTCTCCGGCGACGGCCATCTTCTCGATCTGATCCTTGTGTTTGAGACCGAACTGTTCGGGCTGCCAGGGAGATTCCGGTTCCAATCCCTGCACATCCCCTTCCATGGAAAAGAGAAGCCTTGCCCTCCCGTGTTCCCGTACGATCCAGTCCAGGTGCGGCACCAGGACATCGGCATAGTCCCTCCCGCTCAGGCTCTTCCTTACCTTGATACCCAGGATGTTTCCCTGACTCTCAAGAACGAGCTCTATCATTTTCTGTCCTCCGGTCTACAGGTCATAGAGTTTTTCATCCACAATCGGTTTGCTCTTTCGCAGGCCCTTTTTTCCCTTCGACCCCGTGAACGTGAAGGGATCCTCTCCTTCCAGAAGATCTCCCATCTCCTCCTCGATCCTCTCGGGGTCTTCTCCCCTTTCCATTCGGCTCAGGGCCTCTTCCATCCCGGGACCGAGGTTCAGGCCCGTGGCTTCCGACAGCTTTCGCATGAGCTGGGCCGCCTGGCGCGGATCGTCCTCATTCAGGTGATCCGCCTCATTGGCAAGCATGGCCATGGCCTTCTCCACTTTCGCCTCGTCCATGGGCGGCATGTCTCCGCCCGTCTCGTCGTCCTTTCCTTTTGAGACCTTCGCGAACAGGGACATCCGCCGCTCCAGCTTGACTTTTCCGCAGCGGGGACACATAGGAACCTTCTCCGTGTTCACGGATTTCGAAAAGAAGCTGTACAGGGTGTTGCATTTCCGGCAGTAAAATTCGTAGATGGGCATGGACAAACCAGTTTAGAGTTTAGAGTTCAGGGTCCAGAGCTAAAAAACAAAGCAAAAATATTTAATAGGATGTCAAGGAAAAATCAAGATCCTTTTTGCTCCATACGCTGCAGGCGGGCGATGCGCTCCGTGAGAGGCGGATGGGAATAGTAAAACCAGGCGAAAAAAGGGTGCGGGTGAAGGTTGGCCAGGTTTTCTTTTGCCAGGCGCTTCAGGGCGCTCGCAAGGAAACCTGCCGTCCCCATGAGCGAGAAGGAATAGTCGTCGGCCTCACGCTCGAAGGTCCGGGAAATCATGGAACCCACAGGCGTGATGAAAAAGGGAATCGGTTTCAGGACGGCGCTCAGGAGAAAAAGGCCGGCGTAAGGGACAACGCCGCCGAATCCAAAGGTGCTGTACAGGAGAGGCCACTCCAGGAGACGGTAAAGGGCATAGAATATAAAGAACGAGGCCGCCTCGATGAACAGGAGTTGTTTCAGGATATGCTTCCTCTTCCAGTGTCCCACTTCGTGCGCGAGGATGGAGAGGATCTCCTCGGCCGTGTTGGATCCGATCAGCGTGTCGAAGAGGACGATCCGCTTGGTCTTTCCGATCCCCGTGAAATAGGCATTCGAGTGCCGGCTCCTCCTGCTCGCGTCCACCTGGTAGACGCCCTCCACCCTGAGGCCTGTTTTTTCCATGAGCGAAAGGATCCGGTCTTTCAATTCCTCATCCCGGATCGGTTCGTACTTGTTGAAGAGAGGGGCGATGACGATCGGATAAAGCCAGAGGATCAGCAGCTGAAAAAGGGCGAAGAAAATCCAGGCCCAGAACCACCAAGTCTCCGGAGTGTAAAGGATCAGCGCGAGCAGCGGGGCGATGAGAAGCCCCAGGAGCACGGCCGAGATCAGCGTGTTTTTTATGAAGTCGGAGATCCAGAGACTCGGGGTGATCGTGCTGAATCCATATTTTTTTTCGATCCTGAACGTTCCGTATAGATTGAACGGAATGTCCAGGAGGGTTCCGGCAAAAGCCAGCACGGCAAAAAAAAGGATCCCCGATAAGATCTCATGCAGATGGAGAGATTCAACCCGGACCACCAGCCAGGGAACCAGACCGCTCAAGAGGATGAACAGCAGAACGACATCGTCGAAGAGCGTTTCCAGGGAACCCAGGCGCGAGGATTCAACGGTGTAGCTCGTCATCCGTGAGAGGGTCTGGTCATCGATCTCGCCCCGGAATACATCGGGCACGCGATGCCCGAACCGCCTCAGGTGGCGGACGTTGATCCGCGTCAGGATCCACCGGGCCAGAGCGCTGGCCGCGAACAGAAAAAGAAAAACCCACAGAAGGGCGTTGAATTGAACCATCGTTAAAAAAAGTTTCTGGTTTCTGGTTACAAGTTTCTGGTTAACATAAATAAAGCTATGTGTTTTCCGGGAAGCAGCGCTCGTAGATCGCCGCGAAGCTGTCTTTTCCCGAGGCGAGCATGAGGGTGACGGGCATGACTTTCCGGCCCAGGCTGAGCATCCGCTCCGCCGTTTCCCGGATGTCCCACTGGGCGTGGCGGTCGGCGCGGAGGCGGGCCACATGATAGAGCTCTCTCGCGTTCATTTTCATGATGACCCGCTTCTGATGGGCGTTGGTCAGAATGTAAGGAGCCGCAGCGGGGTCTGCTTTCCTGATTCGGTGGTAAGTCTCCTCCGTGCGGGCGATGATCTTTCTGAAAGTCACCTCCAGGCCCACGGCCTGAACAGCGGGCGGCACCACGATGCCGAGGGTGGGGTCGTAATCCTGGGTCGTGATCGTGGCCATCCGGTGTCTCTTCAGCTGGGCGAAGCAGGTCGCGCTGACAATCAACTCGAAATGGAGGTCGGCGCTTTCGAATTCCCTGAGCGGAGCATCGTAGGCTTTCATGTACCGGCAGGCCTCCCGGATCACATCCTCCCTTTCCTCCCTCTCCATGAGGGATGCGACCCCCATGCACCGTTCCATGGGAAGACCCGACGAGGAATGAAGGATGGAGGCAATCGTCTTCTCATCAGCGTCCGGCGTGGCGTAAAAGAGGGCGACGTTTCCCCTCTTGGCCAGGGTGCGGCTCCCCTTCTCCTCCCATTTTTTCTTGCCCCACTTCTCAACCAGGCCCTGCGTCTTTTCCTGAAGGGACGGCCGCGTCCTCCTGTCAAAGTCCGTCGCCTCGGTGTAACGGATGAGGGAGGGAGCGATATCCTTCACGGTCTCGTAAAGTTTCCGGCTGTATAGACGGCCCTCCTGAAGCGGATGGGCGGCAAGCCGCCTCAGCATGAGTTCGAGGTTCCGGGCGTTCAGGGTCATCCCGAGCTGGGTCTCCGTGGCGAGTGAAATGATGTACCTCGCATCCTCCTTCGCCCAGCCCTCGAGCAGGGAACGGTTCGCCGGCTCGGCTGCCAGATCGCGGTGCTTCTCAAAAACATGGGTGCGAAGGGCCTCATAGAGCTCGTGATAGAAGCGGTTCTGCTCGCGGATCGTCTCGATGAAAGGTTCTTCCAGGCCGGCCTTCCGGACCTCTTCGGGGATGACGAAATCGTCCTTCAGGAGAACGTAGCGCTGAGACTTTTCCGTATAGGAACAGAGGCGGAACTTTTCGACCTCCTCCACGAGGAGGCGCGAAATCCCGAGGACATCGACATTGAACACGGCATGCTCGGCGATGGAGCTGTGTCCCATTCCGAAGACGATGTTGCGGTTGGATTTCCTCGCATCCTCCACTTCCTCTCTCGCGATGCGGCGGAGTTCGTTCACCGGCAAGGGGTTCCGGCTGATCCGCGCATAGGCGGCGGAGATCGTCTCCGGCGTCAGGGCATTCGCGCCGGAATCACGCTCTTTGAGGGTGCCGATCGTTTCATAATCCAGGTTGTAACCCGCGAGGATGATTTCCAATGAATGCTCTCCGTTGAGTCAGTTTCGTATGGAGCGTGTTGATTTATAGCAGGATTTCAACATACGGTCAAACCGCTTATTGATTTGATTCCCTGCCGCTGCACCGACGGACATTCTCCGCTCAAGCCCTTTTCTAAAAACCCTTGCCTTTGCACCTTTCCTGGGCGAAAATGCCTTCATGATTGAGGAAATCCAGGGACAGATCGACCGGATCACCTACCGCAACGATGAAAACGGGTATACCATCGCAAAGCTGAAGGTTCGTGGACGGCGGGAGCCTATCACCGTCCTGGGGAACTTCCTGGATCCCGCCCCCGGGGAAATCCTGAAGCTGACGGGCGAATGGATGAATCATCCCCGCTACGGGGAGCAGTTCAAGGTGTCCTTATATGAACCCCTTGTCCCCGCCTCCATCGAGGGCATCGAGCGATACCTGGGATCCGGCCTCATCAAGGGGCTCGGCCCCGTCATGGCGAAGCGGATCGTCATGGTCTTCGGACAGCGCACCCTCGATGTCATCGAGCACGAGATTGAAAGGCTGTCGGAAGTGGAAGGCATCGGCGAAAAACGGATTGAAATGATCCGCCGGGCCTGGGAGGAGCAGAAAGAGATCCGCGAGGTGATGATTTTTCTGCAGAGCCACGGGGTGGGTCCGGGTTACGCCACCCGGATCTTCCGGCATTACGGCCGTGAAGCCGTGAGCGTCGTGAAGGAAAATCCTTACCGCATGGCGACGGACATCCACGGAATCGGTTTCCTCACCGCCGACAGGATCGCTGAAAAGCTGGGCGTTTCGAAAGACTCCCCCACGCGCGCGGAGGCCGGCATCCTCTACGTTCTCAGCCAGCTTGCCGAGGATGGTCACGTCTATTACCCTTATGAGCCCCTGATCAAAAAATGCCTCGAGATCCTGCAGGTGGACCGGGAGGTCATTGTCGGGGCATTCGGCGTCATCGCCGCGGAAAAGAAGATCGTCATCGAGGACCTGAATGAAGAACCGGGGACCTTCGTCGAGAACAACAAGGCCGTTTACCTCGCCGGATTCCATCTCTGCGAGACGAACATCGCCGGCCGGCTCAGAACGCTGATAAGAACAGCGATGTCTCTGAGAACCCCTGATCCGGCCCGCGCGGTGGAATGGGTAAAGAAACGGCTTGCGATCGATCTTGCGGAGAAGCAGGTGGAGGCCCTCACCCGGGCGCTGAAAGATAAGGTGATGGTCATCACGGGCGGGCCGGGAACGGGAAAGACGACTCTGATCAGCGCCATCCTGCAGATCGCGGCGAGGACCTCCGCGAAGGTCCTGCTCGCGGCTCCCACGGGGAGAGCGGCAAAACGGATGAGCGAGACGACGGGGCACGAGGCAAAGACGATCCACCGCCTGCTGGAATACAGCATGCAGCGGGCGGGCTTTCAGAAAAACGAGATGAACCCCCTCGAATGCGATCTGCTGGTGGTCGACGAAGCCTCCATGATCGACACCCTTCTGATGTACCACCTCCTCAAGGCTGTTCCTTTTTCGGCGACCCTGATCCTCGTGGGGGATGTCCATCAGCTCCCATCCGTGGGCGCGGGAAGCGTCCTCAAGGACATCATCGAATCGAACATCGCGCCCGTGGTGAAATTGAACGAGATATTCCGCCAGGCCAGGGAGAGCCGGATCATCATCAACGCCCACCGGATCAACCAGGGCGTGCTCCCTTCCCTCGATGACGGCGCCGGTGATTTTTTCTTCATCGAACGCGAAGATCCGGAAGAGGTCCTCAAGGTCATCGTGGATCTGGCCAGAAACCGCATCCCGCGCCGTTTCGGATTCGATCCGCTGAACGATGTCCAGGTGCTCACCCCCATGAACCGTGGGATCGTGGGAACGGCGAACCTCAATCTGGAGCTCCAGAAGATCCTCAACCCCCGGGAGGCGGAACTGAGCCGGGGCGGAAAAAGCCTGAAGGTCGGCGACAAGGTCATGCAGATCCGGAACAACTACGACAAGGAAGTCTTCAACGGTGATATCGGAAGGATCGTGAAAATCGACAGGGAGGATCAGGAGATCGTCGTTTTGTTCGACGGGCGGCCCGTCGTTTACGATTTCTCCGACCTGGAGGAAATCGTCCTCGCCTACGCCGTGTCCGTTCACAAATCACAGGGGTCCGAATATCCCGCCGTGATCATTCCCGTCCTCACTCAGCACTACGTTCTCCTGCAGCGGAACCTCCTCTACACGGCCGTGACGAGGGGAAAGAAGCTCGTCGTCCTCGTGGGGACGAAGAAAGCACTTGCCATCGCCGTGAAAAACAACCGGACGCAGAAGCGATACACGGGTCTCCGGCGGAGGCTGGCGGGGAATTGAAAGACCGAAGATGAGAAGTTGGGAAGATGAGAGGTTGCGAAGTTGCGAAAAAAGAACTCACCGAAGGAGGGAAGATATGGACGTTTTCACAGCGATCAAGGAGAGGCGCAGCTGCCGGAGTTTTCTGCCGGACCCCGTCGGCGATGAAGTCATCGAAAAGATTCTCGATGCGGGCGTGTGGGCCCCGTCGCCCGCGAACAACCAGCCCTGGGAATTCATCGTGATCACCGGCAAGGAACTGAAAGAGAGGATATGGCTCGAATCCGATAAATGCAAAAAGATACTTTTTGAAAAGAGCGGCTGGAAGTGGCTGGATCGCTACAGGCTCGATTTCGTGAAAGAGGCGCCGGCGGTCATCGTCGTGGTGGCGGACCCCAAGAAAACCGGGGCCGACATGTTTCTGGAAGGAGGCGGCCTGGCCTATCAGCACGGATGCGCGGCGGCGATCCAGAACATGCTTCTGGCCGCCCACGCGCTTGGCCTGGGGACGCTCTGGTTCACCCTTTTCGATAAGGACATTCTGAGAACGATGCTTGACATTGATGCGGCAAGGGAGCCTCTGGCCCTGATCTGCCTTGGAAAAGCGGCGGCCGGCCCCATGAAGACACCGAGAACGGCGGCAAAGGAAAAAACCCGGTTCATCAGGTGATGCCCGCATCCGGATGTCGGCTTTGATTGTTCTTCTTTTATACTGGGGTAGGGGAGCGTTTACGCTCCCCGATTCAGGGAGCCTGAAGGCTCCCCTGCCCGCTTTTATACTGTTCACCAACAAGGAGGCGTCATGCCCAGGTTCGTTAAAGACGTTTCATGCAAGACAGGGCTTCCGCCCGGGACCATCATCCACTGCGGGGAAAAAAAGACGGAAGAGGTGAAAATCACCCTCATCCACTACGACGGGGACCGGTTCGAAGAGAAAGAGCTGACCCGTGTGGAGGATGCCTTTCCTTTCAAGGACAGGCCGACCGTTACCTGGCTCAACATCGCCGGTCTTCACCGGACGGAGATCATCGAAAAAGCGGGCGATATCGTCGGTCTTCATCCCCTCCTCCTGGAGGACATTGTCACGATGGGACAGCGTCCGAAAGTGGAAGATTTTGGAGACTACATCTTCGTGGTTTTAAAGATGCTGCACGACGGAGAGGAAAGCGGGGAGGTGGAAGAGGAACAGATCAGCCTGGTTCTCGGCTCCAGCCATGTGATCACCTTCCAGGAACGCGAGAACGTTGTTTTCCGGCCCGTCGTCGATCGCCTCAAAAACGGCAAAGGCCGCATCCGTACTTCGGGGGCCGATTATCTGGCTTACGCCCTCATCGATGCCGTCGTCGATCGCTACTTTGTCGTTCTGGAAGGCCTCGGTGAAAAGATAGAGCTCATTGAGGATAACCTCGTCGCCGATCCGTCGAGAAATGCCCTGCGAAAGCTCCAGGAGCTGAAGCGGGAGATGCTCTTTCTGAGACGGTCGGTGTGGTCCCTGAGAGAGGTGCTCTCCTTCCTGGAGAGAGGGGAGTCCTCGCTGATCCGGAAAACAACGCGCATCTATTTCAAGGATGTTTACGATCATGCCATCCAGGTGATCGACACCGTTGAGACGTTTCGCGAAATGCTTTCGGGAATGCTGGATATCTATCTCTCAAGCATGAGCAACCGGCTGAATGAGGTCATGAAGGTCCTTACGATCATCGCGACGATATTTATACCCCTCACCTTTATCGCCGGCGTTTACGGGATGAATTTCAAGTTCATGCCGGAGCTCGAGTGGCGCTGGGGGTACCCGTTCATCTGGACGGTCATGGTGTCCATGGCTTCGGCCATGATCATTTATTTCTGGAAGAAAAAGTGGTTTTGAACGCGAGGCCGCATGGAGGCGAACAGAAACTGAGTTCAACCCTTGACCGTATCCGTGAGAAGTGGCGGGACCGCACCGATCGCATGGACCGAAAGGAGATCCCTGACGGGGACGAGCAGGGGTTTGCGGCCGCCTTCTTCCCTGGCATGATCCCGGAGGAATACGACAGGGCCCGGCGCCTGAAGCGTCGGCTTCTTCAGACATTCCGGAACGTACCTCTGGAAGAGGCCATTCCGGGGACGGAGCTTCACACGGAGAAAGGTCTTTGCTACCACGTCCGGACAGAGGAGACCCTTCCTCTCCGGATCATCCGCCGCGAGAAGGCGCGGGAAAACATCCTCTCCGATCTGAAACTGATCTACGGGGTCGGTGAGATCACGGAAAGGGAACTCAAGGAAAAGGGATACCGAACCATTGCTGATCTGGCCGCCCACCCTCGTTTCAGCGCGAGAGCGGAGACCTTTCTGAATATCCTCGACACCGGAGACACGGGCAGGCTCTGCGACTGGATCGGCCGCTGGTTTTCACGGTCCCATCCCCTGATCCTCCATTCCTCGGGACTCCACGAAAAAGAAGACTTCCTTCTCCTCGACATCGAGACCCTGGGGCTCTTCACGAGGCCGATCATTTTATTGGGCGCGGCTCAGATTTCGGGCAACCGGATCCGGGTCGACCAGTATCTCCTCCGGGATATCCACGAGGAACCGGCGGCGCTCGCCGCTCTCCTGTCCCACGTGGGAAAACGGAGCGCCTTCGTCACCTTCAACGGCCGGGCCTTTGACGTGCCGTACATCCGCGAGAGGCTCGCCTATTACCGCATGGGCGGTGATCTCGAAAGGGCCCATTTCGATGTTCTCCATTTTTCGCGCCGGGCATGGCGGGACCGCGCGCCTAGCTGCCGCCTGACCGCGCTGGAGACATACCTTTTCGGAATTGAACGGGAAGACGATGTGCCGAGCGCCCTCGTCCCTGAATTCTACGAGACGTACCGGCGAACCGGCAACGTGGGGCCGCTCGTTCCGATCATCCGTCACAACCATGGCGACCTGATCACGCTGGCAAGAATCTTCTCCAGGCTCCATGAGGAGTGGGAAAGATGATGGAAGAGATCATCGCCGGTCTCCGGAATGATCCGCATTTCAGGGACCGGCTTGTCCACTGCGAGATCCTGCCCCCGAAAGACCCCGTCTACGGGACGCTGACGGAAGATCTTCCCGACCCCCTGCGGCAATACCTGAAAAAAAAGAACCTGGAGCTCTACAACCACCAGGCAGAGACCGCGGAAGCCATGGGGGCGGGGGTGAACGTGATCATCACGACCCCGACGGCCTCGGGAAAAACGCTGGCTTACACGGTTCCCATCTTCCGGGAAATGATCCGCGATCCCGGCGCCACGGCGCTCTTCCTTTATCCGACCAAGGCCCTGGCCAACGACCAGTTGAAGGTCCTGCGGGAGATGGAGAAGGCGACGGGCATCGATGCGAGGCCCGCGGTCTATGACGGCGACACGCCGGCGTCACGGAGGCCTGGCATCCGGGAGCGATCGAGGATCGTCCTCAGCAATCCCCACGAACTTCACCAGATCCTTCCCTGGCATCACAAGTGGCAGGCCTTCTTACGGAACCTTCAATTCGTGGTCCTCGACGAGGCCCACCGGTACCGGGGCGTCCTCGGTTCCAACATGGCTTTTCTCATCCGGCGTCTGAGGCGTATCGCACTCTCTTATGGTTCCGATCCCCGGTTCGTCCTCTCTTCCGCCACACTGGCGAACCCCCTTGAATTCAGCGAAAGACTCACGGGCCTTCCTTTCGAGCTCATCGACCGTGACGGTTCCCCGAAGGGCAAGAAATATTTTCTCTTTTACAACCCTTACTTCGACGGAGCGGGGACGCTCTCGACTCACCAGGAGACGCGGGATCTCTTTCTGTTCTTCCTTCGCCGTCATCTCCAGACCCTTTGCTTCACCGTGTCGCGGAAGATGGCCGAGCTCATCGCCCAGTGGTCGAAAAAGAGCGTGCGCGAATCGGACCCCGGTCTCGCCGAAAGGATCGCTGCTTACCGGGCGGGCTATCTCCCCGAGGAGCGCCGCGATCTCGAGAACCGCCTCAAGAGGGGAGCGCTCCTGGGCGTCACTTCGACCAATGCCCTGGAGCTCGGGATTGACGTGGGTTCCCTGGACTGCGTCATCATCTCCGGCTACCCGGGAACCACGATCTCCACCTGGCAGCAGGCCGGCCGCTCGGGACGGGGCACGGGGGAATCCACCGCGGTCCTCGTGGCCTTCGAAAATCCCCTCGATCAGTATTTCATGAGGCACCCTGATGTTTTCTTCGGAAAGTCCCACGAGCACGCGATCATAGATCTCGCAAATCCCCATATCCTTTCGGGACAACTGCTCTGCGCCGCGGCCGAGATGCCGCTGCTGCCGGGCGAGGAAACGGCTTTCCCCGACGGCGATATCCCCGGCATCATGAAAGCACTGGAGGATGAAGGACTCCTCAAGGAGACACCCCACGGCTGGGTCTACGCGGGAAGAAGCCGGGCGACGGAGATCGTGAGTATGGACCACATCTCTTCAGATGCCTATCGGGTTCTGTGCGAGGGAGAAACCATCGAAACCATGGACCAGGCTCAGGCCTTCCGGGAGGCTCATCCGGGCGCGGTCCTGCTTCACCAGGGCGAAACCTACATCGTTGAGGAAATGGATCTGCGAAACCATATCGTCCGGGTAAAAAAAGGCGACGTGGATTATTACACCGAGGCCATGAAAGTGGCAGACCTGAGCGTCCTCCGGGAGATTTCTCATCGTGTCATTCTGAGCTCGTCGAAGGGGCCCGGCTTCTCCCTCATCCTCGGCGATCTCGAGGTCACGGAGCGGTTTATCGGCTACAAGGTCATCCAGCGGGACCGGTTCCTGGGCATGGAAAAACTCGATCTCCCGCCGCTGACCTTTAAAACGGTGGGGCTGTGGTTCAGCGTTTCCGAAGATACCCTGAAAAAGATCTCGGAACGAAAAAGGGATGCGGCCGGCGGGCTTCACGGCGCCGAGCACGCCCTGATCGCCGTCATGCCTTTTCACGTCCTGTGCGACCGCTGGGACATGGGCGGGCTTTCGACGCCCCGCCATCCCGATACGATGCGGCCCACGATCTTTGTCTATGACGGCTTCGAGGGCGGGATCGGGCTCGCCGAAAAGGCCTTCGATCTTTTCGGAGAAATCTCCTCCATGACCCTCGAACTGGTGCGGGACTGTCCCTGCGAAGACGGGTGCCCGGCCTGCATCTACTCCCCCAAGTGCGGCAACGACAACAAACCCCTGGACAAGGAGGCTGCCCGGATGATCCTGGAAAAACTCCAGGATTAAAAAACGGGAAGCGCTCTCAGGCAAGATGTGATAATAAAGAGGGATTGATTTTTCATTTGCAGGGAGGGCTTATGGATCGTGCCGGATTGGATGAGAAAAAGTTTGCCAGACTGGAAATCGAGGGAAAGGTGCTGCATCTTCCGATCATTGTCGGAACCGAGGGCGAGAAGGCCATCAATATCAGCGGACTCAGACGGAATATGGGCTATATCACCTATGACCCGGGTTACGCCGACACGGCTTCCTGTACATCGGCCATCACTTACGTGGACGGGGAGAACGGCGCCCTGCGTTACCGTGGATACGATATCGAAGAGCTTGCCGCCAAGGGGGTGAAATTCATTCCCACGGCCTGGCTGCTCATCTTCGGCGAGCTTCCGACAGATAACGAGAGGGAAAAATTCAGGGAACTGCTGACGACCCAGGAACTGCTTCACGAGGGCATGCTCAAGTTCTTCGACGCCCTGCCGCCTTACGGCGATCCCCTGGCCATTCTGTCGGCGGCTGTTCAATGCAGCAGCCTCTACAACCCCGAATTCCGCTCCCTGGAACCAAAGGATACGGAGACCACCATGGTCGTTGCCGCGAAACTGCTGAGCAAAGTCCGGACCATCGCGGCTTTCAGTTACAAGAAAGCGATGGGGGAACCCTTTGTCTATCCCAATCCCGACCTTGATTACTGCTCGAATTTCCTTCACATGATGTTTTCCATTCCGAACAGGATTTACCAGGCCCCCCGGATCGTCGCCGATACGCTCAATCTGTTTCTCATGCTTCACGCGGATCACGAGCAGAACTGCTCGACATCCACGGTTCGAATCGTCGGGTCGACAAGGGCGAATCTGTTCGACTCCGTGTCGGCCGGAATCAGCGCCCTTTCCGGTCCTCTTCATGGAGGGGCCAATATAGAAGTAGTCCGGATGCTGGAGCGGATCCATAACAAGGAGACGACGATCCGCGATCTCGTGAAGTCCGCCAAAAAGAAAGGCGCCTCCAGAGGCCGTGCCCGGCTCAGCGGCTTCGGGCACCGGGTCTACAAGAATTACGACCCGCGGGCCCGCATCTTGAAAAAGGAGGTCTATCATCTGCTCCATTCACTGGACGTGAGAGACCCCTTATTCGACATCGCCATCGAGCTGGAAGAAACGGCGCTGCAGGATGCTTTCTTCCAGGAAAACAGGATTTTCCCGAACGTTGACTTTTATGCCGGCATTCTGCTGCGAGCCATCAAGATACCTCTCAACATGTTCACCGTGATGTTCGCCATTGCTCGAACGGCGGGCTGGATCGCCCAGTGGCGTGAGGAGGAACTGGACCCCTTTACAAGGCTCCAGAGGCCCCGCCAGATCTATGTGGGGCCGCCGCAACGAAATTGCCTCCTATGAGAAACGGGCGGAAAACGACTCAGGCGTGAATCTTCTTCATGAGCCAGGCCATGTTCCGGCCCAGGGTCTGCATGGTCTGAATCCCTTCGGCGTCTTTCAGCACGTCCCCCGGGTCCCTTCCGATCCCGACACTCCAGTAGCTCGATCCCGGCATGACCATCTGCATGTAGTGCAGAAAGAGGTTTATGGAATCAAATGCCCGGATGCCGCCCGCGCGACGCACGGCGACCACGGCGGCGCCGACCTTGCGCTTGAGCATGTAATCGTTGGCGCGGCCCACGAAACCGACGCGCTCGATGAGGGCCCTCATGGAGGCCGAGACATCGGAGAAGTACGTCGGCGATCCCAGCAGTATCCCATCGGCTTCTTCCATCTTCGCGATGCAGTCGTTGAGAATGTCTTTCGTCACGACACACCGGCGGTTCTTTTTCGTGAAACACTTGTAACAGGCCCGGCATCCCTGGAGAGGCTTTCCGGCAAGCTGAATGAGTTCCGTCCGGATTCCCTCCGCCTTCAACTCATCCATCACCGTATTAAGAAGAATAGCCGTATTGCCGTTTTTCCGCGCGCTCGCGTTGAACGCCACAACCTTCATCAGAACCCCCAATAAAGTCTATCCAGCATTTAAAAAATGTATCATTTTTTACCCCTCTCTCTGTCATGGTGAGCCTGTCGAACCGCATCAGTCTTCGACAAGCTCAGACTGACAAATATGCCTCCCGAAAGCCGATCACAAGGATGTTCAACCCTCTCTACCCTTCGACAGGATCTTCTCCATTCGTTCCATGACCTCTTCCACCGTTTCGGCAGAATAAAACGTACATCCTTCCGGCACGTCAAACCTCCGCGCGTGGAGGCCGATCACCGGCGTCCCGCTCTTCAGGGCCAGGGCGATCTCGGAAAGCGTCCCTGCGCTGCCGCGAAGGGCGACAACGACATCGGGCGTCTTGGCGTTGATCGCATTCCTGGCGTCCCCCATTCCCGTGTAAATCGGAATATCCACGTACTCGTTGGGATAATCCTTCAGGGGACGTCCCCGCTCGTTAGGAAGAAGGGCGATAACCAGGCCCCCCGCGTTCCACGCTCCCGCCGACGCCGCCATCATCACGCCCCCTCCCCCGCCGGTAAGCAGGACATACCCTTTTTTTGCAATGGCATCCCCCAGGCGGCGCGCCTCTTCAAGGGTTTCGGGGGCGGCATGATGGCCCCCCATGACACCGATGATGAAGGGCTTTCTTTTTACGGTCAGTCTCATGGAGAATTCCTTAATCCTGCCGCGAGACACTTGTCAAGAATTATCCTCTTTTTTCAGCAGACCCTCCAGCCGGTCATTGAAGTTTCCACAGGCGCCCCGGGATCTCCAGACCGGCGCGAGAGGAATGAGTCAGTTCTCCTTGATGAAGATCAGCAGTGCCGCCTCTCAAAAAAGAGCGAGGCTCCCCGTGAAATGCCTCGCGTCGTCTTTGTTCTCTGAGGGTCTCTTATTGTGCCAGCAGATTACTCTTGATTTTTTCCTGGATGAGCTGTGACGCCAGGTTGTTTCCCGCCATGCCGACCCTGACGCTTGCGGAGGTTATATTTTTTGAAACGTATTCGACGGAAATACGGACCTTCTCGTCACCGATGACGGCGTCTATTGTACCCGTTCCGATCTTCTTCTTTTTCTCAATGCCGGTGCCTTTCATGTCCGAGACGGTTTTCTCGCAGGCTGTCCAGGCTTTATCGAAGGGAGCTTTGTAATCCGTCTTGAGAATGCCGTCGGAATAAAAGAACTGCCCCGATTCGAATCCCACGACCCTCTCCCCCACCCCCATGTAACAACCCGCCGTCACGAAGGCCATCATGAGGATGAATGCTATACGCTTCACATCAGATGTTCTTTTCATCATGTGCTTTTGACCTCCTCTTCAAATCTCGCCCGGCTTCCGGAAAATATAGGGTAATACATGGGATATGTCAACGCTATTTCAGAAATCCGGCCCCTCAGATAAAGCGGTGGTAGAAGGCTTGGAAGAGCGCCCATAGCAGAATCAGCACCGTCATGACCGTGCATGCCGTCGCCAGCGTTTTATGTCGCATGTTTTCTTCTTTGCGTTCCCCATAGCCCGCGAGAAAACCGATCAAAGCCCCCGCGGCGATACCGCCCCCGTGCGCCCAGTTATTGATTCCGGGGAATAGAAGACCGAAGATGACCAGCCCGATAACCCACCCCGTGGCCTGCTTGTAAACGGCCTGGCCGTAAAAACCGCCCCGGCTTTTCCCGTAATAGAGAATGGCGCCGATGAGGCCGCAGAGGCTCGCCGAAGCCCCGATCGTGAATGGCACGCCGGCCACCGTGGAGAGGGCGAATCCCGCGACCCCGCTCAGGACGTAGATGATGATGAAGCGGCTTGAGCCATACTCCCGGACCACGAAGGGTCCGAGTTGCCGCAGGGCGGCCATGTTGAAGAAGATGTGAAGAATGCTTCCATGGAGAAAGGAAGCCGAAACAAGCGTCCACCAGCGGTGAAAGAAAAAAATGGGATAGCTTCCCGTCGCCCCGAGCAGAAAGAGGCTCTGATCTGAAGGGGAGAGAAAGGTGAATGGATTCGCCGCAAAGCCTATTCCCCGGGGGTTCAAAAGAATGGAGATAATATAGAAGGCGATATTGGAATACAAAAGAACGGCGATGATGTCCCCGGGGCCGCCCAGAGCCCCCCGGCCCATGTATCTTTTCCAGGACGAGCCTGGGTTCGCGATTCCGCAGTACGGGCAAAGCGGCTCGTCCGAACTGATCAGTTTCCGGCAGTTCGGGCATAGCATCGATTTTTTTCCGGTCTCAGTCATCAAAATTCCTTTGAACGCTGTTGATTGAAAGGCTTACCACAGAGCTTTCGGGACTGTCAACGGTGACGTCTTCAGGGGTAAAGAAACCTCGCCATCACGGGAATGGCGATGAAGGTCCCCGCCGCCGCCGCGAGATTGACGATGGCCACAAGGAGAAGAAGCCGGGTGATCTTGTTGCGCCAGAAGCCGCGAAACGTGGTTATATCACCGGCAAGATCGAGGAAGTCCTTGACCTGGGGCTTTCGAAGGGCTGCCTCCGTTAGTCCCGCCACCCAGCCCGTGGCGATGAGAGGGTGAATGGTGGCGATGGGCGCCGACAGGGCGGCCGCGGCTATCGTGAGCGGATGAGCGAGAACCACCAGAGCGCCAAGGGCGGCGGAGAGGGACGTGATGCCTATCCACCACTTGGCCATGTTGAGACTTGCCTGGCTTCCGGCATAAAAGAAGCCGCCGATGAAGAGCCCGGCAACACCCGCCAGGAGGCCCCACTGAATGATGTCGCCAAGGCGCCCCTTGGGCGGAATCCTGTTGAGGGCATCGATATCCACATCCTTTCCCATGTAACTCAAAATACCGGGGACGTGTCCGGCACCGACCACGGCCACGATCTTCGATCCCGGTGCGAGACCGATGAAATGGGCCAGGTACTGATCCCTCTCGTCGATGAGAGTGGTCTTGACCTCCGGCATTTTCTTCCCGAAGAGATCCAGGGCGATTTCCAGGGCGTCCCGCTTCTTCAGCTTTTCAATGTCCTCCATGCTGATATCCTCGCTCATGACGAGCGACGCGATGGAATCGGGCAGGAGCATGAACTTGCTCCGAAAGCGCATCTTTCTCCAGGTCCGGGTGAGGGTTATCCTTATTTCGCGGTCCGCCGGGACAATCTCCGCTCCGATTTCTTCTGCGACCCTGACGGCCCGCCGCATCTCCTCACCGGGATTGATCTTGAATTTTTCGGCGATCCTCTTCTGCAGGGAGGCCATGAGAAGCTGGGACAGGAGAAGAGATGTCCGTTTTTCGCGGATGACCCTGACGATATCGGTCTCGAGCCATTTTCCCGGATTTCTGAGGGTTTCAAGCCGGGACTTGCAGAGTTCGATGCATACCGTGTCCGGCTTTATCTCTCTTATGACCTCTTCCACAAGTTCGGCGCTCTCCCTGGAAACATGGGCGGTTCCGATGAGAACAATTTCCCGGCCGCCGGAGGTCAAATGATGTACGTCTGGATATTCCAAAAACTGCTCCATCAATAAAGGGTGCAGGAAAGTATCAGTATTTTCTTCTTTTGTAAAGGGCCGCGCGGCCCCATTTACGGATGATGAAAAAAATGGTAGCTATAAGATAGGCTAAAGGCTAAAGGCTAAAGGCTAAAGGCTAAAGGCTAAAGGCTAAAGGCTAAAGGCTAAGGGCGTTGGGCATTAGGAAACAAACAAATGAAAAAAGAATTCAGAGTAGGGGATAAGGTCGAGGCGGAGATTGAAAGCGTCGCTTTCGGTGGAGACGGCGTCGCAAGGGTGCGGGACATGGTCTTTTTTGTCCCCTTCACCGTGGACGGGGACGCCGGGGTGGTCAGAATCATGGACGTTAAAAAGACCTTTTTGAGGGGAAAGCTGGAAGAACTCGTGACGCCCTCCCCCTGGAGGGTACTCCCGAAATGCCCTTATTACCTCCGCTGCGGCGGCTGCCAGTACCAGCATATCGATTACAGCCATCAACTCGAATTGAAAAAGAATCAGGTCGTTGAATCTTTCCGGAGAATCGGCAGATTCCCTTCTCCTCCGGTAAAAGATATCCACCCCTCCCCTCTGACATTCGGTTACCGAGGCAAGGCGGAGTTTCACCTGGCGGAGCGCAGGGGACATCCGCCGCAAATCGGATTCATGGACGTGAACGGGTCAAGGATCGTGGATATCGAGAGATGCGAGATAATGGATGAAACGATCAATGCCACGCTTACGGATCTCAGACGAGACATCCTTGCCGGCCGGACCGCTGTCGAATCCGGTGGAACCCGGATTTTCTGGTCCGGGATGAATCATGATCAACTTCAGAGCGGTGAGGAAAGCGGCGAGAGGAAAATAACGAGGGTCGTGAAAGGCCGTGAACTTGAGGTCCCCGCACAGGGTTTTTTCCAGGCCAATACGGCCCTGGTGGACAGTCTCGTCGATACCGTCTGCGAGATGAGCGCCCTCACGGGCGGGGAAAATATCCTTGATTGTTACTGCGGAGCGGGGCTCTTTTCTCTCTTCCTGGCAGAACACGCCCGGAATGTCTTCGCGATTGAGATCGACGAGGACGCGGTCCGGGCGGCGAGAGGCAATTTCTCCCGTTTCGGATACCCCGGGGCCCTTGTTTTTGAAGGCGCCGTCGAGGACGTGCTCCGGGGTCCCCTGAACGATAAAAGAGGAACCATGGATGTCATCCTTATCGACCCGCCCAGAACAGGATGCGACAAGGACGTCCTGGTGGCCCTCGCGGAATGGAAGCCGAGGCGGCTCATTTACATCTCCTGCGACCCGACAACCCAGGCACGGGATATCCGTTATCTTGTCGATCAAGGCTTTTTGTTGCAGGCCCTGCAGCCCTTTGATATGTTTCCCCAGACGAAACATATAGAAGTCATCGCTCTGCTGGCAGGCTGTTGAATAACATTCATCCCCGCCTGAGTTTATCCTGAATAACTCGAAGGGCGGGGACGGCGTCTGCGGAGTTTACCCTGAGTCTACCGAAGGGTTGCGCTGCATGGTTCGCAGTTCGACAGGCTCACTATGACAACTCACCATGACAGATTGCAAAGCCTGTCCTGAGCCGGTCAAAGGACGCCTTGCATCTGAGCCTTTTTGAACCGTCTGTAAAACAAGTATGTATTGTTGCCGAGAGAATATCTGCGATAATTTAGTTCTACTCCGACATATTATCTTGACTAGTTGTGAAGGATATGATATGCATCTTTCATGGAAAAAGAAACTGTATTTTTCGGGATAGACGACTACATGGCGCTGTATTCTCCTTACATTAAGAGAGCGGAAGCCAGAAAACTGGCGCAATGTTATGTTGTCGAGTTGATGATGGATGGGGACAGGAAGTCTGTTGAGCCGA
>DFZO01000033.1 GCA_002383495.1 Syntrophaceae bacterium UBA4054 | reverse complement strand
TAATGGTTTTCCGACAGACTCCTAGTAACTTATAACTAGTATCGTGTCCCGTAAATTCATTTAATAAGTGTCATTTCGAGCGCAGCGAGAAATCTTAATAATTTCAAAAACGTACAAGATATCTCCCTTCGGTCGATATGACAATTTATTTTTGAGACACGACACCAGAAACTTGAAACTATCTTTTCAGCACTTCGAGCGCCCTTTCAACGACTTTTTCCACCGTGAAACCATACTTCTCCATAACCACAGGTCCGGGTGCCGACGCGCCGAATCGGTCCACACCGATCACGCCGCCTTGATCACCGATCCACTGCCTCCAGCCGAGAGAGGTCCCCGCCTCGATGGCCAGGCGGGCCTTCGCTTCAGGGGGGAAAACACTATTTCGGTAGTCCCGCGACCGGGCGGCGAAGATTTCCCAGGAGGGCATGGAGACGACCCGTGTTTTCACCCCGCGCCCTGAGAGGATCTCCATGGCGCCCAGGGCGAGATGGACCTCGGAACCCGAGGCCGCAAGAAGGATATCCGGAATCCCTCTCCCCGTTTCGGCCAGGGTATAAGCGCCCATGGGAACACCTTCATCGATGGGGTATCGCCCCGTGTCCAGCACGGGCAGGTTCTGGCGCGAGAGGACCAGAACCGCGGGTCCCGATTGCCCGACGGCGATGCGCCACGCGGCGAGGGTCTCATTCGCGTCGGCGGGCCTCAGAACGGTGAGGCCCGGAATGGCCCGGAGCGACAGGATCTGCTCTACGGGCTGATGGGTCGGTCCGTCTTCTCCCACGCCGATGCTGTCATGGGTGTAGATAAAGATCACGTGCAATTTCATGAGAGCGGCCAGCCGGATCGCCGGCCGCATGTAATCGGAAAAGATGAGGAAGGTGGATGCGTAGGGAATGAGCCCTCCGTGCAGGGCCATGCCGTTCGATAGGGCTCCCATGGCGTGTTCGCGCACCCCGTAATGGATGTTGCGGCCGCTGAAATCCCAGGCGGCGCCCACGGCTCCCTGGGTATCGGCGGGTCGGGTTCCCGGATGCTGGAAGTCGCCGAAGGTCTTGAGCCAGGTGGTCGTGGACGGGTTCAGATCTGCCGACCCTCCGATAAGCCCCGGTATCTTCTCTGCCAGCACCTGCATGACGGTTTCAGATGCCCTGCGGGTAGCGAGGCCCTTTTCCACGGGGTGAAAGAATTCAAGGGATTTCTCCCAGTCCCCGGGGAGGCCGCCGTCCAGCATCTGCTGCAGTTCCTTTATCCTCTCCGGAAATTCTTCCGCGCAGGTTTTAAACGTTTTTTCCCATTTTGCCTCCCGGTTTTTTCCCCGGCGCACGGCGAGGCGAAAATATTTCCGGACATCCTCTTCGATCAGGAAGTCCGGCTCAACGGGCCATCCCAGGTTCTTTTTGGCCGCCCGTGTCTCCTCCGGTCCAAGGGGAGACCCATGTGCTTCGAAGGTTCCCTGTTTTTTCGGCGAGCCGTCCCCGATGACGCTCTTCACGACGATGAGCGAGGGGCGGCCCTTTTCCTTTTTCGCCTTCGCGATGGCCTTTTTCAGAGAGGGGAGGTCTTTCCCGTCCACCGGGCGTTGAACATGCCAGCCGCAGGCCTTGTATCGCGTGCCCACATCTTCGGTGAAGCAAAGGGAGGTGGAACCGGCCAGGGAGATGCAGTTGCTGTCGAAGAGGACAATAAGTTTTCCCAGGCCCAGGTGCCCGGCGAGGGCCGAAGCCTCCGCCCCAACGCCTTCCATGAGATCGCCGTCGCTGGCGATCACGTAAGTGAAGTGATCGATGAGCGTGTGTGCGGGGGTGTTGAACCGCGCGGCAAGGTGGGCCTCGGCCATGGCCATTCCCACGGCCATTCCCAGTCCCTGTCCGAGGGGGCCTGTCGTGGCTTCCACCCCGGGCGTGTGACCGTGCTCCGGATGGCCCGGAGTCATGCTTCCCCATTGCCGGAACCGTTTGAGCTCGTCCAGCGGAAGGCTGTAGCCGGTCAGATGCAGGAGGGCATATAGGAGCGCGGAACCGTGACCGGCCGAAAGGACAAAACGGTCTCGATTCGCCCAGGATGGATTGGCAGGGCTGTGCCGGAGAAACTGCGTCCATAGAACATAGGCCGCCGGCGCCATGCCCATGCATATTCCGGGATGGCCCGACTTTGCCTTCTCGATCATGTCCACGGCGAGAAAGCGGATGGTATGGATGCAGCGCTGTTCAAAACTGTTTTTGTCGCTCATGTTTCGTCCTCGAATCGTTATTATTTACGCGTGTTCATTGCGTTCATTAAAACCGTAAAGCGTAAAGCGTGAAGTGTAAAGTGTAAGTTCGTGCCCCCTCCCTTGTGTTCCCTCCCGCCAGGGGAGGGAATTGTTTTGAGCCCTCTCCCTTGACGGGAGAGGGACGGGGTGAGGGTGATGTTCGCATCTTCTCAGCTTCCCATCCTCGCAACTTCCTGTCCTTTAAGTCCATACGCCGCCGCCCCGAGGAGGGCCGCCCGCGGGTTCATGATGACATGCACGGGTACACGCGACAGAAGATCAGACATGCGCCCCTTGTTCCAGAAGGCGCCCAGGAAAGGGCCGTTTTTCAGAATGGGGAGGATGGCGGGCGGGATGCCGCCCCCGAGAAAAACACCCTTTGTTGCCATGACCTTGAGCGCGAGGTTCCCGGCCTCTGCGCCGAGGATCGAAGTGAAGACGTTCAGGGTCTTGAGGCAGAGCCTGCAGGGTGGGATCATCTTGACGGCCGCGTTCACGATGACCGGTGTCGGATCATCCGCAGCTGCCAGTTCTTTGGCGAGCCACGCCGGTTCCGACCCTCGTCCTGTCTTTTTCAAAAAGGTGTAAATTTCATGGATCCCCTGGCCCGAACATATTCTTTCGTAGCTCACATGGTGAAATTGCCTGTGAAGATGGCGCAGGAGTTCGTATTCCATGGGATTTCTCGGGGAGAAATCGGAATGGCCGCCCTCCGAGGGATGGGCCCTGTAACGGCTGCCGGAGTCCGACCCTTCGGGCGTGAGGAAGGATTCCCCGAGGCCCGTTCCGGGCGCGATGACGGCAATGGCCCCTCCCGAAAAGGGCTTTCCCCTGTTTATGGTCCGCAGATCTGAGGGTTTCAGGATGGTCACGGAATGAGCGAGGGCTTCGAGATCGTTGATCAGACGGACATGGGGAATTTTGAGTGCCTTCTGCAGTTTCTTCTCCTCCAGCACCCAGGGCAGATTGGTGATGCGGGCGCGGCCGTTCACCACTGGACCGGCAACGCCCAGAACGGCACGGTCAATGGGGATATCCGCTCCGGCCATGAAACGCTTGGCGATGACCTCAAAACGGGAATGGGAAGCACTGGAAAAGCTCTCCTCCACGACCGGCTCTTGCGGGCCGGCCTCAGAAGAGAAAAGCGCCAGAATGGTTTTGGTTCCGCCGATATCGCCGGCAAGCAGCATCACATCACCCCGCATGAGTTTATAGGTGAAGGTTTTAAGGCAAAGGGTAAAGAGATGAAATTTTTCATAAATGTCCTTGGAATGGTCATCGCTCTCTTCCGGAGGAACCTTGTGAATTTTCTCAGACCATGCCGTGAATGAGATAGCCAAGAATGAGGGACGAGCCCGTCAACAAATGAACCTGGATCATGGTGAGGTTGGCGGGGATGAGCTTCATTCTGTCTCCGTAATTGGCCGTCAGAATCCGGAGCGACCTCAGCGTGAGGGGAAGGCTCGCGAAACCGAGAAGCGTCAGGTAAGGCGTCACCTTCATCAGGATCGAAGCGAGCAGAACCGCGTAGGCCGCGGCGAGCCCGCCCGCATAGAGCTTGACCGCCGTCTTTCGGCCGAACCGCGCCACGAGATTCCACTTGCCGCCCCGCCGGTCCTCCTCGTAATCGGGTATCTCATTGATGATGATCATGGACCACATCATGAACCCCAGAATGAGGGACGCGATGAGGGGCTCCAGCGCCAGGGTCCGGGTCTGAACATAGTAGGACCCCAGGACGATGATGGGCCCGAAATTGACGAGCAGTCCCAGTTCGCCGAAACCGCGATACCCGAATTGGACGGGGGGCATGGTGTAAAAAAGCGATGAAGCCATCCCGATGATTCCAAAGATCATGACAACCCAGCCGCACGCCCAGGTCAGGTAAAAACCGATGAGGGCCGTGACGGCGAAGCAGGCCATGGCGGCACGGAACATCTGCGGAACGGTCAAAAGCCCTTCCGTGAGGACGCCGCTTCCGCCGGTGTAGGGGTTCTTTTCGCCCTCCGGTGCCGTATCCACGTTGTGGAGGTAATCGAAGACGTCATCGATCATGTTGAGTCCCACGTGGTTGATGGTGACGCCGGCCACGACCAGGCAGAAATACCCCGGTTCAAAGACGTGGGCTCTCGACCAGGCGATGACGCTGCCCAGGATTGCCGGGAGAATGCTCGGCGGCACGAAATGGAAGCGGGTGGCTCGGAACCAGACACGCCATGGACTCTTTTCCCCGTCCACGGCGTAGCCCGGTTTCATTCTCAAGCGCATCGTTTCGTGCCCTCTCCGGCGGCGCCCTATTTCAGCAGCGATTCAAGCCTGTGATTGACCTCATTCCAGTTGACGATGTTCCAGAAAGCCTCGACAAATTTGGCCCGGAGGTTCTTGTAGTCGAGATAATAGGCGTGTTCCCAGACATCGAGGACCATCAGGATCCGGAACATGGGGAAGACGTTCACGTTGTGCTTTTCCACCTGCATGATGATCGGCCGGTTCGTCTGCAGGCAGAAGGTAAGTGCGGCCCACCCCGATCCTTCCACGCTCACGGCCGCCTGCGTGAATTCCTTTTGGAATCGTTCGATGCTTCCGAATTCTTTTGTCAGGGCGGGACCGATCACCCCTATCGGTTTTCCTCCCTTCCCCGCGGGCGCCATGTTCGCCCAGAAGAGAGAGTGGAGAAGATGTCCGCCGATGTTAAAGGAAAGCTCTTTCAGTGTGGCCTTCAGATCCAGGTCAACGCCGTCCTGACGCGACTTGTCGAGCTTTTCCAGAATGCCGTTGGCGCCTGTCACATAGCCCTGGTGGTGCTTGTCGTGATGAATCGTCAACTGCTCTTCCGAAATATAAGGAGCCAGGTCCTTGTACCCGTATGTCAGCTTTGGTAAACTGTAAAAGACTTTCGTGCCCATATGGAACCTCCTTCGTATTGAATTATTCAACCACCACTTAATCCGGATTCCCTGCGCCGCTCTTCATTGATTCAGCGTGTAGTACCCGTATTTATAACACAAGCCCTTTGAACTTTTCTATTAAAAGTTAAATCAGCGGATGACGCGCGAAGTTCCGTCAGCGTTTTGCGCGGACGGATGGATCAATTCCGGTGAATCGTTGCGCGGGAAATTCACCGCCCGGGAAACCTCGTACATCTCCATTTCGCCGGGAGGGTAGGGTTCAAGCCATTCAATAAGTGCTCCCGCGTCCTGCAGAGCGGGATCGAGCCACGGGGCCTGCCTGTTCACGGGAACGATGACCGGCATTCGGTCGTGAACCGCTTCGAGGAGCGCGTTGGCCCGGGTCGTGATGATCGTGCAGGTCTGCAGGGCTTCTCCTCCAGGCGATACCCATGTTTCGTATAGTCCCGCGAATCCCATGAGACGGCCTGTCTTGAGACGTGCGTAGAAGGGCGTCTTTGTCTTTCCCGTCCTGCGCCATTCATAGAATCCGTCGGCTGCCACGAGGCACCGCCTTTTTCGAAAAGCGTTTCTGAATCCCGGTTTTTCGGCCACCGTTTCTGCTCTCGCGTTGATCATCCTGTTTCCAACAGCGGGGTCCTTTGACCATGAGGGAATAAGTCCCCATTGGAACTGGACGAGCCGGTTCGAGTCTTCGCCGGCATGGCGGATCACCGCAAGGACGGATTGCCCCGGCGAAACATTGTAGCGGGGGTGCAGCTCCGTGGGACCTCCCTTTATGTCAAAGGTTTCGGCAATGACGTGAAAAGGGCTCACCTGGACAAAACGTCCGCACATAAGAAGACACGAAGTTCAGAAGTTGAGAAGCTGAGAAGATGCGAACTTCACCCTCACCCAACCCTCTCCCGTCAAGGGAGAGGGATCTATAATATTCCCTCCCCTGGCGGGAGGGAACACAAGGGAGGGGGCACGAAGCTACTCCTCATGCTTTGCGATTTTATGAACCCTTTTATCCTTGTTATTCCATTCCCACTTTTCTCGCGCGTCGCGCCTTTCCCGCTTTTCTCGCCTATCCTTTCAATACGCGAATTTCGGTGTCACGTAAAAAGTGCAGTAGGACAAATTGGGAATCATGCTTTTCAAATGGGCTTCCAGACCGGAAACTATTTCCCCGAATCGCGCTTCCGGGACATCTTTGGCTGCATCGATATCGGCCACGATGATGATTTTCCCCGGGGAATCCCCGACCACCCTGAAATCATGATAATCCACTATGCGGGGAAACCGGTTCAACGCTTCCTTGAACTGGGCTTCAATCCCTTGAATCTCCGGCGAATAATCCAGCAGCGGATCGGTGTGGCAGACGACCTCCCCGCGGTACTCCCTGCGGAGCGCCCCTTCCAGCCGCTCGGCGGTGGCATGCATCTTCTCGGGGCCGAATCTTTCCGGGATTTCCGCGTGGAGGGAGATGAGATACATGGACCCGTAGTCGTGAACGATGATCTCATGAACATCCTCCACCCCATCGATTCCCCGTGCCGTCTCCCGTATCTTCCCGATCATCTCCCGGGTCGGGGCCCTGCCCAGGATGGGGATGACCGCCTCTTTTCCGTGATTGAAGCCTGAATAAAAGAGGCTCAACGTAACCGCGATGCCCATGTAGCCGTCGATCCCCGGACGCTTCAGAATGTGTTCGAGAGTGTATGCCGCAACGACGGACAGGGTGATGAAGAAATCGATGCGGTGATGGACGGCAATGGCCATGATGGCTTCAGAGTTCACACGCCTGCCGAGAAACCGGACGAACTCGACCAGCCACATCTTGACGATGACGGTGAAGAGCAGAATCCACGGGAGAGCCGGCCAGAAAAGAACCGCCTCCGGTTCGAGGATCTGACGGCCGGCCCTTCCTCCGATCTGGAAACCGGAGACAAAGAGGATGATGGACATGATGAGAGGCGCCACGTATTCCATCCGTCCGTGGCCGAAGGGGGTCCTCATCGTGGGGGGGCGGGAGGCGACCCAGAAGCTGATGATCAGAATAACGGCATTGGCAAGGTGGGTGAGCAGGTGGAAGGCATCGGCGACCACCGCCACGGACCCGGCCATGGTTCCCAGGGTCAACTTGACGGTGAAGAGAATAAGGATGAGCACAACGGAAACCCATCCCGCCAGAAGCCCGCAGTGGTTCCTCAAATCTCTTTGATCCAGGTTGTCAAAGTCCCTGATCCATTTCCTTGCCAGGGCTTGATGAAGGTGGTCCAGTATCTTCATGGAATCTGTCCTTGTTCAGGTGCTTCTCTTTCCTCTGAGTACAAATGTTTTTAACATGATATTAGCCGTCCTTCAAGGCTGAACTCTGTCAGGCTGCTGAAAAACGCCCATCTGCTGCGTTTCCCTCGTCCTTCCCTACGGCAAGCTCAGGGCAGGCTCTGAGGCTTGTCATGGTGAGCTTGTCGAACCATCGGGGGCCTTGCATCTGAACATTTTTGAACAGCCTGATGAAAAGTGTGTTTTTCAACACTCTCCTGCTGGAGGCTAAGGGAAAAAGCTCCCTCCCTTCGAGTTTCTCAGGGTAAACTCCGGAGGGAATGTTCGGGTGCCCTCTCCCTCGACGGGAGAGGGATGGGGTGAGGGTGAAGTTCGCATCTTCTCAACTTCCCATCCTCGCAACTTCGTGTCTTTCACTTGAACCCTATTGTCATAATTTTATCTTCTTCCATTTCCCTCCTTGAAATCTTCCGGCCATGAGCAGGCTCTGAACGAACATGGAGGCGGCCATGGCGATCCAGACGCCCGCGGCCCCGTAGCCGAGAATGAGAGAGAGAAAATAGGCCAGGGGCAGGCGGATCACCCACATGGCGACTATGATCACCCACATGGGGCCTCGGGTATCGCCGGCCCCCTGGAGGGCGCCGCTCAGCGAAAGGCTGAGGGCGATGAAAGGCTGGGCGAGCATGTTGATCCGGAGGTAGCGTGTGGTCTCGGCAAGGACGGCGGGATCTTTGGCCAGAATGGAAGCGAAAGAATCAGCCCAGATGAATACGATGACCGCCGAGACCGACAGCAGCGCCACTCCGGCGGAGGCGATTCTCCAGCCCATCTTCTCGGCCCTCTCCGGGTTCCCGGCTCCCAGGTTCTGACCGATGAGGACGGAGGCCGTCATGTGGAGGGCAAAGGCCGGGAGAAAAACGGCCGCCTCGATCCTCATTCCGTTGGCGATGGCGGCCAGCGCCGTGATGCTGGTCTCGCCCAGCCGTCCAAGAATGTTGTAAAGGACAATGCTTCCCGCGTTCCAGGCGATCTGGAGCAGTCCGGCCGGCCATCCCAGGCGGATGATTTGCCGGATCGTCTCGAGATGGAGCGTCCAGGGGCCCGCATAAAGGGGTTTCCAGTCGCTGAAGAGCAGCAGCACGAGATTCGCAACCGTTCCCGCTGTGACGGCGATAGCAGAGGCGAGAGCGATGCCGGTGAAACCCATTCCGGGAAAGGGGCCCATGCCGAAGACAAGAACGAAATTTCCGATGATATTGATGATGCTCACGATGAACATGGTCAGGAGAGGCTTCTTCACTTCACCGCTGGCGCGGAAGAGGGCGTTGGAGACGATGAGAAAATAGTTCGAGCCCATGGCCAGGGCAAAAATCTTCAGGAACGTCTCCGCGATGCCACGGATCTTCTCGGGAAAACCCGCAAGAGCGATGATCTCCCGATAAAAGAGGAGGACGAGAACGGTGAGCGTGATCGCCACGATGATGCTGAAGAAAAGGGACTGCCGGCCTGCATCCGTCGCCCGTTTGAAATCGCCCCCTCCGATGAACCGGGATGCCATGGCCACGGTCCCGATGCTGATGGCATTGGCGATGATGATGACGAAGAAATAAAGGACTCCGATGAAACCAACCGCGGCCTGGACCTCGGGACTGATGAAGCCCGCTACGTAGACATCAACGAAAACCACGAAGAAGTTGAAGATCATGATGAGGAGCATGGGCCAGGAGAGATACCAGATATTGTGCCAGAGGCTGCCCCTCGTGAGATCCATGGAATTATCTTTAGCCGTAAGAAACTCCTTCTGAAATCGTAAGGCGTGAAGCGTAAGGCGTCAGGCGTAAAACGTAAATCGTAAAACGGGTAGGGGAGCCTTCAGGCTCCCTTTTCGTTCGCATCTTCCCAACTTCCCATCTTCGTGTCCTTCACTTGGATCCTTGACCCCTCTGTTTATACCTTTTCTTCATGGAGAGATGTCGACGACGGAAAGGAATGACGGCGAAACCCTTTTTTTCTTTCCAGGAACGATGCGGGGAGGTCGTTCATCCGGATGAAATGACGCACCGCCAGGCGCGAAGGTCCGGCTCTGGTGAGGGCCAGGCGAAGCCGGCCCCATTCCGTTTCCGGTGACCGCCGGCGACTTGGAGCCGGGCAGAAACTCGAATCGTAAATCTCGAAATCCTTTTCTCCGGCGAGAAAGGCGTCCACCATCCGGGCATGCTCGTCGTATCCCGGACAACCCCTGATCTTCGGCCTCCCGAAAGAGAAAGGGAAGAGGCGGCAGACATCGGGCCGCAGCGGGTGCCGGTAAATCAGGCAGCGCTTTTCCTCGTTGAAGGGACAGGGGAGGGGGTGGCCCGCGATATATCTCAGTCGGTATTCCTCGTGGCGCGAGAACAATTCATTCTCGGGAATCTTCAGGTACCGGGCGATCACCTCCAGGTCCTCCGCGGACATCATGGGCGTATAGGTTCGGCAGCAGGTGCCGCACTGCCGGCAGATGAAGGGGATGACAAGGTCAAAATGGAGGAACTCGATCTTCGTAAAGAGAAGTTCTTTCATGTCCGCCCCCTTTTTGGAGGCCGTTTTTCTCAATACCGGAAAAGGGCCGCGACGGGCTCTTTGCCTGGCATCCGGTCCTGTTCTGTCATGTAAACCGTTCCGCCGTTCAGGAAAGCATGAATGGCGGCCAGATCAAGAAGGTCTTCAACGCCTTTCCCGGGTTTTTCGTGGAGGGTCAATTGACTGTTCCGGGGATCAAAGGTTCCCCACTGTTCCGTTCCCTTTGCCACCCAAAGAAGTCCTATCCGGCCGTGGCATGCTGCCGGCACGATCTCCGCGATATTGCTGGAGGCCAGCCCCGTTCCGGCGGACTGCCTGTACTGGGCAATGGCCTCATCCTGGGCTTTGAGGTAAAAAGGCCGCACGAGACTCCAGGCCTGTTTCCCCAGCTCTTCATTGCTCAATCCCTCCGGATTTCCCGTGATGGGCTTTTCCACCAGTTGGGGATAGGAATTGATCTCCCGGTACATGGAAAAGATGTATTCCACTCCCGCGAAAACGAGAGGAGCGTGTTCGTCCTTGAGCATTCCCCGGAGCCCCCGGTCGATCTGCTGGAGATAGCGCTGGATATTGTCCTTGCTGTCATCCGTCCAGCCTCCGTGACCATGAAAGGAAGCCCCCCGGCCGCCGCTTGCGGATGCGGCGGGCTGGGACCGAACCTGTTTTTCGGAGACGTCGTACTTGACGGTCTCGGCAAGGTTTTTCGGAAGACCGGTGATTTCCATCTCGCTCACGCAGTTGCGGGAGCCCTGAAGAAGCCGGAGCTTGTTCTGGCTGAGAGCGATCACGAAAAAACGCCCGCCGCTGCTGAAAAGCGGGAGGATGGGTTTGATGTTAAAACGCTCGGCGACGACGACCCGCTCTCGAAACTCCACGGGGAGCCTGTAGAACCGGAAGAAATCGGGTGAGAGAAACACCGCGAGGCCGTCGCTCTGCTGCTTCCAGAAGGGCGCGTTCCTGAGGAGTTCCTGCGCCCGCGCCAGCAGCGCCTCACCCTCTTGCGGGCGGGCGCCTGCCGCTGCAAGTTTTTCCGTCGCCTCCCGGATCTGGTTCTTGAATCGAATCTGGTTCTGCTGGGTGTCCGCGCCGACCCAGTGGGTGGGCAGGTAGATGGAAACACAAGTGTCTGTCTGTCTTTGAATCAGGTCGAGGAGATCTTTTTTTGTGAGGATTTCTTCTCTGGACAATGCCTCCATTTTTTATTCTCCTTTTAGTGTTAGGGAAAGAGGCGAAAGGGAACAGCAGAGATTTTCCGCGAGGGCCGGAAAAGGAGGAAGGGATCACGACATATCTCCCAGGTTGCGATTCACACAATCTAAACTTCATTATCATACTAACGAAATCCGGGCAGGTTGTCAATTTTCTTTCCTGGTTTTCTTTCATGATAATTGCAGGTCATCATCACGCTTCGTGCGTGTGTTTTCCTTGACGTCACGGCGATTTTCCTCTATGGTTAAAGCTGATAAATTCAGTTTTAATAAGCGGTTAACGGGCTCACCCTTCGACAGGCTCAGGGTGACAACAATGATGTCATGGTGAGCCCTTCGACAAGCTCAGGACAAGCTTTGTCGAACTGCGAACCATGAACGTTTTTGAACAGCTTGGAGAAAAGAGTATTTTTCAAAACCCTTTTAGAGGATGGGAAAAAATGAGGACCATTTGATAAGACAAAAGCGGAGGTGATCCATGGCAATCGAATTGAAAAAGGGTGTTTACTGGGTTGGGGTGGTTGATTGGAGCATAAGAAAATTTCATGGGCACGAACTGTCGACCCACCGTGGGACGACCTACAATGCCTATCTGATCGTGGATGAAAAGATCGTGCTGGTGGATACGGTCTGGGGACCCTTTCAGGACCGGCTGATAGAGAACATACGCGAGATCGTCGATCCGGCAAAAATTGATATCGTCGTCGCCAATCACGCGGAGACAGATCATTCCGGGAGTCTGCCGACGGTCATGCGCCACGCGCCCAAGGCAGCCGTCGTTGTTTCCAAGAGGGGTCTGGAGAGCGTGGAAGGCCATTACCATCAGCCCTGGGCGTTCAAGGCTGTTCAGACGGGAGATAAAATAAACATCGGAGAAAACGACCTCGTCTTCGTCGAGGCGCCGATGCTCCACTGGCCCGACAGCATGTTCACGTATCTCACCGGGAAGAACATCCTCATGTCCAACGACGCCTTCGGGCATCATTACGCGACGCCCTTTCGTTTCAACGATCAGGTGGATCAGGAGGAGCTCTTTGAAGAGGCGATCAAGTACTACGCCAATATCCTGACGCCTTTCAGCGGTCCCGTGCTCAAGAAGATTGATGAAGTGCTGGCCCTGAATCTGCCCGTGGAGATCATCGCCCCCAGCCACGGGATCATCTGGCGGAAAGACCCGCTGCAGATCGTGAAGAAATATCAGGAGTGGGCGTCGCAGAAGCCGGCGAAGACCGCCGTCATCCTCTACGATACCATGTGGAACGGGACCCGGAAGATGGCCGAAGCCGTCGGAGACGGATTGGCTGTCGAAGGCATCCCGTATAAAATCTTTCACATGGCCGTGACAGACCGCAATGACGTTATCACGGAGATTTTCAAGGCCGGGGCGGTGGTTGTCGGATCTCCCACGCTGAACAACGGTCTTCTGCCCACGATCATGCCCATCCTGGAAGATCTGCGGGGCCTGAAATTCCAGAACAAGATCGGTGCTGCCTTCGGATCTTACGGATGGAGCGGCGAATGTGTCAAGATTATCGAAGAGCATCTGGGACGCTGCAAGATTCCCGTCGCCGCTCCGGGGGTGCGCGCCAAGTGGCAGCCGAAACCGGCGGATCTGGCCGAATGCGTCAAGCTGGGACGTCAGGTGGCTGCGGCACTGAAATAGAAGAAAGGGTTCAAGTGAAAGGCACGAAGTTGAGAAGATGCGAGGTTGGGAAGATGGGAAAAAGAAAGGGACTTTCTGGAACCTGATTCCCTTTGCCTTTTGCCCTTAGCCTTTAGCCTTTTTGTTAATGCCCAATGCCTGATGCCTAACGCCTGCTTTTGAGGAACGAATATGAAGGTGAAGCGGAAGATCGTCCGGATCGAAGAGGAGAAGTGCGACGGCTGCGGGCTCTGCGTTCCTTCCTGTGCCGAGGGGGCCATCCGGATCGTGGACGGGAAAGCGAAACTTGTTGCGGAAAAATACTGCGACGGACTCGGCGCCTGCCTGGGCGAGTGCCCTCAGGACGCGATCCGCATTGTCGAGATCGAGGCCGAGGCCTTTGACGAGGAGGCCGTGAAGGGGCATCTGAAATCCCTCATCACGGCGCGCCCGCCGGCGGATGAGGCCCTGGCCTGCGGCTGCCCGTCGGCGCTCATTCAGAGTTTCACGCCCCCGGTGTCACGCACGGACGAAAAGACGCCGGCTTCACAGGTTCCTATCGCGTCCGATCTTTCCCACTGGCCTGTCCAGATCAGGCTCGTGCCGCCCACGGCACCGTTTCTGAAGGGCGCTGACCTTCTCGTGGCGGCGGACTGCACACCCTTTGCCTATCCCCGCTTTCACCAGGATTTCATCAGGGGAAAGACCGTTCTCGTGGGATGCCCGAAACTGGACGCCGTAGAGCCCTATATCGAAAAGTTTGCCGCCATCTTCGCATCGGCCGCCGTCAGGAGCGTCACGGCGGTGGTCATGGAAGTGCCCTGCTGCCAAGGGCTTCCCGTGATCGTAAAAAAAGGCATGGACCTCGCCGGGAAATCGATCCCATTGGAAATTGTCATCCTCTCCACGCGGGGCGAGGTTCTGAAGAGGCATGAATATTGTATGGTATCTTAAGGAAGATAAAACTTAAATGACGATATCTTCTGAGGGAGTATGAAAGCGCAATTGAAAAATAGCGTATCAGGCAGAAAATCGGACAGGGGTCTGCTTAAGCATATTCATGACATCAGCTATTTGCTGACCCAGTCCCTGGACTTGAATGCAGTACTCAATGAAATCGTCGACCATGTCGTGACTGGCCTTAAATATGACAGGGCGATTGTCATGCTTCTGAATGAAGATGAAACCAAGTTGGAGTGTAAATGTATCAGGGGGTTTACACCACTGGGGGAAAAACGAGCTTGGGAAAAGCCGTTGATTCTAAATCGCCATGATTGTTTTGAAACCAGGGTCGTTCGCAGCGGCAAGCCTTTGTTTATACAGGATATAGCGAAAGATCCTAATATTACAGAAATCGATAGAATCACGGCTAAGTATCAGGAACGTAAGTCGCTTCTTCATGTTCCGCTGAAAGTTAAGGATAAAGTTCTGGGTACTATAGGGGTGGATAGGTATCGGACTAAAATGAAAATCAGCCAGAGAGAATTTGAAGATTTGGCGATTTTTGCAAATCAGGCGGCAATCATCATAGAGAATGCCCGACTTTATAAAGAGCTGAAGGATGAAAAACTGCTCTCGGAGAACATCATCAAGTCTTCGATCAACGGAATCATTGTCAGCGATTTGAGAGGAAGAATCATCCACCTTAATCCCAGGGCCGAAGAGATATTAGGCCTACGTAAGGAAGAAGCTGTTCGATTGCATCTGCAGGAGATTTTTAATGGCGACGTAGGCAATATGTATGAAAAGTTGATCACGAAAGGAAATTCCCGACATTTTGAAATCAATTATCAAAGACAAGATGGGGAAAAGTTAATTCTTGACTTGGCACCTTTTCCCTTGGAAGAGACCGATAAAGTGCCATCGAAAACAGTGTTGTTGATAAATGATCTGACTGAAAAAAGAAGAATTGATGAACACTTGATGCGCGTGGAAAAGTTTGCAGCTCTGGGCAGTATGGCGGCGGGTATAGCTCACGAAATCCGAAACCCAATGGCGGCTATTTTTACAACCATACAACACGTTGAAACCAAACTTGAAAAAAGTTCTCCCCATAAACATGCGCTGCAGAACGTAACGAAAGAATTGGACAGGATTGAGCGCCTCATCAGGGAACTCTTGAATACAGTGAATCCTTTTCCCCTTCACATGGAGAAAGTAGATGTAATGGATTTGTTGGAACGTGCTTTATTCTTCATAAAAAAGAAATCCAGTGATGAGCCTGTTGCACGAATATTTGATCAACCCGTTTATGGTCGCCCATCCGAGGTGACGGCAGGCCGATTTACTATACGGGCAAGGCAAATAACATTCGGGGTCTGCTGTATTGCTCTTTTACACCATTACCTGGGCCGTAATCCTTTTGCCGCTTCGCCACAGCTTCAGGAGATTGTGTGTAGCGCAGATGAGTTTCCATTCCTGGGAACAGGCTTCAAGCCCCCGGTGCAAAAAGTGTCGGATACCGCGATTGTCTTTGATCTGGCCGAAGACCGGTTCCACGGTCTGCCCTCGTTTTTTATAAAGCTCTCGGCCTCGCTTGGTCAGGAGTT
>DFZO01000061.1 GCA_002383495.1 Syntrophaceae bacterium UBA4054 | reverse complement strand
TTGTTTTTGCCTGGCCGACGGCCGAGATGGCCATCATGGGCGCCGAGGGAGCGGCAGAAATTCTTTATCGTAAGGAAATCGCTGCGGCGACGGACAAAAGAGCCGTGAAAAAAGAGAAGATCGATGAGTACCGGAGGACCTTCAACTCTCCCTACCATTACGCCGGCAAGATGGTCGTCGATTTTATCATCAAGCCGCAGGATACTCGGGAGCATTTTTTCCGGACGCTGAAGCTTCTCAAGGATAAGCCGGAAGAACGCATTGACAGAAAACACGGGAATATTCCCCTGTAAAATATCAACATAAAAAGGAGAGAAAGGAATGATTAAAGGTATAGATCATATTGGAATCGCGGTGCCGAATATCGACGAGATGCTGAACTTTTTAAAGGAATCTTTCGGAGCCGTGGAATACAAGAGGACAGAATATCCGCAGCTCAAGCAGATATCGTCCATTGTTACGCTAAAAGGGACGAACTTCGAACTCATGCAGCCCACAGGACCGGATGGTCCTATCGGAGCGTTCATTAAAAACTCAGGCGGCGGGTTTCATCATATTTCCGTATTTTGTGAGGATCTTGAAAAGCTTGTGGGTGAACTTGAAGGCAAGGGCCTCAAGATCATCGGTAAAATGTATGAAGGTCCTGACCGGGTTGCCTTCATCCATCCAAAAAGCGCGAAGGGACTGCTTGTGGAGTTGACGGATACGGGATCCTTTGGAAAAAAATAGAACGCAATGAACCGGCGGAAATCTTAAAAAATAATGACCGTTATGATAACCGCAATAACGAAATGAATATTACAGGAGGTACGTTTATGAAGTTGAAAGATAAAGTGGCCATTGTAACAGGCGGTGGGCAGGGAATCGGAAGGGCTATTGCTCTTGAACTGGCTGGTGAGGGTGCAAAAGTATCTGTGGCCGATTTAAATCCGGAAACGGCAAAGAAAACAGCCGGAGAGATCAAGGCGATGGGTCGGGAAGCCATTGCCGTTACGGTCGATATAACAGATCTGGCCCAGTGCGATAAAATGGTGAAAGAGACAATCGCGGCATTCGGTTGCGTAGACGTTCTCGTCAACAATGTGGGATGGGACAAGATGGAACTTTTCATCCAGAGCGAACCTGCAACCTGGGATAAAGTCATCGCCATCAACCTCCGAGGACCCATCAATTGCTTCAAGGCAGCGCTTCCCCACTTGATCGAGCGTAAATATGGGAGGATCGTCAGTATTGCGTCAGATGCCGGACGTGTGGGATCCAGCGGCGAAGCGGTATACTCCGGGACAAAGGGAGGAATTATCTCTTTTTCAAAAACCATTGCGCGCGAAGTGGCCCGTCATGGTATTACAGTAAACGTTGTGTCTCCGGGACCCACGGATACGCCGTTTTTCGCTGCTGTGGCCGGCGACAATCCGGCCATTGCCGAAGGACTCAAGAAGGCGATCCCCCTGCGCCGCCTGGCACAGCCCGAGGACATTGCCGGAGCCGTGGCCTTTTTCGCCTCTGATAAAGCAAGCTACGTTACGGGTCAGGTATTAAGTGTGAGCGGCGGTCTGAATATGGTGTAAAGATTTGTGGAACACGCGCTAAAAGAAGATAACGCAAGAAGGAGATGAAGATGCATTTTGAATTCAACGAGGAACAGCTCGCACTGCGCGATATGGTGAGAAAATTTACGGAAAAGGAAGTGGCTCCTTATTACACGAAATGGGACAGGGAAAAGAAGTATCCGAAGCACATCAACAAGAAGATAGGTGAACTGGGTCTCATCGGCATGGCCATACCTCCGGAAAAAGGCGGGATGGGGGCCTCCCACGTGACGGAAGGAATGGTTTGCGAGGAAGTCTCGCGGGGTGACTGCAGTCTGACCATGTCTACATTCGTGGTGGGTCATCTCGACGCGGAGATTCTTGCGCATGGAAATGACAAAATCCGGAAAGAGTTTCTGGAACCATTTCTAGCGGGGGATCAGATACCCGCCTTTGCCATCACCGAACCGGGGTCGGGAACCGATGCGGTTGCCATGAAAGCGTCTGCGGTCAAAAAGGGTGCGAAATATATCCTGAACGGTGAAAAGGCCGGAATCACGGCCATGATGGATGCCGATTTCGCCATCGTATTCGCAAAGACGGATCCCGCGGCGGGCGCCAGAGGCGTCAGCTGCTTCGTGGTGCCGACGAAGTACCCGGGCGTCGAGCTTCAATCCTATGAAGACATGGGTGTGAGGTCCGTAGCCAGAGGCTCCATTTTCATGGACGACGTCGAGATTCCAGCCGATTATTTGATCGGCAAGGAAGGAACGGGGTTCGTCATGGGCATGCAGGGTTTCGACATCAGCCGAATCCTTCTGGCTTTGGAAGCCATCGCGCCGGCCATGGTCTCGCTCGAGGAAACCGTTGAATATACGAAACAGAGAAACGCTTTCGGCAGGCCCATTGCCACTTTCGAAGGCGTCTCGTTCCCCATCGTGGAACACATCAGTATGCTCGAGGCCGTTCGGCTGCTTTGCTATCAGGGGCTGTGGCTTCGGGACCAGGGCAGGTCCAGTTCGAAAGTCGCGGGGATGGTCAAATGGATGGCGCCGAGGTTTGCGACAAACGCCATTCGGGACTGCCTCGTTCTGCACGGGCATCCGGGCTACACGAACGAGTTTCCCTTTGAACAGAGACTGAGGGATGTTCTGGCCATTGAAATCGCGGATGGGACGTCACAGGTTTCGAAACTCGTGGCCCAGCGTGAAATCTTCGGCAGAGATTATCTGCCCTATAACTATCGCAACAAATAGAGGACTCTCTTAAAGGATTATTTGGTATATAAGAATAAAAGTGGTAAGATTAAATAAAGAGGGAGGAGGTGGTACAAAGAGTTTAGTAATGAAAAATGTTCGTGATGAGAGGGGGGTGCATTTTTACAAAAATATCTCAAAAAAAAGGAGGAGAGAAAAATGGGTAAGGGCGTAGATTATTCAATTTTCAAAGAAGTATGGGATAAAGAGTATACCGTCACGAGACAGCTTTATCGCAATTGTCTAAAATGGCCGGACAAAATCGCAATCCATGATCCCTTCAGAAAAAAAACTTTAACATACAAAGAGTGGGACGAAGAAGCAAATCAGTTTGCCAACGCCCTTCTTGATGCGGGCTGCACAACCTATGATTCCGTCATGGGCGACCTTTTCAACACCTATGAATGGTTCATTCTGTTCATGGGTTGCGCCAAGGCAAGGTGCAAATTCCCCTCCATGAATTTCATGCTCCCGGAGGGGCAGGTTTGCAGGCTCATGGATGAAAGCGAGGTCGTCGTCTTTGTCTATGACGCCGCCCTGAAGGACATGGCGTTGAAGGCCATCGAACTGGCCAAGATCAAACCGAAGGTCTGCATTATGGTTGGACCCGGCGATGTTCCCAAGGGCCATGTGAGCTATGAACAGTTCATCGCGGGGAAACCAAAGACCCCGCCGAAAACGGAGAAAGATGTGAGTTGGCTCGATCCGCTTCTCGGTCTCTACACCTCTGGGACAACGGGTATGCCGAAGGCTTTCACATTGAACCACGGAATCATTTTCTTCGACAATATGATGAATTCCGCGATGAATAAGATCGACGACACAAGCGTCAGCCTTGCTACGAATCCGCTTTTCCACAGGGGCGGAAATACAACCGGTGTTCTTTGCGTGCTTCATAGCGGTGGCTCCGTGGTGATCATGAGATCATTCGATGATAATCTTGCGCTGGATTACATCGAAAAATACAAGGTTTCGCATATGGTCAGTGCTCCGGTTATCTATGAAAGGATGTGCCAGACTCAGGAAGCAAAGCCGCGCAATGTGAGCAGCCTGAGAGCCCTCGCATCCATGGGTGCTCCGCTTGAGGCTGCATCCTGTCTGAGGTGCATGAAGATCCTCTGCCCCGGCGTTTATAACGGCTACGGGACGGCGGACCAGCACTGGGTCACCATGCTGAAGCCCTGGGAACTGCCGGAAAGGGCGGGGACCATCGGTCTGGCCATCACGGAAGACCAAATAAAGGTTGTCAGAATCGATCTCGGGCGCAGGGGAGATCCGAACAATCCGGCTGACGATTGCCCGAAGGACGGCGTGACGGAAGGTGAAATCGCGCTCCGGACGATGCACGGCTGTTACGGCTATATCAACAGGCCTGAAGACGAAGCCAAGGGCCTCCTTTTCAGAGGCTGGCAGCTTCCCGGTGATACGGCCGTGTGGGACAAGGACGGATATATCACGATCCGCGGCCGCACGGATGACATGATCATCACAGGAGCTGAGAATGTTCACCCCGTCGTGGTGGAGGATGCCCTGAAAGAACATCCGGGCGTCATCGATACATTTGTAACGGGTGCTCCGAGCAAGCTATGGGGCCAATCGATTGTAGCCTATGTAGCCCTGAAGGATCCCAAGATTACGGAAAAGGATCTCGAAGAGTACTGCAAAAACCACCCGCGGCTGGCGAGGTACCAGAGGCCGAAGTTCTACAAGATCGTTGATGTGAAGGAACTGCCTTTCAATGCAGCGGGAAAGAAACTTCACTATCTCATAAAGGAAAGGGCAAAGAAGGATTTCCCGAACCTGGCATAAGGTATTTGAACGGATTCAATCAGGCATTGTGAAGTCCCGGGATCTCTTCCCGGGACTATGCCTTGCAGGCAGATCAGGATAAGGGAAGGAGGAAACGTCATGGCGATCGAGAGCAATGTCACGAAAGAACAGGTAGATTATTATACGGGTCTTGGTTTCTGGGACAAGTGGACGTTTTGTGATTATATCAAACGCTGGGCCGCTGCTTTTCCGGAAAAGGAAGCGCTGATTGATTCAAAGACGAGACTGACCTGGTCTCAATACGGGATGATGATGGACCGCATGGCCCTCAATTTCCTGGAACTGGGCATCAAGCGGGATGATCTGGTGGTGACCCAGATTCCCAACTGCGTTGAAGCTATTATAGCGGAATTTGCTCTGGCGCGCATCGGGGCCTGCGTCGTTCCTTTGGCCATGCAGTGGCGGGAACATGAACTGAATTATGTCCTCGGCCAGACAGAGTCGCCCGCCGTGATCGTGGCGAAGGAGTATGCGGGATTCAATTATGTAAACATGATGAAGGGACTCCAGTCGAAACATGCGAGGCTCAAGAATATCATTGTTCTCGGTGAAGACGTCCCGGAGGGGACTGTTTCCTGCAAGAAACTTTGGGACAACAAGCTGGAACAGAAATATGACGCGGACTATCTTGATAAGAATTTCAAGATCGATGCGAATGACGTTCTGACAATGTGCTTCACATCGGGTACGGAAGCGGATCCAAAAGGGTGTCCGCGGACGCACAATCACTGGAAGGTTTTCGAGCGATCGGCTTTCCTTCATCATCTGATGGAGAACGTTCATGACAAGGTCGTCATGGCCCTGCCCTGGATCAATCTCTTCGGCCAGAGCGTCGGCGTTCTCTCCATGGCCATGGTGGGCGGCACGCTGATTCTGCTCGACGGGTTCAGTCCTGCCGTGATGGCCCAGACGATTTCAAAAGAGAAAGCAACGCTCTACGCCGGCGTTCCGGCCATGCATATAGCGCTGCTGAATTATCCCGAGCTTGACAAATACGACCTCAGTTCTCTGCGGGTCGTTGCAAGCGGGGGCGCCCCCTGTCCGACGGCCGTCATCAAGCAGATGATGGCGAAATTCGGATGCCTCGTCTGGAACGGATTCGGCTCCAACGAAGGCCATCTGAACGTCACCGAAGTCGGACTCGCGCCGGAACTGGTATCAACTACGATCGGTACGCCGCAGCTCTATAGCCAGACAAAGATCGTGGACGAGAACAACAATACACTCGGGGCAGGAAAGGTGGGAGAATTCTGCCAGAGGGCGCCTTTTATCATTTCGGGCTATTACAAAAGACCGGATCTGAATGCTCAGAAGTGGGACAAAGACGGTTTTTATCACACAGGAGATGCCTGTTATCTCGATGAGAACGGATTTTATCACTTCTCGACCCGCCTCAAGGATATTATCATTCGCGGGGGCATGAACATCAGCGCCGAGGAAGTGGAGTTCCTCCTGTACAAGAATCCGAAGGTGCAGAATGTGGCCGTGGTCGGGATGCCCGACGCGAAACTGGGAGAGAAATGTTGTGCCTACATCGAGGTGAAGCCCGGAGAAACGATCGCGCTGGCCGATGTGCAGGCCTTCATGGAAAAGGAAAACGTGGCGAAATACAAGTGGCCTGAGCGTGTTGAGATCATCAAGCAGCTTCCGCGAACTCCCACGGGAAAAATCTTAAAGTACGTCCTTCGGGATGATATAGCAAAGAAATTGAAAGAAAAGAAATAACTCTTATGGAATAGAGCGGGTTCTTGCTCGGAGGATCTGCTCTATTCCAATGATTATTATCAAATAATAATATCTGTCACTTCCTTTAAAAGTCCATTCTTTTGTTCATTAATAGCGACATGTATATCTTGCTATACACAAAAACGAACACGTGTAATCCGCGAAAATCAGGCAATTTAAAATAGTGACACATGATGTGTAGAGAAATAAATACAATCGCGATTCAAGCGAATAAAGGATGAGTGCTGTTTAGTTCGTAATTAATTGATATTATAGATATTATGTGCTGGATGTGTTGGCTCGCCTTTTGCATCATGTAAAATTAAGAACATGTAGAATAATATTCAGGAGGTGGAAGATGGTGATAAAGAAGATCATGGTCGTTGGGTCAGGCACCATGGGTGCAGGTATCGTGCAGGTGGCCGCGCAGGCGGGCTACAGCGTGATCATGAAGCTGCACAGGAACATGGAGCGCGGCATCAATATGATCAATAAAAGTCTGGACAGTCAGATCAAGAAGGAGAAGATCGCGGCCGACGATAAGAAGACTATTCTTTCCAGGATCAAATTGACGACAGACTGGGATGATGCGAAGGACATGGATTTTATCATCGAGTCCATCGCCGAAAATTTTGACTCCAAAAAGGAGGCCTTTGAAAAGCTCGACGTCCTGTGCCGGCCCGAAGTTATTTTTGCATCGAACACCTCATCGATCCCGATCACGAGGCTTGCGACGACGGTCAAGCGCCCCGACCGGTTTGTGGGCATGCATTTTTTCAATCCGGTTCCGGCCATGCGGCTGGTGGAGATTGTCCGTGGACTGAAAACGTCTATGGAAGCAATTGAAGTGTCTGAGAAGCTGGTTCATTCCATGAAGAAGGAGACCGTGCGCGTGAAGGATGTCCCGGGATTTCTGGTGAACCGTATCAATCAGGCCTTGAGAAACGAGGCGTATAACTGTCTTTATGAAGGTGTGGCTAGCGTTGAGGATATCGACAAGGCCGCGAGGATGGCCCTCGGTCATCCCATGGGACCTTTCGAGGTAGCAGACCTGGTAGGACTGGATATAGGTCTTGAAGTGCTCAGAGGTTTATTCAACAGTTACAAAGACGTGAAATGGCGACCCAGCATGACGCTCGAGCAGCTGGTGGAGAGTGGAGACCTGGGGCGGAAGAGCGGGAAGGGCTGGTACGATTACTCAACGGGCGATAAGAAGCCCCGCACGGATATTGAGTTTTAATCGGTCTGGTGGCGCGTGATGGCTTATTCAACCATACAGCTTGAAAAAATAAATGAAAGCCGTCTTGGAATAATCACGCTGAACCGTCCGGAAGTCCGCAACGCCATAAACCCGGTCATGCGTGATGAGCTGTCTCATGCCATGGAGGAACTGGAAGCCGATGCGGAGATCAGGGCGATCATTATCACCGGCGGGTCGAAGGTCTTCGCGGCTGGCGCGGATATTGCCGCCATGGTGGAAAAGAAGGCGATAGAGCAATTCAGCCGGGCGTCGCTGTGGGATCTGGCATTTCAGATGGAGCAGTCGAGGAAACCCATCATCGCCGCTGTTGCCGGTTTTTGCCTCGGCGGCGGCTGCGAACTGGCCATGGCCTGCGACATTCGAATCGCCTCCGAGAGCGCGAAATTCGGACAGGCCGAGATCAACATTGGCATCATCCCGGGCGGGGGTGGAACGGTTCGGCTGACCCGGCTGGTGGGACTCGGGAAAGCCAAGGAGCTGGTGCTCACGGGACGCATGATCGACGCGGCGGAAGCCCTGAGAATCAATCTAGTCAATCAGGTAGTGCCGGACGTGCAATTGATGACTGCGGCGATGGAGATGGCGAAGGCGATATCAAGGCACAGCCCCGTTGCTCTGAGTCTGGCGAAATATGCCGTTCAGAATGCGGCTGACGCGGATCTTCACACGGCGCGCACAATAGAGAACACCTGTTTTTCCCTGGCCTTTTCGAGCGAGGACAAGACGGAAGGGATGAGGGCCTTTTTGGAGAAGAGAAAACCCGTCTATAAAGGCAAGTAGATAGAATTGATCATGAACGAGGAGGCACACTATGAGTAAAGTTGGAATCATTGGAGTCGGGCAGAGCAAGTTTGTCCGCGCCTATCCGGGCTCCATACGGGAAATGGTATTTGAGAGCTTCAAGGAGGCCATGGGCGATGCAAAGATGAAGGAGAAGGATATCGATGCAACGATCGTCTGTTCGGCGCCGGAGTATGACAAGCAGCGGTCGCCCTCGGGCGTTTTTGCGGAGTACCTTGGTCTGAATCCCCAGCCGACCTTTTACGCGGAATCGCTGTGTTCATCGAGCACGACGGGCTTGCGTCTTGCGTACTCTCTGGTCAAATCGGGTCTCCACGATGCGGTCATGGTTTTGGGTTTCCAGAAGATGTCCGAGATCAGCGCGGCGGAGTCCCAGGAGCGGATGGGTCGCGGCGCCGACATCCAGTGGGAAGCCCCGTTCGGGACGATGATGCCCGCCTATTACGCCATGTTTGCCCGCGGCCACATGGCAAAATACGGGACGACGCCGGACGATCTGGCGCTGGTGAGGCTCAAGGCTTCTAAGTACGCCGTTTTCAATGACCGGGCCATGATCCGAAAAGAGCTGACCATGGACGCCTTCACGGCGCCCAATCCTTTGGGGAACATTCTTTCGAGTCCGCTTCGGGTCGGGGACTGCTGCAGCAACGCGGACGGGAGTTCGTGTCTGATCGTGGCGAGCGAAAAGAAGGCGAAGGAATTTTCTGAGAAACCCGTCTGGATCAAAGGGCTCGGGTCAGCCTCGGCCTCCGTCAACATGGCGGGTCGTGAGGTGTTCTACAGTTTGCCCGCGGCAACGGAAGCCGCCCGGCAGGCCTATGCCATGGCAGGAATGAAACCGGATGACATTGACGTGGCGGAGGTGCATGACTGCTTCACCATCGCCGAGGTCCTGGCCTATGAGAGCCTGGGCTTCGCCAAGCCGGGTGAAGGACCCGCCCTGATACGGGCGAAAGAGACCTACAAGGAAGGAAAAATTCCCGTGAACGTGGACGGCGGGCTCCTCTCCAAGGGACATCCCATCGGGGCGACGGGCGGTTCCCAGGTGCGCACCATCGTGCTGCAGTTGAGAGGCGAGGCGGGAGACATGCAGGTCAAGGATCCCTCGATCGGACTGGTCCACAATGTGGGTGGGGTTGGTCTTTACGCGAACGTCACGATTCTAGGGAGGGAATAACAAGATGTCAAAGAAAGAAATAGATAATCGGTTCAGTAAATTCGGAACGGTGAGTTTCACGGGGATCACCCGGATCAACGATTTCATCGGATATCTGGAGCAGGGCAAGCTCATGGGAACGAAGTGCAAAAAGTGCGGGATTCATTATTTTCCGCCGCGGGCCGACTGCTCTCATTCGCTCGACAGCGACATGGAATGGTTTGAGGTCCAGGGCGCGGGGAAACTGCTGAGCTTCAGCACGCTCACCTTCGCCCCCACGGGCTTTACGCAGGATCTGCCCTACACGATCGCTGTCCTCGATTACGGCGATTACAAGGTCTTCGGCCGGGTCGATAAAGCCGTTGCGGAGAATGACCTGGCGGTCGGGATGGCCATGAAAGCGGTGGTTCAGCAGCTCCCCAACGAGCACATCACATATGTGTTCCAGAAGGCCTGAGCGGCGCCATCGCGGAATATAAAAAACACGGGGTTCGCCGCGGATCACGCGGTGAGAGCCTTTTGATATGAAGACAGAGTATGACAAGGAGATTTGTCTATGAATTTTGCTTTATCGGAAGAACTGGAGATGCTGAGAGGGATGGTTCGCGACTTTGCGGCGGAGAAGATCGCGCCCTTCGCGGACAAATGGGATGAGGAGCATTATTTCCCCTATGAAGAAGTCGTGAAGCCGATGGCGGAGCTCGGGTTTTTCGGCACCGTCATTCCCGAGGAGTACGGCGGCAACAACATGGGGTGGCTTGCGGCGATGATCATCTCGGAAGAGATCGCGCGCGCCTCGAGCTCGCTCCGGGTTCAGGTGAACATGCAGGGCCTGGGCTGCGCTTTCACCATCTTTCGTTACGGGACGGAAGCGGCGAAGAAGAAGTACATCCAGAAGCTCGTGAATGCCGAATACATGGGCGGCTTCGCCATCACGGAATTCAATGCCGGCTCCGACGTCATGTCCATGAAATCCACGGCCGAGGACAAAGGCGACCACTGGCTCATGAACGGCTCGAAGACCTGGATCTCCAATGCCAGCTGCGGCGACTCGATCATTTATTACGCCTACACGGATCGCTCCAGGGGCAGCAAGGGACTCTCGGCGTTTGTTTTGGAGCTCAAAAACTTCAACGGTATCCGCACGACGGACCTCGACAAGCTCGGCAACCGCTCTTCGCCCACGGGCGAGATTTATTTGGACGGCACGAAGGTGCCCAAGGAGAACATCCTGGGCAAGCCCGGCGACGGCGCGAAGATTGTCTTCGGATCCCTGAACCAGACGCGGCTCTCAGCAGCCGCGGGCGGCATCGGACTCGCCCAGGCCTGCATCGACAGCGTCTTGAAGTACGCCAACGAGCGCGAGCAGTTCGGGCGGCCCATCGGTCAGTTCCAGATGATTCAGGACATGATCGCCCAGATGATCTGCGAGGTCGAGGCGGCGCGGCTGATCGTCTACAAGGCGGCCTGGCAGAAGGATGAGGGCAATTTGAACAACACGCTCGAAGTCGCCATGGCCAAGTACCTGGCGGGCGAGTGCGCGACCAAGTGCTCGAATTACGCCATGCGGATCCTCGGGGCTTACGGTTACTCGACGGAATATCCCGTAGCACGTTATTACCGGGATTCGCCGACCTACTCCATGGTCGAGGGCTCGGCGAACGTCTGCAAGTTTGTCGTCGCACTGGATCAGCTCGGGGCCAAGAAGGCGAACAAGTAAATCTTGTCGGAACATGAATTCGATTCAGGAAGGGAAGAGAGGCAATTCATGAAGCAATATTTTCAGAAGATGGACGACCTGGGCAAGCCGCTGAAACCTGCCGTCATCGACAGGATGAAAGACAATGTTGCCCGGATTGAAGAGATCATGGGCGAGATCGATCGCGAAGCGGATCGGATCAAGAACTTCGGGGTCTCGACGGAAGAGCTGCACAAGCGGGGCGAAATGACGGTCTGGGAGAGAATCGAATACCTGGTCGATCCGGGAACGTTCACCCCGCTTCATACCATCTATGATCCCGACAGTGAGGAATCGGGACAGACGAATGTCGTGGACGGTCTGGCCCGGATCAACGGCAAGTGGTGCGTGCTGGTCGGCTTCAACAACAAGTGGATCGCCGGCGCCTGGATTGCCGGGCAGGCGGACAACAATCTTCGGGTCACCGACATGGCCAAGATCCTCCACCTGCCTCTGGTCTGGCTGGTCAACTGCTCCGGCGTGAAGCTCCCCGAGCAGGAGAAGGTGTACGCCAACCGCCGCGGCCAGGGGACCTGTTTCTTCCGCCACGCGGAACTCGAGCAGGAAGGGGTGCCCGTGATCGCGGGCATCTACGGCACCAACCCCGCGGGCGGAGGTTATCAGGGCATCAGCCCGACGATCCTGCTGGCCCATAAGAAATGCAATATCGCGGTGGGCGGCGGCGGCATCGTGAGCGGCATGAGCCCCAAGGGATCTTTTGACGAGGAAGGGGCGGAACAGCTGATCGAGGCGACACGGCACTTCAAGGCCGTTCCCCCGGGCAGTGTGAGCATCCACTACAACGAGACGGGCTTCTTCAAGGCCGTCTATGAGTCGGAGACGGCGGTGCTGGATGGGATCAAGGAGTGGATGGCCTGCCTGCCGGCCTACAACCCCAAATTCTTCCGCGTGGCCGAGCCTGCGGAGCCGAAACTGTCTCCGTCGGATCTGGCCTCGATCATTCCTGTGAATACGAGGGTCGTCTATTCCTTCGATGAGGTTCTGGCGCGGCTGACGGACAATTCCGAGCATCTGGAATTTCAACCGGGCTACGGCCCCGAGATGTACTGCGGGCTGGTGAAGGTGGACGGGTTCCTCATGGGCGTCATCGGCAACCGCCAGGGACTGCTTCCCAACTATCCGGAATACACGAACGAGTATGGGGCCATCGGGGGCAAGCTCTACCGGCAGGGTCTGATCAAGATGAATGAATTTGTGACCCTCTGTGCCAGGGATCGGGTGCCGATGATCTGGTTCCAGGATACGTCGGGAATCGACGTGGGCGATATCGCCGAGAAAGCAGAACTCCTCGGGCTGGGCCAGTCGCTCATCTATTCCATCGAGTCGACGAAACTCCCCATGATGCTGGTCGTGATCCGCAAGGGGACGGCGGCGGCCCACTATGTCCTGGGGGGACCTACGGCCAACAATCACAATGCCTTTACCCTGGGAACGCCGGCGACGGAAATCAACGTCATGCACGGCGAGACGGCGGCAGCGGCCAGTTACGCCCGCCGGCTCGTGAAGGAAAAGGATGCCGGGAGGTCTCTCGACGGCACCATCCAGAAAATGAATGAGCTCGTGAAGCATTACGAGGATACTTCACGGCCCTTCTACTGTGCGAAGAAAGGGTTCATCGACGAGGTGGTACGCTACGAAGACATGCGGAAATACATGGTGGCCTTTGCAAATGCTGCTTACCAGAACCCGATGTCCATCTGCCCGCAGCATCACATGATTCTGCCGAGGATGATCCGGTCGCAGATCGTCAAGGGGCTGGAAAGGCCGCAGAAAGAAAAAAAGCAGGCAGTAAAATAGCTATTGCCTGGGCAAATCCTTTACCTCCCTCTCTGTGTTCAGAGCATGTTTGCTTGGACACGCCCAGGGCAATAGCTGTTTTTAAAGAGGAAGGTTAAAGAGCAGGTTATTTTCCCTCCGGCCTGACTCTTTAACCTTCTTCGGTTGTTATGAACCTTACTTGTCGATAATCGCCTGGATTGCCGCCGGGTATTCCGTTTTCTGAGGCAGGAATATCAGCTCGGGATCAACGAACTCACGGAGAACGAAGAGTTCCCTGTATGTGGGATGAGTCGTTTCACCTTTGACCTTCGATACATTCAGTTCGAAGCCGCAGCCCTCCTTGACCTTCTCAACCGTCACGCCCGGGTGATAGGTCTCAAGGTAAATAATCCCATTCTTGTCGAAACGGTAGACGCCCATGTTGGTCACCACGGCGGAGGGACCGCAGTCTGCGAAGGGCGTGTTCTTCCAGACTTCCCTCTTGGGTTTCCATTCCTTCGTTTTATGATCCCAGCACCACCATCCGGGCGTAGTCGTATAATCGTTCCTCTCAAGGAATCTTCTCTTCTCCTGGAGGATGATATAGGCCACCCTTTTTGCCATCGTTCCGATGTCTGCGTTTCCGCCCGACCCCGTGAAACGGTGAGACGGCTTGTAATAATCGCCGATGGAGGTCACGTTGACCCCGCCGTATTTGTCGATGGCCGCACCGCCGAGGAATCCCAGGGTCACGAAACCCTGCTGGAGGTAGTAGCCGAAGGTATCCACCAGACCGCCGAGCGTTGAGCTCTGATTGGCTGCGCGCTGGTCGCAGACCGACATGGGGACGTGCATGGTCTTTCCGTCGCAGATGCCGGACTCATAAATCAGAGTTGCCTTGGGAGCGTTTGTAAAGTTTGCCGCCATGATCCCCACCATGGGAAGACCAGTGCCGGCAAAAACGATATCGTCATTCCGGACTTCGTGAGCAACGGCGATAGCCATCAATTCCGGTAATATGTATTCACCCGGCTTAGCCGACTCATTGGGAATGCGATCAATTACTTCCATCAATTGTTCCATCGATTTAGCCATGTTCAGTTCCCCCCTTTCTTTAGTAGCCGCTTCTTGCCACGGACAAGGCCATCTTCATCCTGGGCGCTGGTTTCTTTCCTCTCATCATCCGGGTGCTGTATCCCGTGACACTATCCGCTCTGAGATCGAGCAGTTTCTTGGAACCCAGTTTCACAAGGAAGTCCTCCCAGTTTTTCGGACCGAAGATCCATTCATCGACCCATTTCTTCATATCCGTTTCATTTCTTGAGGCAGCGTCCATCCCCCTCATGAAGGGCGCATCGTAATCATAGTAGAAGGGCACTGCACTGGGGAAGGCACCCCAGGGACATTCCACAATGGCGTCCACCGTGAAATAGGGAATCTGGTTGGCTTCAGGCAATTTCCTCATTTCAGCCTCGGGGACGATCTCCTCGGCAATCACGACCACCTTATCGCAGGCGAAGGAGATTTCCTTGTCGATTGTGCCGACGCCGCGCCACTTGGCCGTTCCCTTGTCACCTGCTTGGGCGACATGAATGACAGCCAGATCGGGTTTCGCAGATGGCAGAAGAACAACATCTCCGTCACCCCAGAAGGGTTCTTCCATCTGGATGAATTTTTTCTTGGCAATCTTCGGGTTCTTTCCCGTTCTCAATCCGGCTTTGCCCAAAGCGTCATATTTTACATCATAAAGATCTGATCCCAGCGGTGCGTAGTAGGGAATAAAAGGCGCCCCTACAGCACCGGCCAGGAACCTCATGGCCATGGCGCCATGGGAATAATCTTCCAGGATCACCTTGCCTTGAAGGTAACTTCTGTTCAAATTGACGTCGAGTTTCCCGGCCATCTCGCCCCAGCCCATCCAGTCCGTCTCGTAGATCTTGATAGCGTTGACGGCGTTGAGGATCCAGGTGCAGCAGCTGCCATGTCTGTCAATGACATGGAGGTCCTTGATACCCTGCCTTGCTGTTTCCCATGCGAAGGCCACAGGATTCCTGTTGAAACCCGTGAATCCGCTATAAGCGACTTGAATTCCGTTCTTCATGTATTTCTTGACCGCGTCCTCCAGGGTCAAGATTTCGGCTGTTTTCGATTCTCCACGAATTCTAGGCATTGCTTCCTCCTTTCAACAATAACGTGTTTACCCCCTTCTCGATCTTTTCCCAGATTAAAGGAAAAAATTCTTCCGAACGACATCCTGATTGATTAAGACCGCCCACCTCCTTTCACTGCAGAATATAACCGCGATGAAAACAAACTTTCCCGCAAGTTAAACGGTATCGTTTATCCGAAATGACATGAATATGGATGTTTAACAGGAAAGACAGCTTCTTATCCTTCAGTTATGTGAAATCGAACCAACACAAGCCGAAAAACAACAACTATATTATATTGTTATACTGTCTTAAATTTCGACGGCCCTTTGATGCGGCCGGTATTGAGCCAAGCGATGATGAAATGTGTATAGGTCATAAGCCTTGATGTGTCAAGGAGAAATCGGGTTTTATGAAGGGGATTTTTTTCTCAGACCCATTTCTGAGGCGAGCTTTTCAAGATCGTCAGGAAAAAGGCCGTTTTTGATATCATCGGAGTCGATTTCAAGCACCTCGCAGAATGCGGTGAAAAAGCCCTCATACATGTTTAAAAGGGACGTAAGCCCTCCATCATCCCGGCCAGTCAGTAGTGATTCCTGGATTGTTTCGATGATAAAAGCGTCATCGCCGAGACCGAGAGAAGATTTTTTGAGATATTCGAGGTACCGTGAAGCTTCTATGAAATCGTTGCTGAGAAGCCAGCTGAGCTGCAGGAAGACAAGATAGCAATATTCCGCTCTCTCACGGATTTCTTTCTCTGAAAGCATGAAGTTCCTGGGCAATACATGTGAATTATCATACTTTTATAACTTTGAAACAGGGGAAGTCAAGGTGAATTAATTATACGGCTGTCTTTGATTTGAAATAAATCATCAGGAAGCCGTTGCTTCGATTCGATATACGTTATAAAAACGTATATATTGCTAGGTATATACCAGTATCATGTTAAGCCATCATGAGCTGTATAGAATGCAACATATTATAAATATAAGGCTTTTTTTATTGAAGAGAGATATGGTGCAGTCGAATGAAGGATGATTCATGAAAAATTTGGAGCTTGACATCTTCCGGTGGTCAATATATTTCAGCTCTTCAATTTTATTCATATTTATTCATAAAAAATCGGAGAATCGGCATGAAAAAATCAAATGACGCATGGAAAGCGGAAAGAGACAGCTTTAATTCTCTTGTAAACCTGCTGCCCCAGACAGTGATAGAGATCGGCCTTGACGGCATATTATCATTCGCAAACAGACACGCTTTCAAAGAATTCCGATTTAACCGCGATGAAGAGATTGCGGGGAAATTGAATGTTTTTGATTTTATACTATCATCGGACAGAAACAGGATACTTCATGGAATTGCCCGGCTCGTCGGGGGAAAGATAACGGATCCGCAGGAAATAACAGCCATCCGCAGGGATGAAACAACATTTCCCGCCATCATTTATGCCAATTTGATTCTAAGGGACAGAGTGCCTTTGGGTGTCAGGGTGATCATTGTAAATATTTCCGAAAAAAAGAAGGCTGAGGAGGCTTACCGCGCGCTGGTGGAGAATTCGCTTCAGGGACTTGTCATCATACAGGGCGGAAAAATTATTTTTGCGAACGATCCATTAGTGAAAATGTCAGGTTACTCGAAAAAAAATCTGTACTCCTTTTCTTGCGCAGATGTGATGAAGCTCATACATATTGATGACTTGGAAGCCGTAAAAAACCATTACGAAGGCACGCTGAACGGATCCATTAAGAATTTTGCGATGAAATACAGGGTATTCGAAAAGGGACAAAGCATACGATGGGTGGAAACATTTGTTTCAAGAATCGAATACGGGGGAAAACCCGCCATTCAGGCGGCCGTCATTGATGTTACGGAAAAAGAACGTGCAGAGGAAAGCCTTAGGGAAAGTGAAAGGAAATACCGCGACCTCGCAGAGCTTCTGCCCCAGGGTCTTTTCGAGTCGGATGCCGAAGGCATGATTACGTATGCCAACCCGAGCACGCTCGAAACATTCGGCTACACGCAAAAGGACATAGAGAGCGGGATCAGGGTCGTAGAAACCGTCGTTTCTGAAGATCGCAAAAGAACCATGAGAGCTTTTAATCGAATTATGGCGGGTGAAAGCGTCAAGGCTGCAGAATATACATGCCTGAGAAAAGACGGAAGCAGATTTCCTTCGCTGATTCTGGCGAATGCCATCTTGAAGGACGGATGTCCGGCCGGTATCAGAGGTTTCGTGATGGACATCAGCAGTCAGAAACAGATGATGTTGAAGCTCGAAGAATCGGAAAGCCGCTACCGAACGCTTTTTGAATCGACCGGAACGGCGACAATCCTCATAGAGGATAACATGATCATATCCATAGCCAACGGGGAGTTTTACAGGCTGAGCGGTTATTCGCCCGATGAAGAACTCAAGTGGCCCAATCTCGTTCTGGAAGAGGACCGTTCCCGAATGATGGAATATCATCGCAAGAGAAGAGACGATCCACAATCGGTCCCGAAGAACTATGAGTTCAGGTATGTACGGGGGGACGGCGAGGTGCGCATCGTTTTTATCAACACAGAGATGATTCCCGGGACCCGGCGAAGCATTGCATCGATGGTGGATATCACGGAATTGAAAAAGACAGAGGAGGATCTGAAGATGCACAAAAAGCAACTTGAGGCGAAAACACTGAACCTCGAGGAAGCGAATGCTGCACTCAGAGTCCTTCTAAAGCACAGAGATGAAGACAGGATCGATCTCGAAGAAAGGGTCTCCGCCAACATGAAGGAACTCGTATTGCCGTATCTCGAAAAGCTCAAAGCCTCGCGTCTGAATGATGTGCAGGAAAATCACCTGGAGATTCTGGAAACAAATTTGAACGACATTCTATCCCCCTTCCTGCGGAACCTCTCCTCGAAATATCCGAACCTGACGCCGCGAGAAATTCAGATCATTCATTTCATTAAAGAGGGCAGGACCACAAAGGAAATATCCGAAAGACTGAACGCATCGGCACGAACCGTCGATTTTCACCGAAACAACATCCGGCATAAACTCGGAATAAAGAATCGGAAAGCGAACCTGAGATCCTTCCTGATGTCGCACCCATGAAAAATCTTTAAGAAGGCTTCTTTGCGGAATCCATTGGTTGCCACAGACACACGCACGATGGGGTGATCCTTCGGACCCCATTGACTTATGATTCCTTTGTGCTATCTTGCCTCATCATCGGCGGGTTCGAATGGATAATGGAAAAAATCATCGAGATCCATGATTTGAGAACATACTTTGAGACGGCAGAGGGAACCATTCGAGCCGTGGATGGGGTTGATCTTCATGTCAACGCCGGTGAAACCGTCGGAATTGTCGGGGAATCCGGATGCGGAAAAACCGTCCTCGCTCTTTCCGTCATGAGACTCATACCGTCGCCTCCCGGGAGAATCGTAGCGGGGCGGATTCTCTTCGATGGAAAGGATCTTCTCAGGCTGCAGGAAGACGATATGCGGCGCGTCCGGGGGCGCAGCATTTCGATGATTTTCCAGGAACCCATGACATCGCTTAATCCGGTCATACGCGTCGGAGATCAGATTGCGGAAACGATGAGGCTCCATTTGAAGCTTTCACACAAGGAAGCCATGGAGCGAGCCGTTTGCATGCTTGAACGGGTGGGCATGCCGTCACCGGCCGATCGCATTTACGACTATCCCCATCAGATGAGCGGCGGAATGAGGCAGCGCGTCATGATCGCCATGGCGCTGTCATGTGAGCCTAGACTGATGATTGCCGATGAGCCCACGACAGCGCTGGATGTCACGATCCAGGCGCAGATTCTGGATCTCATCACCCGCTTGAAGGAGGAGTCGAAGAATTCCGTTCTATTGATTACGCATGATCTCGGGGTCATCGCGGAAACGGCGCAACAGGTCGTCATCATGTATGCCGGCCAGGTGATGGAAAGATGTTCAGCCCAGCAACTGTTTTCCAACCCTTGCCATCCCTATTCGGTTGGACTTCTCGAATCGAGGCCGCGATTTAGGGCCGGTTCCGGGACAGATGGTTATCTGAAAGCCATACCGGGAGGGGTTCCCGGTTTATACGATTTGCCTGCGGGTTGTACGTTTCAGGATCGGTGCCCGAATGTCATGGATGTGTGCAGGAAGGAGAGGCCGGAGCTTAAAGAAATGGGTGACGGACATTTTTCAAGATGCTGGAAAAACGAAAAATAGATTTTGAAAAGCAGGAGCATCCCTCGAATAACCAGGTGCTGCTTACGCTGGAAGGAGTGAAGAAATACTTCACCGTCAGAGACGCCATTTTCGCAGGCAGATACCACACGGTCAGGGCCGTCGACGGTGTTGATCTCTGTATTTACAGGGGTGAAACACTCGGGCTTGTAGGAGAGAGCGGCTCTGGAAAATCAACTCTCGGGCGCCTCATCCTGAGACTTGAAAGGCCAACGGGGGGAAGGATCGTGTTCGACGGCGAAGACATCGGCGGCTTATCCGGTGAAAAACAAAGTGCGTTCCGGCGAAATGTTCAACTCATATTTCAGGATCCATACTCCTCGCTCAATCCCCGAAAGAACGCCGGGAGCATTATCGGCGAACCCCTCAAAATCCATCACATGCATTCAGGGAGGAGAGACAGGGATGATGAAGTCGCCCGGTTGATGGAAGTGGTGGGACTCCGCCGTGAGCAAATGGGGCGTTATCCGCACGAGTTCAGCGGGGGCCAGAGACAACGGATCGGCATCGCGAGGGCCGTGGCATTGAAGCCCCGGCTCATCATTGCCGATGAGCCGGTATCGGCGCTGGACGTTTCCATTCAAGCTCAAATCCTCAATCTGCTCAAGATGCTCCGCAGAGAGTATGATTTGACCTACCTTTTTATTACTCATGATTTAAATGTGGTTGAACATATGAGCGACCGGATCGCGGTGATGTATCTCGGCAGGATCGTGGAACTTGCGGGAAATGCTGCACTCTGTAAAGGACCGATGCATCCCTATACGGAAGCGCTTTTTTCAGCCGTGCCGGCATTCAGTCCTGATGAAAAAAGGGGGAGAATCATACTGGAAGGTGATATTCCCAGTCCCGTGCGTCCGCCTTCCGGCTGTGCATTCCATCCCCGATGCCCACGAAGAATGGAAAAGTGTGTCAGGGTCACGCCAGAGCTGATGCCTTTCAGGGAAGGACGTTCGGTCGCCTGTCATCTTTACGATTCCGATCAGTGAATGGACCTATGCGAGAAGATCGAGTCTATTTTAAAAGTGGGGATCTGACGCTGGAAGGTCTCTTCGCGCCGTCCGTCGGGACGAAAGGTGCCGTCATCGCCCATCCTCATCCTCTCATGGGAGGGAACATGAGAGACAACGTGGTCGTGACGCTTGTGGCCCTTTTTCAGCAAAACAGATTCTCCACTCTTCGTTTCAATCTCAGGGGTGTGGGCAGGAGCGAAGGTTTCTATGATGACGGTGTGGGCGAAGCGGAAGACCTGCAGGCAGCCATCCAATTTCTTTCGGGGCAGGGCGTTGAAGATATTTCTGTCGCAGGATATTCTTTCGGAGCGCTCATGGCGGTGAAGTGCCTTGCTCTCACGAAAGAAATAGAATTCACGATTCTCATATCCCCGCCGCTTGGAGAAGCGGGAATCTCTTTCAGGAATCTCGCGGGAAAGAGAGGCCTTATTGTATGCGGAGACAAAGACCCTTTTTGTCCCATCGATGAATTGAAGAGTGCAGCCGGAGAGGCCATGTGGCCGCATGAGATTGTAAAGGGAGCGGACCATTTCTATTACGGAAAAGAAACGGCGTTGATGGAAATCATCGGAAAACATTTAAAGACGGAATAAGGGGTCAGGAGGTCCTATGAGCTGGGAACCTGTCGTAACCGCCCTCATCGGCGGTCTTCTGCTGGGTCTTGTCATAGCCTATGTTTTGAAAGTGTTTCAGGCGCGGTCATCGAAGGAAATCGCCTCCGAGCTTTACAGGGAAAACGAGGAGCAGCGAAAGGCGCAGGTGGAGGGGGTCATAGAAAGCGTGAAGGACAGTTTTGCCCGTTTATCGTTGGAAGCCCTGGCAAAATCGACGGACGAATTTCTGAAGCTCGCAAGGGCCAGGCTGGAATCCGAAAGGGAGATAAGCATCAGTGAACTTGCGGCAAAGAAAAACCTGATCGACCAGCAGCTTGATAGAATGAACGGGGAGCTTGAAAAGGTTTCGAAACTTATGATTGACCTGGAAAGAGACCGGATCGATAAATTCGGGCAATTGACCACCCATCTCAAGATGGCCGGTGAACAGACAGCCACACTCATGCGGACCACCCAGTCCCTGCGGGAAGCCCTGGCCAGCACCAAGGTTCGAGGGCAATGGGGGGAGCGGATGGCCGAGGATGTGCTGCGCATTGCGGGATTCATTGAAAACGTGAATTACCTGAAGCAGACGTCGCTTGATTCCGGAGGTTCGCGCCCGGATTTTACCTTTTTGCTCCCGCGCGATTTGAAGCTCAACATGGACGTCAAATTTCCTCTGGACAATTACCTGCGTTACCTGGAAGCGGAGTCCGACGCAGAGCGGATTAAATTTCGTGATACCTTCATGAGGAATGTCCGGGACAAGATCAAAGAGGTTACCACCCGTAATTACATCAATGCAGGTGACAATACGGTGGACTATGTGCTTCTTTTCATCCCGAATGAGCACATCTATGCGTTTATCCATAATCAGGACAGCTCCCTTCTGGACGACGGGATCAGGAACAAGGTCATTTTCTGCTCACCCCTGACGCTGTTCGCCATTCTGGCCGTCATACGGCAGGCCGTAGACAATTTTGCGATCGAAAACACGTCCAAAGAGATTTTGTCTCTCATGGGAGCTTTTCGGGAACAATGGATCAAATTTATGGATCAGCTCGATAAACTCGGCAAACGAATCGGTGATGCGCAGAAGGAGTATGAATCGCTCATCACGACAAGACGAAGACAGCTTGAAAAGCCGCTCAACAAGATAGAAGCCATCCGGACACAGCAGAATCTGCCGATAGACGTCGATGCCATAGAAGATCTTCCGTCGGCGGATGAGAAGGAAGGCTGACGGGTGCGGCGACATGGAATACAATCTGATTGTCATTCTCGGACCCACCGCGTCGGGGAAGACAAGAATGGCCGCGCGGCTGGCCGGAGAACTCGGGTCGGAAATCATCTCAGCTGATTCCCGCCAGGTCTATCGCGGAATGGATATCGGAACCGGGAAAGATCTCGGTGAATACGTGGTAGATGGCCGTCCAGTGCCTTTTCATCTCATTGATGTCATTCACCCCTCCGAAGAGTTCAGTGTCTTTGATTATCAGTCGCAGGTGTACCGTCTTTATATTTCGTTAAGAGAGAAAGGAGTGATCCCCATCATGGCGGGTGGGAGCGGTTTGTACCTGGATGCGGTGATCAAAGGGTACCGGATGCCTGCGGTGCCCGTCGATCGCGGATTGAGAAACGAGCTTGATGCGATGGACATGGAAAATCTGATCTGCCGGCTGCGCTCTCTCCGCACATCGTTTCACAACATTACGGATTTCACGGACAGAGAGAGGGTGATCCGGGCCATTGAGATTGCTGAAGGAAGCCAAAACGACGAAAAGGAAGCATCTGCAGAGCCGAAGATCCGGGCGTTCATCATGGGCATCCGATGGGATCGCGAAGTGCTCCGCCGGAGGATCACGCAGCGACTCGAGAAGCGGATCAGAGCCGGGTTGATGGATGAAGTAAAAAATCTCAATCAGGCGGGTTTAAGCTGGGAGCGGATGGAGTCCCTCGGTCTTGAGTACCGCTACGTGGGCCGTTACCTTCAGGGTAGAATGTCCTATGATGAGATGAACCATGAATTGAATATCCGCATCCACCAGTTTGCGAAGCGTCAGCTCTCGTGGTTCAGGAGGATGGAAAGACAGGGGACAGTGATTCACTGGATCGAGGGGGATGATTGCGAAACGGCCAGGAGATTGGTCCGGAAAGCCATCGGAAGGGTTCATTCAATCGTTTCCCCGAGGTAGGCCTCGCGGACCCGGTCGTTTTTCAAAAGATCCGGGCCGGCACCCTCCAGGACCATGCGGCCTGTCTCCAGTACGTAGCCGTAATCGGCTATGTGGAGTGACGCCATGGCGTTCTGTTCGACGAGGAGAATGGTTGTTCCCTCGTCGTGGATTTTCTGAATGACACGGAAGACCTCCCTGATGAGAAGGGGGGCGAGGCCGAGGGATGGCTCATCGAGAAGAAGAAGTTTTGGACGGGACATGAGGGCGCGGCCCACGGCGAGCATCTGCTGTTCACCACCCGACAGGGTGCCGGCAGGCTGTTCGGCGCGCTCCCTCAGGCGCGGAAAGATATTGAAAATATCTTCGATGTCCCGCGGGATATCCTTTCTGTCGTCACGTACGAAGGCGCCCATGAGCAGATTTTCATAAACGCTCAAATTGACGAAAACCTTTCTTCCTTCCGGGACCATGACGATACCTTCCCGTGCAAGCAGGTGAGGGGGATTTCCCGTGATCTCTTTGCTCAGGAACTGGATGGATCCGCTTTCAGAGGGAACGAGGCCGCAGATCGTGCGTATCAGGGTGCTTTTCCCCGCGCCGTTGGCGCCGACCAGAGTGACGATTTTCTCTTTCGGTACATTCAGCGAGACACCCTTCAAGGCTGCGATGCCGCCGTAATGCACTTTAAGGTCTTTTATTCTGAGCACACTTAAACCTCTCCGAGATAGGCTTCAATAACCTTGGGATCCTTCTGTATCTCTGAAGGTGTTCCTTCCGCAATGGTGATGCCGTAGTCCAGAACCTTCATCCTCTCACAGATGCGCATAATGAACTTCATGTCGTGCTCAATCACAAAAAGGGTCAGGCCGTAATCCTTCCTCAGACGCAGCAGGAGTTCCAGGAGGGTCATGGTTTCGCTTGGATTCATCCCGGCAGCCGGTTCATCAAGCAGAAGGAGTTTCGGCTGGGTGGCAAGCGCGCGGGCGATCTCGAGACGACGCTGTTTGCCGTATGGAAGCGATCCGGATCTTTCCGCCGCCATGTCGGCAAGATCGACCTCCTGAAGGAGATGCATGGCGCTGTGATGCATCTTCTCTTCCTCTCTGCGATAGCGGGAGGTGCGGAATACCGCTTCCATAAAGGTCGACTGCAAATGTCCGTGAAAAGCGATGAGAACATTTTCAAGAACAGATAGTTCCGGGAAGAGGCGGATGTTCTGGAAGGTCCGGGCGATCCCGATCTTGTTAATCCTGTTGGCCTTCCTCCCGTCGAGGCGATGATTCTGAAAAATAATCTTTCCTTCCGTTGGACGGTAATATCCGGCAATCATATTGAAGACCGTCGTTTTCCCTGCACCATTAGGGCCAATGAGACCAACAATTTCGCACTCTTCAAGAACCAGGTTGAAATCGATGACGGCTGTGAGTCCCCCGAATTGCATGGTCAGGTTTTCGCAGGAGAAGAAGGTCATTTCCTGTTCTCCCAATGCCGTTTGAAAGCGGTCATCCGGTCGATCACGCGGTTCCAGGAAAACTCCCTCGTTCCCATCAGGCCCTGTCGCGCGAAGATCATCATGAGGACGAGAAGAAGAGAAAAAATAACCATCCTCATTCCCGGAATGCCCGGAATATGGAGGCCGCCGATGAAGAGAGGTTCCTCAAAGAATCGGAGCAGCTCGCTTCCGATGGTCACAACAATCGCCGAGATCACGGAGCCTGTCGTGCTGCCCAATCCCCCCAGAACAATGATGATGAGGAGATTGAAAGTCAGAAAGAAGGTGAAAAGATTCGGCGAAATGGTCGTGATGAGGTGGGCGAGGAGTCCGCCGCCGATGCCTCCGAAAAAGGCGCTCAGGATGAAGGCGAACATCTTGTGCCGGAAGGTATCGATCCCAACGGCCTCAGCCGCCGACTCGTCATATCGGATTGCTTTGAGAGCGAGACCGTAACTGCTTTTGATGAGCCGGGTGATGAAAAAGATAGTGACCATTGCAAAGCCCCAGGACCAGGCAATATTGGTGTGATGGACAATGCCTTTGAGACCCAGTGGCCCGTTCGTGATGCTCTGGGTGTTGTTCGCGACGACCCTCACGACCTCCCCGAAGCCGAGGGTCACAATGGCCAGATAATCCCCTCGAACCCTGAAAACGGGGAATCCCATCAGAAATCCCATGAAGGCCGCGACCATTCCGGCGATGACAAGAGAGACAAGAAAAGGGGTATGAATGACACTGAGGGGCCAGACAACGGGCTCGATGATGAAAGAGAGTTGCTTTTCCATCGGGGACATGGTGAGGAGGGCGGAGGTATAGGCCCCGATGGCGGCGAAGGCGTTAGGTGCGAGCGAAAACTGGCCCGTGACCCCGTTGATGAGGTTGTAGCTCACGGCCATGGTGATGAAAATGGCACAGTTGATCAGGATTCGAATTTCGTATTCCGTGCCGAAGGTATGGGCGATGTAAAGCAGGAAGAACAACAATCCTGTGGAGACGAAGGTCAAAAAACGGTTTCTCCGACGGAAAGGGTCAGCATGTATGGAGACGTTCAAGCTCATATCGCATTCACTCCGGAAGCCGTTCGCCCATGAGGCCGGTCGGTCTGAAGAGGAGAATCAGAATCAGAATGCCGAAGGCCAGTGCGTCTCGGTATCCCGCCAGGTCAGGCCTCGCCGCGACCAGAAGGATTTCAATGAGACCAAGAAGGAGACCCCCGAGCATGGCACCGCTCACATTGCCGATACCGCCAAGAACAGCCGCCACGAATGCCTTGAGCCCGGGGAGAATACCCATGAGCGGGTTGATCTGCGGGTATCTCATCGCCCACATGATGCCGCCCGCTGCGGCAGCGGCTGAGCCGATGGCGAAGGTGAAGGCAATGATGCGGTTCAGGTCGACTCCCATCAGGCGTGTCGTTTCCATGTCATGGGCGATGCATCTCATGGCGCGACCGATTCTGGTTTTATAGATGATCTGATAGATGAATGTAAAAATCAGGAGCGTCAAAAGAGCTGTCCAGACATGGAGGTCCAGAACCCTTACTTCTCCGAACGTGTGAATGCCGCTGAAAATCTCGGGACGGTAAAAAGCCTTTGGCCGGCCGCCGAAAAGGACCAGTCCGAGATTTTCGAGGAGAAAGGAAACCCCGATGGCCGTGATGAGTGCTGAGATGCGAGGTGCGTTTCGGACAGGCCGGTATGCTCCCCTGTCGATGAGAACGCCGAGAAGGGCCGTCAGCAGTATGGCGACCAGAAACGAGGCCCACCAGGGCAGGGTGAACAAGAGCATTCCGTAGAAGGCGAAATAGCATCCGACCATCATCACATCGCCGTGAGCGAAGTTGATGAGGCGCAGGATGCCGTAAACCATGGTATAACCGATGGCTATGAGGCCATAGAGACAGCCGAGCGAGACGCCGTTAATCAGTTGTTGAGTGAATGCCGCGGTATCGATGATCCTATCCTGAAATATAAAAGGCAGGGGCGATTCGGAAATCGCCCCCACCGTTCAAACCATTCAATGCACCTTGCCGTTGGACGCCTCAGGGATTGATCGTGGTCAAATAACGGAACTTCCCTTCTTTTACATGGAGCATGACCATCCCTTTCTTCGCGTTGCCGTCCTCACCGATGTTCAGGACGCCGGACACTCCCGCGAAGTCTTTGGTGCTTGCGAGCGCCTCGCGGATTTTCGGACCTTCCGTGGACTTGGCCCTTTCGATGGCGTCGACCAGAACAAAATAGGCGTCCGCGCCGAGGGCGTCAAAGCCGCTCGCATCGGTCTTGTTTTTGCTTTCATAGGACTGAATGTACTGTTTCGCCAGGGCGGTCGTTGCTCCTTCCTTGGCAAAATGTCCGGTAAATATAAAACCCTCCACCGACGTTCCTCCAATGCTGATCAACTCGGGCGCCTGCGCGCCGTCCGCGGAAAGGATGGGGAATTTGAGTCCCAGTTCCGCAGCCTGTTTGCATACGAGCGCGTCCTCTGTGTAATAGTTGGGCAGGTAGAGGATGTCCGGTTTGGAGGCCTTGATCGCGGAAAGCTGCGCTGTAAAATCCTGATCTCCGGACTGGCAGAATGTTGATGACACGATACTGCCTCCCATCCTGACGAAATCCTGCTTGAAAAAGTTTGCCAGGTCCACGCAGTAGTCCTGCGCCTGATCGATGAGAAGGGCGGCCCGTCTTGCCTTGAGATTCTCAAAGGCGTATTTCGCGGCCACCGACCCCTGGAAGGGATCGATGAAACAGACCCTGAAGATGTACTTGCGGTTCTGGGTGACGCGGGGGTCCGTGGCCGTCGGGCTGATGATGGGCACCTTCGCTTCTTCCGCAATCGATGCCCCGGCCATGGTATTCCCGCTGGTGGCCGTACCGATAATGGCCACGACCTTTTCTTTCTTGATCAGTCGTGAAACAGCGTTTGCGGCCTCAATCTTGTCACTTTTTTCGTCCACCAGAATGAGCTCTACCTTTTTACCCAATACCGTTGGCTTGATCTCATTGGCCGTCATTATTCCCGCCCATTCCATCTGACCGTATGAGGCTACTCCGCCGGTCATGGGCAGGAATACGCCGATCTTGACCGTGTCCGAAGACTTCGAGCAGCACAGGACAACGGTCAGCACGGCCAGGAATGAGAGAATCACAAAAGCCGTAACGACTTTTTTTGCCTTCATCGACATCCCCTCCTTTTTGAAATCAACGATAAAATGCGGGCGACAGTAAAGCCGCTTTATAAAACACGAAAATGGAGAGTATGTCAATGGGATTTCACATGAAAAAATCTTTGCGTCTGCAACCACTTTGCGTTAAACATAGACACCACTCAAAAAGGTACCTTTGATGCAGAAGAGTCTTTTTCTAGACGAATACATGAATTATCTGGCCATCGAAAAAGGGGTCTCTCGGAATACCCTTGAGGCATACGGCCGGGATCTGAATTCCTACATCGCTTTCATGGAGCGCTCAGGGATGACCGGGGTTCATCCTATCACGTCGGACCATGTCATTTCATTTCTGGGCGAATGCCGCAAACGAGGGTTGTCACCGGCCTCGGTGAACAGGGTCCTGGCAGCCTTGAGAGGTTTTTATAAATATCTCATCGGTGAGAGAAAAGTGGCCGTGAACCCTGTTGCGAATATCCAGCTTGCAAAAGTATGGATGCATCTTCCCGATATTCTGAACCGTGAGGAGATGAACCGTCTTATAGGTGCTCCGGGATCCGGAGACCCTTCTGCTGTAAGAGACACGGCCATGCTGGAACTGCTTTATGCATCGGGCATCCGGGTATCGGAACTCACTTCACTCAAAATCAACGACATAAACTGGCAGGGAGGGTATCTGATTGCCCGGGGAAAGGGAAGCAAGGAAAGGATTGTTCCTGTGGGTCGAGCAGCTCTCGAATCGCTTCATGCTTATGTTGAAGATGCCCGGCCGTGTTTTCTAAAAGGGCGGAATACGGTCTTTCTTTTTTTGAACCGTTCGGGTTCAGGATTCACGAGGCAGGGGCTCTGGAAAATGATCAAAAAATATGCGCTGAAAGCGGGTATCATGAAAAAGGTCTATCCTCATACCTTCAGGCATTCCTTCGCAACCCACCTTCTGGAAGGAGGGGCCGACCTCCGCTCTGTTCAGGCCATGCTGGGACACGCAGACATAGCGACCACGGAGATCTATACCCACGTGACCCGTGAAAGGCTGAAAGAAATTCACAAAAAGTTTCACCCGCGGGGATAATCATTGGATTACTATAAAGCCGAAGAAAAAAGAGAAGAAAAAATCAAGAAGCCTTTGAGGGAGAGAAAGCGTGTCCCTCCCGTTCGGACCGTTTTGATTCTCGTCCTGATTCTCATCGCGGGCGGCGCTCTTGTCCTGTTTATGGGATCGGACCGATTGAGCACTCTCAGGATCAAGGATGTTATCATCAGTTCCGTGCCGGGGCAGAAGCCGACTTTTTACCATCTTGAGATCGAAAAGAATGGGAAAGAATACTTTCTGAAGACGAAGGACGTTTTCGATATTACCTATCGAGATGAATTTGTCATCAAGGATGTGTCAACCAGTTCTCTTTTCGGCATGGGCGTATCCGTCGACATGGAGGAACTGGGCATTCCGAAAGCGATGAAGGTCCTCCTGAAAGGGGTGGATCTTGTCGACAGGGTCATGCAGGGAGAAGGCAGGGGCCGCGAGCCGGCTGGAGAATACCGGATCAGGGTCACATATCACGGCGAGATTATCGCGGCCATTCCGGTAAAGGTGGTGGTTACGCCTCAGGACTGGCTGAGGGTGGCTAAGGAAGCGAGGAGCGGAAAATCGCAGATCGAATCGCTGAAGCAAGCCGGCGAGTTGACAAAGAGCGATCCCCAGGTGAATAAGATGCTGGCCAAAGCGTATATTCAGGAGGGGATGCATGAAAAAGCCGTCGGCGAATATCAGAAGGTCCTCAAGCGGAAGCCGGATGATGTCACCGCACTCGCGGAGCTCGCGAAAATTTATCTGGACCAGAAAAAATACAACGATGCCGTTGCGCAGTACAAGAAAATACTGAAAATGAAGCCCGGAGATGCGGCGGCATACGCGAATATGGCCTATGCTTACAGCGGTCTTGGAAACTGGGAGACGGCGAAAGCGGCCTACCTGGAATCGCTGAAGCGGGCTCCGGATAACGTCACCGTTCGATACCATCTCGCGGAGGCTTACGAGAAGACGGGACAGTCGGCACAAGCGGCGGAGCAATTCCGGATCGCGCTCAAGGGGAAGCCCGGGGACAGGGCCATTATGACGGCCCTCGCAGCGTCGTCCCTGAAAGCGCGAAAATATGACGAAGCGATCAGGATTTACAATGAGCTCATCCGCAAGAACATGAAGGATGCATCGCTTTACGCCAATCTGGGCCTTGCTTACGGCGGCAAAGGAAAAATCAATGAGGAAATTTCAAGTTACAAAAAAGCCCTGGCCCTGAATCCAAGGGACGCCACGGTTCATTTTAATATGGCCATGGCTTATGAGAAGAAGGGGATGGCAAAAGATGCCGCAAAGGAGTATGAGAAAGCGCTGAAGTTGAAACCGGATGATGCAGACGCTTTGGCGAAAATAGGAGAAAGCTATATCCGGGAAAAGAAATACAGCCAGGCCATCAAGCTTTACGAGAAGGCCGTCAAAAAATCACCTAAAAACACGGGTCTTCTGGCAAACTACGCCTACGCTCTGGGGGAGATGAAAAAATACAGAGAGGCGGCAGTCTACTATGAAAAGGCGCTGCGGCAGGGCGCCAGAGATCCTCAGATCCATTACAACCTGGCCTACACCTATGATAAGCTCGGTGAAAAGCGGAAAGCCATCGCAGAGTACGAGAAATATGCCGCGACACGCCCGACAATGGACATTTTGTCCAAGCTGGCGGACCATTACATGAAAACAAACAACTACAGCGGAGCGGTCAAAAGTTACGAGAGAATGATCAAGATTCAGCCGAGGAAAGCGTCTCTCTATGCGGGTCTCGGATATGCCCATGGCCTCAAGGGAAACACGGATAAGGAAATTGATTATTACAGGAAGGCGCTTAGATACGACATGGAAAATGAGGATGTCCACCTGAAGCTCGGCGCGGCGTACGAAAAAAAGCAAATGTGGAATGAAGCGCTGGCGGAGTACAGCAAAGCCTATCAGCTCAATCCGGATTCCAGCAGGGCAGCGAGAAAAATCCCCCAGCTGAAGATCAAGATCATCCGGCAGAAGCATAAAGAAACATGAGAGAAAGGGGCCACTGAAATGAAAAAGATTTCCATGAACCATATTATCATCGGCGGCGGTGAGCCCTTCGCTCTGATCGCCGGGCCCTGTGTTATCGAGGACAGGGAGGTGACAAGAAATATCGCCCTCGTCCTGAAAGACATGACGAAGGACCTTGGGATACGCCTCATCTTCAAAGCCTCCTATGACAAGGCGAACCGCACATCCTGGGATTCATTCAGGGGACCCGGACTGAAGGAGGGACTGGACGTTCTCGGGTCGATCCGGGAAGATTTTGGAATCCCCGTGCTCTCGGATGTCCATCGGTTCGAAGAGATCGATGAGGCCGCATCCGTCCTCGATATCATTCAGGTACCGGCCTTTCTCTGCAGGCAGACGGATTTCATCCAGGAGGTGGCCCGAAAGGCAAAGATTATCAACATCAAGAAAGGTCAGTTTCTGGCTCCCTGGGATGTGGCTCCGATCATTGAAAAAGCCAGAAAGGCGGGAAACGACAATATCCTGATTACGGAAAGGGGGACGAGCTTCGGCTACAACAATCTCATCGCGGACATGCGTTCCCTGCCCATTATCCGCGGATTGGGATACCCGGTCGTCTTTGATGGAACGCACAGTGTCCAACTGCCGGGGGGGTTAGGGCATGTTTCAGGAGGACAGCGTGAGATGGTACCCAGTCTTTCGATGGCCGCGGTTGCGGTGGGAATCGATGCCCTATTTCTGGAGGTTCATCCCGATCCGGAGAGTGCTCTTTGCGACGGTCCAAATTCACTGCGTCTCGACGACCTGCCGTTGCTTCTCGAGGATCTTAAGGAGGTGGATCGAATCGCAAAGAGGAGAATGCGATGACAAAATCTTTTTCTGAAGAGATCAAGAGAAGAGCTGAAATAATTGACGTTCTTGTTCTGGACGTAGACGGCGTTCTGACAGACGGACGGATCATCATCGACGATAGAGGAAGGGAGTCCAAACATTTCAACGTCAGGGACGGTCACGGCATCAAGATGCTTCTGAAGACGGGAATTGAAGTTGTTTTTCTGACCGGTCGAAAATCAAGGGTTGTGGCTCATCGTGCGCAGGACCTGGGTGTAAGGGAGGTATACCAGGGCGCCAGAGACAAAGTCATGATTTTCGAGGGCATGCTTCTCAAGAAAAAAATAAAGGCCGATCAAGTTGCTTACATGGGAGATGATGTGGTTGATATCCCTCTTTTCAGAATAGCGGGATTGTCCATAGCCGTTGCGGACGCCTGCGAGGAAGCAAGAGAGGCGGCTCATTTCGTGACAGAGAAGGAAGGCGGAATGGGTGCCGTGAGAGAAGTCTGTGAGATGATTCTGCGCGCCCGGGGAAAGTGGGAGGAGATAACCATGAGATACACATTCAAATGATTTGTCGTGTCTTTCCCATATTTCTTTACAAATATCATGCCAGGTGCTATAAATAATGAAGAAAGCGTTATCTGAACTGAACGATGTTAAAGACATTATATATACGTATCTGGTCGGAATCAGGGTCAAAAAGGAAGTCGGTCATCCTGCTCGGTGCGATGATGATCGTACTCATCCTGTCGACGGGAACCTACCTTGCTTTCAAGAAGGGAAGCAGCCCAGAGGGATCGGATGTCGGGCTTAAAATCATTCCAGAAAATGTGGACATTCAGCTTAAAGACGTTCATTTCACCGAAGTCGGCGACCCGAACCTCACCTGGGAAATAAATGCGGATACGGCGAAATTCGTAAAGAAAGATAATCTTGCCTTTTTCGATCGAGTCAGGATTCGATTGATAAGGGCTGACGGCAAGACAGTGACCCTTACGGGAAATGAAGGTCGGCTTCATACCGACACGAGAGATGCCGAAGTGACGGGCAGCGTCGTTGTTGTTTCGAATAACGGGGACATTGTCGAGACGGATCGTCTATATTACTCCCACGCCGACAGACGGATATTCACAGACCAAAAGATCATTCTGACAAATCCGCGCATGGTGATCAGCGGGGTCGGGATGTCCCTGACGCTCGAAGACGAAAAAGTCAGCCTGCAGTCGGGTGTGAAGGCGCTGGTCAAAGCTGAAAACAAAACGAGGGGCCGAGGTAAGAAATGAATCGCATTTCGTCCATGATGGTCATGATCCTGTGTCTGATGTTTGCGTTTCCATTCGCCATTGCGCCAGCCGCGGAAAGCAGGGACAAGATGGCGTCCATGAAGGGCGGCGGACCGATCGAGATCGTGTCCGATCGTCTGGACGCCTACAATCAGGAAAAGATCGTGGTTTTTTCAGGAAACGTCGTCGCAACACAGAAGGACAAGGTCATCAAGGCGGATCGCGTTTTCGTGTATTACAAGAAAGACGACAAAGCCGCGGCGAAGAAGACCAAGACGACAGAGAATGCGGAGGATCTTGACAGGATCGAAGCCAAGGGGAATGTGAGGGTCACTCAGGGCGCGAAACTCGTTACAGGAGAAAATGCCGTTTTTTTCAATGACGAACAGAAAATAATCATGACCGGGAATCCAGTCATGCGTGAGGGCAGCAATGTCATCAAGGGCGATCGGATCGTCGTTCTGCTGGATGAGGACAGAGGCGTCGTTGAAAGCTCAAAGGAAAAGCGGGTAACGGCGACGATCTATCCGGATGAGGGGAAGCAGAAGAATAAATAGTCGGCAGAAGGGACTGATAGAAGAAGGGTAAAATCGCATCGTATGGGAAAACTGATCACAAAAGGACTGATCAAAATCTACGGGAGGCGAAAAGTCGTTAACGAAGTCAATCTTCAGGTTGAGACCGGAGAGGTCGTAGGTCTTCTGGGTCCGAACGGGGCGGGCAAGACCACCACGTTTTACATGATCGTCGGGCTGATCCAGCCTGACGGCGGCAGCATCTTTCTAAACAGCGAGGACATCAGCCAGGAACCCATGTACCGAAGGGCGAGAAAAGGCATCAATTATCTGCCCCAGGAACCCTCCATATTCAGGAAACTGACGGTTGAAGCCAATATCATGGCCATTCTCGAAACCCTCGAGATCGACGCGTATGAAAGGGAAGAACGCCTCAAGGATCTCCTTGGAGAACTGGACCTCACTCAGCTGGCGAAAAACAAGGCCTATTCCTTGTCGGGCGGTGAACGGAGACGGGTCGAAATCACAAGGGCTCTCGTGACGTCTCCAAGATATATCCTTCTGGATGAACCTTTTGCGGGCATTGATCCGCTGGCTGTGGCCGACATTCAAAAGATCATTTACAAACTTAAAAGCAAAGGAATAGGCGTGGTGATATCCGACCACAATGTAAGGGAAACGCTGACGGTTTGTGACCGTGCCTATATCATCAACGAAGGGACGGTTCTCGTGGAGGGCGACCCGGAGTTCATTGCTCAGAGCGAGATCGCGAGGAAAATATATCTGGGGGAAGGATTCACATTAGATCGTCCATGAATCCATATGAGACATCTCGTTTTTTAGAAACGGAAAGTGACGCGGTATGGCTTTCGAGCTGAAACAGAACCTTAAACTTGCTCAGCAGCTGATCATGACGCCTCAGCTTCAGCAGGCGATCAAGCTCCTTCAGCTGTCGCGCATGGAGCTGGTTGAGGCGATTCAGCAGGAGATAGAGGAGAATCCTTTGCTGGAGGAGATATCGGCGGCGGGAGAGGACGCTGAAAGCGATCTGTCACCGGATATCGATGAAATACGCGCATCGGAAAGAACGAGCGGTGAAGTCACGGGTGAAGGGGACGGCAAGGATGAATTCGACTGGAACACGTATCTTGAAGATTATGGACCGGTCGGAGTCACCTATTACCGGGAAGATGCGGAAGGACCCACATGGGAAAATGTTCTGACGAAAAAACCCTCACTGACCGATCATCTCATGTGGCAGCTTCGATTGTCTCATATGACGGAAAAAGAGGTCAGGATTGGCGAACAGATTATCGGGAACCTCGACGACAGCGGGTATTTGAAAGCAACGGTTGAGGAAATAGCGGCGCTGGAAGGCGAGGAGACTTTTTTTGTCGAGAGTGTTCTTAAAAAGATTCAGGAATTCGAACCGGCTGGAGTAGCCGCCCGGGATTTGAAAGAATGCCTCATGATCCAGGCGAGATTTCTGGGCATCACTCATGTCCTTCTGGAAAAAATTCTCAACGATCACCTGAGAGATCTCGAAACAAAAAACTATCACTACATAGCCAGAAAATTGAAGGTCACCATTTCAGAGGTTCTTGAAGCCATATCCCTGATCAGTCAAATGGATCCGAAACCGGGCCTGGCCTATAACGAGGATAAGGATCAATATATCATCCCGGATGTCTTTGTGTTTAAACTCGGAGACGAATACAAGATTATTCTCAACGAGGATGGGTTGCCAAGGCTCAGAATAAGTAATTTTTACAGAGAGATTCTTGGCGGGGTCAACGGAGCGGCGAAGAAGGCCGCCTGCAAGGAATATATCAAGGAACGCATCCAGTCCGCAACATGGCTGATCAAAAGCATCCAGCAACGCCAGCGAACCATATACCGCGTTGCGGAGAGTATTATCAAGTTTCAAAAGGATTATTTTGACAGGGGAATTCAATATCTGAAACCCATGGTTCTACGCGATGTTGCGGAGGATGTGGAAATGCACGAATCGACGATCAGCAGGGTCACGACGAACAAATACATGCATACCCCGCGAGGGATATTCGAGTTGAAATATTTTTTCAACAGCAGCATCCAAAAGACGAGCGGCGACTCCATCGCATCGAAGAGCGTCCAGGAGGAAATAAAGAAGATCATTCTGGCTGAGGACAAGAAGAAACCGCTCAGCGACAGCGAGATCGTGGACATCCTGAAAAAATCCGGAATTTCCATCGCCCGGCGCACGGTGGCAAAGTACAGGGAAATGATGGGAATTCTGCCATCGTCGAAAAGAAAGATCTTCACGGCCAGAGCAAGAAAATAATTGACTTTAAGGAATGACTTCATTATAGAAGCCACCTTTGACTTTGAGTTCGGATGCAGGAGGAGGAAAAACATGCAGGTTTCTGTGACCTTCAGAAATACAGACGCGGAAGCGTGGTTCAAGGATTATGTCCATGAAAGACTCGGCAAGCTTAAAAAATACGTCGATAAGCCCATTGAAGCGCATGTGATCATCACGGTGGAAAAATTCCGCAATGTCGCGGAAGTGAATCTCCTCGCGAAAGGCATCAATATCGTGGGAAAGGAAGAGGCGAAGGATATGCAGATAGCCTTCGACAGCGTGATCGACAAGGTTGAGCGGCAGATCAAGAAACACAGAGAGAAGGTCAGAAACCATAAGGAAAACGCGTCCAGGCAGGCCGATAGAGACGCATCTATGAATGTGATGGAAGACGATGAAGGGGAAGACAGGCCCAGAATCGTTGAGACAAGGAAAATAATCCTTCAGCCCATGTCCCTTGACGATGCGGTCATGGCGCTGGAAAGTTCAAAAAACCCTTTTTTCATATACCGTGACATCTCTTCTGAAAACGTGACGGTTCTTTATCGCCGGGATGACGGTCAGTACGTGCTGATTGAATCCAGCCGATAGCATTGAGGTGACCATGAACAAAATCCGGGACATGCTTCAAAGAGAATTTATCATCCAGGATTTGAAGGCGACGGGCAAGAAAGATGTCCTGGAGGAATTGGTGCATGTCTTTGCGGAACAGAACGGCGGCATGGACAGCGAAACCATGGTCCGAGTGCTTCTCGAAAGAGAAAAGCTCGGCAGCACCGGAATCGGGGACGGTATCGCCATCCCTCACGGCAAACTGGCCGGCATCGAAGAGATCCTGGTAGGATTCGGACGAAGCAGGGCGGGCGTTGATTTCAATTCACTGGACGGACGGCCGGTCCATCTCTTTTTTATCATCATGGCACCGGATACATCTTCCGCAAAATATCTGAAGGTCCTGGCCAAAATATCCCGCATGCTCAAAGACCCGAAGATGAGAAAAGATCTTCTGGAAGCAGCGTCTGTAGATGATCTGTACCGTATCATTGAAACGATGGATCAAAAGATTGTTTGAGGGGAGGGCAGAGGACATGCGTCCTTTGCCTGACCTTGAGGGAACCGGGCAGCATGGTTTCTTTAACGGCAAAGGGACACGCTGGAACAGGCGCACAGAGCAGACGAATCCTTGAAACTTCCGGTCATGACGAAACCACACCGGTTATGACCAAACCCTTCATCGTATTTCAATTCTTTCATCCGCACGCGAAAAATATTTATCTGACTTTAAAGTCCCTGCTGCTCAAGGATGTTTTGAAAAGCCGCATCCGGGGGCTTTTGAGAGAAAAACTCAAAAGAGAAACATCCCTTTGCGGCGTTCTGGTGAGTCTTCGCGGTACGGGCGTGCTCATACAGGGCGAAAGCAGAACGGGAAAATCCGGATGCGCGCTGAAACTCATTCTCGAAGGAGGCAGGCTCGTCTCTGATGATATCGTGGTCGTCCGGAGGATTCACCTCAGAGGATTGATCGGCAGGAGTCCTGATCGGACAAAGGATTTGATCGAAATAAGAAACCTGGGCATCGTAAATCTTCGAAATATTTTAGGCGAATCGGCGGTCGAAGATGAAAATCCCGTTCACATGGTCGTGGAGTTGTCGCGAACGGAGGAAAATGCCGGGCAAGAGTTTCCCGCCTTCATCAGCATTCTCGGTATCCGCCTGCCGGTTTATCGGCTTGCAAAAGGATTTCACGGGGGGTTAGAAGACACCATCAGGAATTGTGCTTCTGAATTTCATCGAAACAAGCCGCCCTCCATTCAAAAGAAAGGAAAGGCATGATGAAGAATATCCGCGTGGTCATCATCACGGGATTGTCCGGTTCAGGAAAGAGCACCGCACTCAGAGCTCTCGAAGACATCGGTTTCTTCTGCGTGGACAATCTTCCCGTCGTTCTTCTGCCGAAGTTTCTTGAAATCCAGGCCGATGCCTCAAGCGAAATATCCAAGGTGGCCCTGGTCATGGATCTCCGGGAGAGATCTTTTCTGGAAAAATACACCACCATCTTTTCGGAGATGAAGGAGATGGGATACCGGATTGAGATCCTCTTTCTCGATGCCTCCGATGACGCCCTTCTTTACCGGTTCAAGGAAACGAGAAGGACCCATCCCCTTTCGGAGAAGGGAACCATCATGGAAGGTATCTCCCTGGAGAGGGCCAAACTGTCGTCCCTTCGGAACATGGCCGACAAGGTCATCGATACGTCTCCTTACAACGTCCATCAGCTGAAGGACGTTGCTCAGCGTTATTTCCTGTCCTCTTCGGCCGAGAAGAGGCTTGTCATCAATCTCACATCATTCGGATACCGCTACGGTCTGCCGCCGGACGCGGACATCGTGATCGATGTCCGGTTTCTCCCCAATCCTTATTTTGTCGAAAATCTGAAGCACTTGGACGGAACCGATCAGAAGGTGGAGGAATTCGTCATGGGATGGGAAGAGAGCAGAACCTTTCTGCGTGAGCTTTTCAAGCTTTTCGAGTTCCTGATCCCGCTTTATGAAAAAGAAGGGAAGGCCTATCTGAACATCGCTCTCGGCTGTACAGGCGGAAAACACCGATCCGTCGTGATGCTGAACCGGTTTGGGAAATTCCTGAGCGAAAAGAGCTACATCATCAACGTGAACCACCGGGACATCCACAGGGTTTAGGTCGCTTCTGAGATCTTTATTTCAATGTTGTCTTTGATCCAGTGGGGGTCCCACCACTCCACCGGATTCACGAAATGTCCTCCCACGATCATGCTGAAATGAAGGTGGTCCCCCCCGGCAAGGCCCGAAGACCCGCTGGAACCGATGACCTCTTCCTTCGAAACCTGCTGTCCCGCCTTGACCTTGATGTCGTTCATGTGGGCATAAAGGCTTAAAACCCCCAGGCCGTGATCCAGGATGACCGTGTTTCCGTATATTCCAAGATAACCCATGAACGCGACCACACCGCTGTTGGCGGCTTCTATGGGAGCGTGAGCCGTAGACGCCAGATCGACGCCCAAATGAATGCTTTCGCCGATCGATTTCTTCTGATACGTGTAGGTTCTCATGTCACCGAACATGGCCATGGGTGCGGCATTCTTCATTCTAAGAAACGGCCCCGTCCAGAGCCGGGTCCCCGCCGTCTTCAGGCAGATGGACTGGATCGTTTTGAGGTTGTCCTCTCGCATTTTCTCGTTGACGTAAATGAAAGTCTCGACGGGTGTTTTCCCCCGCAGTTGCGGTTCCATCTGCTGAAACTCGGGCATTTTCTGATTCAGGAAGTTGTCGGATAGTTCGAGGTTATCCTTGCGGAACTTTCTCGGTTTGACATGATAGGGGATTGCCAGGACGACTTCGTTTCCGCCCCTGTCTTTCGCTGAGACTGTCATTTTCATCGATCCTTTATCGATGGATATGGGAATCGGATAGTAAGACATAAAAGCGGGTTTCCCGCCAAGAACGGCCGGGTAACCGTTGAAAAAGTCATTTTCAAGATGGACACCGGTCTTCTCCACATTCTTTGACACACGGTATACGACAAGGCACGAGCCGCCGGGATTGATAATATGGGCCGTGCTAATCAACGATATCTGCAAAGGCACCGTGTCGACGACCACTTTTTCAATCATGCGGGCCGTGTTCTGAAAGAGTGAGTGATCGGAGGCGGTGATCGTGACCGTTGCTTCTCCGTCATGAAGTCCAAGATTTACTGGATTCACGTCCTGGCTGATGATCTTTTCCAGGATTCCTTTGTCGGGAAAGTCGACTGAAGTAAGGGTACGACTACGGTCGTCCTGGGAGATGGTCATGTCTATGTGCCTGAGCCCGCTCTTGTTGTCGGTAAAGCTGATGACGAGCGTTTTTTGCCTTCCGATCGGACTGATGGACGTGGAGGGTCTGATCTCTGGTTTGAAAATTTCAAACGGTGAAGTGAAAAGACAGAGAACGGCTGCAATGATGATGACCGCCAGCAAAGGCATCAAAATATAGGGATTAAATCGCTTCATGGTATCTTTCTCCTGATATGTCCTGTAATCGAGGGAACGGCCGCATTCAAGAAGTGCCGGCCGGCCGGATGCTGCCGTCATGGGTACTAAATTGGGTCGCAATTAGCAAGGGGAAAATGGGATTTATGTTATAATTCCTTGACCCTGTTCATGTTCCTTGTTATATTTTTCAAAGCCGATACGGGCCCATCGAGGTCACTCCGGTACAGGAAAGCAGAGATTTGGAAAGTTTATTGGGAATCACCCTGTCCTCTTTTCTCATAGCCATATCGGGTGCTGTGATGCCGGGCCCGGTTTTGACCGTCACCATCAGTGAATCCGCGAAGAGGGGTTTCATGGCGGGGCCCATGATCGTCCTCGGACATGGGATACTTGAGCTTTCCCTGATGATTCTGATCATCTTCGGGTTCGCGAATATCGTGAATAGACCCGGTGTAATCGGGGTGGTTGCTCTTGCCGGGGGTGTCGTGCTGTTGGGACTCTCTTACGGAATGCTGAAAGATCTGAAGAGCCTCAGACTCGACCTTACGCCTGATGAAAAGATTTCAGGAAACCCGGTTATTGCCGGCATTCTGACCAGCCTTGCCAATCCCTACTGGACGATCTGGTGGGCCACCATCGGAGTGGGCTACGTGGTGATCGCGATGAAATTCGGGATGATGGGTATCCTTTTCTTTTTCATAGGCCACATCGCGGCCGACCTGGCGTGGTACAGCGGCATCTCCTTTCTCGTCACCCGGGGAAAGAAATACATCAACGACAGGATTTATCGCGGCATTATCCTGGTCTGTGCGTTGGTATTGATTTTTTTTGCCGTCACTTTCGGCATCATGGGGCTGAATCATTTGCTCTGATCAACCATCAAGACAGAGGAATCAAACCATGTTGAAGGGGAAGAAAATACTGCTGGGCGTTACGGGCGGAATCGCCGCTTACAAGACGGCGGAATTGACGAGGGAGTTCATCAAGGGCGGAGCCGAGGTCAAGGTCGTCATGACGTCCAACGCGACAAAATTCATATCGCCTCTGACCCTGCAGACGCTTTCCGGAAATCCCGTCCACACGGACATGTTTTCGCTGACGGAAGACTGGGAGATAGGCCATATTTCCCTGGCCGATTATCCGGATGTCATCGTGGTTGCCCCGGCGACAGCGAACATCATCGGAAAAGTCGCGTCCGGGATCGCCGATGACCTTTTAACGTCGTTGATTATGGCGGCAAAAAAGCCGATCCTTTTCTGTCCGGCCATGAACAGCAATATGTATCAGAACGCTGCCGTCAAAGAAAATATGGAGAAACTGGCCTCCAGGGGATATATCCTCATGGGAGCTGTCTCGGGAGAGCTGGCCTGCGGCACGGAAGGTCCCGGAAGGCTTCCGACCCTTCAGGACATCGTGGAGGAAGTGGAATCCGCGCTGACGGAAAAAGATCTTGCCGGAGAGAATATCCTGGTCACGGCCGGCCCGACTCAGGAGGCCCTTGATCCCGTCAGGTTCATTTCAAATCGCTCATCGGGGAAGATGGGATATGCCCTGGCCGTCATGGCTAGAAGAAGAGGGGCGAAGGTGACTCTGATCAGCGGACCGACGGAGCTTCCGGCGCCTTGCGGTGTTGAGCTGATTTCTGTTCGGAGTGCCGTCGAGATGCGGGACGCCGTCATGAAATGCATGAAGAAAGCAACCGTCATCATCAAGGCAGCCGCCGTGGCGGATTATCGCCCGGCCAGCCTGTCGGCTTCCAAGATCAAGAAGAAAGAGGGACCCCTGACGCTGAACCTTGAAAGAAACCCGGACATCATCGCCGAAGCAGGACGGATGAAGGGAAAAAGAGTGCTTGTCGGATTCGCCATGGAAACGGAGAACCTGGTGGAAAACGCGAAGAACAAGCTCAAGAACAAGAACATGGATCTCATCGTGGGGAACGACCTCAGCTCCCCGGACGCGGGGTTTAGAGCGGATACGAATATTGTCAAGATCATTGACCGGAGCGGTCGCGTTGAATCTCTTCCGCTTCTGGACAAAAGAGAGGTTGCCGAAAGGATACTGGACCGGATAAAGACGCTGAGAAAGAAAAGGTGAGAATGCCGGAAAAAGGCCCGGAGGAACAGGTTCGAAAAGAACTGATCGGCATCGTGAGTTCGCTGAAAGGGTATGTGTCTTCGGCACAGGACGCTCGGAAGGGGATTCACAATCTTGTGCTGAAAGAGAGCCTTCTTGAGAAGCCCGATGGGCACAGCAAAGAAAAAGGTTCCCGTGACGGTGTTCTGTCGCTGGAAGAAGTGTATCATCAGATTCGGGACTGTCAGCGGTGTACCCTGTGGTCATCGCGAAGAACGATTGTTTTCGGCGAAGGAAATCCTGAAGCGGACCTCCTTTTCATCGGAGAAGGACCCGGGGAGGATGAAGACAGGCAGGGCCGTCCATTTGTAGGACGAGCGGGACAGCTCCTGACGAACATCATCAAGGCGATGGGGCTTCAGAGAGAAGAGGTCTATATCGCGAATATCGTGAAGTGCCGGCCGCCGGGGAACAGGACGCCGAAGCCTGAAGAAGTGACTGCCTGCACGCCCTACCTTCTGGGACAGATCAGGGCAATCCGTCCAAAGATCATCTGTGCCCTGGGAGCGGTGGCGGCCCGATATCTTCTGCAGGCAGAGGCCCCGATTTCCGCCCTTCGAGGAAGATTTTATTCTTACGAAGACATGGATCTCATGGTGACGTACCATCCGGCCTATCTTTTGAGAAACCCGGCCGCGAAAAAATTCGTGTGGGAAGATGTTCAGAAGATCGTAGAAAGGCTTTCGGAATGAAAAGGACAATGATGGACAAAAGGAAGAATGTCGTGAAAAGAAGACTGTTTTGCCTTTTGTTTTTCTCGCTGCTTGTCATGGGATCACCGACGTTATTATCCGCGCAGGAAAAGATACCCGTGTTTGACGTGATCACCGTGAGTTCGGCCATCACACCTCCCGTGGCGGAATACATCATCAAGAGTGTCGAAGATGCAATGCACTCAGACTCCGCCGGACTGATAATCCTCATGGACACTCCTGGAGGTCTTGATCTCGCCATGCGGGATATCATCAAGGCCATTCTCAATTCACGAATTCCGGTCATTGTTTATGTTTATCCTTCTGGCGCGAGAGCAGCATCGGCGGGAGCCATCATTGCGATGGCTGCGAACGTGGCAGCCATGGCGCCGGGAACGAATATCGGGGCCGCTCATCCCGTGGGTATCGGCTTCGGAAAAATGGATGAAACGATGGTGCAGAAGGTGGAAAACGATGCTGCGGCCTATGCCAGGGGCATTGCCCTGAAGAGGGGGCATAATGTAGAATGGATAGAACGGGCTGTACGGAAGAGTGAATCGATCACGGCCGAGGAGGCGCTCCGGCTTCGCGTCATTGATTATGTCGCACCCGACGTGAAGAGTCTCCTTGAAGCGATGGACGGACGGCAGATCACAATGGAAACAGGCAAGGTCAGATTAAAAACAAAAGGGGCCGTGGTGAATCAGAAAAAGATGGGATTCCGTGAAAGAATTCTCATCACCATCAGCGACCCCAACATAGCCTATCTGCTCATGCTGGTGGGACTCGCGGGACTCTATTTTGAGTTTTCGCATCCGGGAGCGATTTTTCCGGGGGTTGTAGGCGGCATTTCGCTGATCATGGCTTTCTTCGCTCTTCAGACCCTGCCCGTCAATTACGCGGGAGTTCTTTTGATCATTTTAGCAGTCATTTTATTCGTCGCGGAGATCAAGGTGGTGAGTCACGGGATTTTGACCATCGGCGGGATCATCTCGCTGATTTTGGGGTCCCTTATCCTTTACGAGTCTCCCGATCCCGCGCTGCGTGTTTCTTTAGGAGTCTTGATTCCATCCATCTCCGTCATTTCACTCTTTTTTATCGGGGTCATCACGCTGGCTCTGAAGGCGCAGCTTCGAAAGCCCGCCACGGGAAAGGAAGGAATGATCGGGAAGGAAGGCTTTGCGGTCACAGCGGTTCATCGGGACGGCAAAGTCCTGATCGACGGCGAGTACTGGAACGCCACCAGTGCGCTGAATATAGAAGAAGGAAAAAAGATAAGGGTCCTGAGTGTAGAAGGGCTGAGTCTGGTCATAGAAGAAGTTAAACATCAATAAGGAGGATAGCCATGTATACCATTCTTGTCATTATTTTTCTGGCCGTCATGTTTCTGTCAGCAGCCATAAAGATCCTGAACGAATACGAAAGGGGCGTCATATTCAGACTGGGACGCATCATCAACGTGAAGGGTCCCGGTCTTATCATTCTGATACCCATCGTCGACAGGATGGTGAGGGTGGACATGCGGACGATTACCATGGATGTCCCGCCGCAGGACGTCATCACACGGGATAACGTTTCCATCAAGGTGAACGCCGTCGTCTATTTCAGAGTCGTAGATGCCAACAGGGCCATCATCGAGGTGGAGAATTATCTGTATGCTACATCACAGCTCTCCCAGACGACCCTTCGAAGCGTCTGCGGACAGGTAGAGCTGGATGAGATCCTGTCTGCGAGGGACAAGATCAACATCCATCTTCAGGAAATTCTGGACCGGAGCACCGATCCCTGGGGCATCAAAGTGACCCATGTGGAGGTGAAGTATATCGATCTTCCTCAGGAGATGCAGAGGGCCATGGCCAAGCAGGCCGAGGCGGAAAGGGAGAGAAGAGCGAAGGTCATCAATGCAGAAGGTGAATTCCAGGCGGCGCAGAAGCTGGTCGAGGCAGCCCGGCTCATGTCCGACCAGCCCATGGCTCTTCAGCTTCGCTATCTGCAGACCCTGGTCCAGATCGGAGCGGAGAATAACTCGACAACGTTATTCCCAATTCCGATCGATCTTTTCAAACCTTTTGTAAAGATGGCTGAAAAAGACTGAGCGGAGGGGATGACCAGTGGAGCCAAGAGAAAGGAAACAGATTTTAATAGGAGGCGTGGTTCTCGTCACGCTTGGAATTCTGATCATGCTGAACAGTTTCACCAAGTTCGGGTTTGACAAAAGCTGGCCGATTCTGCTCATCGTCATATCGGTCACGACTCTCGCGCAAAGCCCCAAGGATCTCGTGGGATGGTTTATCGGCGTCGTGGGCGCCGTTTTCCTCATTGATAACAACTGGTCCGTCAATGTGGGTTGGGTCAAAACCTATGTGATGCCGACTCTGCTGATTATCATCGGTTTATTCATGCTTTACAGGCGGTCGAAAAAATGAATGGCAAGACGCTGGTGCTCTGCGACTTTGACGGGACCATCAGTGCCCGGGATGTGGGCCATGAAGTGATCAAGCGCTTCATGGACGGAGACTGGCTGGAAATAGACGAGGCCTATGCCGCAGGAAAGATCGGCTCCATGGCCGCGTATCAGAGGATCGCGTCACTCCTGAAGGTCTCCCGGGAAGAGATGGAGGAATACACGTCAAGCATCTCCGGCATGGATCCTCATTTCAGGGAATTTCACCGGTTCTGCCGCGACAGGGGATACGAAATCAAAATCGTATCGGACGGTCTGGATTTCTACATTGATTTCATTTTGAAGCGGTACGGGTTTGAGGATATCGAATTTCATTCCAATATCATCCGTTTTCACGAGAACCGCTCCGTGACCATCGAATTCCCGCAGTATAACAAAGAATGTGCAAAGTGCGGAACCTGCAAGAGTTTGCTCCTGCAGCAGTACCGGCGCCATTACGATACCATCGTCTACATCGGCGATGGGTATTCCGATGTCTGTCCCTCACAGTACGCCGATCTTGTTTTCGGTAAGGACATTCTTTACGAAAAATGCCTGCGTAAAGAAAGGGCGTGCATCTATTACCGGAATTTCAAGGACGTCAGGGAAATCCTCGAAAAAGACCCCTGTTTCGTGTCAGGAGGACGGAAGTCCCGGGCGGTCTTATAAGATGAGGGGCAGGCTGTCGGCCATGGCGTAGCCCCGGAGAGTGGGGCTCAGTCGTCCATCCCGGATGACAATGAACCCGCCGGCCTCGAGCCTTTGAAGTGTTTCTCTCTTTTCTTTTTCAAGATCGAGGTTGTTTGTTTTGCGGAATTCCATGAGATCGATCCCCTTCCTGGTCCGGAGGCTGAGAAAAAGGGATTCAAGAATCAGATCCGCCGGTGAAAGAAGTTCTCTCCCTTCCATCGGTCTCTCGCCCCTTTCAAGATCACCCGCATATCTCACGATGGATCGATGGTTCCACCATCGTTCTTTATTCAGAAAAGAGTGGGCGCCCGGTCCCAGGCCCAGATAGGGACTGTGATCCCAGTATTTCTGGTTGTGCCTTGAAACCAGAGAGATATCTTTGGCGTAATTGGATACTTCGTAATGAATGTAACCTGTGCCTTCAAGAATTTCCGATGTTTTTACGAAATATTGGAGGGACAGATCCTCATCTGGAAGAGAGAACCCGCCTTCATGAAGTGTTTTGCCGAGCGGCGTCTGTGAAGATAGGCTGAGCTGATAGCAGGACAAATGCTCAGGCTCGAAAAAAAGCGCCGTCATCAGACTATCGACCCAAATGTCGATATTCATTCCCGGCACACCGTAGATAAGGTCCAGGCCGAGGTTATCAAAACCTGCCTTACGCGCCCAGTCGATAGCCGTCCTGGCCTCCTGGACGCCGTGACGGCGCCCGAGAAAGTCGAGGGTGGGCTGATGAAAGGATTGCACGCCGATATTGAGGCGGGACACGCCCATGTTGCGGAGCGCCCGGAGATAATCGGGTTTCAGGTCGGCCGGATTGGACTCAAGAGTCACCTCACTTTCATCTGAAATATCGAAATGGTCATGAACTCCGCTGAAAACACCTTCCAGTTCCTTCGGTTTCAGCAAAGACGGTGTGCCGCCGCCCATGTAGACCGTATCGAAGGTTCCGAAGGGACCCAAATCATGTTTCATTTCCATCAGAAGGGCATTGAGAAAAAAGGGGATGCGCTCCGGGGACGTCTCGGAATAAAAGTCGCAATACCCGCACTTGCTCCTGCAAAATGGAACATGGATGTAAAGACCGGGGGATTTCATATTGAACCTTTACTCATTTTCAGTTTTCAGCACCGAAAGGAAGGCGCTCTGAGGAATGATCACATTTCCAACCATCTTCATGCGCTTCTTTCCTTTCTTCTGTTTTTCGAGAAGTTTTCGCTTGCGCGTTATATCGCCTCCATAGCATTTCGCCGTGACGTCTTTCCGGAACGGGGAAATGGTGGTACGGGCGATGATGTCTCCCCCGATGGCCCCCTGAATGGCGATCTTGAACATGTGACGGGGAATCTCGTCTTTGAGCCTCTCGCAGGCCAGCAGCGCTCTTGAGCGGGCGCGGTCCCGGTGGACGATCTGGGAAAGGGCGTCCACTTTCTCGCCGTTCACGAGAATGTCGAGCAACACAAGACTGCCTTCACGGTAATCGATGATGTCGTAGTCAAAGGAACCATAGCCCTGAGTGACGGTCTTGAAACGGTCATAGAAATCGTAAATGACTTCAGCGAGAGGCATCTCGTAGTTCAGTTCGGCGCGGGTCGGGCTCGAATAATTGAGGCTGGAGTTCACGCCGCGTTTCTCCATGCAAAGCTTCATAACCGACCCGAGATACCTCTCCGGAAGCATCATGGACGCGCGGATATAGGGTTCCTCCGCTTTTAGAATGGAAACGGGATCAGGATAGAAAGCCGGGTTGTCGATAAAAACGGAACGACCGTCCTTCAGGGTAAAGCGGTACCGGACACTTGGCACCGAGAGAATGATGGACAGGTCATATTCCCTTTCAAGACGTTCCTGAACGATATCCAGGTGAAGAAGGCCCAGGAATCCACAGCGGAAACCCTGACCCAGTGCGACGGAGGAATCCTTTTGATAGATGAAAGAGGCGTCGTTGAGCTTGTACTTTTCCAGGGCCTCCGCAAGGTCCTCGTAGTCCTCCGATGAGACAGGATAGATGGAAGAGAAGACCACAGGCTTGACATCCTTGAATCCGGGAAGGGGTCCTTCGCAGGGTATATCCTGGTGGGTCATTGTGTCACCGATGCGGACATCGGAAATGGTTTTAACGCCGGCGATGATGTATCCCACCTCTCCGGCTGAAAGCCTGTCTCTCTTCTCCCGCGCCAGAAGAAAGCGACCCACCTCCTCTACCTTATAGCTTGCTCCGCTGGACATGAAACGAATCACGTCGCCTGCGGCCACTGACCCGTTGAAGATTCTGCAATGGATCACCGTCCCCCGATAGACATCGTATTTGGCGTCAAAGATGAGGGCCGCGAGCGGCAGATCCACGGATCCCCTTGGAGGGGGAATTCTCTCTACGATCGCCTCTAGGATGTCTTCAATACCGATTCCCTCTTTGGCCGAGCATTTCAGGTGAGTCACGGGATCCAGCCCCAGCTCCGAATCGATCTGCTCGATGACCCTCTCCACGTCGGCCGAGATCAGGTCAATCTTGTTTATGACGGGAATGACCTCGAGGTTATTCTCCATGGCGAGATAGAGATTGGCAATGGTCTGGGCCTGAACGCCCTGGGACGCATCGATCAGGAGCAGGACACCCTCGCAGGAGGCCAGGGAACGGGAAACTTCGTATGAGAAATCCACGTGCCCCGGCGTATCGATGAGGTTGAGCACATAGGTCCTGCCGTCACGCGCACGATAGGGGAGGGTGATCGCCTGGCTCTTGATCGTTATTCCCCGCTCGCGCTCGATATCCATGCTGTCCAGGATCTGATCCTTGAAGTTTCTCTGGTCAATCACGCCCGAGTATTCAATCAGCCGGTCCGCCAGAGTGGACTTTCCGTGATCGATGTGCGCGATGATGCTGAAGTTGCGAATGGAATTCATAGATTTATCAAAAGATAAAAAAGCCCTTCCGTCTGTGCGGAGGGGCTTTTTGCCAAGCCTTATTTCATTGGCGAAATTATTTCAGTTTCTTCAACAGTTCTTCGGAGACATCTTTTACGCCGGGGAGGCCGTTCACTTCGAGCACTTTCACCCTCTTCTTGAAGTAATTCACGGCTGCCAGGGTTCCCGTCGCGGTGTCGTAGTAAATGTTGTGCCTCTTATCGATGGCCGACTCGTCCTGGTCGTCCGCTCTTGCGGTCAGCTTATCGCCGCCGCAGACACGGCAGACCATCTTGCCGTCCTTCGTGGCCGGCTTGATGGCGTCGATATAAATATTGTTCGGATGATTGTTGTCATTGGCGCAGAGTCTACGTCCCATGATCCGCTTCTTGGATGTTTCCCGATCGAGGATAATTTCTATGACGTAATCGAGCTGGATGTTGTCTTTCTTCAAGGCCTCGAAGAGGGCTTCAGCCTGGGCCAGGTTCCTGGGAAAGCCGTCCAGAAGCCAGCCGACTTTGCAGTCCGGCTCTTTGAGGCGGTTCAGGATCATGGGGATGGTGATGTCGTCAGGAACGAGTTCACCCCGGTCGATATAAGCTTTCGCTTTTTTACCCAGATCCGTACCTTTGGAAATATTCACCCTGAAAATGACGCCCGTCTCAATATGGGGTACGCCGTATTTCTTTTGAACCACAGCGCCCTGGGTTCCTTTACCGCTTCCATTCGGTCCGAAAATCAGAATATTCATAAATCAGACTCCTTTCAAGAAATGGGTCATAAAGTGTCAAGACAGCGACCTTATAAGGGATTACGAGGGATAGTGCAAGGAAAAATCTAACACCTTGGAGGGCTTCTTATCTTCCATCCGCCACAGCGCGGACCTTCGCCTCAAGGTTGATCAAAAAAGGTCTCTTCTCCTGAAGGATGGCCCCGGTATCCTCATAATCTTCCTTGTATATTCTCCTGACAACGGACGCGCGGTCACCGTTGAAATGGTCGAGATAGTCAGAGATCCTCTGCCGGAAGGCCTCCGTCCGTTCAATCGTCTTATTCATGTAGCCCCTGGCATCTTCACCCGTGAGAACAAAAAAATGACACATAAGAATCATATCGATGTCCAGGGCGGCTATTTTCTGGAGGGATTCGGCATAGTCTTTATAGCTTGCGAGGAATTCCGGGTGTATGGTGAAATTCTTATCGAAGGCGCCGATCGATTCGCCGGTGATGACAGCTTTGAATCGGGGGATATAGAAGCACATGGAATCCCGCGTGTGGCCCGGCGTGGAGATAGCGCGGAAGGTTATCCCGCCGCCAAGATCGAATTCATCACCGTCATCGAGAACAATGTCTACATGCAGGGTATCGAAGGTCACATCCTCGCCGTCTGTGAGCTCGGGATATTTCTCCTCGTAATCCCGGCAGAGGCTCCGAATCAATTTGATGGCATTGGGTTTTCTGAGAGTATCGGCGGCCAGTCGGCTCGCGCCGATTCTGAGCCCGGGAATGTGCCGTTTGAGATAAGGCGTCGCTCCGCTGTGGTCGAAATGGGAATGGGTGAGAAAGTTGAATTGAAGTCGGTTCGGATCACCCAGCACCTGTTTCAGTTCTTTGAAATAGGTCGGTCCCATGAAGGTCATGCCGGCATCAAAGAGAGCCGGCGTTTTTCCCAGCAGAAGATAGGCAGGGAGTTCAGGACCCCCGATAGCATAAAAATCTTCCGCGATTTTACCTTGACTGTTCAGGATCATAAAAGCAGATTCCAATTGAAGAGATTAAAAGGCGGCCGACGGCCGCCCGGGATCAGCGCTGTCAGGAAAATTGCTTGCAGGTCGCTGCGCAGGGCGGGACGTCCGATGATGACATTCCTTTCTCCATCTTGCTTCCGAAGACAGAGAAGATTTTTTCCGTCTTTTCCGACCGGCAGCCAGGGCAGAAAATCTTCAAATTTTCATCTCTGGAACGGAATAAAACTTCGAAGACCTTCTTGCAATTCTTGCATCTGAATTCATAAATGGGCATGGCGCACACTCGTGTTTTGGATTTTACGGCCTATGTTTAGAGAATAGAGCCTTGAATGTCAAGTACAATTCCGACCGGTGACGGAGGTTGACGCTCGTGCCAAGTTATGTTACGAATCAGCGGCAGAGTACAAGGAGGATCATGTAATGGCCGTTTCCGCAAAGATTGAGCGTTTTATTTCGCAGTCTTCCTGGATCAGGAAGATGTTTGAAGACGGCATCAGGCTGAAGGCAAAGTACGGTGCCGGGAAGGTTTACGATTTCACCCTGGGAAATCCCAATGTGGAACCGCCGCCGGAGTTTCATCGTCTGCTTCGCGAGATCGCGGCAAAGGACATTCCGGGAAAGCACGCCTACATGCCCAACGCCGGTTATGTGGAAACGAGAAGATCTGTTGCCGAATTTACCGGCAGGGAGCACAACCTCCCACTCACGGAGAACCACGTTGTCATGACCTGCGGCGCCGGCGGGGCGTTGAATGTCATTCTCAAAACCCTCCTTGACCCGGGTGACGAGGTGGTCATACCAAAACCCTATTTCGTCGAGTACCAGTTCTATGTGGACAATCATAGCGGGATCACACGACTGGTCGATACCGGGAAGGACTTTTCTCTTGACCTCGATCGCATGAGAGAAGCCATAACGGATAAGACAAAGGTGATCCTCATCAATTCTCCAAACAATCCCACGGGAAAAGTCTATGATCAGGCCGCCATCGACGGGCTTGCCTCCCTGCTGATGGAAAAACAAAAGACATACGGCATGGAGATCTATCTAGTGTCCGACGAGCCCTACAGTCAGATTGTCTATGACGGGGTCATCGTGCCGAGTGTTTTGAGAGCGTACAAGAACAGCATCATCGCCACGTCGCATTCAAAGAACATTTCCATCCCAGGCGAGAGAATCGGCCACATCGCCGTGCACCCGGATCTTTCGGGAGTGGAAAAAGTCATGGAAGGTCTCATCCTGAGCAATAGAATTCTAGGCTATGTCAATGCGCCGGCGCTGATGCAGCGGATCGTGGCGGGCCTTCAGGGGTTTGTGGTGAACGTGGACGAGTACAGGCGAAAACGGGACATGATGTGCCAGGGGTTGTCTTCGATGGGATACCGGTTTGAGGAACCCAAAGGTGCGTTTTATCTCTTTCCGAAAAGTCCCATAGAAGACGATGTGGCTTTTGTACGCATCCTGCAAAAGAGCAATGTTCTGACGGTACCCGGTACGGGATTCGGCGGCCCGGGCCATTTCCGAATTGCCTACTGCGTCGATGACGCCACCATCATCAATTCCATGAATGGATTTGCCGAGGCCATGAAGGATATTTGTTGATGGTCATGTCCATGAAAGACTGAAGGACTGTGAACTAATAGCGGATGCTGAACCGGTCGAATTTTCCGGAGAAGGGTTTGTCGGAGGTACGGACGTCTTCAACGACGGCGTATGACGGACCTTTTTTGCACCATTCTACCATGGCTTGGATGTCCTCTTTCCGTCCTTCGAAGAGGGCCTCGACGCTTCCGTCAGGGAGGTTTCTGACCCAGCCGGTCAGGTTCATGGATTCCGCCGCGGTTCTCGTTCTCGCTCTGAAAAAGACACCCTGAACTCTTCCTGTGACAATCACATGCATTCCTTTCACGGCTTCCATCCTTGAGCGATAGCCCATGAGAGGGATTTTATCATCCTGTCATTTAACACGCTTGATATCCGGGCCGGGTTTGAATGGTCTGGAAGGAGCATCTTTCTTCTGACCCTGCATTTTGAGAATCCGCTCATTGAAAATCTGATTCTTGGCTCGAACGGCGTTGATGATGAAAAAAACGATGACGGACCGTTCCCATTCTTTTGAGGCATCAAATATTTCCATTCGATCCTTATACTTCTTCCACAAGGAGGTCATCGATGCCTCATCGAGGGCAAGGATCTTATCGGCCATCTTATCAAGAATCGATTCGAGCACGGAAAATCTCCTTGTTGAATGTAATGGAATTGTAAAGACCGGCAGAAAATAAGTCAAACAAAAATAGTCAGTTCAGAAAGAGAATGATCCGGCAATTCATAAAATAATGCTTGTCTTTTTCGACGTTGCATATATAATTTTGCCGCGTTTTCAAAGGAAAGTTGATGAAGATCGGCGTCATTTCAGATACCCATCTCCGGCAATACGATGAGAGACTCAGGAGGATTGTTGACGAATATTTCCGGGATGTTGAGATCATTATGCATGCCGGCGACCTTGTGGCCCTCGAAGTTCTGGATGTCTTTGCCGGCAAAAAGGTGAAGGCCGTCTACGGAAATATGGACGGCGCTGATATCCGGGACCGTCTCAGCGATAAGATGCTGATTGAAATGGGCGGATTCAGGATCGGCCTCATACATGGGTGGGGCATGCCCTTCGGCCTTGAGAAAAAGCTGAGGAAGCAGTTCGACCAAATCGATTGCCTGGTTTATGGGCATACCCATCATGCCTGCAACAAATTAAAGGACGGTGTGCTTTATTTCAATCCGGGATCGGCGATGGATAAAAGGTTTGCGAAAAAGAACACCATCGGCATCCTTGAAATCGGAGATGCGATCACCGGACGAATCATAGAAATTTCCGTTTGAGGTCTCGAATGAAGTTTATCGTGGCGCCCTGGAGGATGGCCTACATCATGAGTAATAAAAACGAAGGATGTGTCTTTTGCGAAGATTCCATAAGGGACGCCTGCTATGTTCTTCATGAGGGCAGGGGAGCCTTTGTCATCATGAACCGGTACCCCTACACCAACGGACACCTGCTTGTCGCACCACGCCGCCATGTCGCGGATCTCGAAGCGTTGACCGCAGAGGAAAGCCAGGAGATATTTGAACTGGCACGCATCTGCGTTGGAGTATTAAAAGCAGCGATAAGGCCGGATGGGTTCAACATAGGGATCAACATAGGAAAAGCGGGCGGTGCAGGCGTGGACGATCACGTTCATCTGCATGTCGTTCCCAGATGGGCGGGCGACACCAATTTCATGACCTCCCTGGCAGAGACCAGGGTGATTCCTGAAGATTTGAATAAAACATGCGAAGTCCTTTTGCCCTATTTCAAGAAATTGCGCCAGGAGGTGTGAGGTGAAGTTTATCGTCACGATCTTGATTATGGGTCTGGTCTTTTTGGCTATCACATTTTCACAACAGAACACGACGGCGGTACCCATCACTTATTTCGATCTGGTCCAGCCGGGATTTACGCTGCCTTCTTATCTCCTCATCTTTTTTTCCTTTCTCGCCGGGATCATCATTGCGGGACTGATCGGCATGATCGAGCGTTTCAAGCTCGCCATGAAAGCGTCCAAATTGAGCAAGGAAATAAAAGGGCTGGAGAGCGAAATATACGAATTGAGAAAAAAGGCCCTTTCAGAAAATTCCAGGACGATGCCTCCGTTAAGCGATCAGAATCTCCTATAGCAAGAAAAGCCATGAAATTCCTCACCGACTGTTCCCTCGGGATGCTGGCCAAGTGGCTCCGGATCATGGGGTTTGATACTCTGTTTTATGAGGGCAGCGCGGACAGATCGCTTCTGACAAAGGCCGGAAGAGAAGGGCGGGTTGTTTTAACAAGGAAAAGGGATATGGCCCAGAGGCAATTTTCAGGGCAAATGATGATCCTGGTGTCGGACCGCGTGGAGAACCAGCTGAAAGAAGTGATAGACGGGTTTTCTCTCGAGCCGGCGTCGTGGCATCCCTTCAGCCGCTGTCTTCGATGCAATCAAGTCCTCATCGGGATAGAAAAAGATAAAGTGAAGGATAGGGTCCCGCCCTACACCTTTGAATCACAGGACTGCTTCATGACCTGTCCCGGGTGCCGCGGCATTTTCTGGCCGGGGACGCACAGAGAACGTGCGGAAAAATGGATCAGGTTGCACATTCAAACGGATCGCCCTTGATCTTTTCTATGGCGTGCCTGAGGGCGGGAAGAATGAAGGACAGGTTTTCCCGTGCACCCTTTGGACTTCCCGGGAGATTGATGATCAGGGAATTATTTCTGATTCCGGCCACGGCCCTGGAGATCACGGCGTGGGGAGTCAGCGTTGCGCTCCTCATCCGCATGTACTCTGCAATGCCGGGGATTTCCTTTTCGATCACTTCGAGAGTGGCATCGGGGGTGACGTCCCTGGGACTCACTCCGGTCCCGCCGGTCGTCAGAATGAGATCCACTTTTTTATCATCGGCAAACTCCCTGATCTTTCCGGCGATCAGACTTTTCTCATCCGGCACCATGTCGTAATGAACGACCGCAATGAAAACGCTTTCAAGAAGGGTCCGGATCTCCAGACTGCTCGTGTCTTCTCGCTCACCTCTCGAGCCCCGGTCGCTTACGGTAAGGATTGCCGCCGTGATATCCGCCATGCCTACTCTTCTTTTTTCGCCTTGGCTGCGGCGATGATCTTGTCCGCGATGAAAGGCGGAACTTCTTCGTAGTGCGAATGTTTATAGGTGAAAGTACCGCGTCCGCTCGTAATGGATCTCAAATCCGGTGCATAGGTCAGAATTTCTGCGAGAGGAGCCTGGCCTTTGATGATCTGATGGGATCCTTTCGTGTCCATGCCAAGGACCCGGCCGCGGCGGCTGTTCAGGTCGCCGATCACATCGCCCATGTATTCATCGGGGATCTCGATGTCAATGGTCACGATGGGCTCCAGAAGCGTCGGCTGGCAGTCCATCATGCCTTTCTTGAAACCCATGGAGCCTGCGATCTTGAAGGCCATTTCCGACGAATCCACCGTGTGGAACGAACCGTCCACGAGTGAGACCCGGAAGTCGACGACAGGATATCCGGCCAGTGACCCTTCGACCATGGCTTCCACGATGCCTTTTTCAACAGCGGGAATGTACTGTCGAGGAATGGCGCCGCCTATGATCTTATCCACGAATTCGAAGCCGGATCCCCGGGGCAGAGACTCGATCTCGAGCCACGTGTCCCCATACTGGCCTCTCCCGCCGGATTGTTTCTTGTACTTGCCCTGAACGCGCGTTTTTCCCTTAATGGTTTCCTTGTAAGGTACTTTGGGGGTTGAGAGATGGACCTCAACACCGAATTTCCTTTTTAGTTTCTCGATGGTGATCTCGATGTGCACCTGTCCCATCCCGGATAGAATAATTTCCTTGGTCTGATCATCGCGATGGAAGGATATGGATGGATCTTCTTCCACGAGCCTGTTCAGGGAGGTCATGATCTTGTCCTCGTCACCCTTCGTTTTGGGCTGCACGGCGAAGGACATGACGGGAGGAAGAGACGGAATTTTTTCATAAAGGATAGGAGATTTTTCGTCACACATGGTATCACCCGTCGTCGTTTCCTTCAGTTTCGCGACCGACGCGATGTCACCGGGGACCAGTGATTCAGCCGGCTTCTGGACTTTTCCCTCAAGAAAGGAGATGTTTCCAAAGCGTTCAGAGGCCTTCTTGGAGGGGTTGTAAAAATTGGCATCCGATGTGGCCGTTCCTGAATAGACCCTGAAAATCGTCAGCTTCCCGGCATAGGGGTCGGCAATGGTTTTAAAGACAAAACCCGAAAAGGGTTTGCCGGGATCGGGCTGTCTTTCCTCGATCGTGTCCTTGCCTGGTTTTTTCCCCTTCACGGGACCGCGGTCCACAGGGGAGGGGAGGTACCGGACGATCATGTCCATCAACGGTTTGATGCCGATATTTTTTAATGCGGATCCGTAGATCAACGGGATCAGTTCTCCGGAGTTGACCCCTTTTCGAATACCTGTTTTCAACTCGTCGGGCTCAAGATCACCCTTGTCAAGATAGCGGTCCATGAGACCCTCTTCACACTCGGCCACATCCTCGACCATCGTTTCTCTACAACTGGCAGCCGATTCCTTCAAAGGATCCGGAATGTCTTCCATTTTAAAATTTCCCCTGGTTTCATCAAAAACAAGCGCTTTCATGGCGATGAGATCGATGAGGCCTCGGAATTGATCCTCGCTGCCGATGGGGAGGTAAAGGGGCGTGATCTTTTTTCCGAAGGAGTTTCTAACGCTTTCAAGAGCCTTATTGTAATCGGCTCTTTCTCGGTCCATCTTGTTGACATAAACGATACGGGGTAGCGAGAACTGGTCGGCGTATTCCCATACCTTTTCCGTCTGAAATTCGACCCCGCCCACGGCGTCGATGACGATGACAACACTGTCCACCACACGAAGGCTGTTTAAGGTATCTGTCGCAAAATTTGAATCGCCGGGCGTGTCCACGATGTTCACTTTTCCCTTTTCCCAGTCAAAGAAATTGACGGCGGCGTTGATGGATATATGCCTCTTGTGCTCTTCAGGCTCAAAATCCATGCTGGACGAGCCGTCGTCGACTCTTCCAAGCCGGTCCGTCTTGCCCGAAACGTAGAGAAAGGACTCGCAGAGGGAGGTCTTGCCCGTTCCACCGTGTCCCACCACAGCCACATTTCTCAATGAATTCGATTCGTATTTTGCCATTGTTGCTCCTTTCTATATCAGAGACACGCAATAATCATTTTTTGAACAAATTTGCTTATCTTACCTATGAAATCAAAGTCAAGACAATTTTAGCCAAAAGGACAGTTCTCTTGACAGATAAACGGATTTGAAGTATAAAAAAAACTTTTTCAAGACACGAAATCGCTTGATCTTTCTGCCGCCCCCTGTGCTAAACATCAGGGACTCTGCGGGGAGATGACGGAAAGGGAGGCAACGTTGACAATGAAGACACAAAAGACACAAAAGATAAGAAAGATACGAAAGATACTCATAGCAAACCGCGGGGAAATCGCCCTCAGGATCATCAGGACCGTCAAGGAACTCGGTCTGGATGCCGTCGCCGTGTACGAGAAGCCGGACAGTGAGGCTTATTTTCTCCGCTTTGCGGATGAAGCCATCATGCTCGGTGACGGACCAAGGAAAGATTATCTCGATATCGAAAAGATGATATGGGCGGCCCGAAACAGCGGCGCCGACGCCATTCACCCCGGTTACGGATTCCTGGCGGAAAATGCCGATTTTTCAGAAGCCTGTGAGAAGGCAGGAATCATTTTCATCGGACCGCCACCCCAGGTGATCCGTGACCTCGGCAACAAGGTCGTGGCGAGAGAAATCATGGAAAGAGCGGGGATACCTTTCATACCGGGAACGAAAAATCTGTCCTCTGGAGATGATGGAATAAAAAACGCCTTGGCCTTTGCGAAGACGGCAGGGTACCCCATTATGCTAAAGGCCTCGTCAGGCGGTGGAGGCCGCGGGATCCGGAAAGTCCAGAACGAAGCGGAACTGAAGTCACAGCTGCCCATGGCAAGAGCAGAGGCCCTTTCCGCTTTCAATGATGACAATATCTACGTCGAAAAATTCATCGAATCGCCCCGGCATGTTGAAATTCAGATTCTGGCGGATCGTTACGGAAATACCATTCATCTGGGTTCACGGGATTGCTCGATTCAGCGGAGACACCAGAAGCTGCTCGAAATCGCCCCGGCGGACCTTCCAGCGGATGTGATTGAATCCATGCATCAAACAGCCATACAGGCTGCGCATGAGGTTGGTTATGTCAATGCCGGAACGGTCGAGTTTCTGGTTAATCCGAAAACCAATGAATTCTGGTTCATGGAAGTCAATACAAGACTGCAGGTGGAACACACGGTCACGGAGATGCTCACCGGTTTGGATATTGTCCGACAGCAGATCCTGATCGCCGAGGGAAATCATCTCGAAATACCCAAAGAACGGGTTCAGCTCACCGGCCGGGCCATCCAGGTGAGAATCAACGCAGAAGACCCGAAGAACAACTTCATGCCCGAGGGAGGAAAGCGGGTGGAGGTCTATCAGTCCCCCGGCGGACCCGGAATAAGACTGGACGGCATCGTTTACCAGGGCTATAAAATACCCACGGACTATGACTCTTTGCTGGTTAAATTGACAGTCAGGGGTTACGAATGGGAGCCCACGATCCAGAGACTGAAGAGGGCTTTGAATGATTTCCTGATCGTGGGGCCGAGGACCACCATCCCGTTCTATCTGGCGATCTGTGATGAACCGGACTTCAGGCGCGGTGTTTTCAACACGGGATATCTGGATACTCACCCGGACATTTTCAAATATCCTGAACCCGAGCGCGAAATAGCCAGACTGGCCAAGCTCATTGCTGAAATACATTCGAAGAAAATGAATCCATATGCCGCATAGCGGTTGAACGAAATAGATTAAACGAAGTCTATAAAGCCTCCTCAGGAGTTCCATGGCTATGAAAATATCACGTGAGACTTTAGACGAAAGAATCACACCGGCTGATTTCAGAAATAAAGGCGCCGCTCATGTCCTTGACAAACTGAGAAAAGCCAAAGGATTCTATCTGACCAATACTGAAAGAGACCTGTCACAGTCCGATTTCAAAAACCGGATCATGCCGCACACGCAGATCCTTGTTTCAGCGGAAAGGAACGCAGCGGGATTCTTCTCCATTGAGATTTCAGGCGGTGCCTCCATTCATGTGGACATGTTGAGAAAACAGATCAATCCAATCGAGAAGCTCGAGATCCTGAGCAGTTATATGCCGGATACCATATTCCAGACCCTCTGCCGCGGGATCAATCTTTTTGGATATCGTCCCTACCCGGAAAATGTCATCCGCATGACCGTTCAAAGCTTCGCGCGTTACATCCAGGTATGGCGCGTCTTCGATTTTCTGAATTATATACCCAACATGATCCCTGTTTTCGAAGAAGTAAAAGCCGCGGGCTGCATTCTCGAGCCCTCCATCTGCTTTTCGACGGGTCCGGAACACACCAATGAGTTTTACGTCAGAAAAGTAGGTGAGATCATCGATGTGACGGGGGATGAAATCATTCTCTGCATCAAAAACCACGCGGGACTGGGAACACAAAGAAGGATGGGCGACCTCGTTCATGCCATTTTACAGAAGTTCCCCGATCTCATCATCCACTACCATGGTCACAACACTGACGGCAATGATATCGGACGCACCGTGGAGGCTGTCCGGAACGGAGCCAGGATCGTGAATGGGGGCGACCACGCTTTTACAGGATTTTATGGACCCCCTCCGCTCCTGACCATCATTGAGACATTGGAAGACTACGGTCATCATGCCATGGGCATCGATCGCCAGGCCATCATCGACACATCGAACCGTCTGAGGCCGGAACGGGAATATTACCGGGAATTCGAGTCTCAATTTCTTGGATTCGATCCGACCGTTCAGATCCACAAACTTCCCGGCGGTGCGACCGGATCAAGTTTCGAGCAGGCGGTCAAGGGTGGTTTTCTCCACCTCATGCCTCAGATGCTTCAGGAAGAGCTGCCGAAGGTTCAGGTGGAACTGGGCAACTGGTGGAGCGTAACCCCGGGTTCTCAGATTTTATGGACGACAGCGGTGAATAATGTCCTGAAGAAGGCCCGGTACAAGGATGTCAACGATGATCTCAAGAATCTCATGCTCGAGCGCTACGGGGAATTCCCGTTCTATAAGCCCGCCGACTGGATCTATGAAGCGATCTTCGGAAAGGACTGGAAGAACATTGTTGAACGGGAGGGCGGCTATCAGAAGATTGAAGACATTGATATTGATATCGAGAGGCGGGTTCTGGAACACCGGTTGGGAAGGAAGGCCACCGATGACGAAATGGTTCTCTATTTGCAGCATCCAAATGATGCCGTGAGTTTCTTCAAATTCCAGGAGAAATTCGGCAAGACCTGGGCCCTTCCGCCCAGGATATGGTTTCATCGGGGTGGCTTCAGTCTCGGTGACAGGTTTGAGTTTCCGGATGCATACGGAAAGCTTCACAACATCGAGGTCGGACCGCAGCGGAGAACCAAGGCGGGAGATTTTATTACCTATGTCGTGATTGACCACCATACGGAACCCATCCTCACAACCATGGAGGAGGATGCGAAACGCGAAAAAGCCAAACCCACTCTGTCTGCCAAGGAGATATCCGCCCTGGCCAAGTCCGGCGATGTTCGGTCCCCCATCAGAGGAACGGTTAATGAAGTTCCTGCGAGTGCCGGAAGCGATGTGGCGGCCGGCGAGGTACTGGTCGTTCTTGAAGCCATGAAGATGCTGACCAACGTTCTCTCCGACGTAAATGGGACAATCTCAGATGTTTTTGTTTCTCCCGGAGATGCCATTGACGTAGGGGATCCGCTGGTCATGATTACCCTGCCTGGATAAAACGTATGGAGGCGGCCGGGATCGACGGCCGTGCGGAGAAGGATCGTGCCGGAACTTCCAGAAGTAGAAACAGTGTGCAGACAGCTCGCTTCTGTTCTTTCAAAAGCCGTGGTTCAATCGGTGGTTGTTTATGATCAAAAGCTCCCACGCATCCATATTCCAAGGGGACGAAAGGTTCAATCCGTCAGGCGTCACGGAAAATCAGTGGAGATTTTCTTTGAAGGTTTTCTGACTCTTTCGATTCATTTGCGTATGACAGGCCGATTATGCTGGAAGACAGATCAGATGCGGCCCAGTTACAGCCGGTGGGTCATGGTGTTTGACACGGGGCGCCTGCATCTTGTGGACCCCAGGAGGTTTGCCACCGTCTCCCTCGCAGGATCTTCCGAGGGAAGAAGGGCCGTTCTTGATCCTATGGAGGAACGGAGCGGCCGTGATCTTTTGAGAGAGTCCTCGGGAAGGCGTCTTCCTGTCAAGAATTTTTTAATGGATCAGAAAACCATCGGCGGCATAGGAAACATTTACGCCTGTGAAGTGTTGCATCGTGCCGGGATCAGCCCCTGGCGGAGGGCCTGTGACCTTGATGAAAATCGATGGAAAAGGGTCTCAAAGGCGTTGATGTCCATTCTCGGAAAATCGATCGAATGCAGGGGGACAACGATTTCCGACTGGGCTGACCTTTTCGGCAGAAAGGGATTGTATCAAAAGCATTTAAAAGTTTACGGCCGGAAAGGAAAACCCTGTCCGAGGTGCGGAGCTCCGATCATACGGACATTGTTAGGCGGCAGGGCTACATTCTTTTGTACATCATGTCAGGAGTCGTAAGGTCATCAAAGGAAAAGGAGATCCATCCATGAAAAAATATGAATGCACCGTTTGTGGATATATATATAATCCCGAAGAAGGAGATAAGGAGGGCGGTATCAAAGCCGGGACCCCATTCAGTGACCTTCCGGACGATTGGAATTGCCCGATCTGCGGTGCCGCAAAGGACCTTTTTGAACCCCTCAAAGAATAGACCTTGTTCCCCGGAACACTGATCGGCTATTCGATTTAGGCGATGAGATAACCATACGTATTCTTGAAGTATTGCTACAAAACAAATTCATCAGGGCAAACAGGTCTTGACAAGCATTTATTTTATGGTAAATTTCATCCGATGCGTTTGCCTTGTCATTGCCGGAGAAAAATCAAGCTGTTTAGAAGGAGATGAAGTGGCAAAGGAAGTTCGGTCTAAACTGAGCTATTACTTCAGATTTATTTATTCCCTTCTGCAGATTTCAATCATCAAGAGCTACGATGTCATTACAGCAATCGTGACTGGATTGATTGGAATCTGGCAAAGGATGACAAGGTTCCTTAAGAACTCGAGGGATCACTATACGGTTCTGATTGTTCCACAGAAAAAAAGTTCCGTCAGGAGGATCAGCGCATCAAGCAACGCGATACGATTGGTCACGATCATGGCCCTGATCGTCTCGATGTCCTTTCTTTATATCTTTTATGATTTTCTTACAGCCCAGAGGGAAAATTACGAACTGTACGAATTGAGAAAGCTGTCCGAAGCTCAGAGAGAACAGATTCACAGGATCTCATCGAAAATAGGCTATTTTGAAAAGAAACTCGAGAGCCTGAAGGAATATGACCACAAGATTAGATCCATGGCCGACATGTTCAGGCAGGGAAAACAGGAGAGAGTGCCATACCGCGGCGTCGGAGGACCGTCTCCTGATAATCACGGATTGATCTCGCGCGGAAGCGATGCGGCCATGATCGGGCGGATGAACAAGAGCATGGATCAACTCATTCAGGAGGCATCGAATCAGGAAAGAAGTTTCAAAGAAGTTATTGAATTTCTCGAAAATAGAAAATCGATCCTTGCCCGGATGCCTTCCATCTGGCCGGTGGAAGGATGGATCACTTCGCGGTTCGGACTCAGATCCTCACCTTTTTCCGGCAGAAAGGAATTTCACGGCGCAATCGATATAGCAGCGCGAAGCGGCAAAAGAGTGATCGCGCCTGCGGACGGAATCGTTTCGGAAGTGGATCACCGATCGGATCTGGGAAATTCCATTACGCTGGATCACGGGAACGGGATCACGACCTCCTATGCGCATCTCTTGAAAAGCAATGTTCAAAAAGGGAAAAGCGTCCGTAGAGGGGACGTCATCGGATTTGTGGGCAGCACGGGCAGAAGCACGGGACCGCACCTCCACTATATCGTTCAAATGGACGGTGTGCCGGTGAATCCTCGGAAGTATCTGCCTTGATACGGATACGAGGATGTACCAACATCTTTCAGAAAATGGATAAAACGCAATTAAAATCCGGTAAATCATTACCGGTTTTTTTTTCAGGCGGGTAGACAATGTTTGGTTATGTATTAAAAAAAATTCTGGGAAGCAAAAACGATCGCGAACTGAAACGACTTTCCGTCATTCTGGATGAGGTCAATCATTATGAGGAGAGGCTTCGGCTGCTTTCTGACTCTGAATTGCAGGCGAAGACGGCTTCGTTCAGAGAGATTTTGTCAAACGGGGCATCTATAGAAGATTTTCTGTCTGAGGCTTTTGCTGTGGTGAGGGAGGCTGCCAGGAGAACCGTGGGAATGAGACCCTTCGATGTTCAGATCATCGGAGGGCTAGTGCTTCATGAGGGAAAGATTGCCGAAATGAAAACCGGCGAAGGAAAAACCCTGGCCGCAACGATGCCTGTTTATCTGAACGCGCTGACGGGTAAGGGTGTGCACGTGGTCACTGTGAATGACTATCTCGCGAGACGCGACGCGGAATGGATGGGCCCGATCTACAAATTCCTCGGCCTGACCGTGGGGGTGATCGTTCACGGAATGGACGACGAAGAAAGAAGATTTGCATATAACGCCGACATCACCTATGGAACGAATAACGAATTCGGCTTCGATTACCTCAGAGACAACATGAAATTCAGTCTCGAGGACTATGTCCAGAGAGACTTTCATTACGCCATCGTGGACGAGGTGGACAGCATCCTCATTGATGAAGCGCGAACACCGCTGATCATATCGGGAGCCGCGGATGAATCGACGGACAAGTACTATCGGATCAACCAGATCATACCGCGCCTCCACAAGGACAGGGATTATACCGTTGATGAAAAGAGCCGGACCGTTGTGCTGACCGATCAGGGTGTGGCGAATACGGAGAAGCTTCTCAAGATTCCCAATCTCTATGACCCGAGAAATATCGAGATTCTCCATCACGTGAACCAGGCACTGAAAGCGCACAGTCTTTTCAGACGAGATGTGGATTACCTCGTTAAGGAGGGACAGGTCATCATTGTGGATGAGTTTACCGGAAGAGTCATGCCCGGGAGGCGATACAGCGATGGTCTTCATCAGGCTCTCGAAGCGAAAGAACATGTGAAGATCGAGAGAGAAAATCAGACCCTCGCAACCATCACGTTTCAGAATTACTTCAGGATGTTTGAAAAACTGGGCGGCATGACAGGAACAGCGGACACGGAAGCTCAGGAATTCAAGGAGATATACAATCTCGAAGTGATCATCGTTCCGACCAACATGCCCATGATCCGGACAGATCATTCCGACGTGATATACAAGACGGAAAACGAAAAATTCAAAGCGGCAGTCACTGAAATCAAAGAGCTTCATCAAAAGGGCAGGCCGGTTCTTGTGGGTACCATATCCATCGAAAAATCCGAATTCCTCAGCAAGTATTTGAAAAAGGAAGGAATCAAACACCACGTTCTCAATGCGAAACATCATGAGAAGGAGGCCGAAATCATCGCCCAGGCTGGACAGAATGGCGCTGTGACGATTTCCACGAACATGGCGGGCAGAGGCACAGACATCAAACTCGGACCAGGTGTCGCAGAACTCGGCGGCCTTCATGTGCTCGGGACAGAACGGCACGAAAGCAGGCGAATCGATAATCAGTTGCGGGGCCGTTCCGGGAGGCAGGGCGATATGGGCTCTTCACGGTTTTATCTTTCACTGGAGGATGATCTCCTGAGAATATTCGGCGCGGAGAAGATTTCGTCCATCATGGACAGGGTGGGTTTCGAAGAGGATCAGCCCATAGAGCACAATCTTATATCAAAGGCCATCGAGAATGCGCAGAAGCGCGTGGAAGGACAGAATTTCGATATGCGCAAACACCTCCTGGAATACGACGATGTAATGAACCAGCAGCGTCAGATCATTTACGGACAGCGCAGGGAAGTGCTGGGCGGCGATGACCTGTGGAACTATCTCGATGATCTGCTGGAGGATGTCGTTGATGATTCACTTGACCGTTTCATCGAAGAAAAAGCTCATCCGGAGGAATGGGATCTGAAGGGGTTGGATGACGTGGTCTTCAAACAATTTTCCCTCAACCTTCAACTGAAGAATCTCGAACCGGACCAGATCGAGAAGAATGCATTGAGGGATAAAATTCTCTCCAGCGTGAAGACGCATCTGCGGGAGAAGGAGCGTGCCTTTGGAAAACCAGTCATGGATTACCTTATGAGGTACATCATGCTTCAGTCCATCGATACGCACTGGAAGGATCATCTGCTGGGCATGGATCATCTAAAGGAAGGCATTGGATTGAGGGGCTACGGGCAGAAAGATCCGAAGCGAGAGTATCAGAGAGAAGGCTACGACATGTTTCTTGATATGAATGAACGCATCAAGGAGGATGTTCTGGAAAAGCTCTGCATGGTCCAGGTTCAGCGTGAAGATGCACTGCCTGACTCGAGAGACGATCAGAGACAGGATTATGTCATGAGCAGCGGAGGCCGGCCGGCAGAAGGAAAAAATGCTAAACGAGAGGGACAAAAAGTCGGCAGGAACGAGCCCTGTCCATGCGGGAGCGGTAAAAAATACAAGAAATGCTGCGGAAAATAGAAATGAACTTGATGTCGGTCAAGAGGGGACAAGAGGAGAAGATGAAACAAGAGAATGAGAATCTTGTCGTTACCGGATTTACGGCCAATGGGATTCACGCGGGTATCAAGGAAGACGGGCGGAAAGATCTTTCTCTGATTTTTTCTGATCGGCCGGCAAACGCAGCGGGTGTTTTCACAACGAACGCGTTTAAGGCCGCCCCCGTCATTATTGACATAGAAAGGCTGAAAACGGGCGAGGCACAGGCTATACTGGCAAACAGCGGTAATGCCAACGCAGCGACCGGAGCGGAAGGCCTCAGAGATGCTCGTGCCATGGCGAAATCGGCGGCCATCGCTTTGGAGATTTCTGACAAGCAGGTTCTCGTCGCATCCACGGGAATCATTGGAAAGAGGCTGCCTATTGGAAAAATCAATAAAAGAATTCCATCGCTTGCAAGGGGACTGAACCCTTCGGGTTTCCGAGACGCCCAGGAAGGCATCATGACGACCGATCAATTCCCAAAGATCGAATACAGAAAACGTGTGATTTCCGGAAAAGAAGTCTCGATTTGCGGGATCGCAAAGGGGGCGGGCATGATAGAGCCGGGCATGGCGACCATGCTGTCGTTTGTCATGACGGATGCCGAAGTGGACAGCGAAACGCTCAAGCGATGCCTGGTCCGTGGAGTCGATGAAAGCTTCAACGCCATATCGGTTGACGGCTGCATGAGCACAAATGACACGGTAATTATTCTCGCCAATGGAAGGGCGGGAAACAAAAGCCTGACAGGAAGATCCCGCGAACGGTCCGCTTTCCAAGAAATACTGTCTGAAATCCTGCGGGAACTCGCACTTTCCATCGTCAGGGACGGTGAGGGAGCGACAAAGGTCATCGGCATAAGGGTGGAGGAAGCTCGCACCCGGGAAGAGGCAAAGAAAGTAGCCTTCTCCATCGCGCGTTCAAACCTTGTGAAAACCGCGTTTTTTGGACAGGATCCGAATTGGGGCAGAATCATATCCGCCATCGGGGCCTCAGGCGTTGCACTTTCTGTCGGTGACGTGAGCCTTTATTTCGATCAGATTCCGCTTTTCAATCAAGGCAGGGGTGTAAAGGGGAATGAAAGTAAGCTTTCTGAAGTGATGAAAAAGGAATATATTCAAGTAATTGTGAAGCTTGGAACCGGGAAAGGGTTTTTTTCGGCCTATGCTTCTGATCTCACTTATGATTATGTCAGGATCAACGCGCACTATCATACGTGAAGTGCCGGCGTATCTGTTTTAATTATAAGATTTCAGGTTGTTTTTGCCTTGAACTATTGAATGGATTGTGTTATGAGGCTGCGCGACTACACACACCTTCCGACCGTAGCGGGGTTGCTTTTCAAAAAAGTTCCGATATGGAATGACGGGGGTGGCGGAAACCAAACAAAACAGGAGGAAGCTTTATGGCAAATGTTTCAATGAAATTGCTGCTGGAGTCGGGGGTTCACTTCGGTCATCAAACCAACAAATGGAACCCCAAGATGAAGCCCTATATATTCGGGGCAAGAAACGGCATTTACATCATAGACCTGCAGCAGACCGTGGAATATTTCAATATCGCGTATAAATTTGTATGCAGTACGGTTGCTGAGGGGAAGGAAGTTCTCTTTGTCGGCACGAAGAAACAGGCCCAGGAATCCATCAAGACAGAGGCGGAGAGGGCGGATATGCCCTATGTCAACCAGCGGTGGCTTGGAGGGATGCTGACGAACTTCTCGACCATCAAGAAAAGCATCGACAGACTGAATCAGCTGGACAGAATGTTCAACGACGAGAGCGTTTATGCTTTTCCAAAAAAGGAAATTCTCGGACTCAAGAAGGAGCGCGAAAAACTTGAGAAGGTTCTCGGAGGCATCAGAAAGATGAACGGACTACCGGGCGCCGTCTTTATTGTGGACCCGAAAAAGGAGAACATCACGGTCAGGGAAGCTAATAAATTATCGGTGCCCATCGTAGCCATTGTGGACACGAACTGTGACCCTGACGCGATCGACTACATCATCCCTGGAAACGATGATGCCATCCGGGCCATAAAGCTTTTCGCATCACGGATGGCGGACGCGGTTCTAGAAGGGAAGTCGCGCCTGGAAGAGAAAATACAGTCGGAGAGCGACAAGGGACCCGGTGAAAGCATATCGAATGAAGCGGGAGAGGCTGAATCCGATGTCCCGGAAAGTGTCGAAACGAAAGATGCATCCGGTTCGGAGTAGCCTTTCAGAAAAAATCAATCATTGAATCAATGGAATCGAGGAGGTACGAAATTGGATATATCGGCATCAATGGTAAAAGAACTGAGAACAAAGACCGGGGCCGGAATGATGGACTGCAAGGAGGCTTTGACGGACTCCAGGGGTGATTTTGAAAAAGCGGTGGAGTACCTGAGAAAGAAAGGAATGTCTGCTGCTACCAAGCGTTCTTCAAAGGCTGCGAAAGAGGGGACCGTCGCATCTTATATCCATATGCAGGGCAGAATAGGGGTCATGGTGGAGATCAACTGCGAGACGGATTTTGTGGCAAAAACGGATGATTTCAAAGCCATGGCGAAGGATATTGCCATGCACATCGCGGCGACAAATCCAATGTACGTCTCTCCGGAGCAGATTCCAGAGGATGTGCTTGCGATAGAGAAGGATATCTACAAGAGTCAGGCCGCTGCAGAAAAAAAACCTGAGAAGATCTGGGATAAAATCATTCAGGGAAAGCTCAAGAAATACTATGAAGAGGTCTGCCTTCTGGATCAGAAATTTATAAAGAACCCCGATATTTCCGTAGGAACCCTTGTCAATAATCTCATTGCGAAAACCGGGGAAAACATCATGGTCAGACGATTTGCGAGATTCCAGCTCGGCGAGGAGCTGAAAAAGTAAGGAGCGTGACAAGACCATATAATTATGGATGAGCCTGCCTACAAGCGTGTTCTTCTGAAGCTCAGCGGAGAAGCTCTGAAGGGAAAGAGGTCCGGGGGCATAGACGCGGATGTTCTTTACTTCATCGCTGAAGAAATCAAAGAAATCGTCAGCCGGGGTGTCCAGCTTGGCATCGTCGTGGGCGGAGGAAATATCTTCAGGGGACTGGAAGGAAATGAAAAAGGTATAGACAGGAACTCCGCGGACTACATGGGTATGCTGGCGACCGTGATCAACAGCGTCGCCCTGCAGAACGTCATGGAAAATGTGGGCATTCCGACCCGCGTCCAGTCGGCCATCGAGATGCGCGAGATTGCAGAGCCGTTTATTATCAGAAGAGCTGTGCGACACATCGAAAAAGGAAGAGTGGTGATATTCGCTGCCGGTACGGGAAATCCCTATTTCTCAACGGACACCGCCGCGGCATTGAGAGCCATGGAAATCCGGGCTGACGTGATTCTCAAAGCCACAAAAGTAGACGGCGTCTTTGACAAGGACCCCATGGTGCATAAGGACGCTATAAAGTTCGATAAGATTAGTTATATCGATGTATTATCGAAGTATCTTAAAGTAATGGATTCTACTTCGATATCCCTTTGCAGAGACAATAATCTTCCCATTGTCGTTTTCAATCTTGATAAAAAGGGAAACATTAAGGCAGTCGTTTTCGGTGAACCCATCGGAACGGTGGTCGGGGGTTGATGTGATGAAAGAAAAGGTATTCAAAGAATTAAAGAACCAGATGGACGGCGCCATCCTGTCTCTGGAGAAATCGCTGGGCAAGGTTCGAACGGGCAGGGCATCTCTATCCCTTCTGGACGGAATAAAGGTGGATTATTACGGGGTACCGACGCCGCTGAATCAGGTCGCATCGTTATCCATACCGGAAAGCAGGCAGATCATTATTTCACCCTGGGATGCAAGCGCCATCGGAAATATAGAGAAGGCCATCCAGAAGTCCGAGTTGGGACTCATGCCGAACAATGACGGAAAACTCATTCGAATTCATATACCGCAGCTGACGGAAGAGAGAAGAAAAGAGCTTGTCAAGGTCGTCAGGAAAATAGGGGAAGAGTCGAAGGTCAAGCTGAGAAACGCGAGACGGGACGCGAACGAACAATTCAAGGTGCTTAAAAAAGATAACAAGATATCCGAAGACGAGCAGTTTAAGTACCAGGGTGACGTCCAGAAGATGACGGATGACCATATCAAAAAAACAGACGGTATTCTTGTCGCAAAGGAAAAAGAGATCATGGAAATCTGACCTCTGCTCTTGAAGTTCATTGAAAGGAATAAGGGAGCCTTCAGGCTCCCTCTTTGTTTATTGAAGGAGCACTGAAACGACATTTCTTGAAAACGACAGCGGGCTGTGATAATTGAAATGTCGGAATTAAGAAGCGAAAAATGAGGATGGATGAACAGGCTGGATAAGAAGAGGCTGCCGAAGCACATCGCGATCATCATGGACGGCAATGGCCGGTGGGCTCAGAAAAACAGAATGGGAAGGATTTCAGGACACCGGGCAGGCGCGGAGTCTGTTCGAATTATCGTAGAGACCTGCCGTGAGATCGGGATCCAATACCTGACCCTGTATGCCTTTTCCGTTGAGAACTGGATGAGGCCTTCAAGGGAAGTCCGGGCGCTGATGAACCTGCTGGTTCAATATCTTGAGGAAGAAGCCGAAACAATGATCCGGAACGACATCCGGCTGAACACGATCGGACAGATTGAAAACCTGCCCGTCAAAGTGAGAGAGTTTCTAGTTAAGACCATGGACGCCACGCGCGGCTGCGGGAGCATGGTTCTGAGCCTGGCCCTCAGTTACGGCGCCCGGGACGAAATCGTCCGTGCGGTGAAAAAAATGGCTCAGAATGCGGTCGATGGAAAAATTAAAGCCGAGGATATCTCTCGGGATCTGTTTTCAAACAGCCTGGACACGGCGGGAATACCTGATCCGGATCTCCTGATACGGACAAGCGGGGAATACAGGCTGAGCAATTTTCTCCTCTGGCAATCCGCGTATTCCGAACTCTATTTCACGGAAGTCCTCTGGCCGGACTTTCGAAAAGAACATTTGATCGAAGCGATACTGGACTATCAAAACAGAGAGCGAAGGTTCGGGCTGACAAGCGAACAATTGACGAAAGACTGAATCAAATGACACCTCACATGAAGAGATGGCTGACGGGGGTATTGGCGGTTCCCCTTCTGTTTTCTCTCATTTACTTCGCTTCCAAAGAGATATTTCTTTTGCTCGTTATTCTGCTGACCGTTGCGGGAGCGGCGGAATATGGAGCCATGACCTTTCAAAAGAACTTCTCCTGGGAAAAAGGAGCGGGATTCGCGGCGGCATTTCTTTTTCCTGTGTCGGCTTATTTCGGCGGTCTTCAGCTTCTGATATCTTTGATGACTGTATTTTTTATTTCCACCTTGCTCATTTTTCTCGGACGCCTGAGGGAGGCGCCTTTCGACATGTCTCCCATGAACAAAGTCGCTTTCGGCATTCTTTACATCCCATTATTGATGGCTCATCTCGTCTTGATCCGTGAGTTCAGCGACGGAGTTCTCTGGATCTTTTTCATGATCGTCATAGCCTTCACGGGGGATATCACCGCTTTTTATGTGGGACGTCAATTCGGAAAAAGAAAGCTGCTTCCAAATGTCAGCGCAGGCAAAACAGTGGCGGGGACAATGGGTTCCGTGGTAGGAAGCGTAGCGGGATGCATGCTATTCAAATCGTTATTGTTCCCGGAAATGGCCATGGGGCATGCTGTGGCCATGGGGTTTGTGGGAAACATTGTTGGAGAACTTGGTGATCTTTGCGAATCGGTCATCAAAAGAAGCGCCGGCGTCAAGGACTCGGGTTTCCTTTTTCCGGGTCACGGCGGGGTTCTTGACCGATTGGATTGCATTCTCTTCATCGCGCCTTTTTTATATTACTACAGGCTGTACGTGATCGGGTGAAGCTGAATTCATGCCGCAGCAGGAAATGATTCGTACTCAATATTCATGATGAAGAAGATATCCATACTGGGCTCAACGGGATCCATAGGGGTCAGCGCGCTGGAGGTCATCCGGAGACACAGGGACAGGCTTTCCGTAGCGGCTTTATCGGCAGGTCGCAACATCGGACTGCTGGGGGAACAAATTCGGGAGTTCAATCCCGGGTTGGTCTCTGTCCTTTATGAAGAAGACGCTCGCGAGCTTTCACGCTCCGCAGGGATGAATGGGGAAACTGAGGTTTTCTGGGGCGCGGATGGGTTGAGAAGGGTAGCGACGGCAGGGGATGCGCAAATGGTGCTCTCCGCTATCGTCGGGGGGGCAGGTCTTCCCCCCACGCTGGAGGCCATCGACGCCGGGAAGGATATCGCGTTGGCGAACAAGGAAACCCTTGTCATGGCGGGAGGACTCGTTATGGACAAAGCCCGCCAGAGAGGCGTAAAGATCCTCCCGGTGGACAGCGAACACAGCGCCATCTTCCAGTGCATGGAAGGACATAGAAGGCAGGATATCAAAAGGATCATTCTGACCGCCTCGGGGGGGCCTTTTCGGAACCATTCCACTGAAAAGATGCGGCATGTAACGGTGAAGGACGCCCTGCGGCATCCGAATTGGAAAATGGGGAAAAAGATCACCATTGATTCCGCGTCCATGATGAATAAGGGTCTTGAGGTCATTGAGGCCCGATGGCTCTTCGCCATGGATATTGAAAAAATCCATGTTCACATCCACCCGCAGAGCATTATTCACTCCATGGTTGAATATATAGACGGTTCCGTCATGGCGCAGCTTGGCATTCCCGATATGAAGGGACCGATCTCCTACGCTTTTTCATATCCCGAACGGTTCAAAAGCGAAGAAGAATCCGTTGATTTAATCAAGGCCGGGAATCTCGAATTCATCCGGCCGGACATGGAGAGATTCCCCTGTTTGAAACTCGCATATGAAGCGGCCCGGAAAGGTGGTACAATACCCTGTGTTTTAAACGCATCCAATGAGATCGCCGTGGAAGCCTTTCTTGCGGGAAGGATCGGATTCATGGATATCCCGGTCGTCATTGAAAAGACTGTGGCCGCGCATGAGGTGGGTGACGCCTCATCCATAGGCATGATTCTGGAGTCCGACCGGTGGGCACGGGAGAAAGCCATAAAAATCATTCAAGGATTCAGTAAACAATCATGATTGGAATAAACATTTTTGCTGTTGTCATTCTTCTGGGTATCCTGATCTTTGTTCATGAGCTGGGACATTTTCTTGTTGCCAAATTGTCGGGGGTCGGGGTTCTCAAATTTTCCCTCGGATTTGGTCCGCGCCTCATAGGGAAAAAAGTCGGGGAGACGGACTATATGATTTCCGCCGTCCCGCTTGGCGGCTATGTGAAGCTTCTCGGTGAATCAGAAGGGGATAAAATTGCGCCGGAAGATGAGAAGAGATCTTTTCTGAAGCAGCCGGTAATCAAGAGAATCGGGATTGTCGCCGCCGGTCCTTTTTTCAACTTTCTTTTTGCCGTTCTCGCTTTCTCATTCATTTACATGATCGGGATTCCCGCCCTGACATCGGATATCGGAGGTGTTCAGAAAAATTCCGTAGCCGACAAAGCGGGTCTGAAGGAAAACGATAAAATCATCGCCATGAACGGGAAAGAGGTCGCCACGTGGGGAGATATTGCTGAGATCATAACGAGAAGTGAGGGGAAGGAAATCTCCCTGCGCATATCCCGCGGTACGGAAATAAAAGATGTCCGATTGGCCCCGCAGCTTATGAAACTTAAAAACATCTTTGGGGAAGATGTGGATTCATACAAGATAGGAGTCCTCTCCTCGCAGAACACCACAACGAGGAGGTTGAATCCGATCAGTGCCTTGTGGGAGGGAGTTCAGCAGACATGGGCAATGACAGAACTCACCATCCTCAGCGTTATCAAACTCATTGAGGGCGTTATTTCTCCCTCTACTCTTGGCGGCCCCATTCTCATAGCGCAGATGGCCGGAGCCCAGGTCAAAAAGGGAATACTGCCATTCGTTTTCTTCATGGCCATTTTGAGTGTTAATCTCGGTGTCCTGAACCTTCTTCCTGTTCCGGTACTGGATGGTGGACATTTGTTTTTTTACGTGATCGAACTCGTAACGAGAAGGGAAATCAACATCAAGTGGCGTGAATGGGCTCAGCAGGTCGGGTTCGTGCTTCTCATTCTTTTGATGCTCTTCGTCTTTTACAATGATATCATGAGGATATTCAGCGAATAGAATGTTGACCCTGGCCATCGACACATCATCCAGAACGGGAAGCGCGGCCCTTTTGAGCGACAAACGCGTCATGGCCGAATTTTCGTACAGAACAGACGCCCATCATGCCGCGACCATCCTTTTGTCCATCCAGAGGGTCTTGGACTTTTGCGAATTGAAGGTAAAGGATATTGATCTCATTGCATTGACCACGGGTCCAGGGTCTTTTACGGGACTGCGCGTCGGTTTGAGCACTGTCAAAGGGCTTGCTTTGCCTTTCAGAACGCCGGTAGCGGGCATCTCAACGCTGGAGGCATTGGCATATAATGCAACGCCTTCAAGGGTTGATATTTGCCCTCTGCTGGACGCGAAAAAAAATGAGGTCTATACGGCCCTCTACAAAACTGGAGCAAATGGACTGCCGGAACCAAAAGAGTTCGAAAGGGTGACGGAACCGCTCGGTTTTATCAGCAGGCTGTCAGAAGACGTTCTTTTTCTGGGGGATGGCGTTCAGAAATATGCCGACATTATTGAAGAGTCATGCCCCGTGAAAGCCTACTTTGCGCCGGAGCATCTCCAGTTCATCCGGGCATCGGCCATCGGACTTTTGGGGATAGAAAAATTCAACAGGGCTCAAACCGTCAACATTTTAACGTTTATCCCCCAATATCTTCGTCTTTCGCAGGCAGAGATGAATTTGACAGATTGAATTCAGCGAGGGTTGCACGCAATGCGGGCATGTCTTTAGACGAAGGCGCAAGGTTGACATTCCTATCCTTATGGAATATATATCAATCATCCGGAGGTAAGGACATTCATGGAAAAAAGTGATGAAGATTTGATCGCGAGGTACGTCGATCAGGACGACGAACTCAAGAAACACGTGGAGAATCATAAAAGATTTGAAAATTGTCTGGAAGACTTTAACAGAAGAGTTTACCTGACACCGGAAGAAGAGATTGAAAAGAAAAAGATTCAGAAAATGAAACTTCACGGCAAGGACAGAATACACCGGATCCTCTCGAAATACCGGGAAAAATAGCCGCACGCAGGCAGATATTTCAAAGGATTTTAATGAGCTCGCGAAGCAGCTTGATTATACGGGAAGGCTACCCGTTCATTATACCGACTGCCCTTTTCAGCGTATTTTTCGCATTCATGGGAATGCGATGGGTGGCCCTGAGTTTCTGCGCTCTGACGTTTTTTGTGACTTGTTTTTTTCGCAACCCTGAGCGGCACATACCCGCAGGAGATGAAATCATCGTTTCGCCGGCGGACGGACGGATTCTCAAGATCGAAGAGGTCAAGAGCAGCCCCTTCGGAGGAGGAAGGTTCAGGAAGATCAGCATCTTCATGAATGTGTTCAACGTTCACGTGAACCGGGCTCCCTGTTCTGGAAAGATACAGTCGATTCGTTACCATAAGGGACGTTTTCTCTCGGCGGACCTCGACAAGGCCTCCGAACAGAACGAGCAAAACGCCATCCTCATTCAGACGGATTCCGGGGTTGATATCATCACCATACAGATCGCCGGCCTCATCGCGCGACGGATCGTCTGCTGGATCAGAGAAGGAATGCCTATTCAAAAGGGGGAGAGATTCGGCATGATTCGATTCGGATCGAGACTGGAGGTCATGATGCCCGATAATGCGAAGGTCAGCGTTCGCGTGGGAGATCGGGTCAAAGCCGGCGAAACACCGATAGGAATCCTGATATGAAAGACAGGTCGAGCTTTGTCGCCAACATGAGAAAAAGGAAAAAGTTCAACCGTGATAAGATGAAGAAGGGCATTTATGTCCTGCCAAACCTCTTCACGACGGGGTGTCTTTTTGCGGGGTTTTATTCCATTATCGCATCCATGCACGGCAGGTACACATACGCTGCAGCAGCCATCCTGATTGCCATGGTGATGGACGGACTGGATGGAAGAATGGCGCGCCTGACCAATACGACAAGCAAGTTCGGCGCCGAATATGACTCGCTTGCGGACATTGTAGCCTTCGGCGTCGCGCCGGCCATTCTCGCTTTCGTTTGGGCCCTCTCACCTTATGGAAAATGGGGATGGATGACCTGTTTTCTCTTCGTGACCTGCGGGGCTTTGAGATTGGCTCGATTCAACGTCCAGATCAACATCATTGATAAGGGTGTATTCAACGGCCTTCCTATTCCGGCTGCGGCTCTCGTTGTCGCGTCCACGGTGATTCTTGTTCAACATCTGGGTTTGGAGGGACAGTATAATCATATCTCAATTCTCTTTGTGGTTTTTTTCCTGTCATTGCTCATGGTGAGCAGCATCAAGTTTTACAGCTTCAAGGACGTGAATTATTTCGTGCGAAGGCCCTTCATGTCTTTTGTTCTCATCGTTTTGATCCTGATCATCGTGATTGCGGAACCTCAGATCACCATATTCACGTTTGCAGTCGGATATGCCCTTTCCGGCCCGGTCTGGTTCCTGATTCGAGTTGCCAGGCGTAAAGGAACCCCTGCACTGAAGGAAGAACCCAAAGACATAGATCAAATAGCGAAGCCATAGGCATTTTCAGGGTATTCTGAGAAACGGCAGAGAACACCTGACGCCTTGATGATGCAGGCCAGCAGCAAATTCTTATGAGGACGGTAAAAAGTAATATGAAAAAATATAATGTCGCTGTAGTTGGAGCCACCGGTGCGGTGGGGAACGAAATGATCAGCATTCTGGAGGAAAGAGATTTTCCGGTTGGGAAACTGACGTTGCTCGCTTCCGAGCGTTCCCTCGGAAAGGAGTTAACCTATAGGGGCAAGTCGTATCCGGTTCAAGTGCTCAAAGAGGATTCCTTCACCGGAATAGAGGTAGGGTTGTTTTCAGCAGGTGGAAGCATCAGCCAGAAATTCGCGCCCATGGCCGCTCAGGCGGGTTGTGTCGTGATCGACAATACCAGCGCCTTCCGAATGGACCCGGATGTTCCTCTGGTTGTGCCGGAGGTAAATCCACAGGACATCGGCGATTATACGAAAAAAGGAATCATCTCCAATCCAAACTGCTCCACCATTCAAATGGTAGTTGCGCTGAAACCCATTCACGACGCGGCGAAAATCAAAAGGGTCGTCGTTTCGACCTATCAGGCCGTATCCGGGACAGGGAAAAAAGCCATGGATGAACTGATGAATCAGACGAGGGACATTCTGAATTTCAAAGAGCCCGTGAAAGAGGTGTATCCTCATCGCATCGCGTTCAACTGCCTCCCTCACATCGATGTGTTTCTTGAAAACGGATACACAAAGGAAGAGATGAAGATGGTCCATGAAACAAGGAAAATCATGGGGGATGCGTCGATGGCTGTTACGGCGACGACGGTCAGAGTTCCGGTGTTCCGGGGGCATTCCGAATCGGTCAATGTTGAAACAGAAAAAAAGATAACGGGAGATGAGGTGCGGCGTCTCCTCATGAATGCTCCCGGTGTAAAGCTGGTTGATGATCCGGGGAAAAGAGAGTATCCCATGCCGATCGATGCGGCGGGAAAAGATTTGACTTTTGTAGGACGTATCAGGGAGGATGAATCCATTACCAACGGAATCAACCTCTGGGTCGTGTCGGACAATCTGAGAAAAGGGGCCGCATTGAACGCTGTTCAGATTGCGGAAATTCTGATTAGAGACTATTTGCGATAGAATGAGAATTATAGGAGGGAAGGCAAAGGGAAGACGATTCGTTATTCCCGCAGGTTTGCAGATCAGGCCGACCTCCGACAGGATCAGGGAGTCTCTCTTCAACATTCTTCCGGATGTTCAGGATGGACGATTTCTGGATCTTTTCGCGGGTACCGGAAGTGTTGGTATGGAGGCGCTGAGCAGGGGAGCGGCACGGGCTGTCTTCGTGGAAATCGAAAGGCTCTGTATCGAAGCCATAAAGGTTCATCTGGCGCGTTTCGGTTTCAACGATCGGGAAGAGTGCATTTCAGCAACGGCTGAACGTGCGGTCCAAAGGCTCGGAGTACGGGGTGAGCGTTTTGAGGTGATCTTCATGGACCCCCCCTATGAAGAGGGATTTGTGAGACGAACGCTTGATGAGATCGTTGAAAGCAATATTCTTGCGGAAGATGGAATCGTTGCTGTCCAGCATTCCGTGAGAGAGAAGGCTGAAGAAGAGACGGGACGAATGAAGCTCATGGATGAGAGAGTTTATGGCGACAGTGTCCTGTCGTTCTGGAAATGGAGATAAAGGAAACATGGTCATGGAGAAAATTGCGGTTTATCCGGGTTCATTTGATCCCATCACGAATGGACATCTGGACATTATAAGGCGCGGCCTTCGTTTTTTCGACAGGATGATCCTTCTTGTCGCTTACAATCCCAACAAGCAGGGCCTCTTTACCGTGGAAGAGAGGATGCAGCTCATTCGCGAGGTTGTGGGCGGCGACCCGAGGATTACCATCGACAGTTCATCAGGACTGCTGGTGGATTACGTGAAAACGGCGGGAGCCAATGTGATTCTCAGAGGCTTGAGAGCGCTTTCCGACTTTGAATACGAGTTCCAGATGGCCCTCATCAACAGGCGGCTCAACCGGGAGATCGAAACGGTCTTTCTGATGACGGGTTACAAATGGTTTTACACGAGTTCTCAGCTGATCAAGGAAGCCGCCAGTCACGGAGGCTCTGTGAGAGGGCTCGTGCCGGATGTGGTTCTTCACAGACTGGAGGATAAATACGGGTATCGGTTGAATTCGGGAGGGAAGGAATCATCGTGAAGCTGGCATCGAGGATGGGGAAGATCAAACCGTCTCCCACGCTGGCCATCACGGCCAGGGCCCAGGCGCTGAGAGCAGAGGGCAGGGACATTATAGGTTTTGGAGCGGGAGAACCGGATTTTGATACTCCGGATCACATCAAAAGGGCTGCGATCCAGGCCCTTGAAGAAGGTTTCACCAAGTATACACCGGTGGGCGGAATAGATGAGCTCAAGGATGCGGTTGCCGCCAAGCTCAATGAAGAGCACCATCTTCAGTACAACCGCTCTCAGATTTTCGTTTCATGCGGGGCCAAGCACACGCTCTTCAATCTGGCCCAGGTCCTTTTCGAAGAAGGGGATGAGGTTCTGATCCCGGCACCTTATTGGGTATCCTATCCGGACATTGTCGTTCTGTCAGGCGCGACCCCTGTCATTATTCAAACGAAAGAATCGGAAGGGTTCAAGCTGAGGGGGAAGGAACTTAAAAAGACACTGACAGGGAAGACGAAAGCCCTCATCATCAACAGCCCGTCGAACCCAACCGGCGTGATCTATACGCGCGAAGAACTGAAAGAGCTGGCCGATATAATTGCTGATAGCGGCGCCCTGGTCATTTCCGATGATATCTATGAAAAGATCCGCTATGACGGTATATCTTTTACGAACATGGCCATGCTGAACAATGAGATGAAAAACCGAACGATTGTGGTGAATGGTGTGTCAAAGAGTTACGCCATGACCGGATGGAGAATCGGTTATGCCGCAGGGCCTGAAGAGATCATAAGTGCCGCGACCGGTTATCAGAGTCAGAACACATCAAATCCAACATCCATTGCTCAGAAGGCAGCCGTTCAGGCCCTCAGGGGAAATCAGGAGTCCGTGTCGATCATGGTCGGCGAATTCATGAAAAGGCGGGATGTTATGGTTGATTTCCTTAATGATATCCAAGGGGTGACCTGCATAAAACCCCAGGGGGCCTTCTACGTTTTCCCCAACGTGTCGCGCCTGTACGGAAATACGTTCAGAGGGACAAACATTCGTTCCTCGTCGGATCTTTCAGAGTACCTGCTTGATGCGGCAAACGTCGCTGTTGTACCGGGCATGCCTTTCGGCAGCGACGATCACATAAGACTTTCCTATGCCACATCGATGATGAACATCGAAAAGGGCCTGGAAAGGATTAAGAAGGCCATTCAGGAAGCGTCATAGAATGAGAGAGTGTTTTGCGGCCTTCCCCAGCTCAGGTCTTCTTCCTCGCGGTTTATAATCGGTCTCGATCCTGCCAGCAGACAATACCCTCGGCCGTGGCCTAAGTTTGGCAAATTATTGATTGATTGCCCTCTGCCCTTCGTGTTATATAAATGTATTATTTTAATTTCCTGGCAAAAGAATGACCAAAAAACCCTTCGTTATTAAAAGAAAAATGACCAAAGCCCTGCAAGTCGGCAACGTCCGGGTGGGCGGAGGGGCACCCATCCGCGTCCAGTCCATGACGTCCACCGATACACGCGACATAAAAGCCACGGTGAATCAGATAAAGCGTCTGGAATCCGCCGGCTGCGAAATCATTCGGGTCGCCGTTCCGGATCAGGAGGCCGCTTACGCTTTGGGAAAGATTAAGCAAGCCATTGATATTCCTCTTATAGCGGATGTCCATTTTGATTATCGCCTTGCCATTGAAGCCGTGAAATCCGGGGCAGATGGTATACGCATTAATCCAGGCAACATGAAAAAAGAGAGGATCAAAGAGATTGTTCAGGCCGCAAGGGACAGGCAGGTGCCCATTCGCATAGGTGTAAATTCGGGATCCCTTGAGAAGAGATTATTGAGAAGACACGGAGGAGCGTCGTCTTCCGCCCTCGTGGAAAGCGCCATGGACAGCATCCGTTTTTTCGAGGATCTCCAATTCACGAATTTAAAAATTTCACTCAAATCCTCGCATGTGCCGACGATGATTGCCGCCTATCGCAGTCTATCGAAGACAACTCGTTACCCGCTCCATCTCGGAGTCACCGAGGCCGGGAGCATTGTCCATGCGGCTGTCAAATCGTCAATAGGAATCGGAGTCCTTTTGTCCGAAGGGATTGGAGACACCCTTCGCGTATCCGTGACGGGAGATCCGCTCGCGGAGATACCGATCGCTTATGCAATCCTGCGGGCCCTTGACATACGCCGCGTGGGCCCCGAAGTTATCTCATGCCCCACCTGCGGACGCTGCGAAATAGACCTTGAGGGTCTGGTTGGGAAGGTTGAAAAGAAACTGACCGGTATAAAAGCAGACTTGAAAATAGCTCTCATGGGATGCGTCGTGAACGGCCCGGGTGAGGCGGCAGAGGCCGATATTGGTATCGCCGGCGGGCGGGGAACGGGACTGCTGTTCAAAAAAGGAAAGATTGTCCAAAAAATCAAGGAGAGTGAATTCATAGACGTTCTCCTGAAGGAAATTCAAATGATGTCCGATGAAAGGGAGGAAAGCACGTAATGCGTTATTCCGAAATGTTCATTCCAACGGTTAGAGAAGTTCCTTCGGATGCCGAGATTGTCAGTCACCAACTCATGATTCGCGCGGGTTTGATCCGGAAATTAACGAGCGGCATCTATTCCTTTCTGCCGCTTGGCTTGAAAGTCATCCGGAAGGTTGAACAGATTGTCCGGGAGGAGATGAATCGATCGGGCGCTCAGGAAGTCTTTCTCCCCGCCGTGCAGCCTGCGGAACTCTGGCAGGAATCAGGGCGCTGGAAGATGTACGGAAAAGAACTCCTGAGATTCAAAGACCGGCATAATCGCGAATACTGCATCGGACCGACACACGAAGAAGTCATAACGGACCTGGTTCGAAACGAGGTCAAAACCTACCGCCAGCTTCCAAAAAACCTTTATCAGATCCAGACAAAATTCCGTGACGAGATCCGGCCGAGATTCGGGGTCATGCGCTGCAGGGAATTCTCTATGAAGGATGCCTACAGCTTCGACGCTGATTGGGAAGGCGTGGATGTCAGTTATCAGAAAATGTTTGATGCCTACTCGACGATTTTCACCAGATGCGGGCTTAAATTCAGGGCGGTGGAGGCCGATACGGGGAACATAGGGGGAAGTTTTTCCCATGAGTTCATGGTGATCGCAGATTCGGGGGAGGACGCTCTGGTCTTTTGCAGCGTCTGTGAGTACGCCGCAAATATTGAGAAGGCTGAAGTCGCCAAGCCGGAAAAGATCCCGATCGATCCCGCTCCGCTTCCCGTTATGGAGATCGTCCATACACCCGACGTCCGAACGATTGAGGAAGTCTCAGCTTTTCTTCGTGTGACGCCTCAGGATATCGTCAAGACGCTTGTCTTTGAGGCCGATGGAACCCCTGTCGCCGTATTGGTGCGCGGCGATGAAGAAGTGAATGAAGCAAAACTGAGAGGTTATCTTGGATGCGACGCCCTGGAGCTCGCAACCGATGACACGGTCCTGAAAGTGACCGGTTCACCAAAGGGCTTCGCCGGACCTGTGGGGATCAAGGCAAGAACCATCGCAGATTATTCACTCATGAACAGGGTTCATATGGTCACGGGAGCGAACAGGGAAGACTATCACGCAACAAACGTGAACATGGGGAGAGATTTCACGGTAAAGGAATTTGCAGACCTCCGGATGGTGAAAGAAACGGACACCTGTCCGCGCTGCAAAAACCCTTTGAATTTCGCAAGGGGGATCGAGGTCGGACACACCTTCAAGCTTGGAACAAAGTACAGCAAACAAATGCGCGCGACGTTTCTGGATAGCAACGGGCAGGAAAAGGAAATGGTCATGGGGTGCTACGGAATAGGGATCGGTCGGACAGTGGCGGCGTGCATCGAGCAGAACAACGACACGAAAGGCATCATATGGCCTATGTTCATTGCCCCGTACCATGTCATACTGACGCCCGTAAATGTCAAGGATCCGCTGATCATGGAGGCCGCCCTGAAGCTTTATCAGCGTTTGACGGACGACGCCATCGAAGTGATTCTTGACGACAGAGACGAGAGGGCAGGCGTCAAGTTCAACGACGCGGATCTGATCGGAATTCCCCTTCGGGTTACCATAGGTCACAAAAGGCTTTCGGAAGGAAAAGTTGAATTGAAGATAAGAAAAACAGGCGAAGAAAAGGTTTTCACTATTGAGGACGCTCTGGAATTCATTAGACGAACGGTGCGGGAATAAGGAAACGCTTCATGCTCCGGATAACGGACATCCTTGAAAAGGTTCAGGATTATATGCCCCAGGAGGGTACCGAAATGATCGAAAAGGCCTACATCTTTTCCGCTTCGGTTCACCAGGGGCAGGTTCGACTTTCAGGAGAACCTTACCTGACGCATCCCGTGGAGGTGGCAGGAATACTCACATACATGAAACTCGATTCGTCAACCATCGTGACGGCCCTTCTGCACGATACGGTGGAAGACACCCTGGCAACCCTCGAAGAAATAGATAGACTTTTCGGGAAAGAAGTCGCCTTCCTTGTGGATGGCCTGACAAAGATCAGCCGCATCACCTTCGGAAGCCAGGAAGAGCGTCAGGCCGAAAATTTCAGGAAGATGATGCTGGCCATGTCGTCGGACATCCGGATTATCCTCGTACGGCTTGCAGACCGGGTTCATAATATGAGAACGCTGGAATTCCAACAGCCCGAAAAGCAAAGATATATCGCCATGGAAACACTGGAAATATACGCCCCGTTGGCGAACCGGCTCGGGATCAACTGGATGAAGACAGAACTCGAGGAGCTTTCATTCAAATATCTGGATTCAGATGCTTACGCTGATCTTGCAACGCGGATCGACATGCGAAAGGAAGAAAGGGACAGATATACAGAAGAGATCAAGAACATCATACGAAGGGAAGTCCAGGAATACGGACTGATGGCTAACGTGGAGGGAAGGGCGAAGCATTTCTACAGCATTTACAAAAAGATGAAAGAACAGAATATCAACTTCGATGAAGTATACGATCTCATGGCTTTCAGAATCATCGTCGATTCCGATAAGGAAAAGGAATGTTACGAGGCGCTGAGTGTGGTTCACTCGGTATGGAAACCGGTCCCGGGACGCTTCAAAGATTACATCGCCATGCCAAAAGCAAACAACTATCGATCACTCCACACCACCGTCATCGGCCCTTACGGAGAGAGAGTGGAGATCCAGATCCGGACCAAAGAGATGCACGAATGGGCCGAAGAGGGAATTGCCGCACACTGGCGCTACAAGGAGGGAGGCGCCCTGCAAGGCGGCGATGAAATGCAAATCAAAAGGCTGCGAGAACTGCTCGAATTTCAGCACGAATTGAAAGATCCCCGGGAATTCATGAAAAACCTGAAGCTGGCGCTTTTTCCCGACGAGGTATACGTTTTCACGCCTGCCGGAGACGTGAAGGCGTTCCCGAAGGGTGCCACGCCGATAGATTATGCTTACAGTATTCACACGGATGTAGGCCACACGTGCGTCGGCGCCAAAGTGAACCGTTCGATCGTTCCATTGAAATATGAGCTTCAAAACGGCGATACGATTGAGATCATCACTCAGGCCGGACATCATCCCAGCAAGGATTGGCTCCGGCATGCCGTAACCTCCAGAGCCCTCTCAAAGATCAAGAACTGGATCAAGGAGGAGGAAAGGCGGAAAAGCATCGATTTAGGAAAAGATATTCTTGAAAAGGAACTCAAAAAACATCTGCTGAAGTTCAAAGCGGTCGTCAAATCAGACGAGTTCAAGAATATGCTGGAAGATTTATCGATCAGCACCGTCGATGATCTGACGGCATTGATAGGCTATGGAAAGATATCGGCCAAGCATATTGTGAATCGTTTTCTGCCGGATGAGGAAAAACGAAAAGAAGAGGAGACTATTCTTGATAGAATAAAGAAAAAGTTCGCGAAGCCTGCATCGGCGGGAGTTTCCATTACAGGTGTCGATGATGTGCTGGTCAGATTTTCAAAGTGCTGTGATCCGTTGCCGGGAGACGAAGTCACCGGATATATCACAAGGGGCAGGGGAATCAGCGTGCATCGCATCGATTGCGCCATGTTGCGTGAGATCGACCCCGAAAGGCTCGTCGAAGTGAGCTGGAACGTCAAGGGAAAGCAGACCTATCCCGTGCACATACGAGTGCTTTGCCGGGACAAAAAAGGCCTGCTCGCCGAAGTCAGCAATGTGATCTCGGGTCTGGACATCAATATCGGTCATGCGACGGTGGAAACGACGCCGGATCAGAGCGCGCTTTGCGATTTTCAACTGGATGTTCACGACCTCCGGCATTTGAATGATGTCGTGTCCGCCTTAAAGAAGCTAAAAAGCGTAATCACTGTTGAAAGGATTAGAGGAACGAAGCAGGGGTCATGAACGTCATTTTGTGAATTTCGGTTGACAGTGCATCACGAATTCCGTTATGAAACGCCCGTGTTTTCAATATCGAATATATTTTATAAAGGATCTTGAATGAATCGTCTTATGGGAGTGCTGTTCTTTTTTATTCTCGCGACAGGAATGATCGTCGCTTATTCAACGAATTCCATTGCCAGGGATGCCAGGGGGATTTCCGTTGTGGTGATCGATCCATCCCATGGCGGTGATGAGAGGGGCGTGACCCTAAAAGAAGATATTTTTGAAAAGGACATCACCCTGGCCATGGCAAAACAGGTTCAAAAATACCTTGAAGGCGCGGGCAGCATTAAAGTGGAACTCACAAGGACATCCGACCGCAGCGTCTCTCTTTCCGAACGGGTGAAAAAAGCAGCAGACGCCCGCGCGGATTTGTTTGTCAGCATCCACGTGAACGCCGGTTTTGGCAGGAAAGCCTCAGGTTTTGAAGTCTATTTTCCGGGATTCAAAGGCCCGTCTGCAGAGGGAAGCGGAAGCCATGAGATCGTAAAGGACATGGTCCGGACACAACACCTGAATGAGAGCGTGCGGTATGCGCGACTTCTGCTGAAGCAGATGGAACGGGTCTTCCCGAGAAAGGATCGGGGTCTTCGCGAGGCACCCATCCGTATCATTAAGGAATTGACGATTCCAGCCATCGTCATCGAAACAGGATTTGCTACAGAGACAATGGACAGGAAATATCTTCTTGAACCGTTGAAACAGAAAGCCGTCGCCGATGCGATCGGGAAGAGCGTCTTGGAGTATTTTTAGCATGACGGACAACAGCTTAAGAGCAGGCGGTCGAAGATGGGATGAGTTGAGAGAGGTGAAGATCACACGGGATTTTCTGCGTTATCCCAAGGGATCGATCCTCATCGAAATGGGAAATACGCGCGTCATATGCACGGCCACCATCGAAGAGAGCGTTCCGGCCTTCCTGAAAGGCACGGGGAGAGGATGGCTGACCGCAGAGTATTCCATGCTTCCCATGTCCACACACACAAGAACCCCGCGTGAAGTATCGAGGGGCAGGATAGGAGGAAGGACCCATGAAATTCAGAGGCTCATCGGCCGATCCCTGCGTGCCGTCACCGACATGAGGGCATACGGAGAGAGGACCATTTATATTGATTGCGATGTTATTCAGGCGGATGGAGGAACCAGAACGGCGTCCATCACGGGCGGTTTTGTGGCGCTGATGGATGCGTTCCGAAGGCTTAGAGACGAAGGGATTGTCAGCACCATTCCCATCAGCGACTTTGTATCCGCCGTCAGCACGGGTCTTGTGAATGGGAATATTTTTCTCGATCTCGATTATGAGGAAGATTCAAAAGCATCGGTGGACATGAACTTTGTCATAACGAGGGGAGGACTTTTTATCGAGGTTCAGGGTACGGCAGAGGAAGCGCCCTTTGACAGATCATTGCTCGACCGGATGACGGATCTCTCTCTCAAAGGCATCTCTCAACTGACAAAAAAGCAGCAGGAGATTCTCGGAGAAACGTCTTGAGACAGATCGTTCTGGCAACGAAAAACCAGGGGAAAATCAGGGAACTGAAAGCCGAACTGCAGGATCTCGACATGGAAATATTGACACTGGAAAACGAATCCTCAGGTCCTGATGTGATCGAAGACGGTAGTTCTTTTCTCGAAAATGCGCTGAAAAAAGCGAAGGCTGTTTCAAATTTTACGGGAAAGGCAGCCCTGGCGGACGATTCGGGGCTGGAGGTTGAAATTCTGGGTGGAAAGCCGGGCGTTTTTTCCTCGCGCTATTCGGGGCCCGAAGCGACGGACGAGACGAATATCCGGAGGCTGCTTGACGATCTGAAAGGGGTTCCCGAGGAAAAGCGGGGAGCCTGTTTCCGTTGTGTGATCATATTATACAGGAGCGGGGGCGACTATGACGTTTTTGAAGACACTCTGAAAGGCCGGATCACCTCTGAGCCGGCGGGTCAGAATGGTTTCGGTTATGACCCCGTTTTTTTTGTGCCGGATCTCAACATGACCGTGGCACAGATGCCGCCGGAATTGAAAAACCGCATAAGCCATAGAGGCAAAGCGCTTCGGGCGCTTAAAAAAAGCTTGCAAATAAAATACTGAACACGTGTAAATAAACATGAAGACGGGGCGTAGCGCAGCTTGGTAGCGCGCCTGCTTTGGGAGCAGGATGTCGGAGGTTCAAATCCTCTCGCCCCGACCAATAGCAACAATGGATGGTGAGTCTCATGCGAGCCGTCATTCAGCGGATTGACACATCCCGAGTGGTTGTCGATGGGAGGGAAATTTCAAAAACTGGGAAGGGTCTTCTCGTACTGCTGGGCGTAGAAAAAGGAGATGGAAAGAAAGAAGCCGACAGCCTGCTGGACAAAATGATACATCTCCGAATATTTGAGGACGAGCATGGGAAAATGAACCAATCGCTGCTCGATATTGGAGGTGAGTTGCAGATTGTCTCGCAGTTCACTCTTTTTGCAGACTGCCGCAAAGGTCGAAGGCCGTCGTTCACAGCCGCAGCTGAGCCGGCAGAGGCGCGACATCTTTACGACTATTTTGTCAACCAGGCGTCTGAAAAGATCAGCAAGGTTGGTCAGGGAGAGTTTCAGGCCATGATGAAGGTTGAGCTGGTCAACGATGGCCCCGTCACCATATTTCTTGAGAGCAGGAAAGAGCGTTGAAGGCGATGGATGAAATGAACAACACTTTTGATAAGGAAGTCCGTCCCTGTGAGATCAGGATAGACCGCGATGGTGTCTGGTATTTCAGGGGCGCCGAAATGTTCCGCAAGGATATCGTCAAGCTCTTTTACGAAAACTTGAAAAAAGACGCCATCGGCCGATATCTCATCGACATGGGAAATGAAAAGTGCTATCTGGATGTGGAAGACACACCTTTCGTTGTCACATCTGTTCAGCGTTCCGGATCCCGTGTCGGAAAAGGAGAGAACATGTTCCTCACGTTGATCGATGGAACCGAGGAAAAACTGGATCCCTCGACGTTGCGTATCGGAAAGGACAACGTTCTCTATTGCTCGATTCGGAATGGAGAGTATGAAGCAAGATTTTCCCGGGCCAGCTATTATGAGATAGCCGGTTCCTTCGACTACGATCCTGAAATAGATCGTTATTTCTTCTCAATCAATGGTGAGATCTTTTATATTCATGGGCAGCCGTCTTTGAGTTTTGGAAACGTTGGAGGTGAATCATGTTAGATGAAAAAACAAGAGAATGTCTGACCTTTGATGATCTGCTCCTTGTTCCGGCTGAAGCAACCTTTCTTCCGAAAGATGTGGAAACCTCGACATGGATTACAAACAGCATTCGTCTGAACATTCCCATCATCAGCGCGGCCATGGATACGGTCACGGAATCGCGAACGGCCATTACGATGGCTCGAGAGGGCGGTATCGGCATTATTCATCGGAACATGAGCATTCAGAGGCAGGCCATGGAGGTCGACAAGGTCAAAAAGTCCGAAAGCGGAATGATTGTTGATCCCATTACCATCGGCCCTGAACAAAAGGTCAAAGAAGCCCTCGAACTCATGAGCCGCTACAAGATATCGGGTGTTCCCGTTGTCCGGAAACGACGTCTGGTCGGCATTCTCACGAACAGGGATCTGCGTTTTGAAACCAATCTCGATCAGACTGTTGCAAAAGTCATGACAAAGAAAAACCTTGTCACCGTTTCATCAACCATCACTCTGGATGAATCCAAGAAGCTTCTCCATAAACACAGGATCGAGAAGCTTCTTGTTGTCGATGATAACTATAATCTCAAGGGGCTTATCACCATAAAAGACATTGAAAAAATTGATAAGTACCCGAATTCCTGCAAAGATGCGCTCGGTCGGCTCCGGGTAGGCGCCGCGGTGGGTATTCTGGATCGGGAAGAAAGGGTTGATGCGCTTCTTTCCGCGGGCGTTGATGCAATCGTCATCGATACATCTCATGGACACTCAGGCGGCGTTCTGAACGCCATACGGGATACCAAGAGAAATTTCCCCAAGTGCGAGGTCATAGCAGGGAATGTGGCCACGGCCGAAGGAACGAAGGCCATCATAAAAGCGGGAGCGGATTCAGTGAAGGTCGGTGTCGGTCCCGGATCCATCTGTACGACACGAATCATCGCCGGTGTCGGGGTTCCGCAGATGAGTGCCATCCAGGAATGCAGCAAGGCTGCCTCGCAGCATAATATCCCCGTCATCGGTGACGGGGGCATCAAATTTTCAGGAGATATCGTGAAGGCGCTTGGAGCGGGAGCTTACGCCGTTATGATCGGAGGCCTTTTCGCGGGAACAGAAGAAAGCCCGGGCGAAACCGTTCTTTTCCAGGGTAGGAGCTACAAGGTTTACAGGGGAATGGGATCGCTGGAGGCCATGAAAGAAGGAAGCCGCGACCGCTACATGCGGGATGACATCGAGAGCACGCTCAAGCTCGTACCTGAGGGAATCGAGGGGAGGGTTCCTTTCCGCGGCTCTCTCTCAACAAGCATCTACCAGTTGATCGGGGGCCTGAAAGCTGGAATGGGATATGTCGGCTGCAGGACCATCGAAGAATTGAGAAATAAATCCCGTTTCGTCCGAATCACCTCGGCAGGACTCCGCGAGAGCCACGTTCACGATGTCATCATAACGAAAGAAGCCCCGAATTACTGGCTGGATTGAAAAGATAGAAGTTAAGAAGATAGGAAGCTGGGAAGATAAGAGAATAAAGGGTTCGGGAATAATAAGAAGGCGTTTTGCGTTATGCCTTTCGCCCTTTGCCCTTAGCCATTTCAAGAATATCTGATGCCCAATGCCTGATGCCTGACCTATTATGAAACACGCCGATTTTGTTCATCTTCATGTTCACACGCAGTACAGCCTGCTCGATGGAGCCATACGTCTGGAAGATCTTTTTAAAAAGGCGAAAGCCTATGCCATGCCTGCCATAGCTATTACCGACCATGGCAATATGTTCGGAGCCATTGATTTTTACCAGACAGCCTACAAGACGGGGATAAAGCCGATTATAGGCTGCGAACTTTATGTGGCTCCCGGAAGCCGATTCAGCCGGGAATCGAGCAGCAAGACCGAGAACGCGCGCCATATCGTCGTCCTGGCTCGAAATATACACGGGTACAGGAATCTCATAAAGCTTACCTCCATGGGTTATCTTGAAGGGTTTTACTACAGGCCAAGGGTCGACAAGGAACTTCTGAAGCAGCTCGGCGACGGCCTTATCGGCCTCAGCGCCTGCCTGCATGGCGAGATATCAGAGCATCTTCTTCGAGGGGACAAAGAGTCCGCTGAGAAAGCCGCACTTGAATACAGGGATATTTTCGGGGATGGGAATTTCTACCTTGAAATCATGGAAAACGGCATCCCCGAGCAAAGGGATGTCAACACGGGGCTCATTGAACTTGGCAGAAAACTGTCCATTCCGATTGTCGCCACGAATGACTGCCATTATCTCAATCCCGAAGACGCTGAAGCCCACGACATCCTCCTATGCATTCAGACCGGAAGAACGATAGAGGATGCAGAACGAATGAAATTTGCGACGAATGAATTTTATTTTAAGCCTCCAGACGAGATGATTAAAAGCTTTAGCTATTGCCCTGAATCAATAGATAATACTGTTAAAATAGCCGAGAAGTGCAACCTCACGCTGACCTTTGACAACATTTTTCTCCCTCACTTCGAGATTGAGCGGGAGATAACGCTCGACGAATATCTTCGGGACATGGCAAAGATGGGACTGGAAAATATTCTGACAGGCGTCGGGGGCAAAGAAAGGAATACATACCAGAAACGCCTTCATCAGGAATTGGACATCATCCAGTCCATGGGGTTTGCGGGCTACTTTCTGATTGTCTCGGATTTCATTAATTACGCTAAAAAAAAGAACATCCCCGTCGGTCCGGGAAGAGGTTCCGTGGCTGGAAGCCTTGTCGCCTTTGCACTCGGCATCACGAATATCGATCCCATTCGCTACGGCCTTTTCTTTGAGCGTTTTTTAAACCCCGATCGAAAGAGCATGCCCGATATAGATACGGATTTCTGCATTGAAGGGCGGGACGAGATCATTCGATATGTCACAAACAAGTATGGAAGCGATCATGTGGCACAGATCGTGACATTCGGGACCATGCAGGCAAAACAGGTGATACGCGACGTGGGGAGGGCGCTCAACATGCCTTACGGTGAAGTGGATCGCATCGCCAAGCTCGTTCCAAATGTTTTGAATATCAAGCTTGAAGACGCGATCAAGATGGAGCCCCGTCTCCAGACTGAAGAGCGCAATAATGAGAAGGTCAGGAAGTTATTGCTTCTGTCAAGGTCCCTTGAGGGTTTGAACCGCCATTCGTCCACCCACGCGGCCGGCGTGGTCATATCTGACAGGCCGCTTGTCGAGAGGGTTCCTCTTTATAAGAGCCAGAAAGAGGAGGTGATGACGCAATTTTCCATGGATGATATTCAGTCCGTGGGATTGACGAAATTTGATTTCCTTGGATTAAGGACTCTAACGGTCATCCGGGATGCTCTGGACTTCATCAAGAAGGGCAGGGGGGCTGATATGGACATGAACATGATTCCCCTTGACGACAGCCATACCTATCAGCTTCTCATGCGCGGCGAGACCGACGGTGTTTTCCAGCTGGAAAGCTCCGGAATGAAGGATATCGTCGTAAGCATGAAACCGGATTGTATCGAGGATATCATCGCGCTTCTCTCCCTTTACCGGCCCGGACCTTTAAAGAGCGGCATGGTTCCAGAATTCATTTCGAGAAAACACGGGAAAACCAGGATCAAATATGAAGTGCCGGCCCTGGAAGCCATCCTCAAGGAAACGTATGGGGTGATTCTTTATCAGGAACAGGTGATGCAAATCGCCAGCGTTCTGGCCAATTATTCCATGGGCGAAGCGGATACGCTCAGAAAGGTCATGAGCAAGAAAAATCCGGCGGACATGGAAAAAGAAAAGCCGAAGTTTCTCGCCGGGGCCAGGAAAAACAAAATACCTGAAGAGAAAGCCCGCAAAATATTCGAACAGATGGCAACCTTCGCCGGCTATGGATTCAACAAGTCGCACAGCGCCGCCTATGCCATGATCTCCTATCATACAGCCTATCTGAAATCACATTATCCCGTTGAATTCATGACCGCCCTTCTAACCAGTGAAAAGAATAACCGTGACAAGATCATAAAATACATCAGCAGCTGCAAGGAAATGGGGATCGATGTTCTTCCACCGGACATCAATGAATCCATGACGGATTTCAGTGTCCTGGGATCGAAGATCCGTTTTGGACTTGCGGCCGTAAAAAATGTCGGCGCGGGTGCCGTAGATTCCATTATTGAATCCAGAGAGAAGGGGGGGGCTTTTAAAAGCCTGGGCGATTTTTGCAGCCGGGTGGACCTGAGAAAAATAAACAAAAGGGTTATTGAGAGCCTTATAAAATGCGGTGCCTTTGATTCTTTTGGAAGAAAGAGGCGACAACTCATGGATGGCTTTGAAAAAATCGTTGAAGCCACGCAGCGCCGCAGAAAGAACGGGCCGAGCAGCCAGTCCAGCCTCTTTGCGCATGACGACCGGAAGCGGGAAGGCGGTGAATCTCTGCAAGACGCTGAGCATCTTCCCGATGTGCCCGAATGGGATGCGGCCGAACGGCTGGCACACGAAAAGGAAACCCTTGGATTTTACATCACCGGCCATCCCCTGTTGAGATTTGCCGACCGTCTACAAAATGTGACAGATGCCGATTCAGAGAACATCGTTCATAAACGTGACGGCGAAACGGTTCACGTGGCCGGGACGGTGGGCAACGTCAAAACCGTTCTCACAAAGAAAAAAGATACGATGGCCTATGTCACTCTCGAAGATATGAAAGGATCGATAGAGCTGATCGTTTTCAGCGATATGCTCAAGAAATACTCGACGATTTTGCAGTCGGGGGAACCCGTCATTGTCACCGGAACAGTAGATGCCGATGACGAGAACAGTAAAATCATACCATCTGAGATAATGCCTTTGAAAGACGTCATCGAAAATCCATACAGCGAAGTTCATTTTGATATCAATGCTGCAAATGCAACGCCCCACACCCTTGAATCGCTGAAGCGCATTCTGATGAAAAACAGAGGAAAGCTGGATGGCTTCCTCCATCTCCATTTGAACGGCCAGTCAGAAACCGTGATCTATCTTGGCAAGGAGCTCAGGCTGAACCCCACGAAAGTTCTCAAAAAGGAAGCCGATTCAATACTTGGTGACGGGTCGACCCGTTTTTCGTAGGTGAATGCATATTGTGCGTTTCGATCCTCTCAAATACCGTGACAGAAAGTATCGACGCAGGATCAGGGAGAACAACCTGGTTTCCTTTGAGGTCAGAATCAAAGAGACGGACCTCTGGATATGCGCGGGGAGAGACCTTTCAGTCCTGGCAGAGAAATCCGTCATAAAAAATCGCCATTTCATTGAAGAGTACATCAAGATTCACCCTGAATTTTTATCCTCCTTTTCACCCCTTGAAGCTGACATTCTCGCTCCGGATATCGTGCGCGACATGATGCAAGCAACCATTAAAGCCGGAGTGGGCCCCATGGCTGCCGTGGCGGGAGCCATTGCTCAGTATGTGGCTTTGGACCTGATGACAGAATCTCAGGATGTGATGGTGGAGAATGGAGGGGATATTTTTCTGAGAACCAGCCGGGATATTCTTATCGGCATATTTGCCGGGACGTCACCTCTGAGCGATAAAATCAGTCTGAAGATCAGACAGGAATCAACGCCTCTCGGCGTCTGCACATCGTCAGCGAGTGTCGGACATTCCGCAAGTTTCGGCTGTGCGGATGCGGTCTGCGTCGTATCCGCTTCAGCGATCCTGGCTGACGCGGCTGCCACTGCGGTGGGGAACCTCGTACAAAAAGATTCCGATATCAGAAAAGGCCTGGATTATGGATTGGGAATAGAAGGGGTTCTCGGTGTGCTTATCATCGCGGGAGACAAACTGGGCGTCCGAGGGGCTATAGAGCTTGCGTGAGATATGCTAGCTCTATATAAGTTGACATAACATATCTTATACGACATTATAAAAATTCTCACAAAGTTCTACAGGTCTTCATCAGCCAGTTTTTTAATCAATTCCGTCTGTTTCTCGTTGGGCTTTTTGGGCACGGCAATCGAGATCTTTACATACTGGTCGCCTTTGCCGCCTTCTCTGAAATGAGGAACTCCAAAACCTTTCAATCGTATTTTCGTACCGTCCTGGGTCCCTGGCGGAATCTTGATGCGTTTAAAAGGTCCGCTCATTGTGGGTATATCAATTGACGCTCCCATGACCGCCTGGGAATATTTGATTGAAAAATCTACGAAAATATCATCACCCTCGCGTTTGAAGATATGATGGGGCTGAATATGAATATTGAGATACAGGTCACCTTCGGGACCGCCGTTTCTTCCTGGTAGACCTTTGCCTGAAAGCCTGAGTTTCTGCCCGGAATTGATTCCGGCCGGTATCTTAACGTTTATTTCTTCAACACGGTCAACCTTACGAAGAGAAATGACTTTATCTGCCCCCTTTGCTGAATCTTCGAGTGTAATCGTCAGGTTATATTGAAGATCTTCTCCTTTCTGGGGCATATGATCCGGTTGTGTTCTATATAAATCTCCACGGGGATCAGTGCGGTATGTACGGGTTCGTCTACCAGAACCGCCGCCGAGATCGAAAATCCATGAAAAATCGGAACCCCCTCGGCCACCGAAACCAAGGTCTCTCAGAATATCATTCAGATCAGCTCCGCGGAATATGTCCTCTCTCGAGAATCTCTGATTGAACTGATCTGAACCGAACTGATCGTATTGCCTTCGTTTCTCATCGTCGCTGAGAACGGCGTAGGCCTCGCTTATCTTCTTGAATTGTTCCTCTGCACGTTTCTTATCTGAAGGATTTCTATCTGGATGATATTTCAGTGCAAGTTTACGGTAGGATTTTTTAATGTCCTCGATGCTTGCATTTTTCTCCAGACCAAGAATCTTGTAATAGTCTTCAGCCAATATCTGATCCCCATAAAATCAAAATAGTAAAGCCGGGTCTTCGAACTCTCGAAACTTTTAGTCCTTATACCACCAGAAATCGTTGTTTTCCACGGAATCGTGATACCTCGTCGCTTCTCCTATATTTATGGCTTCGGCGATATCCATCTCGTTGTTCTCATGAATGAGCCTGTCCACAGTCATTATGTAACCGATTATAAATCCGTGCTTTTCTATGGCCATCAGGCTGTAGGACGAGCAGGATGGGTACATCATGCATCGATTGCCATCAACAGCGGAAATGTATTCACCGAAAAAATGAATGCCTTTCCTGAATGTCCTGGCAGCAGGAGAAAGCTCACAGGATGATTTGCTGCCCGTCACGGCATCAGGGTTCGACTGTTTGAAAGACCATGGATTGAATGAATCCCCATGAACGATATTCATATCAAACACAAATAATAAAACAATTACATACTTTAAAATGCGACTTGTATACAAATACATATAGCTAATATCTCATGCTGTACATGATACAGTTTGCTGATGTCTTCGGATCATGCATTATAGAGATGGAACTGTTCTCTTTCAGTTTCTGAATGAATTCTTCCTTCATCCTTCGATTGTACTTGTGTGCGCTGCTCACAGCGCTGTAAATGTTCCCCGTATACCATCCGATCTCGAAAAAAGTGACTATCCCGCCAGCTATATCGTTGTCATGCCTGAAAAGCTCTATGGCGGCGAAAATAAAAGCACCATTGAGAAAAAAAGAAACCAGGGCGTCCCTGTATCGTTCCGTATAAATGTGGCCTGATCCTGGCAAAATTGCGGCCAGCGTTCCTGCAACGGCGGGGGATTTTTCGGGCAGATCATTGATTCGAAGGAGACCAGAACTCCATCGGCCGGCGGAATCATGAAGGCCGCTTTCACCCGGAATTTTTGAAAAGGTTTCTCTTGCCCTGCCCCAGTCTTCCCTTTCCACGTATAAAAGCGCGCTCTCGTAAATGGCCCGGTGTCTGACATTTCCCGTCGCTTTCTTTAGAATCTCCTCAAAGCTCAGAAGGGCTTCATCGTATCGTTTCACGTTTTTCTCGGATAAACCCTTGAGCAGGAACGCGTCATTGATCTTGCCACTCGAGGGATATTTATCTATAAATATTTTGAAGAGATCTATAGCATCCTGCCACCGGCGGGCCTTGTAGTACGATTCCGCTATTCTGAAAGAAGCGGTTTCGACGCTCTTGGCAGACGGATAATAGTGGATAAAACGTTTGTATTCGGATATGGCGCGATAGTAATCCCCTTCTTGAAAGAGGCTCTCGGCATAACTAAGCAGCCGTTCCGATTCCGGATCCTGAGCATACGCACAAGACATTGAACCCGGCGGAGATATCGTGATGAAAAACACAATAGCGAAGAGAATCCTGTTGCAGACAACCTTCACGCGCTTCTTCCAAGTTCAAAAGCGGTCATGTTCACGGCGATTAGTTTCTTCGGAAAGGCGTCATTAAGAATTTCCCCCCAGGTCTTCAGGGTAACATCCATATATCGGGAAACCACGCCGATCATGACCGTGTTGGCTGTCCGTATGTTTCCCGCCTGGAAAGCCAGGGCTGTTGCGTTTATCGACAGGATGTTCTTGAAGTATTTCTTTGTGGTTTCGACCACATCTTTGGGATAGTCGGCCTCTCCTAAATTCACGGAAGGGGGAAAAAGTTCTTCTTCATTGAGAATGATTCGGGCACCGGGCTTCATATAGTTCAGATAGCGCAGGGTCTCAAGTTTTTCAAAAGAAAGAAGGATATCCACGCTTCCTTTCTTTGCGATCGGGGAATAAACCTTCTCGCCGTAACGGACATGGCTTGTAACGCAGCCGCCCCTCTGGGCCATTCCGTGAACCTCGCTCTTCTTCACGTCGAAACCAGATGCCATGAGGGCCATGGATAATATGTCGCTTGCCCGGAGGATGCCCTGCCCTCCCACGCCCGCCAGCAAAATGGTCTTTGTGGTATTTTTCATCGTCAGGAAACCTCCCCGGATTCAACAATCGCCTTAAAACCGCAGAGCTGCTGGCAGAGCGTGCATCCTGTGCAGAACGCAGAATCAATCGTCGCCATGCCTTCCTGTTTTTTTGTCTTTCCCGGTACGGTTCGTTCCGATCCCTCCGGGAATCTGTGCCAGGAAATGGGCGGACATCCTAGCCCGAGGCAGGCTTTGCATCCCGTGCATTTCTCCTCGTCGATGCGGAATGTTTTCTTTCGCAGCGTGGTCTTGCTCAGCAAAAGGACACAGGGAGCTCTTGAAATCACCAGAGAAGGTCCGGGTCTTGAGAGTTCCTCCTTCATCACGGAGCGCGTGTTTTTGAGATCGTAGGGATCAATAATGCGGATGCTCTCTATTCCCAGACCTTTTGCCAGAATCTCGAAATCCAGAGTGGCGGTCATGTTCCCCTGCAGCGTGGTTCCCGTTCCGGGATGATGCTGCATGCCTGTCATGGCAGTTGTGCTGTTGTCGGCGATGATGATGACCACATCGCTCTTGTTGTAAGCCGTGTTCAGAAGAGATGTTATGCCGGAATGGATGAATGTGGAATCACCGAGAACTCCGACGACTTTCCCCTTCCCTTTTTCGCGGAGCGCTTTGCTGATCCCGTGAGCCGTCCCGATGCTCGCCCCCATGCATATGCAGCTGTGCAGCCCCTCGAGCGGTTTCATGAAAGAAAGCGTATAACAGCCGATGTCACCTGTTACAAAAACCTTCATTTTGCCCAGGACATAGAAAAGCCCGCGGTGAGGGCAGCCCGGGCAGAGATTCGGCGGCCTTGGAGGGATGTTGAGATTTTGCGGTCCGACGCTGCGCACCGGCCGTCCCTTGATGGACTCCTCTACCACGCCGGGGTCAAACTCGTTTGTGTAGGGGAAAACCGACTTTCCGACTACCTTGATTCCCATGGCCCGGATATGCTCTTCGATGAACGGGTCGAGTTCTTCGACCACATAAAGTTTACGAACCCCGCGTGCGAACTCTCGGATGAGGCCCTCAGGCAGGGGGTGCACCATGCCGAGCTTCAAATAGGAGTAGGCGGGGAATACGTCCTTTGCGTAGTTGTACGTCATGCCGGCCGTGATGATTCCTGCTTTCCGGTCATTCCATTCCAGTCTGTTTTCGGAGAAGGTTTCCGCGTATTTCTGAAGCTTTTTCGTCCGTTCTTCAACGACGATTCTTCTATTCCTCGCGTTGAACGGCACCATCACGTATTTGGAGGGGTCAAGCCGCTCGACGACTCGCTTCTCCGGTTTGACGGGTTCTTCCGGTTCCACGATGCTTTTGGAATGGGAAACACGTGTCGTCGTCCGTAGAAAAACAGGCGTATCGAATGTTTCGCTGATCTCAAAGGCCTTTTTGATGAAAATCCTGGCCTCTTCGCTGTCGGAAGGCTCAAGCATCGGTATTTTTGCGAACTTCGCGTAGTTCCGGTTGTCCTGTTCGTTCTGAGAGCTGTGGAGAGATGGATCGTCAGCCGTGATGATGACGAGGGCTCCGTTTGTGCCCGTGTAGCTCGCCGTGAAAAGGGGATCCGCTGCAACATTCACGCCCACATGCTTCATGACAGCCATGGCTCTCGCGCCGGCCATGGCCGCACCTATCGCTACTTCGAGACCGACCTTCTCGTTGGGAGACCACTCTGCGTAAACCCCTTCGTATTTGGCGAACTCTTCCAATATCTCAGTGCTCGGGGTACCGGGATATCCCGAAGCGAACGTCGCGCCGCATTCATAAGCACCCCGGGCGATCGCTTCATTTCCAGACATTATTATTTTCATGAAATCATTTCCTCACTTCCAGGTTGTCTCAGGGCCTGTGCCGAACTTCTTGCAGAAATGCAGCATGATGGAATTACGCCTCCAGTTCGGATATTTTTCTTTTGATCATTGAGTCCAAGACCGGATCATTCTTTTGCTCATGGGCCTTCTTGTAATATTCAAGAGCCTTTTTCTTGTCTTTCTTTTCAAGATAGATTCCGGCCATGTTGCTGTACGTGGCGCTAAGGACGGCGCCTCCCATGGCATTAGGAATCGATTTTTCATAAGACTCGAGGGCCTTATCGAGATCGCCCTTCGCCTCATAACAATAACCCAGACCATTGTATGCCATCGATCTCAAATCTTTTCTGATGCCGGAGGCATTCAGAAAATCCTTATAGGCCAGTATGGATCGGTCTAAATCGTTCAGTCCATAATAAAGGTTCCCCATGCTGAAGAGGGCATTCGACGCCGCACTGCTTCCGGGGAATTTTTTCTCCAGTTCGCCGTACATTTTTATGGCCCGCATGGAGGTTTCCGGGCCGGGAGGCGACAAATGATAAACGCTGAACGCCCCCGCGTATAATTTCTGTGCGTTTTTTTCATAATCCATGCGATAGATATACCAGCCTATGAACATCAGTATCACGGCGAAGAAAACACCCAGCCCGATATACACTCTTTTTTTGTTTTTTTCGAAATAGTCTGTGATAATTTCAATTTTTGATTGAAAAGCTCCTGGGCTTTTCAATTCTTTCGGGTTCATGTCAGCCATATACGATCCTTCTCCCCCAACTTATCATGTGATGTAAAATTATTTTCTCTTCTTTGTTGTAAAAAAGGATTTGATGATTCAAATCCTTGAGTCTCTCCGCATTACGATAAATGAAGATGGAATGAAAAAATCCCTGTCCTCATGGACGTCCGCCTTAAAGCGATCTGAGCGCTCATGAATCACGGATCATATCGCTGATCGTGCGGGGCGCGCGAACGATTTTCCCTTGCCTGTTGGTAAAGGCATGGACCGTATAGCCTTCTACAAGAACATTTTCGCCGCTCCTATCCTTGATTTCATAATCAAATTTGATGCTGGCCCTGCGGAAATAATTTATGGAGGTTTCGATTTGAATTATTTCATCATAACGGGCAGGCGCGAGGTAATGACAATAAAGCTGAGTCACGGGAAGATAAAATCCATCTTGCTCCAGGCGGGCATATACAATTCCCATATCCCTCATCAGCTCCGTGCGACCGATTTCAAACCAGCGGACGTAATTCGAATGATAAACGATGCCCATGGCATCGGTATCTGCATAACTGACCCGTATCTCAACGACCTTCTTTTTCAATAAATCCTCTCCAGTCACCCAGGAAATGCTCCATCAGCAGAAATCCGGGCAGAACAAGTATTCCCGTTTTCTGGGCGACCTTTTCAGAAAAGGAGTTGCCGTTGCGGAGATTGTCACCATCAGAGGATAAAACAACGAAGGGGCTTGGATCGTTTACGTGGGTTTTCCTGCTGATCGGTGTCGGATGATCGCTCAAAACCATTAGTCTGTAAGAGGACATCTTACGCAGGCCTTCCATGACAGTCCCCACCACCTTTTCATCGAATTCCTCGATAGCCTTGATCTTTCCTTCGGCGTTTCCCTCGTGGCCCATCTCATCGGGCGCCTCGACGTGTACAAAGACGAGATCCCTGTCCCTCAGGGCCTCCAGAGCCTTTCGGGCCTTTCCTGCATAGTCGGTATCAATGTATCCCGTTGCGCCATGGACGTGCACGACGTCGAGCCCCGCATAAATTCCGATGCCTCTCAGAAGATCCACCGCGGAGATGATCGCACCTCTGAGATGATATTTTTCCGTGAGAGGTTTCATCAGGGGCGCCTTTCCCTGTCCCCAGAGCCATATGGAACTCGCGGGCCGCTTTCCCTGAGATATGCGCAGGGTATTGACAGGACTCGCTTTCAGTATCTCCATGGACTGCATCATCAGCGCAATGATGTCTTTTCCTCCATTTCCACGTGGAAGATGTCGGTCTATTTCCTGACCGACAATGTCGTGAGGCGGCGTCGTTTCTGCATACTCCGGTCCTCCCCGCCATACAAGCAAATGCCTGTAGCTCACGCCGGGATGAAAGCTCATCTTTTCGGAACCCAGCTTGTTCTCCAGATCCGCCATGATATCCCTTGACTCGGGTGATGAAATGTGGCCGGCCGAGTAGTCTTCCATCACCGGTTTTTCATGACCGCTCAGGGTTACGAGATTGCACCGGAAGGCCACATCATTCCTGCCGAGTTGAACGCCCATGCTGGCGGCCTCGAGGGGGCCTCTGCCCGTGTAGTAAACCTCCGGATCGTAACCCAGGACCGTCAGATTCGCCACGTCGCTACCCGCCGGAAACCCGGCAGGGATTGTATTGATCAGGCCCACGGTTCCTTCCCGGGCCATTCGATCCATGTTCGGTGTTCTGGCGACCTCCATCGGCGTCCTTCGTCCAAATCTACCGAGAGGATAATCCGCCATTCCGTCGCCGAGAAGAATGACATATTTCATGGAGTCTCCTCGTCTTCTATCCGGATCTTGACCGTCTTCCCCTGAACCACGTCCAGCTGGTCGATGTCCTTCAACGCCTTTCGCACGTTTTTCTCCATCGATTCATGAGTCGTCATGACCACGGGTACGGCCCCGTTGATCTTCCTTCCCTTCTGGATCACAGCGGCGATGCTGATGTCGTTTGCTCCGAGAATGCCCGATATCTTCGAGAGAACGCCAGGCCTGTCCACCGCCGAAAATCTGAAATAGTACTTTGTGTCGATATCTTCCATAGGCAGGATGCGGATGTCCTCCATTCCCTCCTCGCGGTGAAAACGGGCGGGGACGCGCCTGGAGATGCCCTTGAGCATGTCCCGCGCGATATCGATCAGGTCGCTCACGACGGCGCTTGCCGTCGGCATCATACCTGAACCCTGTCCGTACAGAAAAACCGAATCCGAGGCATCGCCCAGGATATGGAAGGCATTGAAATTTCCATTCACGTTTGCCAGGAGGTGATTGAAGGGAATCATCGTCGGATGGATTCTCGCCTCGACAAACGTCTCCCGCTCCCTTGCTATGGCGAGAAGCTTTACCTTGTATCCAAGCTCCTTTGCAAATTCGATGTCTTTCTGGGAAATTCCCGATATCCCTTCGCGGTAAATGTCTTCAAGCCGGACCTTCTTCCCGTAGGAAAGAGACAGGACGATGGCGAGTTTATGGGCCGTGTCGATCCCCTCGATGTCAAACGTTGGATCGGCCTCCGCAAACCCGAGGTCCTGCGCCTCTCTGAGAACAGCATCGAAGGCCTTTCCCTCATCGGTCATTTTGGTCAGAATATAGTTCGATGTTCCGTTCATGATGCCGAATATGGATCGGATCCTGTTCGCGACAAGACTTTCTTTCAGGGTCTTGATCACAGGAATGGTTCCACCCACGCTCGCTTCAAATCCGATGTCCACATCTTCTTTTTCCGCGGTCTGAAATATTTCGTTCCCGTGCGTGGCCAGAAGGGCTTTGTTAGCCGTCACCACGTGTTTTTTCTTACGCATGGCATCGAGGATGAAAGAGCGGGCGTGATCGTAACCGCCGATCAGTTCAATCACGATCGAAATCTCCGGGTCATTCAGAATTTCTCCCGCATCCGTGGTGAGAAGCGCCTTCTCCACGGACACGGCTCTGGGGGTTGAAATATCCATATCCGCGATTTTTTTGAGTACAATTCGGGCCCCCAGCCGCTTTTCAAGGATCTCACGGTTGCTACGGAGCAGTTTTACGACCCCCGTTCCTATGTTACCGAAACCAATTAAGCCCGCGTATATGATCTTCATGATTTGAACCTCGTGTTCCTTCGTTGCTGATCGCTCGACTATTCCGACCCTGCTTTTACCTTTTTACCTTTATAATTTCAACCGGTTTTTGCATAATTCAACCGCTCGGCCCATCGTCTCGTCACGACTTTCTTCAGCACCAAATTCTCATGTTTATCCAGCGCGGGATCCGCCTCCACAATAGCGAAGGCCTCTTCCCTGGCCTCCTGAAGAAGCCTTCCATCTCTCAGAATACTGGCTATGGGAAAGTCGGGCAGACCCGACTGTCTCGTTCCCAGGAATTCACCGGGCCCTCGAATCTTCAGGTCTTCTTCGGCGATCCGGAACCCGTCATGTGTTTCCTCCATGATCCGGAGTCGTCGGGCAGCCATATCCGACCTCCGATGAGGCGTCATGAGAACGCAGAGAGACGGAATATTCCCCCGTCCAATTCTCCCCCGCAGCTGGTGCAGCTGAGACAGGCCGAAACGCTCCGCATGCTCGATCACCATCATAGAGGCCTCCGGAATGTCGATGCCGACCTCCAGGACGGTCGTGGAGACCAGAAGATCCAGGTGCTTCATTGAAAACTCACGCATGATCCTATCCTTATCGGCACCCTTCATGCGCCCGTGAATGAGTCCCACTCTGAAATCGGGGAAAACGGCGTGCTGAAGGTGTTCCGACATGCGTGTGGCGTCCTTGAGATCCAGAACCTCAGACGCTTCGACCAGAGGATAGATTACAAAGGCCTGCCTGCCTTGACGCAACTCCGTCCTGATCAAATCGTAAACAACGCCCCGTTCCTTCTCGTAGCAGACCCTCGTTTGAACGGTCTTTCTTCCGGGCGGCATTTCATCGATCACAGAGAGATCAAGATCGCCGTATACAGTCATGGCAAGGGTCCGCGGGATCGGCGTGGCCGTCATGACCAGAACGTCCGGGTGCAATCCCTTGTCTCTGAGAATCTGTCGCTGGACAACACCGAAGCGATGCTGCTCGTCGATCACCACCAGACCCAGCTTTTTGAATTCCACCCTCTGCTGAATCAATGCGTGAGTTCCCACGACAATATCCAGGGTGCCCGCGAAAATCTTTTCAATGATTTCATCGCGTTCTTTCGATCCCAGGCTCCCGGTCAGATTTGCCGCGCGCAATTCCAGCTGCTCCGCCCATTGCCTCACAGTTGAAAAATGCTGAGCGGCGAGAATTTCTGTCGGGGCCATAATCGCTCCCTGGTAACCGTTCTCGACGGCTTTGACCAGCGCCGCCATGGCGACCACGGTCTTCCCGCAACCCACATCACCCTGCAAAAGCCTGTGCATTGGGCACATTCCGGCCATGTCTTGCCCTATTTCACCGAGGACTCTTTTCTGCGCTCCCGTCAACCTGAAGGGCAGATGACTTAAAAAACGACCCAGAAGGATTCCTTCCCTTTTAAAGGAAATTCCTCTTTCCGAAATATTCTCCTTTTTTCGTAAAGCCATGGCGATCTCAAAATAGAAAAAATCGTCAAAGGTCAATCTTCGGTGAGACGCGGACTTCCATGAATTGTAACGGTCAATATCTTCATCCTGTCCGGGGAAGTGAACGTTCTGTAATGACGGAGCGATCCCGGCAAGCCTGCGCCTCGCGCAGACATCCTCCGGTACGGGGCTGACGACGCATTGAGCGTAATGATCCAGGGCGTTCCGCATGATTCTTCTCATCTGCTTCTGCCGGAGCCCTTCCGTTTCGGAATAAATGGGTACAATGCGCTTGAAATGCAGAAAGTCGTCTTCCTCATCGTCGATGAGCTCGAAATCTGGATGAGCCATCTCCTTCGTCAGCAGCGAACCGCGTATCTCGCCGGTGAGAATTACACGCTGACCCGCCTGGAAGGCGCGCCTCAAATAGGCATCCCGCCCCCGGAACCATTTGGCCGTAAGGATGCCGCTCCCATCATCGATTTCGACCTCGAAAACCTTTGCCTTCCGGTAATACCTGACCCGGGCGCTCATGACCTTTCCAATGATTGTTCCCCTGTGGTCGATCTGAAGCGATTCAATCCTTTCAATGTTTCGACGATCCTCATATCGTCGCGGCAAAAAGAAAAGAAGATCCTCGACGGATCGGATTCCTTTTCTTTCGAGAAGCCTTGCCACTTTCGGTCCCACACCCTTGACATACTGAACGGGAAGCGAAAGCTTCTCAAAACAAAACCGGATTTCTTCTTCCGATTGAAAAGACTTGCCCATCATTTTTTCAGCCTTCTTTCATTTGCTCGATCAGAAAAGATCCACTGATTTTTGTTCATATAATGTATTTGTTAACAAATATGAAGCCGATCTACAAGGTAAGATTTGACAATTCAAGGATATTCATTTATATTCCGACCACAGATCACCTAGACATCATCATGTTCAGCATTCACAATATCTACGCGGGAGAGCGCATGCAGAAAAAGTCTTCGTACAAGGACGCTGGAGTGGATATCGACAGCGCCAACCTGTTCATCGAAAAGATCAAACCCCTCATAAAAAGCACGTTTCGAAAGGAAGTGAAAGGAACCATCGGCGACTTTGCCGGAATTTTCAATCTGGATACCGCAAGGTATAAAACCCCTCTTCTTGTTTCTTCGACAGACGGGGTAGGCACAAAACTGAGAATTGCCCAGATGATGAATAAACACGATACAATCGGCATCGATCTGGTTGCCATGTCAGTGAACGACATTGTCGTAAAGGGTGCCGAACCTCTTTTTTTCCTCGATTATCTTGCCGTCGGTAAATTAAAGATGGAGACAAGCATTGCCATTGTGGAGGGCATTGCCCGGGGCTGCAGTGAGGCGGGCTGCGCCCTCATCGGCGGTGAAACAGCGGAAATGCCTGGAATGTATAAAGACGGCGAATACGACCTGGCCGGTTTCTGCGTGGGAATCGTAGAGGAAGAGCGTATGATCGACGGCTCCGTGATCAGCGTGGGAGACCGCATTATCGGACTCGCGTCAAACGGGCTGCACAGCAACGGCTTTTCTCTCGCCAGAAAAATTCTTTTTGAAAAAGCCAAGCTCAAGGCGTCTGACACCGTGGGAAGCCTGGATCAGCCTATCGGCATGGAACTTCTCAGACCCACGAAGATTTACGTGAAGTCTCTTTTGAACCTCACAAAAACGTTTTCTATCAAGGGCGCCGTTCATATTACAGGCGGGGGTTTTATGGATAATATCCCCAGGGCTCTCCCGGATCCCTGCCGGGCCGTGATCACGAAGGGAAGCTGGGTGATTCCCCCGGTATTCAATATCCTTCAGAAAATGGGAAACGTGGATGAAGATGAAATGTTTCGTGTCTTTAACATGGGGATCGGCATGATGATCGTCGTTTCGGAAAAGGATTCCTCTGACATTCTGGATAGACTCAGTGGTCTTGGCGAACAGGCTCACCTCATCGGCACTGTTGAAAAACGGGACAAGAATCAGAAACCCGTAACGTTCATCTGATCATGAAAAATCGTTTGGGAATAGGCGTTCTCGTATCGGGCAGCGGATCGAATCTCCAGTCCATTATCGATCATATCGAAAAGGGTCAGATTCAGGCGGAAATTCGGGTCGTCATAAGCAATATCCCCGACGCTTTTGCGCTCGAGCGCGCGAAGAAACACGGGATACCGTCTGTCGTCGTCCGGCATCAGGATTATCCGGACCGGGAAGATTTCGACAAGAGGATGATTGAGAGTCTGCAATCCTTCGGGATTGAGCTCGTGGTCATGGCCGGATTCATGAGAGTCCTCACGCCCCTGTTTCTGAAGGCCTTTCCCATGAAAGTGATCAATATCCATCCGGCCATTCTTCCATCCTTTCAGGGTCTTCACGGACAGCAGAAGGCCTTCGAATACGGCGTCAAATTCTCCGGGTGCACGGTGCACTTCGCTGATGAGGGCGTAGACACCGGGCCGATCATCATTCAGGCCGTGGTTCCCGTTTACGACACGGATACGGTCGAAACGCTTGCCGGAAGAATTTTGAAAGAGGAGCATAGGATCTATCCCCAGGCCATCCAATGGTATGCCGAGGGGAAACTTGAGGTCACCGGCAAAAAAGTGCGGGTAAAAGACCACCCTCCCATGAAAGGTGCTTCTCTTCACAACCCTCCCCTTGCCGGGTTTTAATTGTATTTCTCTTTCTGGAAACCATGATCATGTATGATACGATTTTGATCGGAAAGGATGTCGGTTCCCTGATTGCGGCCCTGTCCTCCTCAAGCCATGGGAGCAGGACGCTTCTTTTGAGTGATGGAAATGTTCCATCCGTCAATACCGGATCCGGCTGTACTTTCAATGTTGATCCTTTCCCATGGACGGGTCTGGGAAACGGTGATTCCTTTCTCCGTTTTCATCTCAAGAATGTAATTCTTCAGGCCATCCTCCCCTTGCTTGTGCCGTTGAATCCGGGATTGCAGATCATCCTCCCTGAAAATCGCTTGGATATTTTCAGCAGCCATGGACGTCTCATTCATGAAGCATCCAGAGAATTTCCGGGAGAAGAGGTGAGAATCAAGGCCTTCTATGAAGCGGTGTCGCGTGCGAACCGCCTTCTGTCACAGCTCATTATGGAGTATCCATCCCTGCGACCCGGGACCGTGAAGAAGTCTCCAGGCTTTTTGAAACAACTGGCCCTTTACCTGCGCGAAAAGTCGCGATGCGACAGCATATTCCGCGGCATACGGGATGATTCCGTCCGTCTCTTTTTCGAATGCCAGTCTGCCGCTCTTTCTAACAGACATCCCATGGAATGGAAATATTCTCCCATGTCGCCCCATATTATGTCCATGCCGATCCAGGGGATTTTCTATCCTTTTGGAGGCAAACAGGTGGTGCTGGATGCCCTTGAAAGCCTTTTTATAAAGCAGGGCGGCATTCTGCTCAGGGGATGCGACATAGACAGGATTACGGCGAAGTCAGGGGTTTATCAAATCGAAGGCCATTCCGGACATGAAGCGCTTCAATGTTCAGCGAGGCATCTCATTGTCAGCAAGGCATGGAAAAACATGGACAGGCTTCTTCACGCCGACGATAGAAGAGCCAGGCGTTTTGCCGGCTATCTCAAGCGTTCTGAAAAACAATTGTACCCCTTCACGCTTTACATGAGCGTTTTAGATAAGGGGCTTCCCGAAAAAATGTCCGAATATTCAGTTTTAATTCTGGACAAAAATAAGCCTCTGAATGATCTCAATTTTATCTTTATCGAATTGAGCAGACGGGGAGATTACGGACGAGCGCCCGAGGGAAAAAGAGCGCTGAGCGCCACGATCTTCATGAACAAAGCTCCCTCAAAACATCAGGACGGTGAGTTTCGCGATCTCGCGGATAAAATCCTTCAGAATCTTGATGGATTTCTCCCCTTTCTTTCAGAAAATATCGACTTCCTTGATATGGGTCAATGTATCGATTTGTCCTGTAAATTCGAGGAAACGGCGACCCATCGATACCGGATCCTGCGACGTTCGATTCTCCATCTATCAACACTTTCCAGCAAAACGCCACTCAAAAATGTTTACATGACGGGAAAAGATTTATTTCCAGATCTCGGCTTTGAGGGAGAAGTATTGTCCGGATTAAATGCCGCGAATCTCAGCACTGGAGGTCTTTTATGATCGATCATGAAGAAATGTATGATTTTTCGATCAAGAATCTGGGTGATAGACGCATTCCCGCTCCTGCCGGTGTGGGTTATTTCCAATCGGATGATGACCTGGTCCTGTTGAATATTTCACTCAAAGACTTTGATAAATACAAGACACCGGACGGGCGTCCCCTGTGCCTTGAGACTGCCGGACCGCGAAAGTTGATCTACTTCGATCCCTCCAAGGTAAAAGCCGCGATTGTGACCTCAGGCGGTTTATGTCCGGGAATCAATGACGTGATCCGTTCACTTGTCATGGAACTTTATTACCGTTACGGTGTTCGCAACATCATCGGGATCAAATACGGATTCCAGGGACTCATTCCCAGGTACGGCCATGATGTCAAGGAACTTGACCCGGATATCGTCCAGGATATCCACATGTTGGGAGGAAGCATTCTATCAGCGTCACGCGGAATTCATGATACTATCCTCATCGTCGACGCCCTGGAGCGAATGAACGTTACCATCCTTTTCTGCATCGGCGGGGACGGCACGATGAGAGGTGCGGAGATCATCACGGACGAGATCCTCAGAAGAAACAAAAAGATAAGCGTCGTCGGCATTCCGAAGACCATTGACAATGATCTCATGTTCATCGAACGTAGTTTCGGATTCGATACGGCGATCCAGGAAGCTGTGAAGGTGATCCAGTGTGCCCACGTGGAGGCGAAGGGTGCTCTCAACGGGATCGGCCTCGTCAAACTGATGGGGCGGCAGTCGGGACATATAGCTGCCAGTGCCGCCCTGGCTCAACCGGACGCAAATTATGTTCTCATACCGGAAATCCCCTTCGATTTGGAAGGAGAGAAAGGATTTCTCAGAGTTCTTGAGCATCGACTCAGAGACAGACACCATGCCGTCATACTTGTGGCAGAAGGGGCCGGCCAGGACCTCATCCGGAGAGGAGACGGCATGACCGTCGAGCGCGACCCTTCAGGCAATATAAAGCTTTTCGATATCGGGCTCTTTCTTAAGGAACAAATCGAGAGTTATTTTAACAAAATCAGCGTGGAAACAAACCTCAAGTATATCGATCCCAGCTACATCATTCGGAGCGTGACAGCGAATGCCAGCGATAGCCTTTATTGCAGTATCCTGGCGAAATATGCCGTTCATGCAGCCATGGCGGGGAAAACAGGCATGGTGGTCGGACTTGTAAATGATGCACGGGTTCATCTTCCGCTCAAGGCTGTGGCCACGAAACGAAAGGTGGTTGATCCCCGGGGAAACATATGGATGAATGTCCTCGAATCAACAGGCCAGCCCGTATCCATGAAAAACGACTGAAAGAATATAGAAAAAAGGCTTGCAATATTTTGTATTTTAGATTAGTTATGCAGCCTTATTTCGTGTCTGGAGGTTTAAAGATGTCTCGAGTTTGTGAGGTATGCGGCAAAGGACCTGTCGTGGGCAACAATGTAAGCCATGCGAATAACAAAACAAAAAAAGTCTGGTACCCGAATCTTCAGAAGATGAAAGTGGTTGATCGTGAGACGGGATCCAGAAAAAGAATGAAGGTCTGCACGCGCTGCCTTCGTTCAGGTTTCGTGAAAAAAGCCGTATAAAGTCATTTGGTTGGGAAGGTCATCTTTTTAAGACTTGCAAGTTTGATTTGAAACGTCCCGAATTCGGTCTTTCCGTAAGCCTTCCGGTCTTTGTTCAAAACCAATTCAATTTCGCTTCCGTCTTTCAATTGAACAACACCGCGAAGCTCGCGTTCTTTCATTCTGAATAGAACGCTGCGTATTCTATCAAAAGCAATGGCATAGGTCCCCTCTCCTCTTTTCCCGTCGATGAACGTGTTCCCCTCAATGCTCACCTCCGAGCACTCTGTCACGAAATCCATCTGATCGATGAACGTGACCGTGTATTTCTTGTCGGGAACGGGGATTTTATTGGTTGGACTGTCCCCGATGACTCCCATTCCCAGCATGATGGGGATCATGAAAAAGAACGTGATTATCGCTAATCTCAAGGACCATTTCATGCGCATCTCACCTCCAAAGATTTAATCCGGTGATAAAAGAACCTCTTCCGTTTTAAGATCTGCGTTCAGGCTCTTCAGCAGGTCCTCGATTTCGAAGATGAAATCGGCCATGATAAAGAGCTTGACAATTGCCCGTGTTTTATCAATAGTCGTTGCGGTTGCAAATCCCTCGTATCCCTGCAGGATAAACGTTAGCAGGGATATGTTTTTTTTATTCAGAGCGATATATGTTTCGATAAAATCGTCTCTTTTGTCCACCGGTGATTCAACCTTGTTCAGAGTATTTTTCATCTTTTACTTTGAAAGAAGGTTAAAGATCAAGCTTAAATATACTCAGGAGACCATCTTTTTCCATCCTTGAGATTACTAGTCACCGATTAAGAAAAATAAGTATCCAACGGACTTTGGGTTTGGGAAAAAAAATCAAAAACCTGACGCTGCCGACGACACAATGGATGATTCCTTCAGAGGACATGGAACGTCAGACGCGTCTCGTTAGGGAACTCCGCATTCATTCCATTGTCTCCAGTATTATGGTCAACAGATCCATCGTTGATCCCGATGAGGCGATGCGATACCTGCAGCCTTCCCTGAAAGACCTTCATAACCCCTTTTTGATGAAAGATATTAAGAGGGGCTTGAATCGCCTTATCAGGGCTCTGAACATCCGTGAAAAGATCGTCATTTATGGTGATTATGATGTGGATGGAATCACCTCGCTTGTTATTCTGTACGATTTTTTGAAAAAAACCGGGGCCGATGTATCCTATTATATCCCTGATCGGATCGCGGAGGGATATGGTTTAAACAAGACCGCCATCGAAAAAACAAGAGAGAAAGGCACTGCTCTGATCATCACCGTGGATTGTGGAATCTCGGACCATGGGGAAATCGCCCACGCCCGATCACTGGGCATGGACACCATCGTACTGGATCATCACGAGGTCCCGGAAAATCTTCCCGAAGCGGAGGCGGTTATTAATACACGCCGCAGCGACTGTTCCTTTCCCTTCAAACAGCTTGCGGGGGTTGGAATCGTGTTTAATTTCCTCATCGCCCTGCGGGGACAATTGCGCGAGACGGGCTTCTGGAATGACCGTATCTACCCGAATTTGCGGAAATATCTAGACCTCGTCGCCCTTGGAACCATAGGAGATATTTCCCCTCTGATTGACGAGAACAGAATATTCGCGAAGATAGGCCTCGACCTCATCAATCAGGGCAAGCGGCCCGGGATTCAGGCGCTTCGAGAGGTGAGCGGCGTTGGCAATCAGCCAGTGGACTCCACAACAGCATCCTTTTCCCTCATACCGAGAATCAACGCGGCCGGCCGGGTCGCATCCGCGGACGATGCTGTGCGTCTTTTGCTGTCGGAGAACATAAGTGAGGCGATGCCGCTTGCGAGAAAACTCGATGGCCATAACCGAACTCGTCAAATGATGGAGCGAACCATTCTTCATTCGATCACCAATGAAATCGAAAGCTCGATGAATATGGAGCACACGCCTGTTCTTGTCCTCGCCTCCCCGGACTGGCACCCAGGCGTTATCGGAATTGTTGCCTCAAAGCTCGTGGAACTTTATTACAGACCCGCGATCCTGATCAGTCTGAAAGACGGGATCGGTAAGGGTTCTGGCCGAAGCATCCCTGAATTCAATCTACACCGCGGATTGACGCAATGCCAGCCGCACCTTCTCACATATGGCGGACACCGTTTCGCGGGCGGCATGTCCATCCGGGAAGAAAATATTCTGAGCTTTCGATCGACAATCGAAAAGATCGTTCGCGAAGAAGTGCACCTGTTGGACCTTGCTCCCTCCACATCTATCGACGCGAATTGCGAACTTGATGAGATAAATCAGGATCTTATTTGCCAGCTTGCCAGCCTGGCACCTTACGGAAGCATGAACCCGGAGCCTCTTCTCCACGCCAGGAATGTTGCTGTGTCCAATCCCGTCATCGTCGGCAACAATCACCTCAAAATGCGGGTCATCAGCCACGGCACGTCTTGCAACTCCATATGGTTCGGCAAGGGTCACTTCGTCAGCACCCTTCAGGACACGAAACTGGACATCGTATTCACCCCGCAGCTGAATCACTGGAACGGGACATCGACGATACAGCTCAAGCTCAAAGACATGGCAAAATCGGCTTGAGATTTTCTTGACATTCGGAGTCAACACGCGTATTTTTTCTGTAAATAGATTAACAGGAGGTCTTGGAGCCATGAAAGTCATTGTTAGCTTTTTTATGGTCTTGCTGATAAGCATTCCCAACCTCGTTTCCGCGTCCGATACAAGAATCGGTATTGTAAAAAATGTCCGCGGGTCTGCTTTTATTGAACGGAGCACGAAGCTCATTTCAGTCAAAGTAGGTGAAAGACTTTTTGAGAAAGATGTGATTGTCACGAAAGAGGAAAGCTCCCTGGGCCTGATTCTTCGAGACAACAGCCTCTTGTCAATCGGATCCAATTCCAGAGTGATTCTTTCCGAATTTCGCTTTGAACCTGCAGAACAAAAACTTTCTTTTCTTACCCGGATCAAGAAGGGAACATTGACCTACTTGACAGGTTTGATGGCCAAGATGAACCAGAATGCCGTAAAGTTTGAAACACCATCAGCCGTGTGTGGTGTAAGGGGGACTCATTTTGCCATAAGAGTTGAGGATGATTAACCTGTTCATCGCAACAAGAGTCTCGACCGGCTTGCAAGACTTTATAGCTTGAATCCTGATGGTTCAGCTGGAGGATCGATTGACAGCCGAAAAGTTCTGCGGTAACTTCTCAAAGCGGATGAACAGTTTCATCTGCTTTTTCCTGATCCTGATTCTTTTCTCCGGATGCAGTCCAAAGACACAGTTTGTTCTATTGCCTGATCCCGATGGTCGCGTGGGAAAGATCGAAGTCGCCAATCCACAGGGAATGCGTGTTCTTGACAAGCCCTGGCAGGCGACCGAGGTCAAAAGCATGGAAACCATCCCTGATGAACCGAAGATCATGGATGAGGCACAGGTCAGACGTGTTTTTAAGGATGCCCTCGCAGCTCAGCCGCAGCCGCCGGTCACCTTTCTCATGTATTTTAGAAGTGAAAGCGTCGTACCCATAAGAACCTCTCTCGAATCCCTTCCTGAAATTCTGGAGGCGATACAATCCCGCAAATCGCAGGATATCAGCGTGGTCGGTCACACAGACAGTCTGGGGACAGATGATTATAATCTCGATTTGTCACTGAGGCGCGCTAAAAGGGTGGCGCAAATTCTCATAGCCGAGGGCGTCGATCCATCCATCATCGAAATTGATTATTTTGGCAAAGAAAAGCCATTGACTGAAGCCCCGGAAGGTGTGCCTGAACCCAGAAACCGAAGGGTCGAAATCACCGTAAGGTAACCATTCTGAATATTTTTTTCACAGCCAGCGTTTTCGCCTTCGGTAGGATTTCACGTTCTGATAGGACTTCAGGGCATCGGCGGATCCCTTTCCGAGATAGAATTCCTTGATGTCGGGATTTTTTCTGAGATCCTCGGCTGTGCCTTCCATGACGATCTTCCCGTTTTCCATGACATAGCCGTAATGAGCGATCTGCAGTGCCATTGTGGAGTTCTGTTCCACGAGGACGATGGTCGTGCCCTGTTCCTCATTGATTCTACGGATAATTTTGAAAATTTCCCTGACGACAAGCGGCGCGAGACCGAGAGAGGGCTCATCGAGCAGAAGAAGCCTGGGATGAGCCATCAGAGCGCGACCCATCACAAGCATCTGAAGCTCCCCGCCGCTGCAGTATCCGGCAAGGCTTTTCCTCCGGCTGAGCAGGGCCGGAAAGTAATCGTAAACCATTTCCAGATCTTTCCGGTATGGTTTTCCCCACCTCGTGGCCGTCCCGACTCTCAGATTTTCCTCAATCGTGAGGTACTTGAAGGGCTGACGCCCCTCCAGGACCTGAATGATTCCTTTCCTCGTGATTTCTTCAGGCGATAGATTATCGATTCGATTCCCCTCGTAAACGATGCTCCCGTCCGTCACCTTTCCGTTCTCCGGCTTCAGCAATCCCGATATGGCCTTCAGTGTCGTTGTCTTGCCTGCACCGTTGCTCCCGAGGAGGGAAACAATTTTATGGGTCTCCACGTTCAGAGAGACTCCCTTCAGAACCTGGATGACATCCGCGTAAACGATGCTGATATTATTGATCTCAAGCAGCATATTACTTCCCTCAAATCAATAAGAAAAAGGCCATAATTTAAAGCTGGACCGTATGATTCTCCACACTTCCGCCAGACCTTTGGGCTCGAACAAAATGAAAAGAACGATGGCCAGACCGAAAACAAATTCGCGAATCGGTGCGATCGTGAGACCGATTTCTGGAAACAGGCTTGTGTTCATGAGAAAATCCGTGCCCCATCTCAGCCCCTCATTCAGAAGCGTGATGAAGACTGCTCCGTATATGGAACCGGCAATACTTCCAAGTCCCCCGATGATGATCATGGCGATATATTCCACCGATAGCAGTAGATTAAAGGGCTCGCTGGTGATGCTGACCATGTAGTAAGCCCAGAGACCGCCCGCTAACCCCGCGTAACAGGAACTGATCGCGAAGGACAGAAGCTTGTATCGAAAAATGGGAATCCCCATTCCCTCCGCCGCCCGATCGTTGTCCCGGATGGCGACGAAGGCTCGCCCGTATTTTGTCCGGGTCAAATTGACGGCCACCCAGACGAGCCCCGCTAAAGACATGTAGATCACGAAAAAGAAGCTGCGATCCTCGGCCAGATCGATACCAAATATGGAAGCAGCGGGAAGCGTGATGCCCATGGTGCCCCCGGTGACGTTTTCCCAGTGTACCAGCAGATACTCAATGATGAATTGGCCGGCGAGGGTTGAGATGGTGAGATAAAGCCCCTTGAGGCGCAAAGAGGGAAGACCGAAAATCAAACCCACGAAAGCCGTGATCAGTCCCGCGGCGGGAACAGCCATCCAGAAAGGAGCGCTGAACCTTGTGGCAAAAACAGCCGCCGCGTAAGCGCCCACACCCAGAAAAGCACCATGACCCAGCGATATTTGTCCCGTGTATCCGACGAGAAGGTTGAGACCAACGGCGGCTATTGCGGCGATTCCCATCATGTTCAAGATATAGAGGACATAGGAGCCGCCCACATAAGGAACGAGAGAGAAAAGAAGAAGGAGGCCAATCATGGACGACAGCTTTCCGAAGTCAGTGGAAAAAACGTGCAGCTCATCCTCATAGCGCTCTTTGAAATTCCCGCAGGGGTGAAGTTTCAGTTTCTTCATCATCTCTTCAAACCCTCTCGATTTCCACAAGCCCGAAGAGCCCGTAGGGCTTGACCAGCAGGATGACGACTAGAACGATGTACGGCAGGACATCCTTGAGTGACGTGGACAGATATCCTCCGGTGAATGTTTCCAGAAGTCCGATGAGTATGCCTCCGATAACGGCTCCGCCGATTGAATCAAGTCCGCCGAGGATCACCACCGGGAAGACCTTGAGGCCTATGGAGCTGAGTTCATGAACATTGATTCCGTTCATGATCCCGAGCACAATGCCGCTCATGGCCGCGACCAGAGCAGCGATTCCCCAGGAAAGCGCAAAGACACGCTTGACATGAACGCCCAGTGAAAGGGCGGCGCTCTGATTGTCTGCCACAGATCTCATGAAAATGCCCTGGGAGGAATATTTAAAGAACAGCCCGAAGAGGGTTAGAAACAAAAGTCCGATGATCAGAGCGGCCACGTAAACCGGCGGCACATGGATGGTTCCCCACTGAAGTGTGAGCGTCTCCGGAAGAAAATCAGGAAAGGTATGGAGATTTCCTCCCCATATGAAAAGCATGATGCCCTTGAACATGGAGGCGAGTCCTACCGTCAGCATGATTACCTCGATCAGCGGCTCCCCGATCAAAGGCCGGAGGAATAACCGTTCCACAATGAAGCCCAGCGCAAAGGAACCCACGAGAGTCAGCAGAAACGCCGCGTATACGGGAAGCTCTGCCCACGTCACAAGCGTCAGGAACAGAAACGCGCCGATGGCCAGAAGCTCGCCGTGTGCGAAGTTTATGACGCTTGAGGCCTTGAAGATCATCACGAACCCCATGGCTGATATGCCGTAGATCAGGCCAATGCAGATTCCGTTCACCAGTAATTGAAGAAAAAAATCCATAAACAATTCCTCACACTTTTAAGGGCTCTTTTTAAAAAACTATTTTAAAAAGCTTACAGGGTCATAATGCTGATTCTTGTTTCGATCGTTCCCACCTGCCCGTCGCGATAGCGTATCTTGCTCTTCACGTCGATCTCATGCTCCTTGCCGTACATGGCTTCAATCAATTTGATGTAGAGTCCGTAGACGAACCGTCGCCTCACCTTCCCTGTTCTCGTCAGCTCCTCGTCATCGGCATCCAGCATCTTATAGAGAAGGATGAACTTCCGTATCTTCATGAAATCAGGGAGCTGCCTGTTCACCGTCTCCAACTCCCCCTGGATGAGTATTTTCACTTGTTCCTGCTGCGAAAGATCGGTATACGTGGTGTAGGGTATCATGCGATCTTCCGCCCAGTTTCCCACGTTTCCCATGTCAATATTGATGAGGGCTGTGATGTAGGGTTTTCCCTCGCCGAATGTGACGGCTTCTTTGATGAAGGGACTGAACTTCAGCCGCGTTTCTATGAAATCCGGAGAGAATGCGTCTCCTTCCTTGTTGCGTATGATCTCCTCCCTCCGTCCTATAATCAGCAGGTGTCCCTCGCTGTCAATGTAGCCCGCATCGCCGGTCCGGAGCCATCCGTCTTTGAAGGCCTCGTCCGTTGCCTTGAAATCGTTGTGGTATCCCGCAAAAATCGTCTCACTGCGAACCAGGACCTCCTGATCTTCGGAAAGCCTAACCTCCGTTCCCGGGAGCGGCTTGCCCACCGTTTCCAGACGCACTTCGCCGTCAGGCTGAATCTGAAATATTCCTCCAGCCTCTGTCAGTCCGTAGCACTGCTTCAGGTTCAAACCAACCGCGCGAAAAAAACCGATGACCTCGGGGCTGATCGGATGACCACCCGTGAATGCGTTCTTCAATTGCGAGCAGCCTATTCTGTCAAGAAGCGGCCGGTATACGAGAATGGACGAAATCATTCTGAGGAACAAAAGAAGAGGCGGAACGGGCGTTTTTTTTGATTCATGATCGACAACCGCCCTCCCAACTTTTTCAGCCAGATTGAATATCCTGCGGTTCAGCCAGGCTGCGTCTCCCATTTTTACCCTGATGCGGGAAGCCAGATCTTCCCAGAAACGCGATGATGTGATAATCGTTGCTGGTCCGATCTCGCGCAGATCCACTGTAACCGTCTCCGAAGTTTCCGGAAAATTCATGGTGAGCGCGCCCAGAAGAGCGACCCCCGCACCCCACATCTGATCCACAATCCAGGCGGGCGGGGTCAAGGACATCCAGTTCGAACCGGGCTCGAGCGGCACGGCTTTGATCCATTGATCGGCCATAGCCGTGAAATTCCGGTGGGTCAGCATGGCAAGCTTCGGCATGCCTGTTGTTCCGGATGTCTGAATCATGAGGGCCGTTTCCTTCGACCTTCCCTTCCAGAGTTCTTCATCAAAACGCTCCGGTTCTCTCTCATCCAGCCTGTCTCCCTGATCCAGCAGTTCGGCAAAGCTCATGAGCCAGTCGTCATCCCTGTAAGTTCTCATCCCTGTCGGATCGAGATAGATCACCTTTCGCACATGGGTAAGCTTCTTTCTCGAATCGAGGAGTTTGTCCGCCTGCTCCTGATCTTGCACAACAACATAGGCTGCCTTGATCCGCTGCAGGGATGGAATGAGTTCTTCTGCAATAGCCGTTGTAAAAAGATTCAGCGTGATGGCTCCGGCTGCCTGGCCGCCGAACTCGCTGAAAAGCCACTCAGGGTGATTGTTGGTTATGATTCCAATACACTCACCTCTCTTCAAGCCCAGAGCGATGAATCCGAGAGAAACCCTCTTCATGAATCGAAGGTACTCATCCCAAGTGTAAACCTGCCAGATACCATAAGCCTTTTCACGCAGAGCTATTTTCGTCGCGCCCCACCGCTCCGCCTGTTTTGCAAGGATCTGCGGCAGCGTCAGTTTCGATAAGGCCGATATCTCCTGTGATTTTTCCACCGGTTTCATGGTTTCAAATCGCCTCCGCCTCACCGAGGTATGCCTTGATGACCTCCGGATCGTTTTGAACCTCATCGGGCGAGCCCTCCGCGAGTTTTTCCCCGAAATTCAAAACAACCACGCGTTTTGATATGCTCATGACCACGGACATGTCGTGCTCCACAAGAATCATGGTCTGGTTCCACGCCTCGTTGAGTTCTACAAGGAATCGAACCATGTCCTCCTTCTCTTCCATGTTCATTCCTGCGAAGGGCTCGTCGAGAATCAGAAGGTTGGGTTCAAGCGCCAGCGCTCTCCCGAGCTCCACGCGTTTGCGCTGCCCGTACGGCAGTGATCCCACAGGGGTATTGCGGATGGCCTGCATTTCAAGGAAATCAATGATTTCCTCCACGATCCTGCGATGCCTAACCTCCTCCTGTCTTACCGCCGGCAGAAACAGACCGGCAGAGCCGAGACGATATTTGCAGAAAAGGTGCCTGGCAAGCATCATGTTTGAAAGGACCGTCATGCCCGGGAAAAGCTCTATATTCTGAAAGGTTCTGCCGATGCCTTTTCGGGTGATATCATGGGTCGGGGCGCGCGTGATGTCTTCTCCGTTAAAACGAATCCTGCCCTTCCCCGCACGGTAATAACCTGTCACCGTGTTCAGCAAGCTTGTTTTCCCTGCTCCGTTTGGACCGATGACAGCTACGAGTTCCCCCGTCGCGACGGAAAGATCGATGTCCCGCAGCGCCGTGACACCTCCGAAATGAAGAGACAGGTCTTCCACCTCCAGCTCTGCCTTTTTCGACCCCGCCGGTGCATTATAAATGCTGGGCTTTCCCCGATAAGACTTCATTCAGGATTACCTCAGAAGTTTCGGCTTCTCTCTTCCAGGCGTGAAGAATTTCGTCATGGGTTTATAGGTGCCGTTCTCATGCACCTGGACGATACGTGCCTTGAAGGAGCCCTCATGATTTCCCGCCGTGTATGTGATCTTCGGTATCATTCCACCGAAATCCTCATTCCTGAAAGATTCCATGGCCCTGTTGATCGTCTCCCGGTCGATGCGTCCGAATTTTTCATGGGCCCTGACGAAAGCGCGTTCCATGATCATGCCCACGGCAACGCCTTCCCAGTAGGATGCGTCAAACCTGTTCACCGTTTTGTACCGCTTCCAAAGATCTTTCATGATCTTCATTCCGGGGGATTTATCCGACGGTAAACCGCCGGGGAACTGTATCTTAAGTCGATTCCGGATCAGGCCTTTCCCGAGTTCGAAGAAATCCGGGTCCGTCGATGTCCAGGTGCCGAAAAATACCGGATTGTATTGAATGCGATCGGCTCCCTTAAAGGCGCTTATGATGGCCGCCGGGAGCATCTGCATGAAAACGTACTCTGCACCCATTCGCTGCAGGCGGAGAAGTTCCGTGGACAGATCGACTGTCTTCGGCGGAAATTCCTCAATGGCCACAATGTGAATGTTGTTTTTCGACGCATACTCCTGGCTGGGTTTGTGAATGGATCGTCCATAGGCATTGTTGTATGTCAGAAGTCCCACTTTCGGGGGATTCGGCCCTTTGTGAATGGTGCGTATATATTCCAGAACGGCATAGCAATCCATGCGGTAACTGCCGAAGGGGAGATACATGTAACGAATGGGTGCTTGAAGAATCTCCCAGCTCGTCGAGTAATTGATGGTGGGTATTTTGTATTTCTGAACGATGGGCTTGGCCGCGAGTCCCTCCCCTGCGCCCCAGGTTGCGATCATGTCGACCTTATCCTGAACGGCAAACTTTCTCACCGCCGAAACCGCCTCGGGAACCTTGTAGGCCGTGTCGATGAGGATCATTTCGATTTGACGTCCCGCCACGCCTCCCTTGACTTCATTTACGTACCTGAAATAATCCTGCTGTCCCTTGGCGTGATATTGTCCCCATGTGGATGCAGGGCCTGTCAGATTAATGGCGGCTCCGACCTTGATGCTTGCAGCGAGACAGGACGATGCGCCCATATAGAGAATCAGTCCCGCCACTGCGAGCATCACAATCCATTTCTTTCCCGATAATCTCATTTTCCTCCTCCTTTTTCTTCCATACTCTTTCATCCATATGCCATAAAAAAGGCCGCGGTTATACCACGGCCTTGATAAAAAAAGCCGTGGGCGACTCGGTCTGCCCACGGCTCTATTCCAGAATTTCGGGTTAAGAGCTCAGAAGGCAGACCTCCCTAAAAAAGCCGAAAAAGCTAAAAAACCCGAAAAATATGCCTTTTGAACTGCTCATTCCTGTTTCCTTCATGATAAATAAATCTTCATTTTTGAATCTGTTGAATTTCTTCTAATGGATTTTATGACTGAATGTCAAGAATTATTTTGCGATGCGGACTTTTAGCCGGTTGTAAAATGTGATGAATCCGTCCCCTTTTCCTGATCCCTGCTTGAGATTGAGTGGGATGTTGTGATAAAAGATGCGCATAAATTTACGGGAGAAGCGATATGAACCCAAAAGTGTTCCGGGAATACGATGTCAGGGGGATCGTCGGAGTCGACCTGACTGAAGATTATGTTTACGAATTGGGCCGAGCCATCGGAACTTACAGTATAGATCGCGACGCAAAAACCATGACGCTGGGGAGGGACTGCCGGCTCAGTTCAGAATCCTACCAGAATGCGATGATGAAAGGCCTGGTTTCAACGGGTATCCATGTGACGGATGTGGGACTCTGCGCCACACCCATGCTCTACTTCTCCATCAGGCATTTCAAAACGGACGGAGGCGTGATGGTTACGGGAAGTCACAATCCCCCTGAGTTCAACGGTTTCAAAATCTGCGTCGGACCCGATACGATTTACGGCGATGACATCCAGGAACTGCGGCGCATCATGGAAAAAGGCGTCTACCGTTCCGGCAAGGGTTCATCGGATGAAAAAGACGTCGCACGGCTTTACGAGGATTACATATTCAATAATGTGATGCTCGGGAAAGGACTGAAAGTTGCCGTTGATGCCGGAAACGGTGTGGGCGGACTGTTTTCAATTCCTCTTTTCGAGAGATTCGGCTGTCAGGTGATCCCGATATTCTGCGAGGTGGACGGCACGTTCCCGAACCATTTCCCCGACCCCACCGTCCCGGAAAATCTCGTTGAACTCATCTCCTCTGTAAAAAAAACCGGAGCGGACGTCGGCATAGCCTTTGACGGCGATGCCGACCGCATCGGTGTGGTCACGAATGAAGGCGAAATTCTTTACGGCGACGAGATCCTGCTCCTGTTCTCCCGTTACGTTCTTCAGGATAATCCTGGAGCCGCCGTCATCGGGGAAGTTAAGTGCTCTCAGAAACTCTTCGATGATATCGAAAAGCATGGCGGGCGGGCGATCATGTGGAAAGCAGGTCATTCTCTTATCAAAGGAAAAATGAAGGAGGAAAATGCCCTGCTTGCGGGAGAAATGAGCGGTCACATATTTTTCGCCGATCGTTACTTCGGGTTCGATGATGCCATCTATTCATCCGCAAGGCTGCTGGAAATCCTGTCTCGGACGGAGAAGAAATTGAGTGAAATTCTTTCCGACGTTCCCAGGACGTTCAGCACACCCGAAATCCGGCTTGAATGTCCGGACAGCATCAAATTCGAGGTCGTGGAGGAACTTAAGAAATACTTCAGGAAAAAATACAAAATAATTGATATTGATGGCGTTCGCATCCCCTTCGATGACGGATGGGGCCTGATCAGGTCTTCCAACACGCAGCCCGTTCTCGTTCTTCGTTTCGAAGCTCAAACGGAAGACCGCCTTCAGGCTATCAGATCACTCATCGAGGTCGCCCTAAAGGAAATCATGAGCAAGTTCAAATAACGGGTCAGGCTTCCGGCCTCGCCTGATGTGGCGATCACGTGGTACACCTCATAGCCCTTCCCCGCGATCAGGGCTTCCGTGCCGCCGCATCCCATCTCGATGTCATCCGGTGCGCCCCGAAGGAAAGAACTTTCTTTTTCATAACGGTGCTCAGCATCGGATTCCTGTTTTTATGCAATAGCCTATAAACGCACGAGCGGATTCCTTCCAGCCGTGCCGCAAAAAAGGCCGCAGGTTCGGTACGGAACTTGCAGCCCTTTATTTCTGGAGGCGGCAACCGGATTCGAACCGGTGAATAACGGTTTTGCAGACCGCTATTCTACCTCTCCATCCCACCGATTTTATAAATGTTATCCCCTTTTCCAATTTCAGCTCGTGTGAAAACTCGTGTGAGTTCATCCAGAAAATTGACTGCTTTCCGCTTATGGTCAGGTGCCGGGTGCTGATACCTCAATGCCATTTTATAGGTCTTGTGACCCATAATCTCCATGATGGTTTTTACATCCACTCCTGCCATGCCAAGCCTTGAGCCGAAGGTGTGCCGAAGGTCATGAAATCGAAAACGCACTTCCTTGAGTTCCCCCCTGACTTCCTCTTTCCTTGAGAGCCCTGCAGCAGCTACAGCCTTCCAGAATGAATTTGTGAGGACAGTCAGCTTGTCTCCCTTCGCATCACAGAAGATATAGTCAGTTCCTTTCCTCTGCAATCTTTTTTTTGTGATTTCCAGAAGGGTGTCGTTTATGGGAACTTTCCTCAGCTCTGAGTTTTTTGAATTAGTCACCACAAGAAACCTTGAGGCCATATCTATATCAGCCTTTTTCAAGCTCCTGAGCTCCTCCAGCCTGAGACCGCTATGCAAGGCGAAGGATACCATGTCCCGGAGATATTTCTCGCTCTGCAGGACATTCTCGCAAGCATCCAGCAGCCTTGATTCCTCCTCATAGGTCAGAGCCCACATTTTCTCGTTTTGCTCTTTCAGCAGCCTGTAGCCCCGAAGAGGATTGTCTTTCAAGAGCTTCCACTCTACGGCCTTGTTGAGCATATTCCTGAGCGTTGAAATATCCCTGTTGAACGTAGCAGGAGCCCTGCCCTCTTCCTTTCTCGTTTTCTTGTATCGCTCCACCATGAAGGTATTTATCCTTTCAAGGGAGCATCCTCCGAAATGAGGCAGCAGCATCTTGATTGATACCTCGTTCCTCAAAGACGATTTCTGCTTCTTATTCAGCCGTGCATTTTCAAGGTACTTTGGAGCGAAGTCCCGAAACAGCATCCTCACTGCCTTTGGTTTATAGAGCCCCTGTATGGCCTCACGCCTTTTGACTGTCTCGATTTCCTTTGCTACGGTTTTATTCACCTGACCGCAGCTTTCCTTGTATCGCTGCCCATCATAGTAGAAATCGAAATACCAGTTCTTTCCTATTTGATAGACTCCCATTCACTCACCCCCTTTTTTTCAAACTAATTTAAGAACGAATATGACCATAGAAAATACAATAATAATTGTCATGCAACGGGAAATATAAGCCCATCCTCGCCAATTTGCATTAAAGGCACATCGCCAAGATGATATTATCCAAAAGACAGTGCCTGCAATACCGAGCAACAAAATTAGCAGGGCAGAAATACGCTGAATTAATGAAGGTAGAGCAGGAATACATATTGCCGATAAAATGGGAAATCCATAAAAGAACACTAAACCACCCCACCAGATAAACACTAATCTCGCTTGACCTTTCCATGCACTTATAAGAAAGTTTTTTGTACTTTTCATGCCACCCCCTTTTGTCTCACAACAAAGAACATACATAAATTATTAATCCTACCACCATTGAAATATAACTAAAATCCACTAACCTCTTTGAACTAATCCACGGCTTTTCTGTCCACCAAGGAAAGCCTCTCTTGTATGGAACGTCTCCGTGTCGTGAAAAGAATGAGGCTACTATACCGCTGAAAATCATAAGTGCCGTTGCAAAAATGTTCCAACATTTCATAAAAGCCCCCTTCGTAAAAAATGCCCACAGTGCTGATTAGGTGCTGTAAGACACCCCCCGGCTCTCACGAGTTCGGGACACTGTGAGCAAATGGTTTCCAGAAACAAAAATAGACATTCTCGGATGTCCTCCCCGCTTACAGCTTATTCAATCAATTTCAAAATACACCCTTCACCATGAATGTCAATTAAATTCTCCGTGGCCTACCACCTGACCCGGTGCCTTATCTCTTCTCCTGGGGCATCCTGAAGAGTTTCAGGCAGGAAAACCCGGCCTGACATCACGCAGGCCGGGTCTCCGTCCTGAAGAAATTACAGCCCCATCATAACGGGGTGCCGGCTCACGAACTGGTATGATGAGCTCGCAGTCGGCTTGCCAAGGTTATTTTGAAAAAGGCGTACTCTTGGCTTATCGCCCTCGGCAAGTTTCAGGAATTACCCTGAAGGGCTGCCGCCGCCCAGTCAGTGCGGTTTCCCGCACGAGTTTATCTTACTGCACCCTGCCGCAAGCGAAGATGCAGATGTTTCCGGCTCCTGACGTATCCACGGTCAGAGACTTGGCTGCAGTCAAAACCATCCCCTGCAGAAAGTCCCATTGAAGGGATGAATTTGCAGCCATGGCTATAGCTCCGATAAGAGCCGTCTCCACTGCCCCACCTGCAACACCCTGACCGATGGTGACGTTGATTGCGTTTGCTCCGTTGTTGATTGTCAGATGCTCCACTACGATTGAGAGACCTGCAGCCGGAGCTGCCTTCAGTATCTCGCACCCGGAAGCATCGGCTGACGTTGCATTGATGATGAAACCGAATTTTCCGGGTGAAGGCGTTGTGATTGAGATTGCCATAATTCAATCCCCCTTACGCTCTTGCATCCAGCGTCACGAACGGGCTGACCGTGGTTGTGCCGTCTGCCAGCGTTAACGGAGAATCCCAGAGGCATTGACCATCGTGGCGTTCAACAAGACGAGCGAGAATCTCATCCGTGCTGAAATGCACATGGATGCTCAGGTCGAACCTCATCTCAGACCTGAGACCGATAACGTATT
>DFZO01000004.1 GCA_002383495.1 Syntrophaceae bacterium UBA4054 | reverse complement strand
GTGCCTATGACTGTCGAACACGGGGTTCGGACACCGGCCTTCTTCGCTTCCTTGATATCCCCGACCGTGTCCCCGACATAGAACGTTTCATTCAGTCCCGCCTTCAGGAGCACCGAGGCGCGGCCGATTTTCTCTATTTTGCTCAGCGTGAATTCATGCCCCAGGATATCCTCGAAATAGCGGTCGTAATGGTATTTTGAGAGAATGCGGCGGATGGCGTAGTTCGAATTGGATGAGACGATGGCCAGGGTGTGCTGTTCTTTGAGTTTTTCCAGGACAGGCTCCATTTCCCTGATGGGTTTCACCCGGTCATAGTCAAGGGTAGGGGCGAGGGCTGCCGACGCTTTCATGAACGCTGCCACATCCACGCCTTTATCGTGGATGCCCTCGTAGAAATTGTCCTCAAAGATGTCCAGAAAATCCTCGCGGTCCCTGAAGGGCGTCTTTCCAATCTCTATGAGGCACCGGTTCACGGCATCCTCGTACAGGTCCAGGGAGTCGACGACCACCCCGTCAAAATCAAAAAGAAAAAGTTTTTTCATGACCGTTTTTTCCCGGCAGGACTCGAATATCTCATTGCGCCTGCGGCGGCTTTGGCTTCGGTTTTGCCATGGCTGTTTTGTTGATTCCGGATCTGTAATCCTGCAGAAAGTCTTCAGCAGACAGGTAGGCCGCATAAACGATCCACACGATAAAAACGGCAATCAGGATGAATTCAATGATACCCTTTGCCAGGTCGAGCCTGTCTTTGACATATCCCCGCCACCCGCACTCCGCGCAGCGGTAAGGACTGTTTCCGACGGTCTTCGAAAATCGCTCCTTGAGATTTCTGGTTCGGCTTGGTCCGAACCTCCATGATTTGCAATGGGGACAGATTGTTTTTGCCATACGGTTATCGGTTCTGACTCAATAATTCCTTGATCCCTTTCCCGAACGGACGGGTCGCGACGCCCGCCTCGGTGATGATGGCCGTTATGTAGCGATGAGGCGTCACATCAAAGGCCGGGTTAAAAACCTTCGTGCCCTCCGGCGCCGTCCTCACTCCGCCGAATTCGGCGACTTCCTCCGCGCCTCTCTCCTCGATGGGGATCTCCTCCCCCCCCTTGATGCCGGGATCAATGGTGGAAAGCGGCGCCGCCACGTAGAAGGGAATTCTGTTTTCCCTGGCCAGCACCGCCAGGGAGTAAGTGCCGATCTTGTTTGCCGTGTCGCCGTTTGCCGCGATTCTGTCCGCCCCGACGAGGACCAGACGGATCTTTCCCCGGTTCATGAGAGAGCCGGCCATGCTGTCCGTGATCAGGGTCACGGGGATGCCCTCTTTCTGAAGCTCCCAGCACGTCAGTCGCGCGCCCTGCAGGACAGGCCTTGTCTCGTCCGCGTAAACGTGGACGGCCTTTCCCTCGTCCCGGGCGGCCCGGATCACTCCCAGGGCCGTTCCGTACCCTGCCGTGGCGAGGGCGCCGGCATTGCAGTGGGTGAGAATGTTGTCGCCGTCGCTGATGAACCGGCTTCCGTTCAATCCGATCTGCCGGTTGATTTCGATATCTTCCTCGCCGATGCGAATCGCCTCCGCGACCAGGGCTTTCTTCAGGCTCCCGGCATCCGCTTTTGCGGCGCTCTCCTTCTCAAAACGTTGCTTCATCCTCTCAATGGCCCAGAAAAGGTTCCGGGCCGTGGGACGGGAATGCGAGAATTCGTCGCAGATCCGCTGAAAGTCTTTTTTCATTTCTCCGGGATTTTCCGCCGGGAGGCCGAGCGCGCCGAGAGCGATTCCCATCGCGGCGGCGACGCCGATGGCCGGTGCGCCCCGGATCGTAAGGTCTTTGATCGCCGCGATGACATCCTGATAATTCCGGCAGACGAGACGGCGTTCCGTGAGGGGAAGGGCTTTTTGATCGATCATGACGATCGAATCATCGTCCCAGTAAATGGTTCGCATCATCCTGCAAGCATCTTTTTGAGAAGTTCGTTGACGAGGGCGGGATTCGCCTTTCCCTTCGTGACCTTCATCACCTGGCCCACGAAGAAGCCGAACACCTTTTCTTTTCCAGCCCGGTATTGCTCGAGCTGCGCGGGATTGGCCGTGATGATTTCGCCGATGGTCTTTTTCAGGGCCTCTTCATCGGTGATCTGAACCAGGCCCTTTTCATCGATGATCCTGCGGGGGGCTTTGCCGGTGCGGTACATGTCCTCGAAGACTTCCTTCGCGATCTTGCCGCTGATGGTCCTGTTTTCGATGAGATTGATCATCTCCGCCAGATCGGACGGCTTGAGGATGCACTCCCGGATGTCCCTTTTCTCTTCGTTCAGAAACCTCAGCAGGTCCCCCATGACCCAGTTGCTCACGATCTTGGGCTTCCCGCAGAGCCTGACCGCCTCCTCGTAATAGTCGGCGAGCGCCCGGTTGGACGTCAATACACCCGCGTCATAGGTTGGGATGCCATGGTCCCGGATAAACCGCTCCCGCTTTTCCAGAGGAAGCTCGGGAAGGGTCTTTCGCACGTCCTCGATCCAACCGTCGCTGATTTCAATGGGCACGAGGTCCGGATCGGGGAAGTACCGGTAGTCGTGTGCCTCCTCCTTCCCGCGCATGGAGAGGGTGACCCCCTGGGAATCATCCCATAGCCTTGTTTCCTGGATCACCTGGCCTCCGCCTTCGAGGATATACTGCTGGCGCTTGATCTCGTATTCCAGCGCCCGCTGGACATTCCGGAAGGAATTCATGTTCTTCAGCTCCGCCCGTGTTCCGAAGGGTTCCGTTCCTTTCGGCCGTATGGACACGTTGGCGTCGCAGCGGAAGCTTCCCTCCTGCATATTGCCGTCGCAGATTTCAAGGTAGACGAGGATTTCGTGGAGCCTCCGCAGATAGGTGGCCGCTTCTTCGGCGCTCCGGAGGTCCGGCTCGCTGACGATCTCGATGAGGGGAACCCCGCAGCGGTTCACGTCCACGTAACTCGAGGGATTCACTTCGTCGTGGACGAGCTTTCCCGCATCCTCCTCCATGTGAATCCGGGTGATCCCGATGCGCTTTTTGTCTCCGTTGATCTCAATATCAATATGACCGTGCTCCGCAGGGGGTTGGGCATACTGGGATATCTGGTATCCCTTGGGAAGATCGGGGTAAAAATAATTCTTCCGGGCGAAGACGTTCTGCCCGTTGATGGAGCAGTTCGTTGCCAGGGCCATCTTCATCATGAACTCCACGACCTTCCTGTTCAAAACGGGGAGCACGCCGGGCATGCCGAGGCAGATGGGACAGGCATTGGCGTTGGGGGCCGCGCCGAACCGCGTGGAGCAGCCGCAGAATATTTTGGAATCCGTCAGGAGCTGGGCATGAACCTCCAGCCCGATAACCGCTTCGTATTCCATCAGAGGTTCGGCCTCCTTTTCTCGATCTTTGAATGTTTCTCGTAAGCCGAGGCGATCCGGATCAATTTTTCCTCTGCGAAATGGGCGGCCAGGAACTGGAGCCCTATGGGGAGGCCTCCCGCGGTGTACCCGCAGGGGACCGATACGCCCGGTATGCCCGCGAGGTTCGTGGAGATTGTGAAAATATCGGAAAGGTACATCTGGAGCGGGTCATCCATCTTTTCCCCTATCCGGAAGGCCGGCGTGGGGCTCGTGGGCGTCATGATCACGTCGCAGGATTGGAAGGCTTCGTCAAAATCCCGCTTGATCAGGGCCCGCACCTGTGAGGCTTTCTTGTAATAGGCGTCATAATAACCGGATGAAAGAGCGTACGTGCCGAGCATGATCCGCCTCTTCACTTCCATGCCGAATCCTTCCGAGCGGGTCCTCTTATACATTTCCATGAGGTCCCGGCAGTCTTTCGACCGGTAGCCGTATTTGACGCCGTCGTAGCGGGCCAGGTTGGAGCTCGCCTCGGCCGGGGCGATGATGTAGTAAACGGCCAGGCAGTATTCCGTGTGAGGAAGAGAGACGTCCACGCAGCGGGCGCCGAGACCCTCGATGACCCCGATGGCCTTTCTGACGGCGGCTTCCACCTCGGGGTCGATGCCCTCGATGAAATACTCTTTCGGGATTCCGACGGTCCAGCCTTCGATGCCCTCTGACAGAAAACTCGTGAAATCGGGAACCTCCACCTGAACGGACGTGGACTCGCGGGGGTCGTATCCGGAGATGACGTTCAATAGGATGGCGCAGTCCTCCACGTCCTTGGTGAAGGGGCCGATCTGATCGAGGGAGGAGGCGAAGGCGACAAGCCCGTATCGCGAGACGCGCCCGTAGGTGGGCTTCATTCCCACGACATCGCAAAGGGCCGCCGGCTGCCGGATGGACCCTCCCGTGTCCGACCCGAGGGAAGCGATGCATTCATCGGCGGCGACCGCCGTCGCCGAGCCGCCGCTTGATCCGCCCGGTATTCTGTCCAGGTCCCATGGATTTCTCGTCACCCCGAAGTGCGACGTCTCCGTGGAAGAACCCATGGCAAATTCGTCCATGTTGGTCTTTCCGATGAAAACGGCTCCGGCGTCGCGGAGCTTTTCCACCACCGTGGCGTCGTAAGGGGGGATGAAGTTGCTTAGGATTTTTGATCCGCAGGTGGTTCGTATTCCTTTGGTGCAGATGAGATCTTTGACGGCGATGGGAATGCCCGTGAGAGGCCTTGCGTTTCCCTTCCGGATTTCCTCATCGGCCCTGCGGGCTTCCTCCCGGGCCGAGTCCTTCATCAGGGTGATATAGGAATGAATCCGGTCTTCCACCGCGTCAATGCGCCGAATAACGGATTCCACGACATCGACGGAGGTGGTATCGCCGCCGCGCAGTTTTTTCTGCAGTTCATGAATCGTGAGTTGATGGAGTTCCATTGCGACCTCTGATACGATGCCTTTATTCGATGACCTTGGGGACCCGGAAGCTGCCCGCCCTCTCCTCCGGCGCGTTCGCCATCGACAGGTCATGGGGAAGGGACGGCTTCACCTCATCGTTGCGGAAGGCATTGCTGAGGAAGGTCGCGTGGGTGAGCGGTTCCACACCGGTGGTGTCGACCCGGTTGAGTTTTTCCATGTAGAGCAGGATATCGTTGAGCTGAGAGGTGAATTTTTCCTTCTCCTCATCGCTGAATTCAAGCCGGGCGAGATGCGCCACGTACCCGACCTCTTCCTTTGTGATCTTCACTGTGTTTCCTCCGGAAACGGCAAAAGGCGAAAGGCAAATGGCTTAAGGCTGATTTCGCTCCAGACCCTTCGCCCTTAGCCCTTGGCCCTTCGCCCTTAGCCTTTTTTATTGCAACGCCTTCCAGTACAGCCGGACCTGATCCTTCACGGTATCAATGATCTTGTCGATGGAGCGGTCGGCCTCCGCTTCGATTTTTTTCAAATCCTCATCGGAAACGCGCGTATCGCCCCGCATCTCGTTGAGAACCATCTTGCAGGAGTCGGTCAGTCCTCCGATATGATATCCACCCTCCAGGGTGACGGCAAACCGGCCCCCGCAACATGAATCGGCGATATCCAGGAGAATCCTGGCCAGGCAGGCGAACCCTTTCGGGGTCACTTTCATTCCGCCCAGGGGGTCCTTGAAGTAAATGTCGAAACCCGCCGAGAGGAGCACCATGTCGGGTTTGAATTCGAGCGCGACAGGCTGCAGGATAGTCCTGAAAATCTTTACATATTCATTATCGCCGGGCCCCGTCCTGAGGGGCACGTTGATCGTATAACCCTTGCCCGCTCCCCTCCCCACCTCCTGGGCGCTTCCCGTACCGGGGTAATAAGGATACTGATGGGTGGAGAAATAAATGATCCGGGGATCGTCATAAAAGGAGTGCTGCGTCCCGTTCCCATGGTGAAGGTCCCAGTCCACCACGAGAATTCTTTTCATCTGATGCTTCTTGATGGCGTGCATGGCGCCGATGGCCACATTGTTAAAGAGACAGAATCCCGCGGCCCGGTCGGCCTCGGCATGATGCCCGGGCGGTCTCACGAAGGCAAAGGCGTTTTGAACGTCTCCCCGGACGACGGCATCTATGGCATTGTTGAACCCCCCCACGGCCAGCCTTGCTGTTTCGTAAGACTCCGGCGAGGTTTCCGTATCGGGGTCAAGATAGGTATGCGCCTTTCCCGCTGTCTTCGCGACCGCCTCAATGTACCATTCCTCGTGGATCATCCCTATTTCTTCTGTGGTCGCGTATGCCGGTTCGATCAGGGTGAATTTATCCTTCATGTCCGGGGCTTCGAGCATCTTGTATATGGCTTCCAGTCTTTTGGCCGATTCGGGATGGAATACGCTGGTCTCATGCCTGAAGTATCTCGTATCCTTCACAATCCCTGTTCTTGAAGGCACCTGCCACCTCCGTCTTTCAGTAATTTCCGTTTACTCCTTTGAGTCAACGCGGCACACCCCGGTAAGCGTCCGGGGTACAAACTTTCCTCTGGAAAATTAAGGTTGTTTACCATACAATGCCTCAAAAAGCAAAAGGTTTGGAATGCGCCTTTTGCTTAAAAACATTGACAAATTCTGGAAACCGTATATAGTCCCCGGCGTTCGACGCCAGAGGGAAACAGGGGAAGGAAAGAGTGAATATAGGGATTCCCGAACTTATCGTGATTCTGATCGTGGCCCTCCTGGTCATTGGTCCGAAGAAACTGCCGGATGTCGCCAAGGCCCTCGGAAAGGGCCTCGCCGAGTTCAAGCGCGCCATGGAGGATGTCAGGGACGAGATGAATGTGAGGGAGGTCAAGGAAGAGGTCGACGGACTGAAGGACTCTCTTTTATTCAAGAAAAGTTACGAAGAGGATAAAAAGAAGGACGTTTCCTCCCCTGAAGAGGATTTCCCTGGAGAACATCCCGCCCAAGACACCCAGCCCGACGGCAAAGCAAAACCCGGGGAAGGCTCATAATCCGCGAGGGTTGTGGAGTCACGGGGAGACGCAGCCGTTCGATTGAGCCGACATGAATAAGATTTCAGAAGATAAAATGTCCCTGACCGATCATCTCGAGGAATTGAGAAAGAGACTGATGCGCAGCCTCATCGCGGCTTTCATCGCCTTCGGGGTCTGTTACAATTTCAAGGAATGGCTCTTCGAGATCATCACCCGTCCGCTTGTGGAATCTCTTCCGAAAAATACCTCCATGATCTACACGAGTCTTCCTGAAGCCTTCTTCAATTACCTGAAGATATCCTTTTTCGCGGGTCTGGTCGTCGCGAGTCCCTACATCCTTTACCAGATCTGGAAATTCATATCTCCGGGCCTTTACTCGTCGGAGAAAAAATATGTTTTGCCTTTTGTTCTTTCCTCGACGCTCCTTTTCGCGGGGGGCGTGCTCTTCGGCTATTTTGTCGCCCTTCCTCCGGCCTTCAGGTTTTTTCTTGAATTCTCGACGGATTTTCTCAAGCCCATGCTGACCATCAGGGAGTATCTCTCCCTGTCGATCAAGCTCCTTCTGGCCTTTGGCATTGTCTTTGAGATACCTGTCTTTATCTTTTTTCTCGCGAAGATAGGCGTGGTCAATTCAAAGATGCTGGTGAAGCAGAGGAAATACGCCATTTTGCTCATCTTCATCGCGGCCGCCCTTCTGACCCCGACACCGGACGCCTTTACCCAGACGATCATGGCCATACCCATGATGATCCTTTATGAGATCGGCATTTTCGTGGCAAAATGGGGAGAGAAGAGAAGAACGAAAAAAGAAACGGAAGAGGTCGCTGAAGAGAAGACATGAGAAAGAAGCCCCCGGACCTGTCGATTAAAAAGATCAAGGACAGCGCGAGGAAAAGCCGGTGGTTCAGGAAAATTTTCCTCTGGATCCTGATCCTTTTTCCTTTCCTCGTTGTGGGCGGGGGGATTTACATCTACGTGATCATCCGCGACCTGCCGGATATCTATTCCCTCAAGGACTACAGGCCGAGCATCACGACCCGGGTTTATTCCGACAGCAACCAGCTGATCGAAGAGTTTTTCATCGAAGACAGGCGCTTTGTTCCGATCAACAAGGTTCCCAAGTACGTGGCCTACGCCTTTGTGGCAGCGGAGGATTCGCGGTTTTTCCAGCACGAGGGGATCGATCTTCAAGGGCTGCTCAGGGCGACGATCAAGAACCTGACCCACGGGGCCATTGTTCAGGGCGGAAGCACCATCACCCAGCAATTGGCAAAATCCATTTACCTGTCGCCCGAGAGGAGCATCACGAGAAAGATCAAGGAGGCCGTTCTGGCCTACCGGATGGATCAGTACCTGCAGAAATACGAGATCCTCAACCTCTACCTGAACCAGATCTATCTGGGGCATGGAACCTACGGGATCGAAGCGGCATCGCAGTGTTACTTCGGCAAGAGCGCGAAAGAGATGAACCTGGCCGAGGCGGCCCTGCTTGCCGGCCTTCCCAAGGCCCCGAGCCGGTATTCGCCCTTTGTCAGCATGGAAAAAGCCAGGCAGCGGCAGGCCTATGCTCTTGGCCGGATGGTTGAAGACGGCTATATCACCGATGCCGAGAAGGAGAGGGCGCTCCATGCTCCCATACGCCTGAACACCAGCGGACCCAAGGGGAAGATCGCGCCCTATTTCACAGAGAATGTTCGAAGGCACATCCTCACGCGTTACGGAAGCGAAGCCCTTTACAAAGAAGGGCTGGAGGTCTACACGACGCTGAACGTTGAAATGCAGAAAGCGGCCACGGTCGCCGTGGAGAGAGGCCTTCAGGAACTGGAGAAGAGAGAAGGTACAAGGGTTAAGGTCAGGAAACTTTCGCCGTCCAGGGTGGATTTGTTTCTTGCCCAGGTGGAAAGGGAGCTTTCAAAGAAGCCCATGGAAAAGGGACAGGCTGTCAATGTCCTCATCGAGTCCGTTGACGCCGCTGAGAGGGCGGTCCATTTAAGAATCGGGCGTCATAAAGGCATCGCATCCTTTGATAACATCTCTTTATCCGGGAGCTCCACGGCCGGTTCGGAAACGGATGCCAGCAAGATGTATAATCCCGTCAATCTCTTCAGCCCCGGGGATGTCGTTGAAGCCCGTATCCTGGAAGCGCCGGGAAAGGATCCCGTGAAACTTGCCATTGAGCTTCATCCTGCCGTGCAGGGAGCGCTTCTCTGCATGGACGCGAAAACCGGCGAAATCAAGGCCATGGTCGGCGGAAGAGATTTCAAGAGAAGCGAGTTCAACCGGGCGACCCAGTCGAGGCGTCAGCCCGGTTCTTCCTTCAAACCGTTGATTTACGCCGCGGCCTTTGATAAGGGCCTGACGCCGGCGACCATTGTCATGGACTCCCCGGTGATTTACGATGACACGCTTAAAGGCAGCGAATGGCGTCCAAAAAATTATGACGGCAAATATCACGGACCAACGACCCTGCGGGACGCGCTTGTCTATTCCAGGAACCTGGTGACCATTAAGGTTCTGAAAGACATCGGCGCCAACTATGCCGCGGATTACGCCAGGAATATGGGAATTGCCTCCCCCCTTTCCGTTGATCTCTCCATGGCCCTGGGGACATCCAGCCTGACCCTCCAGGAGATGGTGAGGGCCTTCGGCGTTCTTGCCAACGAAGGGAAGAAAGTGGAACCCTATTTCATCCGGAAGGTCGTGGACAGGACGGGCAATGTCTTTGAGGAACACACCCCGCAGGCGGAACAGGTGATCGATTCCAAGGTGGCCTATATTGCCACATCCGTCCTGCAGGATGTGGTCAGGCGGGGCACGGGATGGCGTGTGAGGGCCGTCGGGCGGCCCGTTGCGGGAAAAACCGGAACAACGGATGAATACAAGGATGCCTGGTTCATCGGTTATACCCCCTCTCTCGTGGCGGGAGTATGGGTGGGTTATGACGACAGCAAACCGCTCGGGAGGGCGGAAGTCGGAGGCGTGGCCGCCGCGCCGATCTGGCTCTATTTCATGGAGAAAGCCCTGGCCGGGCAGCCGGTAGAAAATTTCAAGACGCCCGAGGGGATCGTCTTCGTGAAAATCGATCCCCGGACAGGACTCCTCGCGAGACCCTTCTCCAGCGACTCGAGAGAGGAGTGCTTTCTGGATGGAACGGCACCGAAGGAATATGCCCCCGGCGACATGGAAAAGTGGTTCAGGAAATATTTCGGGGGTTCTCCTGCCAAAAGCGGCGATGCGGAAGATGTGGATTGAAAAGAGATGTTTTTAATGATTTGAAAAATATTCTTGACAAGAGGTCTTTTTTTTTGCTATTGATGCCGCTCACGGAGATTCATCATGAAAAAAATCATCACGCTGGCACTCATCGTTGTAGTAAGCGTAATTGTAGTTCCCCTGCATTGAGGGGCTGCGTGATGGTTTGAACCTTTTACAGCAATAATCAAAAAACCGTTACCAGCTCTGGTAGCGGTTTTTTTTTGCACGCGAAAAGCATTGGAACAATCCCTCCCTCTCATCCCTCACGCAAGGGGAGGGAGGTTGAGATGTAAAAGTCTCTTCCTTGATGGGGCAGGGCGGAGCGAGGGTGAGTCCCTTAAAATTAGGAAACAGGAGGTGTTTTCATTGAAGTTAAAAGGTTCCCAGATTTTTATCAAGGCTCTGGAGCAGGAGGGCATCGACACCATTTTCGGTTATCCCGGCGGAGTCCTTCTTGACATTTATGACGAGCTTCATCGCAGCAATTTGAAGCATATCCTGGTCAGGCATGAGCAGGGCGCCGTCCACGCGGCGGATGGATATGCCCGGGCATCGGGAAAGGTAGGCGTCACCCTTGTCACCTCCGGTCCCGGGGCGACGAACACCGTCACGGGCATCGCCAATGCCCATCTCGATTCCATCCCCATCGTCGTTTTCACCGGACAGGTACCGACCCCCCTCATCGGCACCGACGCTTTCCAGGAGGCGGACATCATCGGTATCACCCGGCCCTGCACCAAGCACAATTTTCAGGTGCGACGGGTGGAAGAGCTTGCCAAGATCATTCAGGAGGCCTTCTATATCGCCCGGTCGGGCCGTCCGGGACCGGTGCTGGTTGATCTTCCCAAGGATGTCATGGCCTCTATGACGGACTATGAACCCCTGCCTCCCAGGGCGAAGGAACTGAATTCCGTGCCGAAGCCGGCGTCCAAGAAGGCTTTTTATGTCCTGGACCTCATCAATGAAGCCAAGAGGCCGCTCCTTCTCACGGGAGGCGGCGTGATTCTCGGCAAGGCATCGGAAGAGCTGAGAGAAATGGCCAGACGAACGAAGATCCCAGTCACGTCCACGCTCATGGGGCTCGGGGCTTTTCCCGCGAAAGATCCCCTCTGGATGGGAATGCCCGGCATGCACGGGACCTATTATGCCAACATGGCCCTCAGCCACTGTGATCTTCTCATCGCCATCGGCTGCCGTTTCGACGACCGTGTCACCGGCAAGCTGGACACCTTCGCCTCCAAGGCGAAAATCGTTCACGTGGACGTGGATGCCTCTTCGATCAACAAGAATGTCATGGTGGATGTTCCCATCGTGCAGGATTGCAAGACCGCCCTGCAAAGTTTCAATAAACTCCTGATGGAGCAGGATTTCAGCGTCACCGATGAACAGCGCAAGGCGTGGTTTGATCAGATCGCTGAATGGAGAACGAACGTTCCTCTCACCTACTGCAACAGCGATGAGATCATCAAGCCCCAGTTCGTCATCGAGACCCTCTACAAGCTCACGAAGGGCCAGGCGATCATCGCCACCGAGGTGGGACAGAATCAAATGTGGACGGCTCAGTTCTATCCTTTCGACGAGCCCAACACGTTCCTCTCCTCGGGCGGACTGGGAACCATGGGTTATGGATTTCCGGCGGCCATCGGTGCCCAGCTGGCCTTTCCCGACAAGCTGGTTGTGGACATTGCCGGGGACGGAAGCATCCAGATGAACATTCAGGAACTGGCGACAGCTGTCCAGTATAAGATTCCGGTGAAGATCGCCATCCTGAATAACGGCTTCCTTGGAATGGTCCGCCAGTGGCAGGAACTCTTCTATGAAAAGCGGTATTCCCATACGGATATGAGCTTTGCCCCCGACTTCGTCAAGCTGGCCGAGGCTTACGGGTTGCTGGGATTGAGGGCGGAGAAGCCTGGTGAGGTCGAAGCGATCCTCAGGAAAGGTCTGGAGCATCCGGGTCCCGTGGTCATGGACTTCAAGGTGGCCCGGGAAGAGTGCGTTTATCCCATGGTGAGGCCGGGCGGTCCCATCCACGAGATGGCTCTGGGGAGAGAAATGGCCAACTGATATCAAAGATCATCATGTAGGGGTGCGATCTGTTGCGCCCCTTCACAATTTCAATTCAAAGAGAGGTAAGGCAAAAATGGAAAAGCAGAAAAAAGAACATATCCTGTCCCTGCTGGTCAATAACAAGCCCGACGTTCTGGCGAGAGTCGCCGGCACGCTGGGCGGACGGGGTTACAACATCGAAACCCTTTGCGTGGACGCCACCATGGATCCGGGCGTCTCCAAGATCATCCTGTCTGTGATCCAGGATCAGGCGACCATCACGAAGATTGAGAAACAACTCATACGGCTGATCGACGTCCACTCGGTGAGCGATCTTTCGAAGATGGAGACGGTCATGCGGGAGATGATGCTGGTGAGGATGAAACTTACGGACAAAAACAAGGCGGACATCGCTCTCATCATCGACACTTTCAGAGGCCGGGTCGTGACCATGAACGGCGATCACTGCGTGATCGAAATCACGAGCACCAAAGAGGATATCGACAGGGCCATTGAGAGCCTTAAACCACTGGGCATTGACGACATGGCCCGGACAGGCATAGTTGCCCTGGAGAGAATGAAATGATTAGAATTTAGGATTTAGAATTTCGAATTTGAAGTCTTAGGAGGAGGACGAAATGGCAAAGATCAATTTCGGCGGTGTAAAGGAGGACGTCATCACGTCCAAAGAATTTCCCCTGAAAAAAGCTCAGAAAACTCTCAAGAACGAAACGGTGGCCGTCCTCGGCTACGGCGTCCAGGGGCCGGGCCAGGCTTTGAATCTCCGTGATAACGGCATCCGCGTCATCGTAGGGCAGCGCAAGGGGACGGCGTCCTGGAAAAAAGCCGTTAAGGACGGCTTCAAGCCGGGCAAAACCCTCTTCCCTCTTGAAGAAGCGGCCGAAAGAGGGACCATTGTTTGTTACCTGCTTTCCGATGCCGGACAGAAAACCCTGTGGCCGAAGATCAAGCCCCATCTCACGAAGGGGAAGGCCCTCTATTTCTCCCACGGTTTTTCCATCACTTACAAAGACCTGACCAAGGTCATCCCGCCTCCGGATATCGATGTCATCCTGGTCGCCCCGAAAGGTTCGGGGCGCAACGTCAGGAGCAATTTCCTTGATGGAAGCGGTATCAACTCAAGCTTTGCCGTCTTTCAGGATTACACGGGAAAGGCGATGGACAGGGTCCTGGCCATGGGGATCGCCGTCGGCTCGGGGTATCTTTTCCCGACGACTTTTGAAAATGAAGTTTACAGCGACCTCACCGGCGAGCGCGGCGTCCTCATGGGCTGCCTGGCCGGCGTCATGGAGGCCCAGTATAATTGTCTACGCAAACACGGCCACAGTCCGAGCGAGGCCTTCAACGAAACCGTGGAGGAACTCACCCAGAGCCTGATCCGTCTCGTGGCGGAGAACGGCATGGACTGGATGTACGCCAACTGCAGCACCACGGCTCAGAGGGGCGCCCTCGACTGGAAGGGCCGTTTCCGCGACGCCGTTGCGCCCGTCTTTGACAGGCTTTATGACCGCGTCGTCACGGGAAAGGAAACACGGATCGTGCTCAGGGCCAACAGTGCTCCGGACTACCGGGAGAAACTGGAGAAGGAACTGGCAGAGCTGAGAAACAGCGAGATGTGGCAGGCAGGCACCGCCGTGCGCTCGCTGAGACCGGAGCGGAGAAAGAAATAGATGTTGCGAAGATGCGATAAAGGCAGGATTCGAGGATTCAAGGGGTCAAGGGTTCAAGTGTAAACAAGAGTTCAGGATTGGGTAGGGGAGCCTTCAGGCTCCCTGAACCGGGGAGCGTAAATGCCCCCCTACCCATAGTGAACAGTGAATATTTATTTCTTTGATGACGACTATTCACTAATGACTGAACACTGTCGACCGAAGGGAGACACTATGCGTAGCGATCTGATGAAGAAAGGTTTGGAGCGGGCGCCTCACCGGTCGCTCTTCAAGGCCATGGGGTACACGGATGAAGAGATCGCGAGGCCGATGATCGGCGTCGTGAATTCTGCCAACGAGATCATTCCGGGACATATTCACCTCGATATCATTGCGGGAGACGTGAAGGCGGGGATCCGGATGGCAGGCGGCACACCCGTTGAGTTTCCGGTCATTGGTGTGTGCGACGGCATCGCAATGGGACATGACGGCATGAAGTTCTCTCTTGCGAGCCGGGAACTGATCGCTGATTCCATTGAGATCATGGCCATGGCCCACCCCTTCGACGCCCTCGTTTTCATTCCCAACTGTGACAAGATCATCCCCGGGATGCTCATGGCGGCGCTGCGCCTGAACATCCCCGCCATTTTCGTCAGCGGCGGTCCCATGCTGGCCGGCACTCTGGATGGGAAGAGCGTGGATCTCATCACCGTCTTTCAGGCGGTGGGACAGGTCAAGTCCAAGCGGATGACTCTGAAAGAGTTGAGAGCCCTGGAGGATTGCGCCTGTCCCGGCTGCGGTTCCTGCTCGGGGATGTACACGGCCAACTCCATGAACTGCGTGACGGAAGCTCTCGGACTCGGCCTTCCGGGCAACGGGACAATTCTCGCCGTTCAGGCGGCCCGCCGGCGTCTTGCCAAGGACACGGGCATGAAAATCATGGAGCTCCTCAAGAAGAAAATCCGGCCCCGGGACATTGCCACGCTGAACGCTTTCAAGAATGCCATCGCCGTCGACATGGCCCTCGGCTGTTCCACCAATACCGTCCTGCATATCCCAGCCATCGCGCACGAGGCGGGCATCAAGCTGGACATCAACATCTTCAACGAGATCAGCGCGAAAACGCCGAACATATGCAAGCTCAGTCCGGCGGGGCCTCACCACATTGAGGACCTAGACGCGGCGGGAGGCATTCAGGCCGTGATGAAAGAGATCAGCAAGCGGGGCGTCGTCTATCTCAAGGCCCTGACCGTATCGGGGAAAAGGGTCGGCGACAATATCAAGGGCGCCCGGGTCCTCAACCGGGAGGTGATACGGTCTCTTGAAAGGCCTTACACCGCTGAGGGCGGCATTGCCATCCTCCGGGGAAATCTGGCTCCCGACGGCGCGGTGGTCAAGCAGTCGGCGGTATCGCCCGAGATGATGGTCAACGAAGGGCGCGCCCGGGTCTTCGACTCCGAAGACGACGCCATCAAGGCCATCCTGGGCGGAAGAATCAAGTCGGGTGATATTGTGGTCATCCGCTATGAGGGGCCGAAAGGCGGACCCGGGATGCGGGAGATGCTGGCGCCGACGTCCGCCATCGTAGGCATGGGCCTTGACAAGTCGGTGGCTCTTCTGACGGATGGGAGGTTCAGCGGCGGCACCCAGGGCGCGGCCATCGGGCATATCTCGCCGGAGGCGGCGGAAGGCGGCCCCATCGGTCTCGTGAAGGAAGGCGACATCATTGCCATCGACATCCCGAAGAAAAAAATCACCCTGAAGATAAGCGCGGCGGAAACGGCAAAACGCCGGAAGGCATTCAAGCCGCGCCCGCCAGCCATCAAAAGCGGCTACCTGATGCGCTACGCGAGTCTCGTCACGTCCGCCAGCACCGGCGCGATCTTTAAAGAAGGCTAAGGGCTAAGGGCGAAAGGCTAAAGGCAAAAGGCGAAGGGCGAAGAATAAAAGACGCCATAGGAATAAAAGAAAGGAAAAAGGCTTCTCCGTGAAAGAGAGGCCTTTTTCCTTTTCTAAAGAAGGTCTATGTTGTATAGTCCCGCAGAATCTTGAAGGGATCGAATCTGCAGCTACGGAGGAATAATGAAGCGGCCTTACTCCTATCTCATGGAAAATCTGGAAGAGTCCATTCGCCTTGAAGTGAAGACAGACCCCGATGCTGTCAGGGAGCAGGCCCTCTGGTGCGGCGTGAAGCCGGGCATGCGCGTGCTCGACGCCGGCTGCGGGCCGGGGAAGACGTCGTCCATTCTTTACGAAATGATCCAGCCGGGCGGTGAACTGCTGGGCGTGGATTATTCCGAGAAGAGAATCGAGTACGCGAGGAAACACTACGGCAGACTGTCGGGCATTGATTTCAATACCCATGATCTGCGGGATCCCTTGAACGGGTGCGGCCTATTCGATCTCATATGGGTCCGCTTTGTTCTGGAATATGACATCCTCGAAAGTCCGGAGATTGTGAAGAATCTCACGGCCTGCCTGAAGCCCGAAGGCTGTCTCTGCCTCATGGACCTGGACTACAATTGCCTCAATCACTGGGAACTGCCCGCCGGCATGGAGGAAATCATCGTCCGGATCATGGCGAAGCTTGAAAAGCACTACGGATTCGATGCCTACTCGGGGCGCAAACTGTATTCTTATCTTTACGATCTCGGATACCGTAATATCGAGATGGACATGATCGCGCACCATTTGATTTACGGCAAGGTGCGTGAAGCCGATGTTTTCAACTGGACGAAAAAAGTGGAAGTGGCAGGCGCGAAGATGAAAAATATCTTCGAGAAATACCCGGGAGGCCATGAAGGATTTATGGGGGATTTCAAGCGGTTCTTCCACGACCCCCGGCGGTTCACTTACACACCGATGATTCTCTGCAAGGGCATGAAGCCGCTTGACGCGAAATAACAACCCGGGTGGAATCCATTTTACAGGGGTGCCTTCAGGTGCCCACGGAGCGTTTCACTCGAATTCTTGACTCCTCGTCGAAAATCCGCCTCCGGCGGAACCCCCTGAATTCTTATGAACCCATCAACTGTTTTTTGAAGATGGATCTTTGATTACAGCTTGACAATTTCAACATTCGCGAGCGTCCGTCCCAGGAAACGCTCGCCAATGGTCTGAAAACGATAGGGCATGTCGGTCACGTAGAACGTGTATTGGGGCGGTAGACGAACGGGATTCGCAAGGCCCTCCTCCTCAAGCAGATTGGCCGTGATGACCGCCATGGCCTGTGCGGAATCGACCAGCTTGATATTTTCCCCCAGGATTTCTTCAAGGAGAGGCTTGAGAAGGGGGTAGTGGGTGCATCCCAGGACGAGGGTGTCCACGTGCTCCGCGATGACCGGTTTCAGATATTCCTGCGCGGTCAGCCTCGTGACCGGGTGGTCGAGCCATCCTTCCTCGACGAGAGGCACAAAGAGGGGACAGGCCTGCGAAAAAATCCGGATATGGGGATCGTAGCGGTGGATGGTGCGGGCGTAGGCGTTGCTGTTGATGGTCGCGGGCGTGCCGATGACGCCCACGTTTTTGCTCCGCGTTTCGGCAACGGCCATGCGGGCGCCGGCGTCGATCACGCCGATCACGGGAACGAGAGATAATTCCTGAATGTGCTCCTGGGCGACGGAGGCGATGGTGTTGCAGGCGATGATCAGCAGCTTCACGTCCTGCTTGAGCAGGAAGCGCGCCATCTGGGAGCCGTATTCGGTGATGGTTTCCACCGATTTGATTCCATAGGGGACACGGGCGGTATCGCCGAAATAGATGATGTTCTCGAAGGGCAGGCGCTGCATGAGAGCTCGGACGACGGTCAGGCCGCCGATGCCGGAATCGAAGACGCCGATGGGATGAACAAGATTCATTTTCATGAAAATCACTCTTGAAAAAATGAATGCCCGATTTTTCGCGCAGTGTAGGACAAGGTGAATGGCCTGTCAATATGAAAAACCTCTCCATCCCCTCTTCTTTTAAAAGGGCTGATGATTTTATTGGAAAGGCGCGGTATAATCAAACAGGCTGTTGACCGGGGGCGCGTACCGCAGGGGAGCGCATAGGGATAAAATCTTCCTTGCCGGAAAAAGCCGAAGGCTTTACAAAACGCCCATCCCCGCTTTCGCGAGGACGGCGTCTGCATGCTGCGCTGTGCCCCTTCCTTCGACAGGCTCAGGACAGGCTTCCAGCTTGTCATGGTGAGCATGTCGAACCATGAACGTTTTTGAACAGCCTGATGAAAGTCGTGTTTTTCAACAACCTTCTAATGACCTGTCAGAACGAGGTCCTGAAACCGGGAGAGGGACGGATGATCACCGAAAGGACGACATGCCGGCAGAGCGCTTTTTTTGAAGCCGCCGCCGGGGTCGTCGGAACCCTGAAAAAAGCAGGTCACGAGGCCTGGTTTGTGGGGGGCAGCGTACGCGATATTCTTCGGGGACTTGATCCGGAGGAGTTTGATATCGTCACGTCCGCGGCCCCAGACGAGGTGCGCGCCCTTTTCCGGCGCACGGTTCCCGTGGGTGAGCGTTTCGGAGTGGTCATCGTGCTGGCGGCCGGCCGGCCTCACGAGGTGGCCACGTTTCGTGTCGACAGGGGCTATGAAGACGGCCGCAGACCCGTTCGTGTCGATTTTACGGCACTCGCCGAAGAGGATATCCGGCGCCGCGATTTCACCGTGAACGGACTCCTCATGGACCCCGACACGTTCCGCGTGATGGACTTTGTGGGCGGTCGGGAGGATCTCGAGCGGCGGATCATACGCGCGATCGGAGATCCCGCAGAGCGCTTCGGTGAAGACCATCTCCGGATGCTCCGCGCGATCCGCTTCGCGGCGAATCTCGGTTTTGAGATCGAGCCCCGGACGCTTGCCGCGATCAGGGAAAACGCGAAAGCCATCCGGCGCATCAGCGCCGAGCGCATCCGAGATGAACTCACCCGGATGATGACCCGCGGCGGGGCAAGACGGGGGATGGAACTTCTTGCCGGCACGGGCCTTCTCGCCGAAATCCTGCCCGAAATAAACGCCATGCGCGGGGTTGATCAACCGGAGAGGTTTCATCCGGAGGGAGACGTCTGGGAGCACACGCTGCGCATGCTGGATCTCATGCCGGCCGGCAGGGGAAAGGAAGCCGATCCTCGCCTCGCCTGGGGAGCTCTTCTTCACGATGTCGGGAAGCCTCAAACGCGTTCGGAGGATTCCGCGGGCATCCATTTCTACGGCCACTCCAGGAAGGGAGAGGAGATCGCCGGGGCTGTCATGGGGCGCCTCCGCTTCTCACGGGCGGACACGGAAACCGTTGTTTCCCTCATCAGCCGTCACATGCTTTTCATGAACGTCAGGGAAATGCGCCCGAACCGGTTGAAACGCTTTCTGAGGATGCCCGATTTCGATCTTCACCTGGAGCTCCACCGCCTGGATTGTCTGGCGAGTCACGGCGGCCTTGAAAGTTATGACTTCTGCAGGGAGCAGCTGGCCGGGCTTACAGAGGAGAAGCTGCGCCCCCCCCGCCTTCTCAACGGCCATGATCTCATGGACATGGGATTCGAGCCGGGACCGCTCTTCAATGAAATCATGCGGGCTGTTGAAGACGCGCAGCTCGATGGGGACATATCGACGGCGGCCGAGGCCCGCCGTTTTGTGTTGAAAAAATGGGGGAAATGAGAAACATTTGATCCGTTCCATGGTCTGTCGCAGAAACCCTGACAGCCGCAGCGGAAGTGATGAAAAGAGAACAAAAGAAAAGACAGAAAGACGATGCTCTCGCCCTTCTTCGGAAGAGAGTCAAGGAACTCGAGAAGACGGAGCGGGAGCGGGAAAAAACGATCCGGGAACTCCGGAAGCGCGAGGAGCAGCTGCGCCTGATCACGGAGAACACCTCCGACATGATCCGTTTGACGGACACGGAGGGAATATTCCTTTACGTCAGTCCCTCTGTCCGGACCTGTCTGGGATACGATCCCGAAGAGATGACGGGTCGGCATTTTCAGGAATACGTGCACCCCGATGACCTGGAAGGGCTTCGGAGAGTTTTTACCGACGCCGTTGCGACGAGAAACAATTCGGGGAAATTCGAGTACCGCTACAGGCATGCCGACGGTCATTACGTCTGGCTGGAATCGACGGGTGATTTCATCTTTGACGAAAAAGGCGCCATAGCAGGGGGGGTATTCTGCTCCCGGGATATCAACGACCGCAAGCGGATGGAGGAGTCCCTGAGAGAAAAGGAAACCCTCTACAGGATCATAGCGGAAAGACCCTTTGCCGGCGTCTATGTCATTCAGGACGGCATTCTTCTTTTTGTAAGCGGCTATTCCAGCACCTTCATGGGCTACCGGCCGGAAGAAATGATCGGCCGGAAGTCACTCGATTTCGTTCATCCGGAAGACAGAGAGAGAGTCAGGAAATACGCGATAGAGATGCTGCGCAGCGAACGGGAGACGCCCTATGAATACAGACTTCTGACCAAGCAGGGGCGGATCCGGTGGATTATCGAGTCCCTGACGCCCATTATCTACGAGGGGAAACGGGCGACACTCTGCACGTCCATGGACATCACCGACCGAAAGTGGGCGGAAAAGGAACTGAGGGCATACAAGGAAAATCTCGAAAAGCTCGTGGAAGAACGCACGGCCGAACTGCACCTGGCCAATCTGGCCCTTCAAGGGGAAATTGCCGAGCGCGTCGAGACATCCCGGGAGCTGCAGCAGAGCGAGGAGAGATTCCGGTCCCTGATAGAAAGCGCCCCCACGGCCATGCTTATCTCGCGCCTGGACGTCCTTCTCTATGCCAATCGGGCTTTTTTGAGAATGTTCGGCTACTCCGATCTGTCGCAGATAAAAAATGCGTCCGTGTTCAACCATCTTGCCCCTGAGGATTATCGAATCGTCAAGCAGCGAATGCGGGCGCGCGAACAGGGTAAAAAAGTGCCCAGCAGCTATGAGATCAGGGGTCGGAGAAAGGATGGAACCGTCTTCCCGATTCACCTGGAAGTGGCCCGGATTCCCTTCGGGGACGGGCCGGTCAATGTGACGTTTCTTACGGATATCACGGAACGGGAGATGAGGGAGAAGGAATTAAGGGAATCCAGGGAACAGCTGCGCTCCCTTGCCGCAAGGCTGGAATCCCTGCGGGAAGAAGAAAGGACCATTTTGTCCCGCGAGATCCATGACGAGTTCGGACAGTCCCTCACGGGTTTGAAAATGGACCTGGCGTGGCTGGCCAGGAGGCTGCCGCGGGATCAGGATGCCCTTGTGCAGAAAGCGGATTCGATGCTGAAACTCGTGGACGAGAGCGTCAAACTGATCCGAAAGATTTCGACAAGGCTGCGGCCGGGGATTCTCGATGACTTCGGCCTTCTGGCGGCCATGGAATGGCAGGCCAGGGAATTTGATCATCGAACAGGGATCCGATGCAGCATGAGTTCGAACACGAAAGATATCCATCTGGATAAAAACGCCTCCAGCTCCATCTTTCGCGTATTTCAGGAAGCCCTGACCAACATCGCCAGGCACTCGGAAGCCACGAAGGTGGACGTGCGATTGAGACAGGGAAGGAATAAACTGGTCATGAAAATCCACGACAACGGCAGAGGATTGAGGGACGACGAGGTGCAGCCTCACAAGTCCCTGGGTATTCTGGGCATGCGGGAGCGGATTCAGCTGATGGAGGGGACATTCACGATCCAGGGCGCTCCCGGTAGGGGGACGAAAATCCGGGTATCCGTGCCGACGGAAAACAGGGAGAAAGAGGTCAAGGCGCATGAAAGCGATTTATCCAAAGGACTATGAGCACATCGTCTTTTTCACCGGCGCGGGGATGTCGGCGGAGAGCGGCGTGCCCACCTACAGGGGCCGCGGCGGCGTGTGGAGTCAGTACCGCTGGGAGGAGTATGCCTGTCAGGAGGCTTTTGATGCCGACCCGGAGAAGGTCCTGAAGTTTCATGAGCTGAGGCGCGCGGCGGTTCTCGCCTGCAAACCACACGCGGGACACGCGGCCATCGCGGAGTTGGAGAAGAGACATCCGCGGGTGACGGTGGTGACGCAGAACATCGACGGGATGCACCAGCGGGCGGGAAGCTGGAACGTCATCGAGCTGCACGGGAGCCTCTGGCGCCTGCGGTGCCCGTACGACGGCCTCACGGAAGATATAGGCGAAACGTTCAAAAACTACGCCTGCGAAAAATGCGGGAGTTGGCTGAGGCCCGACATCATCTGGTTCGGGGATATGCTGGACCAGGGCGTGATGAGCGAGGCCATCGCGGCGATCCGGCGGTGCGACCTCTTCGTGAGCATCGGGACCTCCGGCGTGGTCTACCCGGCGGCGGGTTTTCCGCGATTCGCAAAAGAGAACAACGCCCGGTGCATCGAAATCAATCCCGAACCGAACGAGATGTCATCCCTTTATGACGAAGCGATTCGGAACACCGCGGGAAAGGCCCTCCCCGGCCTCTTCGGGTGACCCCTTTTAAACCAGGCGGTCTGTGTTATAATGATCCATCTCCTCCACGGGAACCATGCCCCATGAAGATGATCTACCTTGCCGATATCCACGGCGCCTTCGCACAGGTCAAGGATCTGCTGACCGTGACGGACGCCCAGGTTTATATCATAGCCGGCGATCTCATCGACCGGCCTTTTTTCACGGAAGAGATGGCTGCCCGGTACCGGGGGTTGCAGACCTATCTCTCCGGTCTCCAGTACCGGTTGGGAGACGACACGGCTGATGTGGACGATTTTGTCGACGCCCTCCTGAAACGGACGGACCTGTCCGGCGACATTCTGGAACAGGCGATTGAATATCGGGACGCGACAATCCGGGCGCGACGAGTCCTGCAGCAGAAGTACAAGATCCTGGAAAGCATCCTGTTCCTCAAGGGCAATTCCCTGCTCTTCTGCCTGCCGGGCAACTATGACATGGACCTGCAGTATACCTCTCTCCATGGGAGAGACCTTCACCGTCACTGGTATCATGTGGCGGACCTGCGGATCGCAGGTTACGGGGGGGCGGATGTGACCACTCCCGGAATCCCCCAGCGGTATGCCGTGCCCTACAAGGCCGACAGGGGCATGAGTGAGATGACCCGATTCTTCACGGAGACCCGCCCGGACATCATCGTGACCCACAAGCCCGCCCTCGGGGTTCACGACCATGTCTCCCCCATGGGGGAGAGCGGCTCGCCGGAACTGAGAAGATTTTGCGAAGAGCATCAGGTGCCCTTGTGCCTTACGGGGCATATTCACGATCAATGGGGATTCGAAGATGTTGAGGGGACGATTTACCTGAACCCTTCGAACTTCGGTGAAGTGCCTCAACCCGGCGGGCAGGTGGCCGAAGGCGGTTTCTTCTACAGCATCGACACCAGGGATCGGAAGATTGCCAGGATCACCTTGAGTAAACTGGTCCGCGGAAGGGTCCATGATGTGGCGGCGTATACGTCGAGGAAAGGGCACTGGGTGAAATACGTCCTGGATCCGGAACGGTTCGGCGCCCTGCTGAGAGGGAAGAACCATGACCGAGCGGAGGGGCCGGGAAAGCGGACTCTCCGGGATGAGATGAAACAGAAAATGCGGTGGTTTTTCCCGGGTGGAGGAGAGAAAGAGGAGATGCGGGCGGTCTCTGAAAAAATTGAGCGGATTGCGTCACAGCTGGAGGAACGGCACGGCGCGGCCGTGGCTGTGGACCTTCTGGGGGACGAAGGGCCGTCCTCCTCTCCTGCTTCTTCAATGTCGGACGTGATTCTCTACCTGCGGTGCGGCGGCTTGAAGCCGGAAGGGCAGGGCCCGCAGAAAGAAGATGGCAGTTGTCCCGGGTGTCTGGAGATTCTGGAAATGATGCGGACCGCTCTCGCTTCCTGTCCGCGTGTCCGGATTGCCGACTGGATCGATCTGGACCGGGTGACCCGGAGTCTGCAGAAAAAGAATTATGAATGCGATGCCACGCAAAGGTTTGCAGCCTACCGGGTTGCCGGTCGGCCGCTGCGGGACGGTGCGGCGGCTGTCGTTGAAAATGAGCTGGATGCCGACCGGGCATTCCGCGGCGAGATTGAAGGGACCGGCTTTGCTTACATGGAAATATTTCAGAATCTTGCCGGCCGGGTGGAAACCATGAAGGTCTTTGATGCCCGCCTGAGGGAACTGGGCATCACGGCGCCCGAGGCCTTCAAGCGAAGAATCAGGGAGTGCTTCCATGGCAGTGACAAAATTCAGGATCAAGAAACTGATTAAAATGGGGGATCTCCTCTGTGCGTCTTTCACGCTGGAAGAAGCCTACGGCGTGATCGGCCGGGAGATGTCCCAGCTCTTTCCCGCCGGTGCCTATTACCGGTACGACGACGCCAAGAACCTCCTGGATGCCGCAGCGACATGGGGTGAGGCGCCGAAGGAGTCCGTGTTTTCACCGGACGATTGTCTCGCCGTTCGCAGGAACCGTCCTCACCTTGTAGCGGGCACGGCGAAGGGACTTCCCTGTCCCCATGCCGATAAAGAAAAGGACGAACGGGCTTCCATCTGCGTGCCCATGAGAGTCTATGGTGAATTTATCGGTCTCCTCCATGTTCGTTTTCCTCTCTTATCAGGAGAGAACCCACGAATGGCGTCGCGAAACCTGGGGGCCGGCGAACAACTGGCCCTCCTGGCGGCCCGGCAGATCGGCCTGACCCTGAGGAACCTCCAGTTCCGGGAACAGTTGAGCAGCCTGTCGACGAAAGACCCGCTGACGGGGCTGATCAACCGCCGTTTCCTGGAGGAGGCGCTTGTCCGTGAACTCAAGAAGGCTGAGCGGGAGGCGAAGCCTGTGGGGGTTGTGTTCATGGATATTGACCACATCGGGCACATCAATCAGACCTACGGCCTCGGGACGGGAGAACGGATCATCCAGGATCTGGGGATTTTTCTCGGCGAGCATTTTCAGGGAAAGGACATGGCGGGCCGCTGGGGCGCCGATGAATTTATCCTCGTCCTGCCCGGCTCTTCCCTGGAAGACGCCCGGAGGCGGGCTGAGAACCTTCGGGAGATGCTGAAGGATCATGCGACCCATGACGCGCACCAGCAGATGCGCCGCGCCACCCTCTCCATCGGCGTGGCCGTTTCACCGCTCCACGGTGAGACCGCGGATGACCTCATCCATTCAGCCAGGGCGGCGGTGAGAAAAGCCAAGAAGGAGGGCCGAGACCGGGTCTGCGTCGCGGATTGAAAAATAAATCTGGAATCAGGCCTGTCTTCCTCGCACATCTGAAATATCGCCTTAACTTCACTCTGACAATCCGGTTAGGACCCAAGTTGCAACTCACGTTGTGAATAGGGCATATCAAGATTCAAGGCCTGTCCCCGATATTTCTTTTTGGCGAATGTGACGGATGTGATAATAAGTGGAGCGTTAAATAATTAAAGGAGGAATGGAGGATGCAATTCCCAAAGATACTTTTTGAGAAGAGGGAAAAAACGGCCGTGATCAGGCTCAACAGACCCAAAGAGTTCAATGCCCTGGATTTTGAATTGACGGTCAGCCTCGCAAAGGCTCTTGAGGTCTGCAAGGATGATCCGGATATCCGCGCGGTCGTTATCACGGGGGCTGGAAAGGCTTTTTGTTCGGGCGGAGATGTCGCCATGTTCGGCAGCGCCAAAGATAAAGGGGAAGCGATCAGGCAGCTGGTTGAGCTGCTGCATAATGTGATTGTGGGAATCAGACAAATTCCCAAGCCGGTCATTGCCGCCATCAACGGCGTGGCTGCCGGAGGCGGATTCAGCATGGCCGCCGCCTGCGATCTCAGAATCAGCGCTTCATCGGCGAAATTCAAGCAGGCTTACACGTCCATAGGCCTGGCGCCCGATGGGGGGTGGTCCATGACGGTTCCTCTGCTGATCGGCTTCGGGAAGGCCACGGAGCTGGCCTTTCTGGATCCGGCCTTTGATGCGAAGAAAGCCCTGGATCTGGGACTGGTTCATCGAGTGGTCGATGATGCGGAGTTGGAAAAAGTCACGATGGATATGGCCTTGAAACTCTCCCGCGGTCCGGCAGCCGCTTTTGCGGTCGTGAAGGAGAATCTCCGCAGGTCCATGATGGGATTGCTGGAGCAGCAGCTTGAGCTCGAACGAAGGGGCATGCACCGCGTTGGAAGAACGGCCGACGCCGATGAGGGGATTACGGCCTTTGTGGAGAAAAGAGAACCCCGGTTCGGCGCATAAACAGGCGCCGTCAACTCAGGTCTCGCTTGGGACGCTATGGACCGGAGAAATAAGTATCAGTAATTTTCCTCATTAAGCATATCCCTTGAGATCGACCACCTTTCCGTGGCCACAGACTTGGATGTTTGGGCATCGTGATCCGGATTAAAATGACTGTACCGTTCAAGGATCGTTTTTTTCAGGTTGGTGTCGGATAACTCACGGTCGGTCTTGTTCATGTCGAGATAATGGTCAATGGCTTTCTCGGAGATGGTTATCTGGATCTTCCTGGAACGTTTGTTAGGCTGGTGGGGGTCGTTTTCGAGTTTCCAATCGATCTGTATTGAATGATTGCCGCCGGAGACGTTTGAAACAATCCAGGCATTTGTCGGGAAAATCGGTGTTATGAGTCTGAGCCAATAATCGAGTAGGTCTTCCGTCATGGCAATGTTCTTTCTTTGCTCGTTAAGGGTGCAACCGTTGAGAGAATAAAAAACCCCATCCCTCTTAAATGAGAGACGGGGTACCAATCATAAGTCGATGCAAAATTAATATACTTTTGACCGGCAGCCCTGCTGCCAATTGATCAAGATGTTATCTAAAGTGAACACCCGAACACGTCATAAGTCAAGGACTATTATTCCGGACCCTTTCTTGGGTTTCTTCTCGTACTTTTTGGGGAGGTTATTGGTTTTGTTTTTTAGCGTTTTCAACTGAAAATTGAAGACCAGACCCCATATATTTGTGACTTGATTATCAAGTTCATCTACTTTTCTATAACCTCGGTCCTGGTGAGAGAATATCGATAATTTATTGAAGTCGAGATTTGAAGCCGGTGCGCCCGTATAGAAGCTTTATTTCCGTAATGTGCAAGGGTGATCAATGAAAAAATGAATCGAGTCGGTTATTGACGCCACCTACTTATCAACGAAAATGCAAATCAAGAAAAACAATGATAACCAATTGTAATGATGTGATTTATAACAATTGACAGTGTCCGGTTTTCCGGAGATCAATTGTTATCCAAAGAATTAAAACGACGAAATTGCACTCCTTGTTCTTATGGCGAAACAATACGTCGATTTAATATGAAACGATTTTAGATAAGTTTTGTGGAAGGCTTGACTTTTTTCTTGCCCAACAAAGGCAACAAACAACGGAGTGCCTCGTTGACCGTATTGGAATCGGGGAAATACTTCTTCACATCCGGCTCCAGATAAACAGGCAGATTCAACTGAATATCCTGCTTATAAAATTTGCCTCTCTCTCCCTTTGAAAAATTATATTCTTTCTTCATGACATTTCACTTTCGTATTGTTTGGCTTCGTTCAATGTTGCTTTCCGTGCGGTTATAATCCGAATCTTCCTATTGTTCCTTCCTTGCACGTCAAAGGTATGCACAACAACCAGCAGGATACCTTTCTTATCTCTGCCGATTGTCACCCAGCGTTCTTCGTCAATACTGTGATCCTCATCAAAAATCGAAATAGACAGAGGATCCAAAAATACCTCTGCCGCCTTTTCAAAGGTGAACTTATGCTTGTGAAGGTTATTGATGGCCTTTTTAGGATCCCATTCAAAATTATATTGCAATATCAATTCTCCATCGACATAAAACCTTCTTACATCCAATGACTAAAATCGGCACCATTTATTCTTAAAGCATAATATAAACGATGATTGATGACAAGGAAAATAAAAAGCCTGTCAGTTAAACTTCAAAAGTGAACACTTTTTGTCAAAATAAAAAGCCAGATAATCTGTGCAAAATTGTTTTTTTAAATTTGTATCTTATAACTCAACTTTCGCAGGAGCGAA
>DFZO01000054.1 GCA_002383495.1 Syntrophaceae bacterium UBA4054 | reverse complement strand
ATCCACTGCATTGTCACCGGGGGGGCTATCCTCTGACGCTAACCGTTGGATATCCTGCCGGAAGGGTTTCTTCCTTCCCGTAACGGTCATGTCGGCATTGTTCAGCGGGAAGTTTCTCGACCACCTCAAGCATGGCTTCAAAAAGGGCGCTCTGGTGTTCGACGGTGCCATCAGCCATCTCAAAGAACCGGGAACCTTCGAATCTTTCAGAAGACATCTCTACCATAAGAAGTGGGTCGTCTACTGCAAACCGCCGTTCGGTGGCCCCAAGGGGGTTCTCCAGTATCTTGGCAGATATACCCATAGAATCGCCATCAGCAATAACCGCATCCTCAATATCCAGGACGGCAGGGTTTCATTTCTCTGGCGGGATTATGCCGACGACAACCGTCAAAAAACCATGTTGCTCCCGTCAGATGAATTTATCAGAAGATTCCTGCTTCACGTCTTACCCGAACGCTATGTCCGGATACGTCACTTCGGCCTGCTGGCCAATAGAAACCGCAAAGGCAACATTGCCGCATGCCATAAGATTTTAGGCGGGAAAAAGGTAACAAAAGAAAAGAGACTGGAGACCTGGCAGGAACAGCTGCTCAGGATCTGCGGAATTGATGTCTCGGTCTGTCCCCTCTGCCGGAAAGGCAAGATGTGCAGAATAGAACGACTGCTCCCCGTCAGATGCAAGAGCCCGCCGGAGTGGATGAGATGAGCACCGTTAGCATTGCAGACGCCCTATGGCCGGCTCCCTGCGAAAAAACCCCTCTTTTTCGCCATGGTATCTTATGGCCAAAAATCGAATGTTTCCCCATCACCGAATCAAAAATGGGTCCATCGATAGCGCTCCTGGTATACATGGCTGATCAGGTTCAACTCAAAACGGACATCCGTTATCCCATTCTGCCTGTCAGTCCGTACAAAATCATCACTGGCCCCCTATTGAAACGCCATAGTTCACGACACGCGGCTTAATTCTTCAAGCGTCAATCCAAAATTGAACCAACGTCTCGAACCCGATCTCACTTGTCTGCTTCCTCAACTTTGGATTGACGCTTATTCGAAACAATGTATTCTGTTAAAATCATCAAGAGCTTGAGGAAGAATATTGATAGTCCATTTGGCAGCGTCTGATGTATTCAGCCCTGAGATAATAAATGAATGATTCTCCAAGACGATAAAGGGTGGAAAACGGCATCCACCCTCTTCTGTCCGTATCCTGACCAACGTTATCAGAGCTTGCTGATATTGCAGCGATGCGTTATTTCACATAGTCCTTCAAACCTTTACCAGCGGTAAACTTGGGAACCTTTCTGGCTGCAATTTTGATCAATGCGCCGGTCTGAGGATTCCGGCCATTTCTGGCCGACCTTTTCGCGACCGAGAATGTCCCGAAGCCTGCAAGGGTTACCCTGTCCCCCTTCTTCAATGCCTTCTTAACGGCTTCCATGACGGCATCCAATGCTTTTCCTGCCTCCGTCTTCGTACAGGTAACTTTCGCAATTTCCAGTATCAGTTCTTCCTTGTTCATACATTCAGCTCCTTCTATTCCGTATTCGTTTTCTTCCGCCAGAGGCGGTCATAACGTCCTATGCACTCCTTTTTCTATTTCAGAAAGGCATCTCCGAATGGCTCGCAGAGACTGATTTTACGATCACTGAAACTTGATGGATAAAAACGGATCACATCGGAAAAAACGTGCAGATCAAATCACGCAAGAGGGGGTGCCCTGAGGAAACATGAAAAGATGAACGGCAAGGAAAGAAAAGAGTCTTTGAAAATGAATAATTTTTCTTGAACCTTATCGACTTCATAGATAAAAGATATCTGCCCTATCGCAGGAGATTTCTTTTTCTTTTCAATGGAACTATCATTATCAACGGCAGAACAGGATATCTGGGTGGTAAATACCGGGAAAAGATTTTCCTGGTCAAAGGTGTCCGAAAGCGAAGAAACAAAAAAAATCGCCAGAAGAGCTGAGAGAAATAACCTGCAAATGGCTGTTCGAATACTCATATATTCTTATTAATGCAGGGGAAGAGATATGTCAATCCAATTTGACAAGGGGCCGCTTCCCAAAAAGATATTCAACACTTGATGAACGCTTACCGCCTGTTCTTCAGAACCTCAGGGTTGAGGATGCTCGGGGGAGCGTCTCCCCGCAAACCCGCCAGGAGATTTTCCACGGCCAGGGAGGCCATCCGGGTTCGGGTCTCCAGGGTACCGCTTCCGATGTGGGGAAGGAGAGTAACATTATCGAGTTCCGTCAAGCCGGGGGCCAGCGCCGGTTCGTTCTCGTAAACGTCGAGTCCGGCTCCGCCGATCTTCCGTTCCCGCAGGACATTCACCAGAGCTTGTTCATCCACGACAGGGCCGCGGGAGGTGTTGATGAGAAAGGCCGTCGGCTTCATCAGCGCAAGCTCGTTCTCACCGATGAGATGTTTCGTTTCCCCGGTGAGCGGGATATGAAGAGAAACGAAATCCGATTCTCTGAGAAGTTTTTTCAGATCCGCATACTCCGCCTGAAGTTCACGCTCTTCGGCGGATCCCATCCTCTCGCGGTTGTGATAGAGGACCCGCATGTCAAACCCCCGGGCCCTCCGGGCCACGGCTTTTCCGATTCTTCCAAGGCCGATGATACCCAGGGTCTTTCCTGTCACCTCCGTTCCCAGAAACAGCATGGGAGCCCAGTAGCGAAACTCGCCCCGTCTTGTGAGCCTGTCCATGTCGGCGATCCGCCTGGCCGCCGCGAGAATGAGGGCAAAGGCAAGTTCCGCCGTGGCATCCGTGAGAACTCCGGGCGTATTGGAAACGGGGATACCCCGGGCCGTCGCCGCTTTCACGTCGATGTTGTTGTATCCCACAGCCATGTTGGCGATCATCCGGAGACGGGGAGCACGGTCCATGAGTTCCCCGTCGACACTGTCCGTGATCATGGAGAGGAGACCGTCTTTATCTTTGATGAGATCAAGGACCCTGGCCCGCTCCATGGGCCGGTCTTCCCTGTTGTCTTCCACAGCACAGGCTTTTTCGAGGACGGCCCTCACGTCATCGGGAATGCGTCCCGTGAGAAGAACTTTTGGCTTTGACATGCTCGCCCTCCCCGCCTTTTCAGATATCACCTTTGCTTTCGTGCCTCGATAGCGGCCTCATAGATATCCCTGTTCTCTTCGATATAGTCCTGCGGCAGGGCCAGACCGTGGGCATAAGGTTTCCCCTGTCTGTCCACCGTTACAAAGGTCAGCATCCCCGTGACCGAAGGGGCGTCTTCGCCGTTGACATGGATTTTGGCATCTACCGTGATGCTTTTCTCCCCGAGATAGGAAATCTTGGCCCTGATTTCAATCACATCTCCCGATGTCGCCGGTCTTATAAAATGGAAGCCGTGGATCCGGACGCAGACCACATCTTCCGGTTTTCGGGTCAGATTGATGGCGGTGATGAGACACGCTTCCACTAGCCATTCCGCCATCCGGCCGGCGTAAAGTGTTCCATGATGATTCAGGTCTTCCGATTTGATAATTCGTGAAACCCTTGTTTCCCGCATTTCGAATACCTTTCAGCTCGGCTCATGAACAGGATGGTTGCCGTATTACCCTTTGACAATCGAGAAGATTGGCTGTATTTTCACATCATGAAACCGGAGATGATCAGGAAAATCGATTCTGTTCTGGACCGGGTGAAAGACCCCGAGAGCGATCTTCCCGTGGCGCAACTCGGAGTCATCAAAAGGGTCCGATACAACGAAGAGCTGCAGACGCTCTATGTCTTCACCGACTTTTATTCTCACATGCCGAAATGCACAACCTGCGCGGCTATCGCAAAAACACTCGCCTCTGCTATTGTCCGGGATCTGACGAAGGAATTTCAGATCGAGTTCCCCGATTTATCTATTGAATTCGTGTAACGGATACCGTCCTTTTCAGAGATTAGAAGAACCGTCCGAACTTGAGCGCCGCGTACATGGGGTCGAAGTCTGACCTCAGCGTCCCCACCATGACCAGGTGCGTTTTTTCCTCGCCGGCAATCTTCTCCAGTATCTTTTTTTGCTCCTTATCCTTGACCAGCTTTGCGAGTTCCGAGTACAGAAGGATCGAATTCTTCTCCGCCTGTATCGCCATCGCACATGCTGAAGCCACGGAATCGACCTTCTCCAGTTTCTTGGTCACGTTCTCTCCCCTGGGGAAAAGACCATCCCTGATGACCGATTCCAGATAATCATCGATCTCCTGAATTCGGAAGCACTCCTCCACATCCTTTCCCTCCATCTTGGCCCTCAAACCGATGAAGGTTTCCATGTGCTTCGCCTCTTCTTTCGCGAGCTGGGCAAAGAGATTCTTAAGATCCTTCACATCCTTGAATTTTCTCGAGGCCTTCAGGTAGAAATTCATGCCATCCCTTTCCGCGTTGAGGGCATAACCAAAGATATCCAGTTGCCTTGACGTTCCCATGGTCTTTCCTCCTCTCTCTCGTAGGGTTGGTTAATGAGTAGATGCCTTCCTCGGCATCGCCACGACAAGCCGCTGTTGTTTTGAATGTGCAACAGCGTCTTTCGCATGTCAAGCAAAAAACGCCCGGCGGCCTTTGATGAGCGGATTTCAGGAATCTTCTTGTGTGGTTTACGATTTAAAAAATTACGCGTCCCCGGCCTTTGGAATCAGGGAAGGAACCCACTCATAGACAGGCGCGAAGTACCGGCCCACCTCCCCCTTTCGGGGAATCATGAAGACAAAGCATCTTTGCTGATCGGGAACAATTGCGATGTGGCGGACGATCCCGGGATCGCCGTTTTTTCCAATGAATCTGACCAGGGCGTCCCGCATCTTCATGCCCTGGTAATAAAGGTAGAAGTCCTGTTTGCCCCATTGAACCTTTTCCCGGTTCAACCGGTCGGCGTTTGTTATTTTCGGTCCGCGGAAGGCGGCGTACTTGACCTCAATGAGGTGCCCCTCTTCCGGCGGAGCCTGCCGCAGGTATAGGGTAATGAAGAGACGATCCCATCTCCGGATCAGCTTGGAGACAGGAAAGTAGAGCCAGGATTGCCGGGGGAGAAAAGTGATGGTCGCGTCCACTTTGGTAATGGCGCCCTTCTTCTTCGTGATGAAGCTGGCGTGATACCCGATGAGCCCCCCGATATTGGTGAAGGTCTGATCGACAGGTTTGATCACGTCCACGAGATCGTTGAAGGCGGAGAGGAAAAGACGGTGGTTCACGCGCTTCCCCCAGAAAAAGCCGTAGGTTAAAAGGGCGGAAAAGGCGATGAAGAGATAGAAGACCGGCTGTGTTGCGATATAGTCATGTTCAAACATCTTTTTTTTCTTTCCATTGGAGATTCGAAAGGAGGTCTTCGGGGATGTCGTAGAGCTTTTGTTCCGTGCCGCAGTAAAGGGCTTCCGAAAGAGCGACTCTTTGCAGGGGAATTTCTCCGGCCATTTTCTTGAATTCCTTTTCCACCCGGGAAGCCATCTCCCGGTTCTCCTCGCTCACCTTGTTATTGATGAGAAGGCGCAGGGGTAGGCCGAGCTCATTGAGGCCATCAATCAATCGATCCGATTCCCGGAGCGATAGAACGTCGGGATTGAAGACGAGGACGACCCCGCAGTCCTCGCCCTGGAGAATCCCATTCAGGGTGTCATAATTATTCTTCATGGTCTTGAGTCTCTGGATGACCCCGTCCTCGTCTTCGTTGAATTCCAGACGTATCTCAGGACTTTTCTGCCCCTCTTTTAGAGGCCCCCGGATCTTCTGGATCGTGTACCGCTTCTCCAGGATCTGCCTCCGAATCTGCATCAGCCGGTCGATCCAGGTAATCGTCACCTGGGGCAGAGCGAGAAACCGCAGTGTGAGCCCCGTTGGCGGCGTGTCAAAGATGATGTAATCGAAACCCTTCTCCTTCCGGATCGTCTCCTCGATGCTGGTGAGGAGGGCATACTCCTCGATGCCCGGCGAGTATTTCAGGATGGAGAAATACCGGTCCAGGTTCAATACCTGAAGATATTTATACGTGTCGGTGAGAACCGTGACCTCCCGTTCCAGATAATCGCGGGAAAGCTTTTTGAGATCAACCTCTCGGAGATGGAGATTCTCCGCCAGCTGCTTCGCACCGTTTTTCAAGGTCACGCAAAAAATATCGCCGAGATTGTGAGCGGGATCAAGCGAGACGATGAGTACCCGGTGTCGCCGCGAAAGCTGCCAGGCTGCGGCTGCCGCCATGGTGGACTTTCCCACCCCGCCTTTCCCGGTATAGAAGAGGATCTTCATCATTCAATCCCCAGGGTGCCCACCATCTCTGCCAGCATGTCGCTTGCATCCCCGGCCCTCTGATGGAGGACCGCCATTTCCCTTTCCATGAAAGGAAGAAGCTCCACGGAGAGAAAGGTCGGCGGGGCGGGAAACCCGACGAAGGAACCCAGGAGGAGAAGGGCAAAGATATTCTCCAGTTCGTTGAGCTCCACACAGGTGAGGGCGACAGCCTTCTCGCGCTGAGCGGTTCCAATGTGCGCGAAGAAGCGGCCGATGTAATCGAAAAGAGATGTTCCCATTGGATGGTCTCGGGGCCTGGTCAAAAAAACCGGTGCACGCCGGACTTCAGCGTGCACCGGTTCAAAAGGTTCAAGAAAACGTTACGCTTCGTCGCCTTTCTTTCTCATCTTGACAAAGTCCACGATGAAAAGGATGTTCAGAAGAAGCATGATGCCCATGATGATCTGAACCGTCCAACCCTGGCCGGGGGCCTTGGCAATGGCGCCGGGCATAACGACCCACATGAACCAGATGATGGCGAAGGTCACGGTCACCCAGAGCACCCACGCGGGAGCCACGGCCATGACGGCAAATTTCGATTTCATCTTCTTCGCCACGAAGGCGGCACCGGTCATCAGGGCGATGGCGGCGATGAGCTGGTTGGCCGCGCTGAAGGACGGCCAGAGAATGGTGAACTGCTTGCTCCAGGCCAGATAGATTCCTATGGCCGCTGGAATCAGGGAAGCCGTCCAGCGGTTGGTGAGGATACCATAGGCCGCCTCGGCGGTGTTCTTCAACGGAGCGAGCATTTCCACAAGACAGTAACGAGCGATCCGGTTGGTCGTATCCAACGTTGTGAGTGCGAAGGCCGAAATCCAGAGACCGGCGATGATCTTCACGACCTTCGTGGGAATAAAGGCCAGGAAGCTCGCTGCCACCATTTTGGCAAAGCTCTCGATAATCATGTTGGGCGCCGACAGTTTCAATGCACCTGTGACCTTTGTATAGAAATCCCCCCAGTTGTCGAGGGTCAGGGCAAGGGGCGGTGCGGCCGCGACAGCACCGGCAGCAGCATCCGCAGCGGCCTTGGCGGCGGCAGCGGCAGCCTGAGCGGCGTGGGCGTCCTTAATAACCGTATAGCCGAACCCGCCAATGGCACAGATGATCAGCGTGGAGAGAAACCCTTCCGTGAACATGGCACCGTACCCGACGAACAACCCGTCCGACTCCTTTGAAAGCTGCTTGGACGACGTTCCGGAGGCCACGAGGGAGTGAAAACCGGAGAGCGACCCGCAGGCAATGACGAGAGGAATGGCCGGCCAGAAAGGTGTCGGCTTTCCGCCGAGAAGAATCGGGGAGAAGGTAGTCACGGCAGGAACTTCGAAACCCCGGAAGGTGACTATGGCGGCGATGAACCCGATCACAATGCCGAAATACAGAAGGAACGAGTTGAGATAATCCCTGGGCTGCAGGAGCACGTTCACGGGGATGGCCGCGGCGATGATGATGTAGATGAAGAGAACCACCATCCAGACCTCATAGCTCGCCGGGACTGGAAGGAACGTGGCCATCCAGATGGCGATGATCATCAGAACGATCCCGATGATCGTGGCTATCGGCAGGTTCATCTTTGCCCGGTACATCAGGAGCCCCAGGATGATGGCCGCGATGGTCATGTAAATGGACGCGCCGGAGATCTCCGGGGTCTTCACGAAGATGGTGGCGATGATGTTCGCGAAGGCAGCGACCACCAGAATAAGCAGGAAAAAGACGATCCAGTAAAAGGCCGTCCCCGTTCGCTTGGAAATCAGATCGGTGGCCACGAACTGGACGGACTTGCCGTCATAACGGACGGAGGCCATCAGGGCCAGGTAATCGTGGACGGAGCCGATCAGAACATTCCCGAACCAGACCCAGAGCAGGCCCGGGAGCCAGCCCCAGCACATGGCCATGGCGGGACCCACGAGAGGCCCGGCCCCGGCAATGGAGGAAAAGTGGTGACCGAAAAGAACCGCTCTGTGGGCCGGAACGTAATCGATCCCGTCGTAAAGACGCTTGGACGGGGTATCGATCTCATCCGATGCCCTCACGACATCCCGCTCGATCTTTTTCCCATAGGTAAAGTAGAGACCTACGTAGATCAGAAAACCGACAATAATGACTACAGTTGTTGTCATTGCCTACCTCCTTTCCAATGATTATAAAATGTTGAATGATAAAGAGTCTGACATAAAAAACCTGACCCGACCTTCATCAGGACAGGATAACCTCCTCAAGAGAACGTTTCGGGACGTGGTGTTTCCCCTCGCTGTCGTGCCAGTACTTCACATCACCCTCCGGTCCCATTTTTTCGATGATCACGGTTTCCTTTGGCTTTCCGAGAGCGATCACGAGAACAATCTCGTAGCGGGCCGGGATAGTCAGAGCTTCCCGGAGCTTGTCCCGCTGGATAGAGGCAATCATGCAGCCTCCCAGGCCTTTGGACACGGCACCCAGCAGGATCGTCTGCGCGGCTATGCCGTTATCGAAATTAAAATTCTCGCTGATGGACTTGTCGCCGAGCATGATGATGTAACCCGAAGGTCTTTCCCCTTCTGAAGGTCCGGGCCAGTCCTTCAGATAGCCCGCCCAGGCCAGATGGGAAAAGATGAGGGCGTTCTTCCGGCGATCGCAGGAAAGAATGTATTTCAGGGGTTGTTTGTTGGCGGCTGATGCGGTGAGTCTTGCGAGATCCACGAGTTCTTTCAGGGTTTCCACATCAATGGCATAATCCTCATGAAATCTCCGATAGCTTCTGTTCTTCGAAACCAGATCTCTCATCCTGAGACCTCCTCGCGGTGCCTGTGAGGTTCGACTTGACATGAAAACTGCTCTTATCTGTTTATGATTAGACCTTTCAAATTTTAAAGTCAATCATTTTCTACAGATCAAGATTTTTTCTTTACATGCTCTCGACTTTGTCCTATATATTTAGTATCATTAGTGTCCGGTTAATTGAA